>JALCNW010000028.1 GCA_022649305.1 Enterobacter sp.
GGCTGTCACTTTCTTCATGAGTGCTCTGAGCTGTCGTAACGGTATTGTTGATCGCGCTGCCTACAGTCCCGGACAACGCCACCGTCAGGCCGCTCTTCTTCTGCTCAAAGGTTTCGTCACGGGTGCGCTTATCGTGACCAGGATCAATGATGACGCTGCTGCCGCTCAGGCTTAAATCCTTTCCGGCTATCAGGTCTGCCCCGCCAATGTGCGCCTGGTTTCCGGCCGAAATCGTTACGTTACCGCCCGTTGAACCTATGGTGCTAAAGCTCTGGCTCTGGGTGGTACCCGCTTCACGTAGGTCGTGAGTGGATTGACTGCTGCCGATGGTAAACCCGATCCCCCCGCTGCCCATCAGGCCGCTCTTTTTCTCTTCCTTAAAGCGCCATGAGGAGTCGGTGTTGGTGGCCGCCACAATATCGACGTTGTTACCTGCTCCGAGCGCCACGGTATTGTCACCCGCCACCGAGGAGCCTTTCACCAGCAGGTTATTGCCCGCCTGCACGGAGACGTTATCCCCTGAAAGCAGCGTGCCCGCTTCGCGTGTGGCGCTGTCTTCTTCTATCGTGTGGGTCTTCTTGCTGCTGAGGAACCCTTTCTTGGTTTTCGTCTGCTCTTTGTAGTGGTAGTCACTTTCCGTGGCGGTAATCAGATTCACATCCCGTCCTGCGGCCACGCCGATGTCGCCGCTGGCGGTAACCTGTGCTGCCTCGGTATTGACGTCGCGCCCGGCAATCATCGTGGTGTTGCCGCCGCTGGCAATCTCTGTGCCCTGCTGACGTACGGATTCGTCGATGACGGTTTTCTTACTGCTGTGACTGCTGCTCCCTGTCGTGGTCGCCTCTGCCAGCAGATTGATGTCCCGCCCTGCCTGGATGCCAACACTCCCTTCTGCCGCAATGCCTGCCGCCTGGCTGGTGACATCCCGTCCGGCAACCAGCGTCACGTTATCACCCGCTGAAATCGTGGTTCTGTCTACGCTGCTCTGATGGCTTTCGCTGCCGCCCGTGCGGCTGGTCTGTCCGTTGCCCGCCGCGTTCAGGTTCAGGTCGTTGCCTGCCACCAGTTGGGCCGTTTTACCTGCGTCGATGGCGCTCGCTGACACGGTAAGGTTATTACCCGCCTGCATCACAGCATCCCCGCCCGCAGTAATGCTGCTGCCCTGATTCGTGGTGGACGACGTGCCGGTTGCCGTTACGCCGCGCCCCGAACGACTTTCGCTCGTTGCAATCTCATTGGAGGCAATGTTGATATCATTCCCCGCCACCATGCCAAGACCGTTACCTGCCGACACGCTGGCACCGGTGATGTTGATATCCTGCCCGGCGCGCATCGCCAGCCCGTCAGTCGCTGTGATGGACGCGGTATCGCCCACATCGGTACCGGCAATATGTACATTACCCGCATCAATATTCCACTGCTGCGCGCGGGTGATGTTGTTGATACTCCCCGTTACGCTCTCCAGCCCAACGGTCTTACCGCTGATGGCGGAGCCAATGTTATTGATATCGCCAATGGCGCTCAGATTCAGGTTACCTCCAGCGTTGATGAGTCCCGCGCTCAGGTTGCTGATACTGTTGCTGGCGTCGAGGGAAAGCTGATTCGATGCCGCAAGGGTGCTGCCGCTGTTGGTGATATTGCCACCCGCCAGCTGCACATTGTTGCCGCTGATAACGCTGCCGTTCTGAACGGTGACATCCTTCGGTGACAGATACACTTTAGGCACCATTACCGTCTGGCCATTGATGGAAGACGTTTCCCACCACAGCAGGCTACTGTCCAGGGCCGCAATCTGGGCTGCCGTCAGGGCCACACCAAACTGCAGGCCCAGCGTCTGCTGCTGTGCGGCGGCGCTGTCCATCAGATAGCGCATCTGATCCAGGTCCGATCCAATCCCGTTGATGTAGCGGCTGCCGGTCTGGTTGAGAATGGCATTGCTGACATAGCGGGTATCAAACGCCGCATCACCGAGGAAACGGTAATCGCGGTCCGGGTTCAGCCCTAGCCGATCAAGGAAATAGGACGAGCCGAGGAACGTATTCTGATCGGTATATGCGCTGTTGGTTTCACGCGGGGCATCGCCCGGCTTCATCCCCAGCAGGGCATACAGGTCATCGTATGCCGCAGCATCAAGCTGGCCCAGGCCGTCGAGTTTTGGATTAACGGTGATGAGATAAGGGCTATCAGGATCGGAGGAGGGCACAAAATAACCGTTGTTGCCGGAAGGCAGCGGATATGCGCTGGTATCACTGCCTTTGCCAGTGGTGTTATCGAGCGAGGTGCCGCCGCTGAGATCTTTCAGGGCATCCGTCACAGCATCCCGCCACTGCGGCGTGGTGATATCGAGCGAATCCAGGCCGATAAGCGATTGCGCCTGCTCACCGCTGGCAATGGTCTGATTACTGAGTGTGTTCAGGGTTGGCGCGGAAAGCGTATTGCTGAAGCCGTCCGTGTTGGCGGTAGTCAGGGTATTGCTGATATCACGGGTGAAGTTAGCGGTGATATTGCCACCAGCCTGGATAACGGCACGCACGACCGCGCCCGTGGAGTCCGACTCAATTTCACGCCCGGAGAGTACATACGTTGCGCCACCCGAGGTGATGGTTGATGCCGAATAGACGAGATATTCTGTTTCGGAACTGGCCTGATAGCTCTGGTTATTGAGTTGTTCACCCTGCAGGAGGATATCGCGGTTAGCCAGAATGGTGCTGCCGTTATTGTCCAGCATCATTGCTGCGATGACTAAATTTTTGCCTGACGCGATACGTGCCACGTTTCCGGAGCTAGTGACATCAACCTCCGTTTTTTTAATCGCAAAACGCTTAGTTTTCCCCGCATCCGTAAAACGCCAGGAGGTGGTGAAGAAAGGCTCGTCCATGGTGCAGGCGCCAGGATACATCGAGATGCTCATACAGCTACCGACATGGACCTGCGTTCGGGTTTTGACTACAGCAAAACTGTCCTTATCCATATCTTCAAGGCTGAGGTAAATAGAGTCGTTCCCCACCCAGGTCGGATTAACGAGAGCAATAACCTGCGTATTTGAATGGCTTCCGTCCCGCTCATTCAACAGATGCGCGGTCTTGATAGTGATATCGCCTTGCAGCGTCTCAATATTCCCCGACGTGTTAACCACCTCACTGTTCGCTGCACCCGCCGCGTTCTTCTGCATCCACAGGCTGTTGCCCGCCAGGATATCGCCGTAGACGTTATGGATACGATCGGCATACAGGCGCATGTCGTTCGCGGCGTAGATCAGCGCGGTATTGAGCAAGGTGCCCGCCGCCGTCATCGTCAGGCTACCCGCCGTGCCGGTGAAACCGTTAACCGTCATGTCACTCAGGCTGGTAAAGGCCACATCGCCGCCCGCCGAAAGACTTCCGGCAGCGTTAAGCAGAATGTTTTGCCCGCTGAATGTGCTGCTGGCGTTCCCTGCGGTGAGCTGACCATCGTTGGTAAACTTGCCGCCAGCATTAATCGTAAGGCCGTTCCCCTGCATCACGCCGGTATTGATAATGTCACCCTGAGAGGTGACCGCCAGCGTTTTACCCGCCGCCAGAGTACTGGCGTGGTTAAGCGCACTCACCAGCTTCAGCGTAACATCCCCCAGGGCGACAATTTGCCCGTCGCCGCGCATCGTACTGCTGTCGAGCAAGAGATTGCCCGCACTGAAGAGCCTGCCGCTGGCCGTGTTGTTCACTTCATCGCTGTTAACCCCAAGCGAAGAGGTGCCCAGCACCGTACCGCTGTTGGCGATATTTTGGTAATTCAGAAGCAGGTCTGCTCCCTGCAAGGTGCCGCTGTTGGTAAGCGTGTTCCCGCGCAGTTCGGCGCTATCAGCCACAATGAAGCGACCAGTGTTAACGGCCTTCACTACCGCAGCGAGCAGTTTTACCGCCTGAATCAGCCCGCCGTTAGTCAGCTCAGAAGAATTCAGCGTGAGCGCGCCCGCAGAAAGGATATTGCCGTCGTTTTGCAGCATGGTCGCGGCAGTCACCGCTGTGTCAGCGCCCTGAAGAGTACCCCGATTAATCACCACCGGCGAAGTCACCTCCAGCCGGTTCTGGCTTACCAGCACGCCACCCGTCGCGTTATTGAGCGAGTTACTGGCACTCAGGCTCAGGGTGTCGCCCTGCACACGCCCGCTGTTATCAAACATGCTGCCGGTCAGTCGGGTTGCACTGCCCTGAATTTGTCCGGCGTTCACGATAGTGTTCGCATTCAGCGTCAGCGCACCGGCGCTCAGTAATTTGCTCCCGGCCTGGTTTTCCAGGCGCTGAGCCAGCGTCAGATCAAGCGTATCTACGCCGGTTATCTCTGCGCTGCTGGTCAGCGTATTCGCCTTCAGGGTGAGGTTTTTGGCAATCCATTGCCCTGCGTTAATCATGCTTAACGCGGATAACGCCAGGCTGCCGTTGGAGGTAATTTTACTCCCTGCCACTGAGGTCAGGTTGCCCGTCAGCGTCGCGTTCAGTGACGATTCGGCCTGAATAGCCCCGGTGTTGTTCAGCGTACCGGCGGTAAGCAAAATCTGCTGCCCCTGCCACTGCCCGGCGTTATTCACGACGCCAGAGGACAGGGTTAGCTTACCGGTCGTCAGCAACGCACCGCTGCCGCTGTTGGTCAGCGTTAACAATGGAGCAGCCATCTCAAGGCGAGAGGCCAGCGTCAGGGCGGCAATACCCGTCAGGGTACCGCTGTTCGTGAGGGTGTCGGCGCGAGCGGTCAGAGTATTGCCCTGCATCACGCCGCTGTTGGTGACTGATACGCCAGATACGCTAACATCGCTGGTTGAAAGCAGGTTTCCCCGGTTATCCAGCGAGGCAGTGCTCATCTCCAGATTGCCCTGGCTCATGATGTCACCGGTGGTGACAAGCGCGTCGTTGACCGTCGCTTTCATCGCCCCCGTTGTCAACAGGGTGCCGCTGTGCTGCCAGTTCTCTGTCGTCAGGCTAAGGGTTTTTCCCTGTACCTGGCCTGCAGTCGTGAGGGCGGTTGAGGAAAGCGTTAGTGCGCCGTTGGTCAGGCTGCGTGAACCCGCCAGAAGATTAAGTATGCCCGCCGTCAGCGTCATAGCGTTATCGCCCTGCAGCAAACCGCGGCTATCAAGCCGATCGGCCTTCAGCGACAGGGCGTTACCTGCCACGGTTCCCACGTTGGTCAGGGACATCGCCGTCATGTCGTTAGCATCCTGCGCCAGCAGAAGCCCGCCCGACGTATTATTCAGTGAGCCGACGTCCAGGAGCAGTGACTTGCCGCTCAGCTCTCCGCTGTTGGTCAGTTGAGCGCCGGAAAGCGAGAGCGCCGCGTCGCTGGTGATGATCCCGGCGTTTCTCAAATCCTGTAGGGCAAAAGAGAGCGCAGAGGGAGAATAGATCATCCCGCTGCTTTGGTTTTCCAGCAGGGTGGCAACCAGGGATAAGGTTGTCTGCCCCTGGAGCAGTCCGCTATTGATGATATGCGGCGCATTCAAGTGCAGTGAGTTTGCCGTCAGTACGCCGCTGTTGGTGAGCGTCGTGCTGTTTGCTACCAGCGTTGCCGCTGAGGTTTTACCCGCGTGCGTCAGGCCGTCGCGTGCCGCCATTGTAAGATTACCGGCGGCGTTCTGAGTGCCGTTTAGCTCTGCTGTCTGTACTTCAATGGTAACGTCCCGGCCCTGAAGCTGGGATGTCGTCGCGGTATGAAGGGCGCTGCCCTTCACAGTGGTCTTCCCGCCCGCGCTGGTTTCTCCGGCAAGCGATGCGCTTTCAGCATTGAGCGTGAGGTCCCCGTCACTGTGCGTGACCGACGTCGCGCCAGTGGTGAATGTCCCCGCCGTTGCGGTCAGTCCTTTCGCCCCCGAAAGCGTACCGCTGTTGTTGAGTTGCGCGGCACTCAGGTTCAGGATGTCGTCACTGACCAGTTTCCCGCTGTTATCCAGCTTGCCGCTGGCGACAATCGTGGCGTTGCTTTTCGCGCCAGTGTTACCTTTCAGGGTGACATTACGACCGTCAATCACAAGCGTGCTGCCGCTCATCATGGAACCGGTGCTGTTGATGTCGGTCCCCGCGATGCTCAGCCTGTTGCCCTGAAGGGTACCGTCGTGGGTGAAAACCCCGGTATTGAGGACGACATCCGAGCCTGCGGACAGCGAACCCCGCGTATTGAGGCTACCCGTTGTGGATGAAAGCGATTTTCCAGCCACGGTGCTGCCGTTGAGCGCGGCATTACCGGTCGCATTCAGCGTGACGTTACCGCTGGCGTTGGTTTTCCCGCTACTTTCCTGGGTAAGAGACTGACCGCTTAATGCAACATCCGTGGCGCTCAGATTTCCGCGCTGGGTGATCGCCCCACCTTCCGCCGAGAGCCGATTTCCGGCAACCAACGAGCCGTCAAAGATCGCACTTTGCGTCGCGGTGACAGCAAGATTACGCCCGGCCCCGGCCTGAGCCTCTGTGCTTTGGGTGAGTTGTTTTGCGCGTAGTGTCGTATCCCGCCCGGCAGAAAGCGACCCGCCATTCTGCGAGAGCCCCCCACTACTGGATAACTGAAGATCCTGACCCGCAGAAATCTGAGCGCCATTCAGAACCAGCGCCTCTTGTCCGAACGCAACGATGTCGCCACCCGCTTTGTGATCGCCTGTCAGGGTAAGACTTTGGCCCTTCGCCGTGAACGCCCCGCTGGACAGGCTGTTGTTCACCACCAGTTTCCCGCTGGCATCAAGACTGATATCCCCCTGCCTCGCGTTCAGGTTGCCAAGGTTTACCCCCAGCCCTTTTTCGCTGGAGACCAGATGAATGCGGTTGGCGTACATGCCGCCCAGCGCGCCGGTGTCTACCGCCACCGTCGGTGCGGCACCTTCACCTTTCATCGCACTCACGCTACCGTTTGCCGCCATGCGGTTGGACCCGGCAATGACGTTCAGGTTTTTTGCATGCAGACTGGCGTTAATCTCGGTGGCACGAGAAATAATGGCGACAGCATCGCTCTGGCTGCCATCCAGACCAGCACCTTCAATGGTGATGCTGCCTTTGGTGACATCCAGCGATTGCAAAGTGCCATCAGTGCCCAGTACCGGTTTACCGGTGGTCAATGTGGCATTCGGCGTATTGATAAACCCGCAGCCGTTGCAGGTGATGCCGTAAGGGTTAGCGACCATCACGTTCGCTGCTTTGCCCGCCACTTCGGTATAGCCCTGAAGCTGCGAGCGGTTTGTGCCGGTCACTTCGTTAATAATGCCTTTGGCTTCCTGCCCGGCTTTCAGGTTGGGGTTGTTCTGGATGATGCCGCCAAGCTGGGTCTGATTAAGCTGCCCGGTGGCGTTGTTAAGGATCAGTCCCTCTTTCCCGACGTTGTAGTCGTTATATTTGTTGTGGGAAATCCCGGACTGATTAGGCGTTGCGATATTCACAACCGGCACACCGTTTGCCGCCTTATCCAGTTGCGTCGTTCCGGTGGGGGAGAGCGTCGCCGCGACGGCGGGAAGCAGTGGCTGTGTGGCTAACAGCACGCTTAGCAACGCGCTCAACACGCGCTGTGAAAAACAAACCTGATCCTTTTCCATCTTCCCTGTCCCTTAAAAAGCCACCGCCACGCGGTAATAAATATTCAGATGATCCGGTGCTAACCACGCCGGGTAATCCACCGGCATTCCCAGCGTGAACTGGCTGGAGAACCAACGGTTAGCACTGGTCAGCCCGACCGCAGCGCCCCAGAGCGTGCCAGAGGCGTAGCGATCAAAGCCGTCTTTTTTAAGCCAGCCGCCATCGAATGCCGCCAAAGCCCCGATCTGCCCAATCCAGGGCAACGAGAAGAGCGAATAGTTGAGTTCGTTACGCCAGTAACCACCGTTATCGCCGGAAATATACTGTTCTTTAAAACCGCGCACGGACGCCTCGCCTCCCAGCGTTAAGCGTTCGCTGCCGTACAGTCGGTCTGGTGACCACTGGAAATAGGCGCTGGAGAGCCAGCTTAATGTGGCCGTGATGGGTTGCTGATAACTGCCGTTGACGCTCCATTTGCGAAATTCCGCTTTCGGCACATCGCCGTGCTTATCGTGGTCATCTTCCGCGCCCATCCACGGCACGCCCTGAGTGAAGGTCGGATTGAAGGTGGCAACGCCCGAGATAATTTTCTGCGTGTGGTTAATGCCAAACGAAATGCTGGAGAGCCTGCGACTGCTGGTCGCCAGCAACACGTTATCGAGATAGTTATGGTTGATGCGGTGGGTAAAGCCGATAGCGGCGCTGGTTTTGATATCCCCGTTACGGAAAAGCACCCATGAACCCGCCAGGCGGTGCGTTTCGTTATCACCAGTGGACCGCCAGAGATAACCCCGGTTGTCGAGGGTGCTGAGATAGTTGCTCCAGCTGTAGCTGTAATCAAATAGCCCATATCCATAGGGCAGGCTAACGCCTGCCGCGAAGTTTTGCGCATCCTGACGGTTTGAAAAATCGCTACTCCTTCCGCCGCTCACAAACCACTTATCCGCCAGCCCCAGCACGTTATTGCCGAATAAAGCGCCGTTCAGTTGTCCGGTTCCGGTGCTTTTTTGCCCGCTATTATCAAAACTCACCGAGCCGCTGAGGGGAAATTCGGGCGTCGCCGTCAAATTAACGACCGAGTAACCAGGGTTTTCACCCGGCAAAATTTCAATCTCAACCGGTGTTTGTCGAACCCGATTGAGCTGCTCCATACCTTGTTCGATATCCCGCAGATTCAGGATCTTGCCTTCAAGCCCTGGGAACGTCATTTTCAGGGTACGCTCAGGCACGCCTTCAAGGCGGATTTGCTGGAGTTTGCCTTCCAGTACGGCAAGATGCAGTACGCCCGTAGAGAGATCTTGTTCCGTTAAAAACGCGCGGCTGGTGATATAGCCCCGGCTGATATACCAGTCGGAAATGGAATGAGTCAGCGTATTAAGCCACGCCAGATCCAGACATTGGTTGATCCACGGTGCAGTAAGCCGGGCGGCGGCAGAGGAGGAAATCAGAGTGGCGTCGGTCAGTTCGATACGTTTAATAACGAAACATGGACCCTGGGCTGCGGTGACGTCGTCTGGCTTAACCTGGCGCGGTAATACCACGCTGCGTTCTAGCTCTTCGCGCTGACGCTGGTTCTCGTTCAGAAGTTGCTGCTGCTGTTGCTGGATAGTATTTCTGTCTGCTGGCGACAACGGGGCTGCCTGCGCAACACAAGACGCTATCAGGCCAAGGCCTGCCAGCACGATTATTACCGACGTTTTCCCTAACACCACCGTAGCTCCTGCCCAAAGTCCGTTTTCAAACTTGACTGTCAAAAAACGAGCAACTTATGTCAAAAAGTAAATGGTGTAAATGTCAGTAAATGAAAATCAGATTGTTTCTGCGCTTTTTAAGATTTTTACCAGGCCAGGCAAAATGGGCAGCAATAAAAATGAAATGGACGCTATAAAAAGCGTCCAGATGGATGACTATCAGTAGCGGCTCAACTCACACTAATTCGCGGAGTTGCTCACGCATATAGGAAGAAAAGTATTCGGGATTTTTGATAACAATGTGACGACCAGACTCGATCTTTTCAGCCCAGCCAGCCACCTTATTTGTAAAACCGGTATCCCATCCTTCCTGGACACCACGAGTTGTTACATCGTCTGCGCTTGCGGGCACACCCAGCTCTTTCAGATACTTCAACATCCCCTTCGCGGTACTTTCGTCCATTGACTGTGGCTCTGACACAGATGTATTCATACCACCGATGAAATCCAAAGCTTTATCAATTACTGCCGGCATAGTCTTATCCTTAAAATTAACCACGTAACGAATAAGATTCTTGTATGACCTAAATTGGCTGACAATTCCACGAGACCGTTAACACTTTTACATTTTCCTCTCAGAAAAGAGGCGGTGTTTTGATTCTGTCGGGCAAAGAAATCGACCTGCCCTGCGGCTACCTGCACCACCTTAGACAAAACGCATGTCAAAACTAAAGAAATCCCCCATCGCGCCGATCATCATCCGTGTGTATTATTTCCTGTAGTAGTGGCAACAACTAACCTTAACTCAAATACTTAAGCGCCAAAGCGAAAGGCATCATGAGCACACCGATCAAACGGCTAGAAATCATTAAAAATGCTATCGAGCTGGAAGATGACGACATCATCCTGAGCCAGCTGGCACGGCTGAAAAGCGAAGCGTTTGGCGATGAGCTACAGGCAATCGTCACGGCGCTTGAGAGTAAAAACTACACCGCTGCCATCACCGCCATCGTCAACTGGTTGCAGAGCCAGCGGGCGATTACCCAGTGGCGCGATCCGCAAGTGGCGGCCAGCAAACTGGAGCTGAAAGCGCTGGAAGAGCGTCTGCGCAATCTGATTGATCGCCGCAACGCGCGCGTACAGCAGCTTGATGAGTTCAACGATCTCTATTTCTCGCGTCTTGGTCCGCTGATGCAGCAGATCCTCTCTTTACGCAAGACCCTTGCAGAGCTGAATTTGCGCCGTCAGCAGGCAGAAGCGCGCCACCGGGAAGAAGACTATCGCCGTTGCCAGCAATATATGGCACAGGCAGTAGAAGTGCTGGCAACGCTCACGCAGCGTTGGCGCAACCTTCCCGCTGATTCAGTCCAGGCCAGCGAGGTTCGCAAGCAGCTTCATCAGCAAAGCAACCTGATTGCTAATTTGCTGGATGAGGCGCAGGAGCTGGAAAATGGCCTGACGCGTGAAGAAGAACCCGCCCGACAAGCGCGAGATGAGGCCAACGAAGAGTACGAGAAATATCGCGAGCAGCATCACGATGCCGAAGTCCGTCTGCGTAAGGGCAAAGATCTCTCGGAAGAGGATCGCAACGAGCTGAAACGGCTCTGGCGTCAGGCGAGCAAACTCTGCCATCCGGATCTGGTGGCCGACGATTTGAAAGATGAAGCCAATACCATGATGGTGCAGCTCAACCAGGCCAAACAGCGTGGAGATGTAAAAGCGATCCGTTCATTGGTGGCCCGTCTGCAAAAGGGGTTCGAACCACTGATGGCGAGCGACAGGCTGAACGACCTGGAGCGTATTCGCAAAAAAATGACGCAGGTGCGCGAACAAATCGACACTCTGGTCAACGAACTGGCGGAGCTGGAAAAAGAAGAGTCCTGGCTGCTGGTCTCCTCGCTGAACAATATGGAAGCCTATTTTGCCCAGCAGGAGAAGGCGCTGCACGATGTGCGCGCCGCGCTCGAACATCAGGTGAGCGAAGCGCAGCTGGATTCCGCAGCCTGAATCTTAGCGCCTACTTCGCGTGCCAGTATGCGCTGGCACGCACCAGGTGCTGATCAATCGCGTCAGTTTCAAACTGACGGCTTAGATTTTTAACCACCTTCCCTTCGCCGGTCAGCCAAATAAAGTAATCCTCAGCCGGTACGCTTAACCGCGCCAGATGGTCTGTGATCGCCTGCTCGCTGTGGCCCACAACCCAGGTGATAGGGAAGTCGCTCAGATGTGCCAGATAGTCCTTATAAGTTTCTTCGCCTATGGTGACCACCGCATGGATCTCAGGACGCACCGCCAGCTTAGCGATCCCTTCTAAACGGCGACGCAGCGCGGGCATACCGGACTCATCGCACACGTACAGTTGCCACGCATAATCTTCCGGCACCACCAAAGAACCACGCGGCCCGCCGATGGTCAGCTTATCGCCCACTTTTGCCTGCACCGCCCAGTTGCTGGCGACACCGCCGTCATGAACGAAGAAATCGAGCACCAGTTCGTGACGCGCCTCATCGTACAGCGGCGTATAGTCGCGCGCCTGCGGGCGAACGCCCTCGCCCCAGTCAATGCCTTCATCGGTGACAACCGGCGGTACAAAGGTGGCACCGGGTGCCGGGAAAAAGACTTTGGTGTGGTCGTCAAAACCTTGTGAACTAAAACCGTCCAACGCCTCGCCGCCTAAGACGATGCGCTGAAAACCGGGGCTCACGCGCTCGACGCGGAGCACGTTTAGCTCGCGAAAACGCAGCGCATTACGGACACGCTGTGGGTAACGGGTAGAGGTCATTTTTATCCCTTCATGCAGTGAATACGATATATCTAAATTAGTTTTAAATGATAATGATTGCTAACAATCAAGATTGCAAGAATTTTTAGATTGCATCTAAATATATTTTAGATATAAATTAGATATATCAAATAAAAGAGAAAAGACATGCGACATTCCCACGAAGGCGGCGGACGCCGTCAGCGCTTCTTTGGTCACGGTGAGCTCAGGCTGGTTATCCTGGACATTCTGACCCGCAGTGCCAGCCACGGTTACGAGATGATCAAAGAGATCGAAAGCATGACTCAGGGCAACTACGCGCCGAGTCCTGGCGTTATCTATCCGACGCTCGATTTCCTGCAGGATCAGGCCTTTATTACCATTACGGAAGAAGAGAACGGGCGTAAAAAGATTGCCATCACCGTTGCCGGGCAGCACTGGCTTGATGAAAATCTGGAACAGCTTGAGAACATTCAGGCACGTATAAAAGCCCGCTGCGTGGGATTCCAGTTACGCAAAAACCCACAGATGAAGCGGGCATTAGATAATTTCAAAGCCGTTCTGGATATGAAGGTTAACCAGGAAGGACTCAGCGACGCGCAGCTTAAACACATTATCGGTGTTATCGACCGCGCATCGCTGGAGATAGCCCAGCTCGATTAAGCCAGCGTGTCCCCGCGCACGCGGAAGACTTTCACCAGCTCTTTTAAGTGCATCGCCTGATCGTTAAGCGAAGCCGCTGCGGCAACGGACTCTTCCACCAGCGCTGAGTTCTGCTGGGTCGTGGAATCAATCAGGCCAATCGCGCTATTGATCTGCGAAATGCCCTCGGTCTGCTCGTGGCTGGCCTGACGGATTTCACGCAGAATCATATCCATCTCCTCCACGTTCCCAACCATGCCGTTAATCAGCCCGCTGGCTTTTTCTACAAGGTTCATCCCGTCTTGAGTCTGGCTGGTTGAGCTTTCAATCAGCTGGCGAATTTCGCTGGCCGACGAAGCGCTCTTCTGCGCCAGTTGACGCACCTCACCTGCCACGACGGCAAATCCGCGCCCATGTTCACCGGCACGTGCCGCTTCCACCGCCGCGTTCAGCGCCAGAATATTGGTCTGGAAGGCAATGGAATCAATCAGGTTGATGATGTCAGACATGCGGTTAGAGGTTTCATTAATCAGGCGCATTTTTTGCGTGACCTGCTTCATCATCTCGCCGTTGTTTTTCACTACGGTGGCAGCATCTGCCGAGAGCGTGGTCGCTTCTCCCGTATGCGCGGCGGTATTTTTCACCGTCGCAGTAATCTGTTCCATCGAGGCTGCGGTTTGCTCAACGGAGCTCGCCTGCTCCTCGGTTCGCGCGGCCAGATCCTGGTTGCCTGCCACAATCTGCGCCGCCGCGCTGGAGATATTCTCCGAGCCGGATTGCACCTGCTGCACAATTTCCAGCAGACGGGTTTTCATCTCCATTAGGGCGTGCAGTAGCAGGCCCGTTTCGTCTTTGGAGCGTGTGGAAATATTACGGGTTAAATCCCCTTCCGCGATGGCTTCCGCGAAGGAAACCGCCTCTCCCAGCGGACGCGTAATCGAACGGACGATAAACCAACCCATCGCGCTTGCGGCCACCACGCTTATCAGCATGAGTAAAATTAGCATCAAGCGATTAGTGCTGAAGTCGCTATCAACCTGCTTACCCGCGCTTTGCATCTCGGTATTTTGTACCGCGATCAGCTCCTGCACCTTGGCTTTATAAGCGCGTTGCAGGTTAACGGTGTTGGTCATCATCTCCTGAATCGCTCCTGCGCGATCGTTGTTCTGCACGGCTTGCAGAATGCGATAGCGAGAGTCGAGATACTGCTGACGCACTTCGCCGATCCCGGCCAGGATCTGTTGCGATTTTTTATCCTGCAAATCCCGGTTCAAATCTTTGAGAATGAGGGTGATCTGCCCGCTGATCGCCTTCAGACGCTGCTGCGACTCCCCGGCATAGGTTCCCTGGTCATCCAGTAGCATGAGCTGTTGAGTGCTGACAAATTCCTGAAAATTATCGACCAGCTGGTTAGCTTTTACCGTCGTGGGGTAGTCGTCGGAAATAATGGATTGCATACCGTTATTGGCCCGATTCAGGCTCAAAAGGGACAAGCTCGCGCTCGCCACCATCAAGACAATAAAGAACCCAAAGGCCAGAAATAATTTTGTGCCGATCTTTACGTCATGTAAGAACATATATACTCCATCAATGTGATTATTTCTCAGACGATCTTCGTTATCGGTAACAGATTCGCTAACTTTATGAGATTGATCGTTTTTTTATTTAATAATCATATTATGGATAGGCCACACCTATTGAATTATCCGCATCGATCGTTATATAGCCTCTGCGACAAGTATCTCAAAACACAATTAGGTGAAATTGCCTTAGGTTGTTATAAATAACTTTGACGGTTACTTTAGTTATTTAATATTAATTTAACAATGTGCGATCATTATTCAGACATAAAATGAAATAAAAAAGCCGTTTATTCCCAACGAAATAAACGGCTTTACTGGAACGTTATTGAATCAGTGGAGCACAGTCACCGCATCTTCCAGACGCCCGGCTCGGTGTTTCACCATCGCCGAGACGCGGGCGCTCTCTTCCACCAGATCGGCGTTTTTCTGGGTGATGCCGTTTAACTCAGCCACCGCGCGAGTCAGATCGGAGAGACCCGTCGCTTGTTCAGACGTCGAATGGCTGATCTGAGCGATCAGTCGCGTGACGTTTTGCACCTGCTCGACAATGTCATCCATCGTACGTCCCGCCGCATGAACCTGATCGGAACCAGACTGCACCTTGCTGGCGCTGGCATCGATTAGCTTACGGATATCATTCGCTGCGTTGGCGCTGCGGCTGGCCAGATGACGCACCTCGCCCGCGACGACCGCAAAACCTTTACCCTGCTCACCCGCGCGCGCGGCTTCCACCGCCGCATTCAGGGCCAGAATATTGGTCTGGAAGGCAATGTCATTGATAAGTTTGGTGATTGAACCGATACGCTGGGTGCTGTCGGCGATTTCATCCATCGTTTTCACCACGGTCTGCATCGCGTTACCGCCCTCACTTGCCGCCCCGCTCGCCGCCATAGAAAGCTTGTCGGCGGCAACGGCGGTTTCAGAGTTGCTCTGCACAGAGGCCGCCATCTGATTCATGGTGGTCACCGTCTGCTGCACGTTGGCGACGGTCTGGCGGGTACGGTCATTAAGATCTTCATTGCCCTTAGCCAGCTTATCGCTGCCGTCACGCACGCTCACCACCTGACTCGACACATCATTGATCAACCAGCGACACATCAGGCCCAGTTGGCCAACCGCGCGCAACGTTAAACCCAGCTCGTCGCTGCGGTTAAGGTGTTCCACGCTGTTGCGCTCACCGGTCGCCACCTTTAGTGCCTGGCGTGCCACATTCTCAATGGGGCGGACGATTTGCTGTTCGAATAACATCGTCCCCAGCAGCATGACCACCGCACTGGCGACAAGCGCCACCCATCCCGCATGGCTCGCAACAAGCGTCGCGGCCAGCACCGCAAACAAGCCTGCCATCACGCTGCGCACCCGCCAGCGCAGCGGCATCGCGGGCACTTTGCCGAGCAAGCCCTTACCCACCACCAGTCCTTTATGAACCCGTTTCTTGCAGCGCCCTTCGTTCAGGGCTTTGTACAACGGCTCAACCGCCGCGATTTCGTCAGCCGTAGCGCGCGTGCGAATCGACATGTAGCCCGTCATCTGACCGTTACGCACCATCGGCACGGCGTTCGCACGCACCCAATAGTGATCGCCATTCTTACGGCGATTTTTGACGATGCCGCTCCACGGCTCACCTTGCTGGAGCGTGTACCACATGTCGGCAAATGCCGCTTTCGGCATGTCCGGATGGCGCACCAGATTGTGCGGTTGCCCCAGCAGTTCATCGAGTTGATAACCGCTCACCTGCACAAAGGTATCGTTCGTGTGGGTCATCACGCTGTGCAGATCGGTGGTGGACATTAAGGTGGTATCGTCGTTCAGAGGATACTCGCGCTGAGTGACGTACGGTTGAGAGGACATTATCGGCATCCCTTGCAGGTTATTTGAATGTTAATTTTGTGGATTAATCTTATTTCGGCGGTGAACAGTTTATCTTTAGTTGTTAAATCCGATCGAGATCGCAAATTCCAGTTAAACCGCACTTTTTGTACGTTTTTCTAATTGCTTGATTTGAAATACTTTCTCTAAGAAATTACCTACAAAGCCTTACCTGTTAACGCCTCCTTAATAAGCATGTGACGCACCACATCAGTGCACTTGACCCAATCGAGCGCAGAAGCCGATCGCGCCAGCCCAGCGGCAACGCTTCTGTTCCCACTCCCGGCACGATTAAATTTTGCGCAATATTGGGTTGCGCAGGCGTTTATCTTGATTTTCGTTAAGTCATCGAAGGTGGCGTAATCCCTGCAATACTTAAATCAGTATCATGTGATACGCGATTCCCCGGAGCTTATTTTGAACAGGTTACCTTCCAGCGCCTCGGCTCTTGCCTGTACCGCGCACGCATTGAATCTCATTGAAAAGCAAACGCTTGATCATGAGGAGATGAAACAACTTAACCGAGAGGTGATTGAGTATTTTAAAGAGCATGTGAATCCAGGGTTTTTAGAGTATCGAAAATCTGTTACCGCTGGCGGGGATTACGGAGCCGTAGAGTGGCAAGCGGGAAGTCTGAATACGCTTGTCGACACTCAGGGAGTAGAGTTTTTAGATTGCCTGGGTGGTTTTGGAATTTTCAACGTGGGGCACCGTAATCCAACTGTGGTTTCCGCCGTACAGAATCAGCTCGCCAAACAACCCCTTCACAGCCAGGAATTGCTCGACCCGCTTCGCGCTATGCTCGCGAAAACGCTGGCGGCCTTGACGCCTGGCAAACTGAAATACAGCTTCTTTAGCAACAGCGGCACGGAATCGGTCGAAGCGGCGCTTAAGCTTGCCAAAGCGTACCAGTCGCCGCGCGGCAAATTCACCTTTGTGGCCACCAGCGGCGCGTTTCATGGTAAATCGCTGGGCGCGCTGTCGGCCACCGCCAAATCTACCTTCCGCAAACCGTTTATGCCGCTGCTGCCGGGCTTTCGCCACGTGCCTTTTGGCGATATTAACGCGATGCGCACCCTGCTGACCGAATGCCGTAAAACTGGCGATGATGTCGCGGCGGTGATCCTGGAGCCGATTCAGGGCGAAGGCGGCGTGATCCTGCCGCCGCTGGGCTATCTGCCAGCGGTGCGCAAGCTGTGCGATGAGTTTGGTGCGCTGCTGATCCTGGATGAAGTGCAAACCGGGATGGGCCGCACCGGCAAGATGTTTGCCTGCGAGCACGAGAACGTCCACCCCGACATTCTCTGTCTGGCCAAAGCGCTCGGCGGCGGCGTGATGCCGATTGGCGCAACGGTCGCCACCGAAGAGGTGTTCTCGGTGCTGTTCGATAACCCTTTCCTGCACACCACCACCTTCGGCGGCAACCCGCTCTCCTGCGCGGCGGCGCTGGCGACCATCAACGTGTTGCTTGATCAAAACCTGCCTGCGCAAGCCGAGCAAAAAGGCGACATGCTGCTGGATGGTTTTCTGCAACTGGGCCGTGAATATCCGGACCTGGTACAGGATGCGCGCGGTAAGGGCATGCTGATGGCAATTGAGTTTGTCGATAACGAAACCGGCTATAGCTTCGCAAGCGAGATGTTCCGCCAGCGGGTTCTGGTCGCGGGAACGCTTAATAACTCCAAAACCATTCGCATCGAACCGCCGCTGACGCTGAGCATTGAGCAGTGTGAGCAGGTGCTGAAAGCAACACGTAAAGCGCTGGCAGCACTGCGGGTGAGCGTGGAAGAAGCGTGATCTCAACGCCCCTTATGCACAGGGGCGTTTATTTCAACCTTGATAATATTGTATATGTAATAAAAAATCATCATCAGGCACTATCAAAAATGGCCTAAAAAAATAAAAAAGATAATTAATATTATATTAATACAAATAGCTTTTACCTTATAACAACCTGTTAAATGTTCAAAAAAACCACATTACTGGCGTAAAATTGAAATATTCATAACTGACAACTATGAATCATTGGTTAAAGTCTATTTAAGAATTCCTAATGCCAAATACCATGGCAATACCTTGATATAATATTATTATACCCTTAAAATAAACACCGCAAATCTAATGTGTATCAAAAATCACTATTTATTAATCACCTTTACACGAGTTGAATTATTTCTTAATAAAATTGATTTTACACATCATAGACGCAAACACTCCGGGAATGGCATTGATTGTTTCAGTTTGGCAGAAAAATATTAACTTAAAAGGACTTGTATGAAAAAGCATGTTTTAGCAATGGTTGTTGCTGCCGTTATGGCAAACGGCATGGTCATGAGTGCGCAGGCGGAAAGCACAACAGTAAGTGGTGGTACCGTTAATTTCGTTGGTCAGGTGGTTAATGCCGCGTGTTCAGTCGCAGCAGATTCTGTTGACCAGACCGTCATCCTGAGCCAGGTACGCACCGTAAAACTGACCGCAGCTGGTATGCTGGCGAATCAGAAAGAAGATTTCCATATTAAGCTGGAAGATTGCGATACCTCAATTAGCCAGAACGCAGCCGTTATCTTTAACGCACAGCAGGATGCAACTCAACCTGGCGCCATGGCAAACACGGCGGGTGCAGGTTCTGCCCTGAACGTCGCGCTGCAACTGTTTGGACCAGATGGCAAAAATCTGAATCTGGGTACGACCTCTTCCGCTGTCGGTTTAATTAACGGTGAGAACATTATCCCACTGAGCGTTGACTACATCGCAACAGGTGAAGCAACACCAGGTAATGTCGCGTCTACCGCAACCTTCCAGATGGTTTATTCCTAATCTGGCATTACTTATTACCGCCATCTCCTTCGCATGTATTTGCGAAGGAGATTCATCATATTAATGCATTCAACCCAGTTCATATAGATTAAATACATAGGCGTCACCTAGCTTTTTATCCAACGTATTCAATTAAGTGATTAATAAATGACACGATTCACCCGAAAAACTTTTGTGAGTACATTAATAACAAATACTCTTTTCATTGCGGCGACTGTGACGACAACGGCTCAAGCAGGAGGAATTGGGCTGGGTGCAACGCGAATTATCTACCCTCAGGGGGATAAACAGATATCGCTTCCTGTTACAAACACCTCTGAAAGTAACGTTTTTTTGGTGCAGTCATGGGTTACTAATGCAGACCAAAGCAAGTCTTCGGACTTTATTATCACCCCTCCTCTTTTTGTTATGCATCCTAAGAAAGAAAACACCGTGCGTATCATGTATGTCGGTCCTAATCTACCAACAGACAGAGAAAGTGTTTTTTATTTCAACAGTAAAGCAATACCCTCTGTGGATAAAAGTAAGCTGCAAGGGAATACGCTGCAAATTGCCACGCAAAGTGTCATTAAGCTTTTTATTCGACCTAAAAAGCTGCCAACACTTTCAATTGATGCCCCCAAAACCCTGCGCTGCCAGATGACGAATGGAAAACTCACCATCAACAACCCTTCGCCTTACTACGTCTCGCTGGTGCAGTTCAAAGCAGGTGCCTCGAAGTTAGCCAACACGATGGTTGCACCAATGAACAACCTGATTGTGGATATCCCTGCCGGTCAAAGCGGCAAAGTGAGTTTCCAGACAGTGAATGATTTTGGGGCCATTACCCCTGTTCAGGCATGCCCTGGCGCATAACGTTTTTCAGGAAGAATTTAGATCATAGCGGGTTACAGCAGGCTGAAACATATGAAGTCTAAAAAGCAGAAGACAAGGATTGTCCTTCACCGGTTAGCCTCTCTCACATTGGCTATGCTGGGTGCTATGGCATCCCTCAACGCAAGCGCAAGTTATTATTTTAACCCCGCGTTTCTCTCAAGCGACCCTTCTGCGGTGGCTGATTTATCACGTTTTAGCGCTGCCGGACAAGCACCCGGGGTCTATCGGATTGACGTATGGCTGAATGAAAATTTTCTGGCCTCGCGCGATATGACATTCAACGTGCGTAAGACGTCAAAACCGACGGATGATGATACCGGCTTGTCGCCCTGCCTGACGCTAAATGCGCTCGATACGATGGGTGTGAATACCGATGCCTTCCCGGCATTAAAAGGTGACGGCGCAAATAGCTGCGTTGATATTTCGTCTCTTATTCCAGCGGCCAGTACGATGTTCGATTTTGAACATCAGCGTCTGGATATCAGCATTCCGCAAGCGGCTTTACGAAACAACGCGCGGGGTTATATTCCACCAGAACAGTGGGACGAAGGCATCAACGCCCTGATGCTAAATTACGACTTTACCGGCTCGCATAGCCGCAATGATGGCGATTACGGGTCCACCACCGATAACTACTTCCTTGGCTTGAACAGTGGATTAAATCTCGGACCTTGGCGTCTGCGGGATTTTTCAACCTGGAGCTACAGCGGCAGTGGATCTAAGACCTACAGCAGCTGGCAACACATTAAAACGTACGTGGAACGCGCCATCATCCAACTCAAAAGCAAACTGACGATCGGTGAGAATTACACGACGTCAGAGGTTTTTGACAGCTTGCCATTCCGGGGCATGCAGCTTAATTCCGATGACAATATGCTGCCAGACAGCATGAAAGGGTTCGCGCCGACGATTCGCGGCATTGCTAAATCAAATGCTCAGGTCACCATCAAACAAAATGGCTACACCATTTACCAGAGCTACGTTCCTCCTGGTGCTTTTGCCATTAATGACTTGTTCCCCACCTCTTCCAGCGGGGATTTGGTCGTTGAGGTAAAAGAATCTGATGGCACCGTGGATACCTACTCGATCCCCTATTCCGCCGTGCCCGTTTTACAACGTGAAGGCAGCATTAAATATTCAGCAACCGTGGCTCGCTATCGCAGTAACAGCGATCAGCAAGACGATACCAACTTCATACAAGGTTCGCTGATCTGGGGCCTTCCTAAAGGTTTTACAGCCTACGGCGGCACCCAGCTGACAGAAAAATACACCGCGTTTGCAGTCGGAACGGGCGTTAACCTGGGGAACTTTGGTGCCGTTTCGGCAGATATCACTAACGCACAAAGTGAACTTGCGGATGGAAGCTCACACAGCGGGCAGTCCGTGCGTTTTTTATATGCCAAATCGCTGAACAACCTTGGCACAAACTTCCAGCTACTCGGGTATCGCTACTCAACGTCAGGCTTTTACACCCTCGACGAAACGACGTACAAGCAGATGAAGGGCTACGTCGGTCAGGATAATCCAAACGAACAGAACGAAGATGACACCCCTATCTGGACGGATTACTACAACCTCTATTACACAAAACGAGGGAAAATCCAGGCAAACATCTCTCAACAATTTGGCAATGCTGGCTCAGTGTTTGTCAACGGTAGCCAACAAACGTACTGGCACACTGACGAAAAAAACACGCTGATTCAGTTAGGCTACAGCGGAACGGTTAAGGGAGTGAGTTATAACCTGACCTATAACTACAACAAAGCGCCAGGAATGAGCGGAAGTGACCGAATATATTCATTCACACTCTCGTTCCCACTGAGCTTGTGGCTGCATCCTGGTGGTGATGTCACCAAAAGACTCAATAGCATTTATGCCACCAATGGAGTGAGTTCCGATAACGACGGCAGGGTAACCAATACCGCCGGGCTCAACGGTACGCTGCTTGAAGATAACAATATGAGCTATAGCCTTCAGCAGGGCTATCAAAATCAGGGGGCAGGTGCCAGCGGTACAGCCAACGTGGAATATGACAGCGCATATGGGAATGCGAATCTGGGCTACAACTACAGCGATAACGGTGATTACCAGCAGGTCAACTACGGACTCAGCGGTGGTATTGTCGCTCACCGGAATGGAATTACGTTCAGCCAGCCGTTAGGTGACACTAACGTTCTGATCGCTGCGCCAGGCGCAAGCAACGTTAAAATTGAAGATGGCCCCGGCATCCACACAGACTGGCGAGGTTATGCCGTCGTGCCTTATGCCAGCGCCTATCATCGTAACCGAATGGCGTTGAATACCAATTCTCTCAGCGATGACCTTGATATTGATGAGGCGGTGACGCACGTCGTCCCAACCCAGGGGGCGCTTGTCCGTGCGACGTTTAAAGCCCGAACCGGAACACGCGCGCTCATCACACTGATGCATCATGGCCAGCCGGTACCCTTTGGCGCTATCGTGGCTCGCAGTGATGAGGGTGGCGATACCATTGTGGGTGATAACGGTGAGGCCTATCTTTCCGGAATGGGTACACAAGGATCTCTGAATGTGCAATGGGGAGAATCCAACGATAAGAAATGCGTTGCCGTCTACCAATTACCTGAAACTAAGCAGCCCCTGTTGCGTTTAAAAGCGGAGTGCAGATAAGTGAAGTTGCGTATCTTTCTTTTTTTATTGACCCTTGCATCTTCGTCAAGTTGCCTGGCGGTAATTTGCCGTAACTATACGGGCACCGTCTCGACGGTTAATTACGATCTAACAACGACATTAACAAAAGAGCAAAACCAAATGGGGCAGGCGGTAGAGCTGGTAAAATCCCAAGATGTTAACGTTAATGCCATATGCGCCTCACACTCTAACGGCGATCAACGTACCTGGCGTTCTTACAGAACGACGTTCCCCGTTATCTTTACTGAAGATCAGTGGCAATATATGAACCTTGACCCGGTTTATATTGCAGGTGCAATGCGCATCACCGACTCCGACATCGGCATTTTTTACCCGCCCGCAGATTATGTTCACATGGGGATAGATGCCAGAGTGGATATGGAAGATACACATACTCCCTTCCCTGTTTACGACTCCAACCTTGTGTTCAGAATTAAAATAATCAAACCCTTTATTGGTACCGTGATTATCCCTAAAAAAGTGATGTTCAGTGTGTATGTCACCACCACGAACACTGATCCACTAAACACGATTGTGTATCAAATAACGTACAGCGGCGCGGTCACCGTGCCGCAAAACTGTGTCATTAATGCCGGACAAACGATTACTGTAGATCTCGGGAAGCTAAACAGTTCTGCCTTTAACGCGGCAGGACAAAAACCCACTAACGCCCCTGTGAAAACGTTCAATGTTCCTATTGAATGCAATGCAGACGTGATCTCACCGGCTCATCTCACGCTACGCCTGGTTGCCAACGCTGACAGCCGCATCAGTGACGCGCTGGCGACGGACAATGCGGATGTGGGCGTCGTGGTGGCGAAGGAAGATGGCACGGTCATGATACCTAATGATACCTCCAGCACTGCTGATTTCATTACCGATGACTCAGGCCATGCAGATGTGACATTAAAAACCTACCCCATCAGCACAACGGGTAATACCCCAGCAGAAGGTGTATTCACTGCCCTTGCCTGCCTGCGAATTGATTTTGCGTAAGGCCATAAAATGAGAATTTTTACTTTTATTTCCGCCATAGCAATAATGTTATGGCTACCTACGACACAGGCCGATGACAGTTTATCGACGAATCTTCAAATATTCGGCACCATTATTGGCGAATCATGTGAAGTGGATGTAAACAGTAAAGAACAAACTGTTTACCTTGGTGCGTTTGATCTCAGTGAATTTCCAACAACGGGCACAACAACGTCGCCAACGCCCTTCACAATAGATCTAAAGAATTGTTCCAGAGCCATTAACGGAACAAAAGTCTGGTTTAGCGGCACGCCGGACATTAATAATCCCGATCTTTTAATGTTGAGAGATACTGGAAGAGGGACAGAGCGCGAAATGGCCACTGGCGTTGGCGTAGAAATTCTTGATACAGATAATCAGCCTGTCAGCATTAATAATAAGGAGTCCAGCGTTTACCCTCTTGTTCAGGGCACCAACATCTTAACCTTTTATCTTCGTTATAAATCAACGCTACCCGAAGTGACGCCAGGAAACGCTACTGCCATTATGTATTTTGATTTACTTTATCAGTAGGATGCTGAAATGAAAGACTACATAAAAATATTATTCACCGCTCTTATGGTGGCGTCACTCTTGCCTGAATGTACACTGGCTCACGACGGCACAATTAATATTACGGGTATTATCACCAAAAAAACATGCAGTATTTCGCCAGACTCGCAAAACCTGACGGTGACGATGGACAGTGTACCAGGCACCTACTTCACAGAGGCCGGCATGGGGGCCGATTATCATCCCTTTACCATTAACGTCGAAAACTGTGCGGGAACAGAAGGTTCAATCAGTGTGAGCTTCGAAGGGATACCTGACGAGAATAACCCGAATTTACTGACATTAATTGGCGGTGAAGCCTATGCAACGGGCATTGGTGTAGGGATTTATAACCAGGATAAAACAATGATTCCGATGGGCAACAAAAGCCAGGATACCCTGATTATGCCCGGACAAAACGAGGCTGCTCTCCACTTTTACGCCCGTTATATTGCCACGGGAGACACCGTAACAACCGGAACAGCAAACGCCACGTCAACCTTTATCCTGAACTATGCATAACACCGCCATCGTGAGAACGGGAATTCTTGCCGTGCTTTTATGGACTGTAGCCCTCCAGGTTCATGCAGGCGTAACGATCGGTGGAACGCGTTTTGTCTATCCCGAAGGGGAAAAGTCCATCAGCTTTTCGGTACGTAACCCCTCTCAGCAATCCTATCTGATATACACCAAAGTCGAACCAGGTGGAGCATGGCAGGGGGCAGATGCACCGCCGTCAATACACACCGCCTTTGTGGCCACCCCGCAACTTTTCTCGCTACATCCAGCGCGGGAGAATACGGTACGACTGATTTTTACCGGCGGAGGTTTGCCCGCCGATCGTGAGACGCTATTCACCTTGATCGTTGCTGCGATCCCTTCCAGCAACAACCACTCGACAGGCGTGCAAATGGCAGTGCGCTCACGCTTCAAGCTTTTTTATCGCCCCGCCGGGCTGACCGGACCACCAGATGATGCCTGGAAGGCCATAAGCTGGTCGAGAAGTCAGTCGAAGGTAACAATTAACAACCCGACCCCCTATTACATCACGCTGTTTAACCTGAGGATCGGGGACATAAGTATCGATGATGCAGGAATCGTTGCGCCCTTCAGCCAGCGTTTACTGGACGGTTGTCAGACTACGAAAACATGCCAGATTCGCTGGCAAACGATTAATGATTACGGCCGCATTATGCCTGTAAAAACGCAAACCCTTGTGCCGTAGTCAGCGACTTCTCCCCCTTTTGACGGAATAACATCATGAACGTTTCAACCTTCCTCTGCCGTGTTTCACCGCTGCTGTTCGCCATACTCGCATTTCCCGCAATCACGCGTGCAGAACCCGCCACGCCGATTCAGGTAGAACAAACAGGAAAATTAGCGGAAGCGTATTTTGCTGCCCACCCGGAGCAAATCGGGGAAACCATCGCGACGTATCTTGCCGAACATCCTGAGTTTTTGGTTGCCGCCGGTGAAAGTCTGCGCCAGCGTCAGCAGATAGCGCAACAGCAGGCTATCGTGCAAAATGTCGTTATCCATCGCGATCGGTTACTTGCCGCCGGCGACCCCGATGTCGGGCCTAAGCAAGCGAAAGCTGTCGTGGTTTCTTTCGTGGACGAAAAGTGCGTGAACTGCAACGTTACACAAGCGCTCATTGATGCCAACCCGGATGTCCGTTTTATATTTAAAAAATTGCCTGCGGCCGGATCTTCAGAAAAAGCATTCCAGGACAATATGATGCTACTCAAGCAGGTCGGGTTTACAAATATACCTACGTTTATTGTCCTGCCTCAGGAAGAAAACCCTGTTATTCAGAGAATTAGCGTTATGTCTGGAAAAATATCCTCCGATGCATTAATCATGGCGATCCAGAAAGCCAAAGGTTGAATCCAACATTTCCTCTCCCCGATGACGTGCGAAAGCACGTCATCGGGGATTAACCTACTCCGGCATCAACCCCACGAAGCTGCGTTTCTTGCGCGGCTCCGACATTAGCGCTTCAAGCTTATCGACGCACGCCAGGTAGTGCGGCGTTTTCTTATGAGCCAGTACCGCCTCGTCGTCTTTGTAGGCCTCGTAAATAAAGAACCGGGTTTTCACGCGCGGGTCCCGCAATACGTCAAAGCGCAGGTTGCCCGGCTCTTTGATCGCTCCCTCGTGGTTGGCGCGAAACACGTCCAGAAACTCGTCCACGCGCTCCGGCTTAATATTGATTTCGACTAACGTCACGTTCATTTCACCTCTCCTTGTTTTTCTTCCTGCCAGAACTGGAACGCCTCGCGGGCGCTCATGTTCTCATGTACCACTTTTTTTACCGCCTTGAGCATGGCGAGCGGGGCGCTGGACTGGAAGATGTTACGCCCCATATCCACGCCGGATGCACCCTGATCGATAGCGCGGAAGCACATCTCCAGCGCCTCGTGCTCCGGCAACTTTTTGCCCCCGGCAATCACGATTGGCACCGGACAGCTGGCGGTGACCTTTTCGAATCCTTCCTCAACGAAATAGGTTTTCACCACCTGCGCGCCCATTTCTGCGGCGATGCGGCTGGCAAGCGAGAAATAACGTGCGTCGCGTGTCATCTCTTTGCCCACGCCGGTGACGGCCAGGGTCGGAATACCGTAGCGGTTACCCGCGTCCACCAGCTTGATAATGTTGCTGATCGACTGATGCTCGAACTCGCTGCCAATATAGACCTGCGCCGCCACCGCGCAGACGTTCAGGCGCAGGGCATCTTCCATGGCTACCGCCACGCACTCGTTCGACAGTTCGCCCAAAATGGAGTTACCGCCGGATGCGCGCAACACTATCGGTTTGTTAGTCGCGGGAGGCACAGTGCTTCGCAGAATACCGCGCGTACACATCAGCACATCGGTTTCGGCGAACAGGGGCGCGATGGAGAGATCGATACGCTCAAGCCCGGTGGTTGGCCCCTGAAAATAACCGTGGTCAAAGGCCAGCATCACCGTGCGGTTACTTTTTGGGTTGAAGATGCGCGCCAGCCGGGACTGCATGCCCCAGTCCAGCGCGCCGCAGCCTTTCAGGGTGAACGGCACGTTCTGCTGCGGCGTGCCGGTGCCAAAATCTTTACCGTCTTTGATGTCGTCTAAATCAGCCATTTTTGTCCCCCGTCAGAAGTCGTATTTGTCGATATTCTCTTTGGTAAACACCACGCGCTCCGGCAGCAACACGATGCCGTTGCCCTTCGCCTCATACTGGTAGCCCTGCACGCTGTTCGGCTCGACTTTCAGCACGCCAACGCCTTTTACGTCCACGCTGTCGCCCACGTTAAGATCGCCTTTTTTCAGTAAACGATCGGCGACATTGACCGCAATTTTGCCCTGTTGCACCACGTCCCACAGGCCGAAGGCTTTGACCGTGCCGCGCTCGACGTAAGGGCGCATCACGTTAGGCGTGCTGAAGCCCACAATCGCCACCCCTTCACGCTTCAGGTTTTCTGACGCCTGGGCCGCAGCGGGCAGCGCGTTGGCATCCGGAGCGATAATCGCATCCAGATCCGGATAGGCTTTTAAGATCCCTTCGGCGGTTTGCAGGGATTTTGTGGCGTCGTTATAGCCAAACTGGGTGGTCACGACCTGCCACTGCGGATGGTCTTTTTCGATTTTGGCCTTCGCCTCTTTCACCCACTGGTTCTGGTCGGTAACGGTGGGGCTGGAGTAGAAAAATGCCACTTTGGCATTCGGTTTAGTCACCTGCTTTCCGGCCATTTCCACCAGCAGGCCGCCAAGCTGTTCCGGCGTGCCCTGATTGATGTAAATGCTGCGACATTCAGGCCTGGTATCAGAATCCCAGGTCAGCACCTTCACGCCGCGCTGCATCGCGCGCTTGAGTGCCGGACACAGGCCATCTGGCGATACGACGGAGACGATAATGGCGTTGAAGCCCTGGTTAACGAAGTTGTTGATGAGCTGCACCTGCCCGGACACGCTCGGCTCGGTCGGGCCGTCGTAGGTCACATCCACGCCCAGATCTTTGCCTGCCTCTTTTGCACCGTTACCGCCGCTGGTAAAGAAGCCGACGCCAACCAGTTTCGGGATAAACGCAATACGATCCGCGGCCTGGGCCGACGCCACGCTAAGCGCTATCGCCAGCACTATCAGTTTTGTTTTCATCTTAAGCTCCGGGTATGTTTTGTGAAGAAAGTGCGCACCCATTCACGGTGCAAGCTTAACGAGCGCCCCATCACGACAACCACTAACAGCGCCCCTGACAGCGCGCTGGATACCTGATTGGGAATGCCGACCATCTGTAAACCCTGCTGCAAATACCCCACCAGCAGCGCCGCCAGTGCAGTACCGATTACCGAACCTGAACCACCATAAATATTGGCCCCGCCGAGCACGGCGGCGGTGAGCGCAGGCATGAGTAAATCACGCCCTAAATCCGAACGCGCAGAGCCAAAGTAGGAGACCATCACCAGCGCAGCAATCGCCGATGCCACGCCAACAAGCCCATACAGCGCATACGGCATGCCGTTGACCGACAGCGCCGCATAGCGCGCCGCGCGCGGGTTTTGCCCAATCAGGAACAGATGTCGACCAAAGCGCCCGCGATGGGTAATGAGCCAGAAGAAGAACGTGATAACCGCAAACAGCACCAGCGGGATTGGCAGGCCGAAAACGGTGAGATTCGCAAACGCGGTAAAGCGGTCCGGGAAGCCGCCAATGCCCTCGTATCCGGTTGCGCCAGCCATGCCGGAAAGCAGTAGCGCCCCGCCGCCGTAGAGATACAGCGTACCGAGGGTTATCACCAGCGGGCTGATGCCGGTGTAATGGATAAGCGCGGCGTTAAACAATCCGCACAGCAGGCCGAGCAGTAGCGTCAGCGGGACGGCAATCATCATCGGCAGACCGGACTGCATCATCACGCCCAGCGCAATCGCACACAGGCCGACGGTAGAACCCAGAGAGATATCAATTCCGCCGCTGATAATCACAAGCGTCAGCGGCAGCGCCACGATGCCGATGCAGATAAAATCGCTGGTGCTAAACAGCAGCATATTGATATCCAGCATGCGGGGATTAATCGCGCCAAAGAGCAGGATCTCCAGCACCAGCAATATCAGCAGCGTGATTTCCCAGTTAAGCTTCATTTACGCCACCTCTTTTTTGCGTTTGGGAAACGGGGTGACGTGCTTTCCCCCTTTATTGCCCGGCTGGAAGCGGCTGTACTTCAGCGCCCGTTGATGACGCGTCAACGCCTGACGCAATCGCCCGTCGAGCACCAGGACGCCCAGTAGAACTAAACCAGCAATAAAATCGTTCCACCACGCCGGAAGCCTGAACAGCACCAGCACGGTGTCAATTTGGGTGAGGAAGAATGCGCCGAGAAACGCGCCGACAAGCGTGCCCGTGCCGCCGAGCAGGGAAATGCCGCCCAGCACGCAGGCGGCGATGGCTTTCATCTCCAGGCCGCTGCCGGTCTGGTTGGGCACAAACCCGATTTGCGACGCAAAGACGATCCCCGCGCAGGCGGCGAGCATCCCGTTCAGCGTGAAGGCGATCATGCGCGTGCGGTTCACCGCCACGCCGAGTTGGCGCGCGGCGGCCAGGTTATCACCGACGGCATAGAAATCCCGGCCAAAGGCGGTGCGCGACCACAGCCAGGCGCTAACGCCGGACAGGATCAGCACCAAAAAACCGAGCGGCGACACGCCGACCGCAATCGGCTCCGAAAGCGATTTCAGACTGGGCGGTAATCCTTCAATCCATTTTCCGCCGGTCCACAGCAGCATGCCGCCGCGATACAGCCCGAGCGTGCCGAGCGTCGCGACAATCGCCGGAATACGCAAGCCGACGACCAGCAGGCCGTTAAAGGCTCCTGCCAGCCCGCCAATCAACAGCGCAAACAGCATCGAAATTGGCAGGCTATAGCCGTTGTTTAGCGCCACTCCGACCGCAATCGCACACAGCCCGACGGTCGATCCTACGGACACGTCGATGTTGCGCGTCAGCATCACCAGCGTCGCACCCAGTGCCAGCAGGATCAGAATCTGCGAGCTGGCAAAGATCATCCCCAGCGTCTGAAAGCTCAAATAAGCCGGGTTGAGCGTCACCAGCACGCCGAATAGCGCCAGAATGGCCAGGAAAGCGCTCAGTTCACGATTTTTCAGTAACGTCTTCATGGTTGCCCTCCGAAGGCCAGCGCCATCATGCGGTCAAGGCTGACGGCGTGGCGCGGCAGTTCACCGCTGAGCACCCCCTGATGCATCACCAGCACGCGGTCAGCCAGGCCGGGGAATTCATCAAGATCGCTTGAGATCATCAGTACCGCCACGTTCTGCGCCGCCACGCTTTTGAGAAGCCCATAGATATCTGCGCGGGCGGAGACGTCCACACCGCGAGTCGGTTCATCGACGATCAGCAGCAGCGGGTTGGCCTCCAGACAGCGCGCCAGCAGCACCTTCTGCTGATTGCCGCCGGACAGCGTGCGCACGGGCTGATCCGGGTGATTGAGCTTGATCCCTAGTGCACGGTGATAACGTTCCACCACCGCTGCCTCACGCTTGCGCTGCTGCCATACGGAGGGTTCATTGAGCGCAACGGTGTTCCAGCGAATGGGCGCATCGAGGAACAAGCCGGAAACCTGCCTGTCTTCCGGCAGATAAACCAGACCTTTCTCCAGCCGCGAAAGCACCGAATCCCCGCCGATCTCCTGATTTTCCAGCCAGATTCGCCCACCGCGCGTCGGGCGCAGCCCGTACAGCGTTTCAGCAAATTCAGTGCGCCCGGATCCTACCAGCCCGGCAAGGCCAACGATCTCACCCGCGTAGATCTCAAGACTCAGATCGATAAACCCCTCGCCCGTTAGATCCTCAACCCGCAGAACCGGGAAGTCCTGCGCCTGCGTGCGTCGATTACCCGGCAGCGCGAGCCACAGCTTTTGCGTATCGCTCAGACCCTGCTCGCGGCTGACCGGCGTCATGGCGGCGATCAGCGCGTTGTCATCAAACTTTTCGGTCTCTCCGCTCAGCACGATCGCCCCGTCGCGCATCACCGAGACGTGGCTGGCAAGCTGGCGGATCTCGGGCAATTTGTGCGAGATAAATACAATTCCTACACCCTGCTCCTGTAGCGCGCGGATCTGGCGAAACAGGCGTTCGGTTTCGCCGGGCGTTAAAGACGCCGTGGGTTCGTCGAGGATCAGGATCCTGGCCTCACGCATCAGCCCGCGAAGGATCTCCACCATCTGCTGATCCGCCACTTCTAAGGTGCTGGCAGAGGCGTCAAGATTGAGCTGGCACTGGAGCTGCTGAAGTTTATCCCCGAGCCGCTGTTCGAGGTTTTTATCACGTGGCAGGCGAAACAGGATATTTTCGCGCACGGTCAGATTGGGAAACAGCATGGATTCTTGCGGCACCAGGTAGATGCCCAACTGATGCGCCTGATCGGGTTTGAGACGCGCAAAAGGCTTGCCCTCGACGTAAAGTTCACCGTCGTCGGCGTTTTCCACCCCGGCGATGATTTTCATCAGCGTCGATTTACCCGCACCGTTACCGCCCATCAACGCATGCACCTGCCCGGAAAGCAGCGCGAAATCAATGCCTTTCAGTACTGGTATCCCCGAGAACTGTTTGTGGATACCGCGAGCCTCAATCAGTGCCGTCATCATCGCTCCGCTTTTGAACAAATGATTTTTTAATTTAATAATGTTCAAAAGCGTAGACGGTGAACTATATTTACAACCGTGCAGGGATCACAGTTTCATCGATTAAGATCCAGATAGAGCAGAATCATTCTAAAAGATCCGTTTTGCCGCGTGGCTCACATTTTCAGACCGCGTCATCACGAACATATGATCTAAATTTTTATAAGAGTTCAAATATGAGCGATAAACGCATTGCAGAGGAGAGCCGGTTTGCCAGGCTGGCGCTGGCAGAAGAGGAACTGGTCGCTCGTGTGGCGTGGTGTTACTACCACGATGGCCTGACGCAGAACGATATTGGTGAGCGCTTAGGTCTGCCGCGCCTCAAGATTTCTCGTTTACTGGAAAAAGGACGCCAGTCGGGCGTGATCCGCGTGCAGATAAATTCTCGCTACGAGGGCTGTCTGGCGCTGGAAACCGAGCTGCAACAGCGCTTTGGGCTAAAGCTGGCGCGCGTCTTACCGGCGCTCAACACGCCGCCGATGAACGTGCGTTTGGGCATCGGTGCGGCGCAGTCTTTGATGGGCGTGCTTGAGCCGGGCCAGCTGCTGGCAGTGGGATTTGGTGAAACCACCATGAGCTGTTTGCAGCACTTAAGCGGCTTTATTAGCTCTCAGCAGGTACGGCTGGTGACGCTCTCGGGCGGCGTTGGCCCCTATATGACCGGGATTGGTCAGTTGGATGCGGCCTGTCGCGTGAGCATGATCCCCGCGCCGCTGCGCGTGTCGTCAGCAGAAGTCGCCGGGATTTTGCGTCGTGAGACCAGCGTGCGGGATGTGATCCTCGCCGCCACCGCCGCCGATGTGGCCGTAGTCGGCATTGGTGCGATAAACCAGCACCGTGATGCCACTATCCTGCGCTCCGGCTATATCAGCGAAGGTGAACAGCTGATGTTTGCGCGCAAAGGTGCGGTCGGCGATATCCTCGGCTATTTCCTGAACGCAGCGGGTGAACGCGTTGAGGATCTGGATATTCACCGTGAATTACTGGGCGTCACGCTCGATGAACTGGCGCAATTGCCCACCATCGTTGGCGTGGCCGGAGGGGAAGAAAAAGCAGAGGCGATTTATGCCGCACTGAAAGGCCGCCTGATCAACGGCCTGGTGACGGAGGAGACGACAGCCCGCGCGGTGCTGGATTTGGCGAAATAAGCCGCCCGCCCTGTGCCAACCACGAGGCAAGCTCATGAGTTACCTTTTAGCGTTAGATGCAGGGACGGGCAGCGTTCGCGCTGTGATTTTTGATTTACACGGCAGCCAGATTGCCGTCGGCCAGGCGGAATGGAAGCACCTGAGCGTAGAGAATGTCCCCGGCTCAATGGAGTTCGATCTCGACACCAACTGGCGGCTGGCCTGCCAGTGCATTTATCAGGCGCTGGAACGCGCGCGCCTGAGCCCGGCGGATATTCAGTCCGTTGCCTGCTGTTCCATGCGCGAAGGTATCGTTTTATATAATCGTAACGGTGATGCCATCTGGGCCTGCGCCAACGTCGATGCGCGCGCCAGCCGCGAGGTCGCGGAGCTTAAAGAGATCCACGACTTCCGTTTTGAATCCGAAGTGTATGACGTGTCGGGCCAGACGCTAGCCCTGAGCGCCATGCCGCGCCTGCTGTGGCTGGCGCACCATCGCCCGGATATTTATCGCCAGGCCGCCACCATCACCATGATTAGTGACTGGCTGGCGGCGAAGCTTTCCGGCGAACTGGCTGTCGATCCGTCCAACGCAGGCACCACCGGGATGCTCGATCTGTTCAGCCGCGACTGGCGACCAGCCCTGCTGGATATGGCTGGGCTTCGCGCCGATATTCTCTCTCCGGTAAAAGAAACGGGCACCGTTCTTGGTGCGGTGACGAAGGCGGCTGCGCAACAATGCGGCCTGCGTGAAGGTACGCCGGTCGTCATGGGCGGCGGCGACGTGCAGTTGGGCTGTCTGGGGTTGGGCGTGGTACGCGCGGGCCAAACCGCCGTGCTGGGCGGCACTTTCTGGCAGCAGGTGGTTAATCTGCCGCAGGTGCGTACCGATCCGGAGATGAACATCCGCGTGAATCCGCATGTGATCCCCGGCATGGCGCAGGCGGAGTCGATCAGCTTCTTTACCGGGCTGACGATGCGCTGGTTCCGCGACGCCTTTTGCGCGGAAGAAAAACTGATTGCCGAGCGGATGGGGATGGACGCCTATGCCCTACTCGAAGAGATGGCCGCGCGGGTTCCCGCAGGCTCTCACGGCGTGATGCCGATATTTTCCGATGCGATGCATTTTAAGCAGTGGTATCACGCCGCGCCGTCGTTTATTAACCTCTCCATCGACCCGGAAAAATGCAACAAAGCCACGCTGTTCCGTGCGCTGGAAGAGAACGCAGCGATTGTCTCGGCCTGTAATCTGACGCAGATTTCGCGTTTTTCCGGCGTGACGTTTGAAGGCCTGGTGTTCGCTGGCGGCGGCGCAAAAGGCGCGCTGTGGAGTCAGATTCTGAGCGACGTCACCGGTCTGCCGGTGCGCGTACCGGAAGTAAAAGAAGCCACCGCGCTGGGCTGCGCGATCGCGGCAGGTACGGGCGCTGGACTGTTCAGCGATATGGCCAGCACAGGAGAACGACTGGTGAAATGGAGCCGGGAGTTTACGCCGAATCTTGAACACCGCGACCTGTACGACGGGATGATGCAAAAATGGCAGGCGGTGTACGCCGACCAGCTCGGTCTGGTGGATAGCGGGCTAACCACGTCGATGTGGCAGGCTCCGGGGCTGGTGCGTGCCATTCGCCCCTCACCCTAACCCTCTCCCCTTTGGGGTGTACGGTCCGGGGACATGGGGAGAGGGTTAGGGTGAGGGGCCCAGACCGCACCCAATCTTTGAATCCCATCACATTCACCACACTCCCCTTTTCCCTTTTCCTCGCGACTGGCTAAATTAATAACTCATCCGACCACATAACAATAATTTTACATTGGAAGAGATTATGAGCTGCTACCCGTCGTTGTTTGCCCCGCTCGATCTAGGGTTCACTACCCTCAAAAATCGTGTATTGATGGGCTCGATGCATACCGGACTGGAAGAACGTCCCGACGGGGCCGAGCGTCTGGCGGCATTTTACGCCGAGCGCGCCCGTCACGGCGTAGCGCTTATCGTCACCGGCGGCGTCGCGCCCGCGCCGTCCGGCGTGACCATGCAGGGCGGTGCGGTGCTTAACGATGTGGCACAGTTACCCCATCACAGAATGGTGACCGACGCGGTACACAAAGAAGGCGGCAAAATCGCGCTGCAAATCCTGCATACCGGGCGCTACAGCTATCAGCCGCATCTGGTGGCACCGTCCGCCATTCAGGCACCGATTAACCGCTTTACTCCCCATGCCCTGACCCATGACGAGATCCTGACGCTCATCGACGATTTCGCTCGCTGCGCCGCGCTGGCGCGTGAAGCGGGCTACGACGGCGTCGAGGTGATGGGTTCTGAAGGCTATCTGATTAACGAATTCCTGGCTGCCCGTACCAACCACCGCGACGACGATTGGGGTGGCGATTATGCACGCCGAATGCGCTTCGCCGTTGAAGTGGTGCGCGCGGTACGTGAGCGTGTCGGCATCGATTTTATCATCGTGTTTCGCCTGTCGATGATCGACCTGGTCGAGGGCGGCGGCACTTTTGAAGAGACCGTGCAGCTGGCGCAGGCGATTGAATCCGCCGGAGCCACCATCATCAACACCGGCATCGGCTGGCATGAGGCACGCATTCCGACCATCGCCACCGCCGTGCCGCGCGCGGCGTTTAGCTGGGTGACGCGCAAGCTGAAAGGCAAAGTGTCGATCCCGCTGGTCACTACCAACCGGATTAACGATCCGCAGGTAGCGGAAGATCTACTGGCAAACGGTGATGCCGATATGGTGTCAATGGCGCGCCCGTTCCTGGCTGATGCGGAACTGCTGTCCAAAGCGCAGAGCGGCCGGGCGGATGAGATCAACACCTGCATCGGCTGTAACCAGGCCTGTCTGGATCAGATTTTCGCCGGCAAAGTGACCTCGTGCCTGGTGAATCCGCGTGCCTGCCATGAAACGAAAATGCCCATTGTTCCCGCGATGACAAAGAAACGCCTGGCCGTGGTCGGTGCGGGTCCGGCAGGGTTAGCGTTTGCCGTCAATGCTGCGTCACGCGGCCATTCGGTGACGCTGTTTGACGCCGCAGCTGAGATCGGCGGGCAGTTTACTATCGCCAGGCAGATCCCCGGCAAAGAGGAGTTTTACGAAACGCTGCGCTATTACCGCCGCATGATCGAGCTGACGGGCGTAGATCTGCGTCTTAACCAGTTTGTCACCGCCAGCGATCTGGCCGAATTCGATGAAACGATCTTATCCACCGGGATCGCACCGCGCACGCCAGAGATCGAGGGTGTCGATCATCCAAAGGTACTGAGCTATCTCGACGTGCTGCGCGACAAAATGCCGGTGGGCGAGAAGGTGGCGATTATCGGCTGCGGCGGGATCGGCTTTGATACCGCAATGTACTTAAGCCAGCCGGGCGAGGCCACCAGCCAGAATATCGCCGAGTTTTGCGTGGAATGGGGTATCGATACCAGCCTGAATCAGGCGGGTGGACTGCGCCCGGAAGGGCCACAGTTGCCAAAAAGCCCGCGTCAGATTGTGATGCTCCAGCGCAAAGCCAGCAAGCCGGGCGATGGACTGGGCAAAACCACCGGTTGGATCCACCGCGCCACCCTGCTTTCACGCGGTGTGAAGATGATCCCAGCGGTGAGCTATCAGAAGATCGACGATGAAGGATTGCACGTGTTGATCGGCGGAGAACCACAGTTACTGCGCGTGGATAACGTGATTTTGTGTGCCGGGCAGGAACCGCGTCGTGAGCTGGCGGAGCCGCTGTTAAGGGCGGGCAAAACAGTGCATTTGATTGGCGGGTGCGACGTGGCGATGGAGCTGGATGCCCGGCGCGCGATTGCGCAGGGCACCCGTTTAGCGCTGGAAATCTAGCGAGTACGGCCTAGCTTCACGGCTTTAAGCACCACGAATTTGTTGTTGGTGGCGATCGTGGTGCAGTTACCGAAGATCTTCTTCAGCTTGTGGAAGTAATCCAGGTGACGGTTCGCCACGATGTACAGCTCGCCGTTGATTTTCAGGCAGCGCCTGGCGTGGTGGAACATCTCCCACGCGACGTTATCCGTCAGCGCATGCTGCTGGTGGAACGGTGGGTTACACAGCACGGCGTTAAAGCGGAACGGCTCTACACCTGACAGCGCGTTATTGATCATAAACTCGCAGCGATCCAACGCTTCAGGCATGTTAGTTTCGACGTTCAGACGGCTGGAGGCCACGGCCATTGGCGATTCATCGGTAAAGAGGACGCTCGCCTCCGGGTTTTTCTCCAGCAGCGTCAGGCCGACCACGCCGTTACCACAGCCGAGATCGACAATTTCGCCTTCCAGGTTAGAAGGCAGATTTTCAAGGAAGAAGCGCGCGCCAATGTCCAGCCCGGTGCGGGAGAAGACGTTCGCGTGGTTGTGGATGGTCCAGTCGGTGCCTTCCAGCTTCCAACTTAACATCTGCTGTGCATCAACCAGCGCAGGCTCGCTGAAGGTACAGTTGATCAGACGTGCCTTTTTCCAGGCAAGCGTAGTGGTGGTGGTACCGAGAATTTTTTCGAACAGCTCCAGCGTGGAGTTGTGAATATCACGGGCCTTTGCGCCTGCGATAATGCGCGTTTGCGGCGTTACGACCAGACGCAGTGCGCGCAGTTGCTGTTCGAGCAGGGCCAGCGTTTTAGGGATTTTAATCAGCACTACGCCCGGCGCCTGCGGGTATTCCGCGGTGCTGTCTAAGAACTTGACGCTGGATTCAGCAATCTCGTTATGGCGCAGGTTCTCGCGGGTGGCGAGTTCACTGAGATAAGAATCGCCGATGCTGTAAGGTGTATGCTCGGCTAACGCACAGGCCAGCGCGCCGAAAACATCATTCAGGACCAGAACCGGGCCGCTGATTTCGGTGTCATCCAACTGTTGCAGCAAATATTCATCCGCCGCTTCCCACGCCTGTAGCGGGTTAACGTCGTCCGTTTCCGGGAAACGTTTAAGGTTGAGTGAACGGAAACCGTTGTCTAAGTGGCTCATCGGCCCTCCTGAATGGTAAAATTTGGCGTATCCCTGAAAAGGGTGCGTGAGTATACCCGTTTTCATCTTCATTTGGGGCTTTGATGAACCAACTAACTTATCTCCAGGGCTATCCGGAGAATTTACTGACTCAGGTTCGCACGTTAATCACCGAGCAAAAGCTGGGAACAGTGCTGGAAAAACGCTATCCAGGCACCCACGATTTCGCGACCGATAAGGCCCTTTGGCAGTATACGCAGGATATGAAAAACCGATATCTGAAGAGCGGCCCGCCAATCAATAAAGTGATGTATGACAACAAGATCCACGTGTTGAAAAACGCGCTAGGTTTACACACCGCCATTTCGCGCGTGCAGGGCGGCAAGCTGAAGGCCAAAGCAGAGATCCGCGTGGCGACCGTTTTTCGCAACGCACCGGAAGCATTTTTGCGCATGATTGTGGTGCATGAGCTGGCGCATCTGAAAGAGAAAGAACACGACAAGGCGTTCTATTCTTTATGCTGTCATATGGAGCCACAGTATCACCAGCTGGAGTTTGATACGCGGTTGTGGCTAACGCATTTATCGTTAAAAGGTAATGCGGAATAGCGCACTGGTTTTGAAAAAAACACGTGCTACAGTGACAAAAGGTTCCCCGCTACGGAGTACGTAAACGTTTATGATACGTTTCGCAGTTATTGGTACAAACTGGATAACACGCCAGTTCGTCGACGCCGCCCATGAAACCGGCAAATATAAGCTCACCGCAGTTTATTCTCGCAGCCTTGAACAGGCGCAGACTTTCGCGAACGATTATCTCGTCGAGCATCTGTTTACCTCGCTTGATGAGATGGCTCAAAGCGATGCGATTGACGCGGTCTATATTGCCAGCCCCAATTCACTGCATTCTCAGCAAACCCTGCTGTTCCTCGCACATAAAAAACATGTGATTTGCGAGAAACCGCTGGCATCAAATATTCAGGAAGTCGAAGCCGCCATTGCGCTGGCGCGCGAAAATCAGGTGGTGTTGTTCGAGGCCTTCAAAACTGCCAGCCTGCCTAACTTCCTGCTGTTGCAGCAGTCGTTGCCAAAACTTGGCAAGGTGCGTAAAGCCTTTATTAACTACTGCCAGTATTCTTCGCGCTACCAGCGCTATCTGGACGGCGAAAATCCCAATACCTTTAATCCGGCCTTCTCTAACGGGTCGATTATGGATATCGGTTTTTACTGCCTGGCGTCCGCTGTGGCGCTGTGGGGTGAGCCGCACGGCGTGAGTGCAACGGCCAGCCTGCTGGACAGTGGCGTGGACGCGCACGGTGTCGTGGTACTGGATTACGGTGATTTCAGCGTCACGCTACAACACTCCAAAGTCAGCGATTCGGTGTTACCGAGCGAGATTCAGGGCGAAGCCGGTTCAATGGTTATCGAGAAAATCTCTGAATGCCAGAAGGTCAGCTTTGTACCACGCGGCGGTAAGCCACAGGAGCTGACGCAGCCTCAGCATATTAACACTATGCTCTATGAGGCAGAGGTCTTCGCGCGTCTGGTAGAGAACAATGAAGTGAATCACCCTGGGCTTGCCGTGAGTCGCACCACGGCCAAACTGCAAACGGAAATCCGTCGCCAGACTGGCGTAGTCTTCCCGGCAGATGGCGTAAGCGCGGAAGCAATCGCGTAAAGCTGTGTAATAGGATCCTGTCAGGCATTGACGAAACTCATGATCTGACATATTTTGTTACCTGCAAAGGGGAGTAACTTCATTGCCGGTGGGTCGTCATTACGATGCGTGTCATACCGCATCCGGTCGCCGGGCAACGAAAGAGAGTCACGCTATCGTGTTCTTTTTGGTTGTAAGTGAGACCTTGCCGGAAGGCGAGGTCCCTGCATAAAAAACGCAACGGCTATCGTCTTCTGACGTTAGCCGTTTTGTTTTTTACGCGTAAGGAAAAAAATATGCACTCTGTCGGCACTCCAATGTTATGGGGCGGATTCGCAGTGGTCGTGGTCATCATGCTGGCGATCGACCTCTTTTTGCAGGGCCGTCGCGGCGCACATGGTATGACCATGAAACAGGCCGCCGCCTGGTCACTGGTGTGGATCACCCTCTCTCTGCTTTTCTGTGCCGCCTTCTGGTGGTATCTGGCCTCAACCGAAGGCCGCGCGGTGGCCGATCCTCAGGCGCTGGCGTTCCTCACCGGCTATCTGATTGAAAAAGCCCTCGCCGTCGATAACGTCTTCGTCTGGTTAATGCTGTTCAGCTACTTTGCCGTTCCTGCTGCCCTGCAGCGTCGCGTGCTGGTCTACGGCGTGCTGGGTGCGATTATCCTGCGTACCATCATGATCTTTGCCGGCAGCTGGCTGATTACCCAGTTCGAATGGCTGCTGTACGTGTTCGGCGCGTTCCTGCTGTTCACTGGTATCAAGATGGCGTTGGCGAAAGAGGACGAAACCGGTATTGGCGAGAAGCCGCTGGTGAAGTGGATCCGCAGCCATCTGCGCATGACCGACACTATCGATAACGAGCATTTCTTCGTGCGCAAAAACGGCCTGCTGTTTGCCACGCCGCTGCTGCTGGTGCTGATTCTGGTCGAACTGAGCGACGTGATTTTTGCGGTCGACAGTATTCCGGCGATTTTCGCGGTGACCACCGATCCGTTTATCGTGCTGACCTCTAACCTGTTTGCGATCCTCGGCCTGCGTGCGATGTACTTCCTGCTGGCTGGCGTGGCGGAGCGCTTCACGATGCTGAAATACGGTCTGTCGGTGATTCTGGTGTTTATCGGTATCAAGATGTTGATCGTCGATTTCTACCACATTCCGATCGCCATTTCGTTGGGTATCGTGTTTGGTATTCTGGCGCTGACGCTGGTGATTAACGCCTGGGTTAACCATCGTAACGACAAGAAACAGCAGATTCAGTAAGTTTGCTTTTGCCCGGCGGCGCTTCGCTTGCCGGGCTTTTAAAGCATGCCAACCGGCAAATATGTAAACTAACAGTTAAATAATATGATGCAACTCGTAAAATCCAGCATTTTACGCTTCCCCCTCCGCCCGCATTCCTTATACTCATTCAGGCAAACATTTACTTACATCCGGACATAAATGTGACATCGAGCACATCCAGGATGGAACACAATTTCACTTAAGGAATCACTATGACCGTGCAATCTTCGGGTCTGTTCAAGCGCCTGGCGCAAGGCAGCCTCGTGAAGCAAATCCTGATCGGCCTGGTACTGGGCATCCTGCTGGCGCTGGTATCCAAACCTGCCGCCATCGCCACCGGCCTGCTCGGCACGTTATTTGTTGGCGCGCTGAAAGCGGTGGCACCGATACTGGTGTTAACGCTGGTAATGGCTTCCATTGCCAACCACCAGCACGGACAAAAAACCAATATCCGCCCTATTCTGTGGATGTATTTGTTGGGCACGTTCTCTGCGGCGCTGACCGCAGTAGTGGTCAGCTTTATCTTCCCTTCCACGCTGCAACTGGCGACGGGCGCGACCGATATTACGCCACCCGCAGGCATTGTTGAGGTGATGCATAGTCTGTTGATGAGCGTTGTTGCCAACCCGATTCACGCGCTGATCAATGCCAACTACATTGGCATTCTGGTGTGGGCCGTGGGCCTGGGCTTTGCCCTGCGTCACAGTAATCAGACCACTAAAAATCTGATCAATGACCTTTCCGACGCGGTGACGTTTATCGTGAAGCTGGTGATTCGCTTTGCGCCAATTGGTATTTTTGGCCTGGTCTCTTCCACGCTCGCCACCACCGGTTTCTCCGCGCTGTGGGGCTATGCCCAGCTGCTGCTGGTGCTGGTTGGCTGTATGGCGGTGGTGGCGCTGGTGATTAACCCGCTGCTGGTATTCCTGCAAACTCGCCGCAATCCGTATCCACTGGTGATGTTGTGCCTGCGCGAAAGCGGCGTGACGGCGTTCTTCACCCGCAGTTCGGCGGCAAATATCCCGGTAAACATGGCGCTGTGCGAGAAGCTCAACCTGGACCGCGATACCTACTCCGTATCCATTCCTTTGGGCGCAACGGTGAACATGGCGGGCGCAGCAATCACCATTACGGTGTTGACGCTGGCGGCAGTGAACACGCTGGGCATTCCGGTGGATATTCCGACTGCGCTGCTGCTGAGCGTCGTGGCGGCCTTGTGCGCCTGCGGTGCATCCGGCGTGGCCGGCGGCTCGCTGCTGTTGATCCCGCTGGCGTGTAATATGTTCGGCATCCCGAACGAAATCGCCATGCAGGTCGTGGCCGTAGGCTTCATCATCGGCGTATTGCAGGACTCCTGCGAAACCGCGATTAACTCGTCGACCGACGTGATGTTTACCGCCGCGGTGTGCCAGGCGGAAGATGCGCGTTTAGCGAAGAATGCGCTGCGCGGCTAGTCCTGACAGTCCCATTTTGGGACTGAAATCCCTTTACCTGGTCCCACTACGGGGGTAGGGGTTTGATTTCAGCGTTAATAACCATAAAAAAACGGCGTTCCATAGGGAAACGCCGTTTTTTTTAAACATAACGACTTACAGCGTCACACCGCTCTTAAAGATCGCCAGCTCGCGGAAGTCGTTCTTCTCGTTACAGGTCTGCTTGCCGTTGGCAAACTCTACGATCGTTTCAACAAACTCATTCAGCAGCTGCGGCATCGCTTTTCCGTGAATAAGCTGGCCTGCATCAAAATCGATCCAGTGCTTTTTCTTCGCCGCCAGTTCGCTGTTGGTGGCAATTTTGACCGTCGGTACAAAGCCACCGTAAGGCGTTCCGCGACCGGTGCTGAACAGCACCATATGACAGCCCGCGCCCGCCAGCGCACTGGTGGCTACGGCGTCATTCCCCGGTGCGCTTAACAGGTTTAGTCCGTGGGTTTTCAAACGTTCGCCGTAGCGCAGCACGTCGACCACCTGGCTTGCGCCCGCTTTTTGCGTGCAGCCGAGGGATTTTTCTTCAAGCGTGGTGATCCCACCCGCTTTGTTACCCGGCGATGGGTTCTCGTAAATCGGCTGATTGTGCGCGATGAAATACTGTTTGAAGTCGTTCACCATGGTGACGGTTTTTTCAAACGTCTCTTCGTCACGGCAGTGGCTCATCAGGATGCGTTCTGCGCCGAACATCTCCGGAACCTCGGTCAATACCGTGGTGCCGCCGTTCGCAATCATGTAGTCCGAGAAGCGTCCCAGCATAGGGTTTGCGGTAATGCCAGACAGGCCATCGGACCCGCCGCACTCCAGGCCAAACTTCAGCTCGCTGAGCTTGCCCGGCTCACGTTTGTCGTGGCGCATCACGTCATACAGCTGATGCAATTGCTCCAGACCGGCTTCCACTTCATCGTCCTGATGCTGACACACCATGAAGTGGACGCGATCGGGATCGAAATCGCCCAGCGTTTCGCGGAAGGCATCAACCTGGTTGTTCTCGCAGCCCAGACCAATCACCAACACCGCGCCCGCGTTCGGGTGGCGCACCATATTTTGCAGCATGGTACGGGTATTAATGTGGTCGTCGCCTAACTGCGAGCAACCATAGGTGTGACTAAACAGGAACACGCCGTCGGTACCTTCGGCATCATTCGTCTCTTTCAGAAAACGCGTCTGAATCTGACGGGCGATCCCGTTCACGCAACCAACGGTTGGCAGGATCCACAGTTCGTTACGGATCCCAACTTCACCGCTGGCACGGCGGTAGATCTGCACGTCACGATCTTCCGCTTGCTCAACTTCTGCCTGAAAGTCAGGTTGATAGCTGTACTCGTCCAGATCGCTGAGATTGGTGCGGGTATTGTGGGAGTGAATGTATTCACCCGGGGCAATATCCGCCAGCGCGTGGCCAATGGGCAAACCGTACTTCACCACGTTCTCCCCTTTGGTGATGGGGATCAGCGCAAACTTGTGCCCACGCCCAACGGCCTGACGTAACGTAACCGACTGAGTATCGAAGGTCACTTCTGTACCTTCGTCCAAATCTGCCAGCGCTACGGCAACGTTATCCAGCGAATGGATCTTGATGTATTGCATATCAACCTCAAACGGCCTTAGTTCAGTTCAATGGCGAAGTAGTCGCGCGCATTGTTAAAGCAGATGTTTTTCACCATGTCGCCCAGCAGTTGGATGTCTGCTGGCGCTTCACCCGCAGCGACCCAACGGCCAATCATCTGGCACAGAATGCGGCGGAAATATTCATGGCGGGTATAAGACAGGAAGCTACGGCTGTCGGTCAGCATGCCCACAAAGCGACTTAACAGGCCCAGTTGTGCCAGCTGCGTCATCTGACGTTCCATACCGTCTTTCTGATCGTTAAACCACCAGCCGGAACCGAACTGCATTTTGCCCGGCATCCCTTCGCCCTGGAAGTTCCCGATCATAGTGCACAGCACTTCGTTGTCGCGCGGGTTCAGACAGTAGAGGATGGTTTTTGGCAGCAGGTTTTGCTCGTTCTGTTTGCTCAGCAGTTTTGACAGTTCTTCCGCCAGTGGACGGTCGTTGATGGAGTCAAAGCCGACATCAGCGCCCAGCAGCTTGAACTGACGCTGGTTGTTATTACGCAGCGCGCCAATGTGGTACTGCTGTACCCATTCGCGACGGGCGTATTCCGCACCGAGGAACACCAGCACGGCGGTTTTGAACTGCGCGACTTCATGCTCGTTTAATGCTTCACCAGACAGGCGACGCGCCAGAATGCTGTCCAGTTCCGCTTCGTTTGACTCAGCAAACAGCACGACGTCCAGCGCATGGTCAGACACTTTACAGCCATGAGCGGCAAAGTGATCCAGACGTTTGGTCAGCGCAGATTGCAGATCGCTGAAACGACGAATATCGGTATCAGAGACCTCGGCCAGCTTCGCCATATAGTCATTGAAAGTTGCCTGTTCGATATTGAACGCTTTATCCGGACGCCAGCTCGGCAGCACTTTGACGTCAAAAGAGGTGTCTTTCGCGACAACCGCGTGGTGCTCCAGAGAGTCAATCGGGTCATCGGTGGTGCCAACCATTTTGACGTTCATCTGCTTCATGATGCCACGCGCGGAGAACTGATCCTGCGCCAACAGATCGTTGCACTGGTTCCAGATTTCATCTGCGGTGGACGGAGACAGCAGCTTGCCGGTGATGCCAAACGGACGGCGCAGCTCCAGATGCGTCCAGTGATACAGCGGGTTACCGATGGTGTGCGGAACCGTCGCTGCCCACGCGTCGAACTTCTCACGATCGGTTGCATCGCCGGTACACAGGCGCTCGGCCACGCCGTTGGTGCGCATCGCGCGCCATTTGTAGTGGTCACCTTTCAGCCAGATGTCATACAGGTTTTTGAAACGGTAATTTTCGGCAACCTGCTGCGGCGGTAAATGGCAGTGGTAGTCGAAAATCGGCTGGTCTTTTGCATAGTCGTGGTACAGACGGCGGGCAAATTCGGTATCTAATAGAAAATCGTCGGTCATAAACGGCGTCATTATCGTCTTCCTCTATAACGAGAGCGTCAGAAAGCTAAAGCTTATGTTCAGATGCTGCAAAGTTATCACACCAATTTCCAGCGACCGAAGTTTTTTTCGTGAGTTAGATCAATAAACGTCGACAAATAAATTACCCTCAAAGGAGTAAACCCTTCCCCAACCCGCGCCACCTCTGGCTCCGCGTAACGTTAATAATGCCCACACAAAGATTCACACTTTTGTGATGTCACTCACCTTTTAAAGTTGTATGACAAGTTATCTTTTCGCCGTCGCAACATATAAGCCGACGGAATGCGTTACCGGTGTTTAAACATCGGAATTAGCGGTACGGATACCGACTTATGCACGATTACTTATGGCAAGGTTCGGGCCGTTCCGGGATTGACTTCCCGTTACGCCCTCCCGTTACAAGACAGCTCCCGGAAACGGTCGAGATGTTACCGTGCTCCGGCGCGGCAATAATATAACGATGAGGTTTTACATGCGTAAAATTAAAGGGTTACGTTGGTACATGATTGCACTGGTGACGCTCGGCACCGTGCTGGGTTACCTGACGCGTAACACCATAGCCGCGGCTGCGCCAACGCTAATGGAAGAGCTGCATATTTCCACGCAGCAATACTCATACATTATCGCAGCCTACTCCGCTGCTTATACCATCATGCAGCCCGTTGCGGGCTACCTTCTGGACGTACTGGGCACCAAAGTGGGCTACGCCTTCTTCGCAGTGACCTGGGCAATTTTCTGTGGCGCCACCGCGCTTGCAGGAAGCTGGGGTGGACTGGCACTGGCGCGCGGTGCGGTCGGTGCGGCAGAAGCCGCAATGATCCCTGCGGGTCTGAAAGCCAGCTCCGAGTGGTTCCCGGCGAAAGAGCGCTCTATCGCGGTCGGCTACTTCAACGTCGGTTCGTCTATTGGTGCGATGATTGCTCCACCGCTGGTGGTGTGGGCTATCGTGATGCACAGCTGGCAGCTGGCGTTTATTATCTCCGGTGTGCTGAGCTTTGCCTGGGCCATGGCCTGGCTGATTTTCTACAAACACCCGCGCGATCAGAAGAAATTGTCTGATGAAGAACGCGAATACATCATTAGCGGTCAGGAGTCTCAGCATCAGACCAACAATGGCAAGAAAATGACGGTCTGGCAGATTCTGGGCACCCGTCAGTTCTGGGGCATCGCGCTGCCACGTTTCCTGGCAGAACCGGCCTGGGGGACATTCAACGCCTGGATCCCGCTGTTCATGTTTAAAGTCTACGGCTTTAACCTGAAAGAGATCGCGATGTTCGCCTGGATGCCAATGCTGTTTGCTGACCTGGGTTGTATCGTCGGCGGCTACCTGCCACCGCTGTTCCAGCGCTGGTTTGGCGTGAACCTGATTGTCTCGCGTAAATTAGTGGTCACCATGGGTGCAGTGCTGATGATTGGCCCAGGCATGATCGGTCTGTTCACCAGCCCATACATCGCGATTGGCCTGCTGTGTATTGGTGGTTTTGCTCACCAGTCCCTGTCCGGTGCGCTGATTACGCTCTCCTCCGACGTATTTGGTCGTAACGAAGTGGCGACGGCAAACGGTCTGACCGGAATGGCCGCCTGGACCGCAAGCACCATGTTCGCGCTGGTCGTCGGTGCGCTGGCTGATACCATTGGCTTTAGCCCACTGTTCGCCGTACTGGCTATCTTCGACTTGATGGGGGCAGTGGTCATCTGGACGGTGCTGAAAAGTAAGTCAGCGGAAGAGCTCGAACGGGAGTCGCTCGGCGGGCCTGCGACACAAAGTTAGCGCCTTTACCGTACTCGAAGGAAGCCGCCGCAGGGCGGCTTTTTTCATGGGGAAATCTGGAGACTGGCTCGCAAAAGTGGTATAACAAATAATCTGCCGTACCCTGCCTGGAGCGCATATGGAAATCACTGAACCCCGTCGTCTTTATCAGCAACTTGCTGCCGAGCTGAAAGATCGCATCGAGCAAGGCGTCTATCTTGTCGGTGACAAACTGCCGGCCGAGCGCTTTATTGCTGATGAGAAGAGCGTAAGCCGCACCGTGGTTCGTGAAGCGATTATCATGCTCGAAGTCGAAGGCTATGTTGAAGTGCGCAAAGGCTCCGGCATCCATGTGATTTCCAATATTCCAAAACATTCTCCGGTCCCGGATGAAAATCTGGAGTTTGCCAGCTATGGCCCCTTCGAACTGCTCCAGGCGCGTCAGTTAATCGAAAGTAATATTGCGGAATTTGCAGCGACCCAGGTGACCAAGCAGGACATCATGAAGCTGATGGAAATCCAGGATAATGCGCGCAAGGAAAAATGCTTCCGCGATTCAGAATGGGATTTACAGTTTCACGTTCAGGTTGCACTGGCAACGCAAAATACGGCGCTGGCGGCAATCGTTGAAAAAATGTGGACTCAGCGCGTTCACAACCCGTACTGGAAGAAATTGCACGATCATATCGATTTACGCACCGTAGATAACTGGTGTGACGATCATGACCAGATTCTTAAGGCTCTGATTCGTAAAGATCCGCACGCCGCGAAACTGGCGATGTGGCAGCACCTTGAGAACACCAAGCTGATGCTGTTCAATGAAACGAGCGACGACTTCGAATTCAACGCGGACCGCTATCTTTTTGCCGATAATCCGGTTGTTCATCTCGATACCGCCTCCAGTCAGGCAAAATAGTTCCCCTTTACGCTGCCGGGCGCACCGATGCGCCCTTTACTGTATGTGGGTAAGCAAACATATATAGTGTCAGCCTGTGTAAAAAACCTCGCGTCCCTTCCGTTTGTTAAGCCAAAATCATTTACCCGGCAGAATGCAAATTGTCTGACGCAGAACGTTGGGCTTTGTTACAATTGGATGCAAAATGCATTTTCTTTAGTTAGTGCTTGCTTACCTAGCCATTTAACACGGAACAGTTCTGGCCACCACAATGTGTCCGCTAGCGACCATAATGAAATCATAAAACAACGTCGCTGTGCTGTATGACCCGGATAACAGGCAAAACGTTAACCGATTTCCAGGAATACTGAATGGAACTTTTGACCCAACTGCTTAATGCCTTATGGGCTCAGGATTTTGAAACCCTGGCCAACCCGTCCATGATTGGCATGCTCTATTTCGTCTTGTTTATGATTCTGTTCCTTGAGAACGGACTGCTTCCTGCCGCGTTTCTGCCTGGCGATAGCCTGTTGGTACTGGTGGGTGTGTTGTGTGCTAAAGGTGCAATGGCCTTTCCGCAAACGGTTATTCTGCTGACGATTGCCGCAAGCCTTGGTTGCTGGGTGAGCTACATCCAGGGGCGATGGTTGGGCAATACGCGTATCGTCCAGAACTGGCTTTCGCATCTTCCTGCACACTATCATCAGCGCGCGCATCATCTTTTCCATAAGCACGGCCTTTCCGCACTCCTTCTTGGCCGTTTTATCGCTTTTGTTCGTACCCTGCTGCCGACCATCGCGGGCCTGTCCGGCCTGAGCAGCGCGCGCTTTCAGTTCTTTAACTGGATGAGCGGCCTGCTGTGGGTCCTGATTCTGACCTCATTGGGTTTTCTGCTGGGCAAAACCCCGGTATTCCTGAAATACGAGGACCAGTTGATGTCATGCCTGATGCTGCTGCCTGTTGTGCTGCTGGTCTTTGGGCTGCTCGGTTCGCTGTACGTCCTGTTGAAAAAGAAATACGGGACCCGGGGCTAACATGGTCATCACGCCTCTCTCCGTGCGACGTTTGTCCTATGCCTTAATTGCGCTGCTGATCCTGAGTGCAACAATTCTGGTATGGACAGCGGTTCAGCATCAGGAGTCCACGCTGGCCATTCGTCCGATTGGTCAGGGTGTCAGCGTGCCGGATGGGTTTTCTGTCTGGCACCATCTTGATGCCAACGGCATCCGTTTCAAAAGCATAACGCCGCAAGACGATATCTTACTGATCAAATTTGACTCCAGCGCGCAAAGTGCGGCAGCAAAAGTCGTTTTAGAAAGCTCCTTACCTCACGGTTACATTATTGCGTTGCAGGACGACGATAGCCGGACGGCGTTATGGTTAACGCGTCTGCGCGATACTTCGCATCGATTCGGTTAATTACGAAGATTCTGATTATTTTCACTCACTTTGGTGATTTTGCCGTTTACTTACTATGCTTAAGTACGCGGAGCACCGAGAGATGTTCTCCGCGTAGTGACTGGAATAGCGGTGTTTCTTCGGGAATGCCCTAACACAATGGAAGGTTTCAATAATGAAATACCGCATTACTCTTGCCATAGCCCTTTTTTCAATCAGCACCGCATCCTTCGCTAGCACTTTGTGTCAGCAAAAGGAGCAGGAAATCCAGCGCGAGATTGGTTATGCCGAGAAGCATAACAATCAGCACCGCATTGACGGCCTGAAAAAGGCACTTAGCGAAGTGAAATCCAACTGTACGGACAGCAAGCTCCGCGCCGAACATAAGGAAAAAATCGCTGAGCAAAAAGACGAAATTGAAGAACGTCGTCAGGATCTGAAAGAAGCAAAAGAGAAAGGTGATGCGGATAAGATTGCCAAGCGCGAGGAAAAGCTGAAAGAGGCTCAGGAAGAACTTAAAGCCCTTGAAGCTCGCGATTATTGAGTTAACGGAAATCACACAGGAGAAAATCATGTCTAAAGATACTACTTCAGAACACCTGCGCGCTGAGTTGAAATCCCTGGCGGATACCCTGGAAGAGGTGCTGAACTCTTCAACCGATAAATCGAAAGAAGAGTTGAGCAAACTACGCAGCAAAGCAGAAAGTGCGCTGAAAGATAGCCGTTATCGCCTGGGTGAAACCGGTGATGCGCTGGCGAAACAGACCCGCGAAGCCGCAGCACGCGCTGACGAATATGTTCGCGATAACCCGTGGACGGGTGTTGGCATTGGTGCCGCAGTAGGTGTGGTACTGGGCGTTCTGCTGACGCGTCGCTGATTATGGAAGATCCTCGTCACGCACAGGGGCCTGCAAAAAACGTCCTCGGCATCGGCCAGCGTATGTTAACCACGCTGGTTGGTATTGCCGAAACGCGCGTCCGGCTGGCGGTAGTCGAGCTGGAAGAGGAGAAAGCTAACCTCTTCCAGATGCTGCTGATGCTAGGACTCACCATGCTCTTCGCCGCGTTTGGTTTGATGAGCCTGATGGTATTAATCATCTGGGCCATCGATCCGCAATATCGTTTAAACGCGATGATAGCCACCACCGTTGTGCTATTGGTTGCGGCATTGATTGGCGGGATCTGGACCATGCGAAAAGCGCGCAGTTCAACGTTATTACGCCACACTCGTCAAGAGCTGGCCAATGACCGGACACTGCTGGAGGACGACAAGCCGTGAGCAGCAAAATCGAGCTTCGAAAGCGTAAAGCGCAGTTGTTAGGCCAGATACAGCAACAGCGGCTGGATCTTTCAGCCAGCCGTCGCGACTGGCTCGAAGTGACGCGTTCTTACGATCGTGGCTGGAGCACGCTTCTCAGCTTACGTTCGTGGGCATTGGTTGGCAGTAGCGTCATGGCTATCTGGACGGTACGTCATCCCAGCATGTTTGTCCGCTGGGCCAGACGTGGTTTCGGTGCCTGGAGCGCCTGGCGGCTGATGAAAGCCACAATGCGTCAGCAGCAATTGCGGTGATAAAAGCAAAACGGTAACTCAGGTTACCGTTTTTTGTTTTGCGCGCACTCACTCAATATCTTTGAAGAAGATTGACAGTTTTCCTTGCTAACAATTATCACTCGTCACGTTTATTATCCTCTCCATCGACAGCAAACACGCGGTATCCCCCCGGTTTTGCACACAAATAAAAATCAGCAGCCATTGTGGTTCCCTGGAGAGTAAAATGAAAAAATTAGAAGATGTTGGTGTACTGGTCGCGCGCATTTTGATGCCTATTCTGTTCATTACCGCAGGCTGGGGCAAAATCACCGGTTACGCAGGTACACAACAATATATGGAAGCAATGGGCGTTCCGGGGTTCCTGCTGCCGCTGACCATTCTGCTTGAGTTCGGCGGCGGTCTGGCGATTCTGTTCGGCTTCCTCACCCGCACCACCGCGCTGTTTACCGCAGGCTTCACCCT
>JALCNW010000029.1 GCA_022649305.1 Enterobacter sp.
TCAGGGTCCGAATCACTAGCGATTCAGCGTGACCGTTTATAGTAGCGCAGTCTTATCCCTTGCCTTTCATTGATGAACAGACAGAAATTAAAAACCGGCTTTGACTGTTCGGGGAAGCCCTTATAGTTGGATACGGCTAAAAGAGGTATGCGTAATGAAGACGTCAAAAGAGTACAGCGAGACGGCCAAGCGGGAAGTGAGCGTCGATGTCGATGCCCTGCTCGCTGCGATTAACGAAATCAGTGAAAGCGAGGTCCGGCGTACGGAGGACGATCCCAATCGCGTCATCGTAAATGGACGGGACTATCACACTTACACTGAGCTTGCCGAGGCCTTTGAACTCGACATCCACGATTTCAGCGTGACGGAAGTGAATCGCTAAGGCGAAAAAAATCCCGGTCATGGGGTGACCGGGATCAAACTTGCATAAGCAAGAAGCACTTACAAATTCGTTACACCAGGAAATCTGATGTCGGATAAACCTTATCCGCAATTTTTTTGTATGACAAGGATATATTCATTTACACCACATATACGTCATCAGGAGTTGCTATGTCCTTACTCAAGGAGACGCTGTTGGTATTCACCGACCTTGACGGTACGCTGCTGGATATTCATACCTACGACTGGCAGCCCGCCGCGCTATGGCTGGAGAAATTGCAGGACCACCAGATTCCGGTGATTCTGTGCAGCAGCAAAACGGCCGCAGAAACGCTTGAAATTCAACAAGACCTGGGGCTGGAGGGATTACCTTTTATTGCCGAGAATGGGGCCGTCATTCAGTTAGACGTACGCTGGAACGATCATCCCGATGCCCCTCGTTTGATCAACGGTACACCGCACAGTGACATCAAAGAGTTTATCGATACGCTGCGTGAACGAGGAGGCTATAAATTCACCACCTTTGACGATGTCGATGAAAAGACGATCGGCGAATGGACCGGGCTCAACCGTGAACGTTCAACGTTGGCGCGTCTGCATGAGGCCTCGGTGACCCTTATCTGGCGCGACAGCGACGTGCGGATGACGCAGTTTGAAACCGAACTCACCCAGTTGGGATTTACGTTTGTTCAGGGTGCGCGGTTTTGGCACGTTCTGGATGCGCGCGGAGGTAAAGACCAGGCCGTGAATTGGCTTATTGATGAATACCGCAAGCGCGAGGGATTTGTTCCTACGACCATCGGACTTGGCGATGGGCCAAACGACGCCCCCCTGCTGGATAACGTCGATTACGCCGTGGTAGTAAAAGGTATCAACCGACTTGGGATTACGCTACAGGATGACATTCCAGAGCGGGTTTATCATACCCAGCAATCCGGACCCGAGGGCTGGCGGGAAGGCTTAGATCATTTTTTATCCGGACCGCGGCACACCACTTGATTTCTCCCCTGCTGTTTAGCCAGATAGAGACGTGCATCGGCAATGGATTGCAACTGCTCGAAATCAAAGGCTTCGTTCTCTTCCGTGCTACTGACGCCCAGAGAAGCACTCACGCACACCGTGGTACTCTTCTTCACCAATATCTGCTTGCTGCTAATGCGCGCACGGATACGCTCCGCCACGGCCGCCGCCTGCTCTGCCGTCGCACCTGGCAGCACAACGCAAAATTCCTCGCCCCCTACACGTCCGGCGACATCGGTGCCGCGCATAGCGCTGGCAATCAACGAGGCGGCGTGGGCTAAGACTTTATCCCCAGCCTGATGACCGAAGCGATCGTTGACATCCTTGAAGTGATCGAGGTCTATCTGAATCACCGAGAATGGTACCTGCTGCTGACGGCACACTGCCGCCAGCGCGTTAGCCCGTTCAAAGAGCGCGCCGCGGTTATTGAGTCGGGTAAGCGGATCGTGCCACGCCTGCCACTGCAACGAATTTTGCATGGTGTACATGTTGCTCACCATTCGGCGAATCACCAGCCAGGAGATCAGCAGCATGGCGGTGAACAAGGCCCACAGCAGGGCAAGCGCAATACTAATACTACCGAAGTCACCCTGTACGCCTTCTTCAAGCGTATGAATTCGCAGAATGACGCCGCTGAAATGGTCGAGTCGATGCCAGCTCACAAAACGCGGCCCCAGACGAATACCGCCTGCGGTATCGGTGCTTATGGCCTGCGCGATTTGCGCCACTTCTCGCTCGTCGAACGTTCCAACTTCATTGACTGACGGGGCAGACGAAGCAATCAGGTTAAGCCGGCTGTCATACAGTTGATACTCGCCCTCGTTGCGTCCGTCGACCGCCTCTACCAACAGTTTTTTCATGGCCGGAATGGTGAAGTCCATCGCCAGGACGCCGTACCAGTAACGATCAAAATAGACAGGGACGCTGGCGGTAATAGCGTCTTCCCCCATATAACCCGATGAGGCTGGGGTGATAAACCACTGCACCCCGCGGGCGCGGTTTTCACGATCGGATTGCAGGGTAAACCAGGGGCGCGTCACCAGATGATAGTAACGTGACGCAATCTCCGCGTTTTGCGCGACGCCATCGCTGGCGAGATAAAAACCGGCACGCGAAACATATACGACTCGCTTTTCAGCCATATTCGGGCGCATCGCCAGCTTCAGCAGATAACCCACCTCAAGCGCCGCAGAAAGCTCGTTATCGATTTTGCTATCATCACGGGCCAGCAGCTCAGTTTTTTCAACGAAGGCGTCCGAGACACCTTTTAGAGGCAACGTGCGTTGTGTTTCGACGGCAAGCTGCCAGTAAGGTAAATAGCGAAGTTGACGAAAACGCTCGACCGCACCATGCAGCACTTCAAATGCCAGCGGCGTATGCAGCGCCGCGCCCATACTGTTACGGAAAAAAAGCAGTTTATCGACGCCGAACTGCAACTGTCTGTCTAATGCGCTCGAAACATTTTCCAGGTGATTCTGCTGACTGGAAATATAGGCATCTTCCAGCACCACCACTTCGCGCCAGGTCAGAATAGTCGAGAAGACAAGGACAACCAGAAAGCAGATGTTCACAATTTGTCCGGGGTGGCTACGCCACCGCCCCAGAAGATTTTTCTTTGCTACAAAGGTATCGCGCTGCACACACACTCCCTGCTCACAACTCTGCCCTATCCGCACAATACCAAAGCCTGGCGGGTTTTATGATTTAAACAAACACCGCTCGCGTTAACAGCCGACAAAAACGCCCGGACATGCCGGGCGTTGCGTGATTAAGCCGTCTCTCGTCGCTGTTGGTCGTCACCGCGCAGGAGCTCATCTTCTCGAAAAGCTTCTCGCTTGATGCCGAAACCATCATACCATCGGCATTCCACCATGCCACTGGAATACCCCGTGACTATCATCGATGGACCACCGTTTTTCGGCTTAACTTCATCACTGACCACAAAGACCATATCCGCCTCCAGTATCAGGGTGAAACTGTTTCAATCTAGACGAGAAACGGCCTTTTTGCGTAATCCAGCGTATGGCATTTAGTGCGAAACACCGCGCATTTTTGCTACAAGCTTAACGCCCGCGATGACAATGGCACCGATGATAAAACCGATGACCAGGTTCAGGATCATAGGCAGTATCGCCGCCACAATGGCACCCTGCGCTGTCGCGAAATGTTCAATCGCGTGATGCAGCGGCGCAATACCGTGGACCACAATCCCGCCGCCGACAAGGAACATCGCCAGCGTACCGATCACCGATAAACTTTTCATCAGCCACGGCGCAAGCACCAGCAGACCTTTACCGACGGCTTTCGCCACCCTGCTTGATTTATCAGCCAGCCAATAGCCCATATCGTCGAGTTTCACGATCACCCCGACCAGACCATACACCCCAACGGTGACGACAATAGCAATCCCGGACAGCACCAGCACCTGATTCAGGAGCGGTGCCTGTGAAACAATACCCAGCGTGATAGCAACGATTTCAGCCGAAAGTATAAAATCGGTGCGGATCGCGCCCTTCACTTTGTCGCGTTCAAAGGCTTTCGGATCCTGCGCGGCGAGGGCTTCCAGCCGCTGCTGACGCGCTTGCGGCGTTTCGTCATCCTTACGCGACGCAAATGAGTGCAGCACTTTCTCCACGCCTTCATAACAGAGGAACGCCCCGCCGATCATCAACAGCGGCGTGATAGCCCACGGAATAAAGGCGCTGATGAGCAACGCCAGCGGCACCAGAATCACTTTATTGAGAAACGACCCTTTCGCCACGCTCCATACCACCGGTAACTCCCGGTTGGCACGAACGCCGGTAACCTGCTGCGCGTTTAGCGATAAATCATCGCCCAGCACACCCGCCGTCTTCTTCGCGGCGATTTTACCCATGACCGAAATATCATCCAGCAAGGTGGCAATATCATCCAATAATGTTAATAAGCTACTTCCCGCCAAAATCTCTATCCTTCTTATTTTGATATCTAAGTGATTAGTATGGAGCAAAAATGAGAACCCTGAAACAGGCACCTCAAGTCAACAAATAATTCACATCATTGATACAACTAAAGCGCTCGCCAGCACGATAGTTTTGACGTTTACTATGAGCGACCTTTTTAATACGCCGTGAGGGACTATGCGTTTCAGGCAACTATTACCACTTATTGGCGCGCTTTTTTCGCTCTATATCATCTGGGGTTCCACCTATTTTGTCATACGTATCGGCGTGGAAAGCTGGCCGCCGCTGATGATGGCGGGTGTGCGTTTTATGTCGGCCGGTGTTCTGTTGCTGGGGTTCTTACTGATCCGCGGCCATAAATTACCGCCGCTGCGACCGATGCTCAATGCGGCGCTGATCGGCCTGCTGCTCTTAGCGGTCGGGAACGGTTTTGTCACGATTGCTGAGCATCAGAATGTGCCTTCTGGCATCGCTGCGGTGGTGGTCGCTACCGTTCCGTTATTTACACTCTGCTTTAGCCGTCTTTTTGGGCTGCGTACCCGCAAGCTCGAATGGCTGGGTATTGGCATTGGTCTCGCGGGAATTATCATGCTCAACAGCGGCGGGAATCTGAGCGGGAATCCGTGGGGCGCATTGCTGATTCTGATTGGCTCAATGAGCTGGGCATTTGGTTCTGTACTGGGCTCACGCATTGAGTTGCCCACCGGGATGATGGCGGGTGCCATTGAAATGCTGGCTGCGGGGATTGTTCTTTTGCTCGCCTCAACCCTGACGGGCGAAAAAATGACGACGATGCCGGGCCTTTCAGGATTACTGGCCGTGGGTTATCTGGCGATATTCGGTTCGGTCATTGCGATCAACGCCTATATGTTCCTGATACGCAACGTTAGCCCTGCCGTCGCCACCAGCTATGCGTACGTCAATCCGGTGGTTGCCGTGCTGCTGGGTACCACGTTCGCGGGTGAAACGCTCTCTTCCATCGAATGGCTGGCGCTGGGGGTCATTATTATGGCGGTGGTGCTGGTGACGCTGGGTAAATATCTGTTACCGGCTAAACCGGTGATTACCCCGTGTGAAGTGGAAAAACCGTAAGCGAGTGAATACCTTTGACGTCGATCTGCGCGGACTGACCGCCGCCGCAGATCCACTCTTCCAGACGCTCCGTCAGCGCCGTATCATTGAGCTTCATCCTGCCTCGTAAGGCGCACTCCCAGACAATCAATACTCGCCATCCTTGCGCACATAACGCGCCGATATCCCGCCTGTCACGCGCCACGTTCTTGCCAATCTTATCAAGCCAAAAATCGGTCCGCGTGGCGGGGACTTTGAACAGATAGCAGTCGTGATGATGCCAGAAACAGCCGTGAGTGAAGATAATGCACCGGTAGTTTTCGACGACGAAATCTGGTCGTCCGGCAAGCGAGGCATCCTGCACGCGAAACTCAACGCCCGCCTGAGTTAATAAACTTGCCAGCCGTTTTTCAATGGCGGTATCACGCGTGCCGATGGCACGCATGTTTTTGCTGCGGGTAGCCTTATCGTGCACATCCGTCATTGACGGCCTCACTCTGGCGCTGCTTAACCGCCAGTTTAATGCGCGACTCCAGCAGCTTCGCGACGGCAGCAAAGGCAGGTACCACCACGGAATTGCCGAACTGACGGTACGCCTGAGTGTCCGAAACCGGTATGCGGAAGCCGTAACCCTGAGGCGATTCAAAGCCCATCAGGCGCGCGCACTCCCGAGGCGTCAGGCGTCGTGGACGATGGCGCTGGTTTTGCGGATCGTCAAAATTCACCTCGCCAAGGGCTTTATCCCAGCCGCGATCGATCAGGATTTCAGCACCATCTTTGTAATAACGCGCCGACAACGTTCGCGTCACGCTAAGCGGGTTGTCCGGATTCACCATGCCAAAGCCAAAACCGTTACCTTTAGCCTGATGCTTTTTGGCATAGCGATAGAGATATTTCCACAGCACCGGCGTGAGGATAAATTTTGCGTCGAAAGCAGGCTCCAGCAGATCGGCCACCGACGGGCGACGCGCAGGATAAAGCGACGGAATGTCACGCAGGGTAAAATCGCCCTTCAGGTTTAAATCCCGACGGAAGCCCACCAGCACGATGCGCTCACGGTGCTGAGGCAAGAAATGTTTACCATCGATAATTTTGGGATCGTCCGCCCCCATATTTTGGGCGTCTGCGACGTCGTAGCCTAATTCATCGAGGGTTTGCATAATAATGCGGAAGGTTTTTCCGCCGTCGTGGCTTTTTAAATTTTTGACGTTTTCCAGCACAAAGATTGGCGGACGCCGGGCATCAATAATGCGTACAACGTCAAAGAATAGCGTGCCTTGTGTATCGCAGGCGAAACCGTGAGCGCGCCCCAAGGCGTTCTTTTTCGAAACACCCGCCAGCGAAAATGGCTGACACGGGAAGCCTGCCAGCAAAACATCATGCTGCGGAATATGCTGTCGAATATGGTTCGCCGCTTCCTCGTCGCTGATACCGGCTTTATGGCTGAGCGTCACATCTCGAATATCTTCATTGAACTGATGCGTGTTGGAATCGCAGTACCAGTTCGCCTTGTAGGTCCGCACCGCGTGTTTATTCCACTCGCTGGTGAACACGCACTGACCACCAATCGCTTCGAAGCCGTTGCGGATCCCGCCGATACCGGCGAAGAGGTCGACAAACCGAAACGCATAATTTGGGTGGATGGCCGGGGGACGAGGCAGCAGATTATGCAGAAGATGATACTCGCCTTCACTTAGACGATGCCCTGCCCGCTCGCTGGTGACCAGACGCTTGAGGATGGCCGGACTCCAGTGGCTCTCGCCAAGGGTATTGAGCTGATTCACCAGCGTTTTTGCATCGTAAATGGTCAACAGCTTGCACAATAATTCCTGCACCGTTGCCGTTGATTTATCTGCCAGCAGAAGCGCGGGCTCAGTCACTGATAATTTTTCCTGCATACCTTCAACCGGTCAAAAAAGACTACAGACAGATTACCATAGTTCCGCCTTACAGACTCCGCTGGAATCGGCTCAGTACCTGCGTATCAAGGCCAAGACAGTCTCCTTGCAATTCTGCACCCAGTTTCGCCATAAACTGCACCAGGAAATCCGCGTTATGCCGCGCGAGCTCCCGACCCATGTCGGTCTGCATCGTTTCAGGCAAACGTAATAGCTTGGTCTGGAAATGGTCGAGCGCAAAAGCCCGGTCGTTTAATGTGCGCGTGGCGGCAAACGGGTCTTCTGCATCAAACAACGCTACGCCAAGCTGTCCAGATACAGCAAAAACGCGTGCTAACCCAATGGCACCCAGAGCTTCAAGCCTGTCGGCATCCTGAACGATTTTCGCCTCAAGCGTTTGCGGGGCCATTCCAGCGCTAAAGCTGTGGGCTTCAATCGCGTGCTGAACGCCGGCATAAAGTGATGATGGAAAGTCAGGAAACTGGTCGCTGAGGATGTGCCGGGTTTTGCTCGCCGCGAGTCGGGATGACTGGCCACGCTCAGGATGATTTTTCGCCAGACTGACGATATCATGGAAATAACATGCCGTAAGCACGATTAGCGGGTCGACCGACTGGCCTTCCATTATCTTCTGCGCCGTCATCCAGACACGACGAAAATGGGAAATATCATGGGCCGCATCCTCGGTGGAATGATGGTTACGCTGCCAGGTTTCAAAGCGTTGTTGCCACTGCTGAGTGTTCATACCGGTTCCTTTTAGTCGTTTTGCCCCCTGCGCTGTGAAATCAATCACATTTCAACGCAAAATGCGCTCTGCCGCGACCTCTGGTCCAGAATATCTTGCGGCAAATTGATCCTAAACAATAACGTTTTTTCATTTCTTATTATATCGCTGCCGAATTACATAAACGACAAATATAGTAGTAACCAACATTATTGATATGAAAAATAATGGGATCATTTGAAATATTTAGAAATAACTTACATCATTTTATTACATTTATTTTTGAAACTATTCCCTCGTTCTTAGAATAGTATCGCCAATGTAGTTACGGAGGTAATTACGTATATTCATACAAATTATAGATAAAGGGAATATATAATGAAAAGAAAAGTTTTGGCTATTTTAGTACCCGCTTTATTAATGGCTGGCGCAGCAAATGCGGCTGAGATGTATAACAAAGACGGTAATAAAGTTGACCTGTACGGCAAGGTTGATGCGCGCCATACCTTCTCCGACAATGCTGGCGATGACGGCGACGAAACCTACGTACAGATTGGCTTCAAAGGCGAAACGCAGATTAATAACGACCTGACGGGCTATGGCCAGTGGGAATACAAAACTTACGCTAATAACACCGAAGATGCAGGCGATAAATCTTTTAACCGTCTGGCCTATGCTGGCCTGAAATATGCCGAATTTGGTTCTTTCGATTACGGCCGTAATTACGGCGTCGTGTATGACGTAGAAGCGTGGACCGATATGCTGCCGGTATTCGGCGGTGATTCTTACACCTGGACCGATAACTTTATGACCGGTCGTGCAAACGGCGTGGCAACCTATCGTAACTCTGGCTTCTTTGGTCAGGTTGAAGGTCTGAACTTCGCGCTGCAGTATCAGGGCAACAACGAAGGCTCAAACGCAAATGAAGATCAGGAAGGCACCAAAAACGGTCACGATAACATTCGTTTCCAGAACGGTGACGGATTCGGTATGTCCACCTCCTATGACTTTGACTTTGGTCTGAGCCTTGGGGCTGCCTACTCTTCATCTGACCGTACTAACGCGCAAGAAGCTGCGGGCCGTAACAGCGCGCTTTATGCCGGTGGCGATAAAGCTGACGCATGGACCATTGGTGCAAAATATGATGCACAAGGTTACTACCTGGCGATGATGTACGCAGAAACCCGTAACATGACGCCATATGGTGATTACGGAATTGCGGACAAAACGCAGAACTTTGAAGCGGTTGCTCAGTACCAGTTTGACTTCGGCGTACGTCCTTCTTTAGCCTGGGTTTACTCCAAAGGCAAAGACATGACTTATCTGGGCAATGCTAGCAACCCTCAGGGCCAGCGCGGTGATATGGATCTGGTCAACTACGTTGATGTGGGCGTAACTTACAGCTTCAACAAAAACTTCTCCACCTACGCTGATTATAAAATCAACCTGCTGGATGAAGACGAATCGTTCTACCAAGCAAACGGCATCGCGACCGACGACATCGTAGGCGTGGGCATGACCTACCAGTTCTAATCTCCAAAAATACCAAAGGCCGCATTGGCGGCCTTTTTTATTACCAGCGCATTTACGTTACGGCGCTTCCTGCAACGCTACGCGAATAAAACCGTTGTTCTGTTCCAGCAGGTCACGTGCTTGCCACGCATCAAGGCTGGTCATCACCATCAGTACTGCCGTTTTAAGATGGTGATTGCAGCTTTCAAGCGCCGTTTTTGCGACCAAACGCGTACATCCTCCCGCTTCCATCACTATCGCAATCTGTCGTTCGGCCCACTTCGTCGTGCTGGCCTCTAGATCGACGCGCATATTGCTGTAAACACGCCCGGTGCGAATCGCCAGCCCAGTGGCAATCATATTCAGAATCATTTTTTGGGCGATCCTGGCTTTTGCATTGGTAAACCCTGCCACCACATCCGGCCCGGTTTGGGGAGATATCACCATGCTCGCCAGTTGTGCTGCCTCGCTTTGTACATCATCGGTTATCACAGCAACCGGTGATCCCAGCGACCAGGCGTGACGCATGGCTCCCCAGACCCACGGCGTCTTACCGCTGATGGTCAGCGCCAGCATCATGTCGTGCTCGCCAAATTTCATCGCCTGCAGACAAGCCACGCCACGCTCGTAACTCTCTATTTCCTCGCCAGCATCAATGCCAATGACCGGATGTTTTCCAGGTGCAAACTCAAGCGCAGCCTGAGTAGCCGCGCAGCCTGACAGCCCAGCGCCAACGATCGCCAGACGTCCGCCATGGTTTAGCGTGGCAGCAGCGTTATCAATGACTCTGGCAATGGTGGGTAAAAATGGGGTAATCGCATCGGTAATCCGTTTATCATCCTTGTGAATAACATTTAGCATGTCCAGGGTAGACAACCTGTCGATATCCGCCGTATCAGCGTGACGTCTCTCCTTGACCAAACCGTTCAGCTTAATGCTCATAAACTGCCTCCTTTTTATGAATTACCACACACTATAAAGTGTTTTATATGGATGACTGCGAGGGGGCTCACGAAAACAGTTCCATTCGTAAGCTTTTACATGGCTTTAAGAAAACGCCGTCATCGGCGATAATTACCCCTTAATTATTAGATTCGGAGTGTTGATGAGCGATTTGCAGCCTTTTACGATGACGCACAAGCGCCCAATGAAGCTCAACACCCTGGTCACGTTGATGGTAAGCAGCGTCATTGGCTCCGTTCTGCTGGTCATCTTTGCGCTCTATTTTATGCAGATTACCAGCGCGACACGGGACGGAGTACGGGATACCGCGCTGGCTATCGCCAGAACGATGGCCGATAGCCCCGACATTAAACGTGGCCTGCTGTTGTCCCCGGATAAAAACCTTATTCAGCCCATCGCAGAGGCCGTAACGGCGCGCAACGATCTGCTGTTTGCGGTGGTCACCAATATGCAGGGCGTCCGCTTTTCCCATCCTGATAGCAGCCTGCTCGGCAAACATTTTATTGGCAATGATATTAAACCCGCCCTTGAAGGCCGGGAGAATGTCGCGGTGAATCGTGGGGTGCTGGCAGAAGCGCTGCGCGTCTTCACGCCGGTCTATGACAATCAAAGCCGGCAAATCGGCGTCGTTGCCATTGGCATTTCGTTAAACAAAGTCGATGAAGAGATTGCTCGCAGCCGCTGGAGCGTTATCTGGACGGTATTGTTCAGCGCGCTGATGGGCTCGCTTGGGATCTGGGGGCTGGTACACATACTTAAGCGTGTCCTTTTCGGCCTCGAGCCTTACGAAATCTCGGCGCTGTTTGAACAACGCCAGGCGATGTTGCAATCGCTCAAAGAAGGCGTCATTGCCGTCGACAGCCAGGGCCGCGTGACGATGATTAACCACGCCGCACGGCAGATATTGCTTTTGCCTGCGAATAAAGCAAACGAAGCCAATCACGTCCCGATGCTCGCCTCCTTGCGTCGGGTGTCGCAAACCGGTAAGGCGTTGCAGGATCAAGAGATCGACTGCAACGGTCGACTGCTGTTGTGCAACACCTTTCCCGTCAAAAGCCAGACAAAGGTCATTGGGGCGATCAGTACCTTTCGCGACAAAACTGAAATCAGGCAGCTCATGCAGCGTATGGATGGCATGGTGAGCTACGTCGATGCGCTGCGTACGCATTCCCACGAATTTATGAACAAGCTGCACGTTATCCTGGGTCTGCTGCACATGAAGCGTTATGACAAGCTCGAAGAGTATGTTATTCAGACCGCGCAAAATTATCAGACGGATATCGGCGCTATTCAGCGCAGGATCAAATCGCCGGTGATTGCAGGCTTCCTGCTGGGCAAAATCAACCGTGCTCACGAAGCGGGTTTCAGCCTGACGCTGGCGGAGGAGTGCCTGGTGCCGGATACTCCAAATGAGGAGCAGGTGACGGTGCTGATCACCGTGCTCGGCAATCTTATCGAGAACGCGCTGGATGCGATGACCGGCCAGGCCGAAGGCGAAGTTGGCCTGTTACTGCACTATCAGAACGGCTGGTTAAGCTGCGAGGTCAGCGATGATGGCCCGGGCATAGATCCCGCGCGGCTTGAGCATATTTTTACCAAAGGCTTCTCGACCAAAGGTGAAAACCGCGGTGTGGGATTGTTCCTTGCCCGTCAGCAGCTGGAGAAATTAGGCGGTGATATTACCGTTGAATCAGAGCCTGGCGTCTTTACCCAATTTTTTGTTCAGATCCCCTGGGATAGCGAGAGGAAAATCGCGTGATAAATGTCTTAATTGTCGATGATGATGCCATGGTGGCCGACCTTAACCGTCTGTACGTGAATCGGGTTGAGGGTTTTAGCTGCTGTGGTGTCGCCTCCACGCTCAGTCAGGCCGAAGCGGCCATCAATAATCACACGCAGCCCGTCGATCTAGTGCTGCTCGATGTGTATATGCAGCAGGATAACGGTCTGGATCTCTTGCCCGTTATCCGCTCGTCCGGTCGCCCCATTGATGTGATCATGATTTCATCGGCGTCCGATGCGGCAACCGTTCAGACCTCCATGCACTACGGCGTCGTGGACTATTTGATTAAGCCTTTTCAGTTTCCACGCTTTGAAGAAGCGCTTAACGGCTGGAAGGAAAAGAAGCAGCTGATGGGCTCTCATCAGTATTACGAGCAGGCGGAAGTGGACCGCTTGTTACACGGTGGCGCGCCTGAATTAGCCGACAGCAAACGCCTGCCGAAAGGGCTTACCCCTCAGACGTTGCGCACTATCTGTCAGTGGATTGACGGGCATCCGGCGGTGGAATTTTCCACCGACGATCTGGCAAATGCGGTGAGTATTTCGCGGGTGTCTTGCCGTAAATACCTGATTTGGCTGGCGCAGATTAATATTCTGTTCACCAGCATTCACTATGGTGCCACCGGGCGTCCGGTATACCGTTATCGCCTGCAAGCCGATCAGAGCGGGCTTCTCAGGCAATACTGCCAGTAACACGATAGCGGCTGTCGAGCAGCGTAAAGCGGAAATGGTTCAGGGAGGAGATCACCACCTCCCTGGCTTTAGTGACAAAGATTGCCTCAATATCCAGTTGCGAGCGCAGCGCCGCGCACCCTTTTTCAATACCCATCCCGTAAACGAGCGTGGTCCAGATATCGCCGTCGATCGAGTCACCCGAGATAATGGTTACGCTGTCCAGCTCATTATCCAGCGGATAGCCGGTACGTGGATTGAGGATATGATGATAGCGCTGACCATCACACTCGAAAAAGCGCTCATAAGTTCCCGATGTGACCACTGATTTATTTTCAACCTCAATCGTACCGATGAGTTCATCTGCTTTCCCGAAAGGTTTCTTGAGCCCTACGCTCCATCCCCCTTCTGGCGATCCTAACGTCTGGACGTTACCGCCGAGGTTGATCAATCCCAGCGTTTGCCCCTCTCTGCGCAGGTAATCCCGCACTCTGTCGGCAATATAGCCTTTTGCAATGGCACCGAGATCGATCTCCATCCCCGAACGGGTGAGAAACACACTACAAGCATCGTCGTTGAGCTGAACATCAGCCGGGTTTGTGACTGCCAGCAGCGTCTGAATCTCATCATCATGCGGCACGCGATTGCCTTTGAAACCTATTTTCCAGCATTTGACGAGCGGACCGATAGCCAGGTTAAACGCACTATCATCAATCTGACTTGCCGCTTTCGCGCAGCGGATCAGCTCAAAAACCGGACGGCTGACGACGACCGGATGTCGCCCGGCGGCGTGGTTAATGTCCATGACCTCGGACTCAGCCCGATTGACGGTGAGCAGATTTTCGTACTGTTTAATGAGACGAAACACTTGAGAGGCCAGCGCTTCGTCATGTGAAAAGAGCTTCAGGAGAATGGGAGAACCCATCAATACGGCGGAATAGCTGTAGACGCGATTATCGGCAGACATGCGTTGTCTCCTTTGTTTGTAGCCCCGGCAAGCGTCGCGCCGCCGGGGAAATTACCGGATGACGCTGCGCTTATCCGGCCTACAATATGGCTGGCCTACGCCATTTTTGAACGCATCGCCGCCTGATGTCCGGCAAGGGTACCAAAAATAATAATATCTGCCACCGCGTTCCCACCGATACGGTTCCCGCCGTGGATCCCACCGACCACTTCACCTGCCGCGAACGCACCGGGAAGGATGTTGTGCTCGCTATCGAGCACGCAGGTTTGCGTATTGATCGTCACGCCGCCCATGGTGTGATGCACGCCTGGGGCGATACGAATAGCGTGGAATGGCCCCTCGTTAATCGGGGCACGCAGCGCGGTGGTGCGACCAAAGTCGTCGTCATGCTGTTTTTCAACAAAGCCGTTGTAGCGCTCAAGCGTGGCCAGGAAAGCGTGATGATCCATACCCAGCGCCTCGGCCAGGGCCTTCGGTGAGCTGGCGCTGGTGACAAACCCTTTCGCAATGTACTCGTCTGCGGCTTTATTTTTCGCGCGAACATGCTCGTCAAAAACGATATACGCATACTTCTCTGGCAGCGCGATAATCTCTGCAGAAACTTTGTCGCGGGTTTCCATTTCGTTGAAGAAACGACGGCCTTCCTGGCTAACCAGAATCGCCCCACCGCCACGGATGGATTCAGAAATCAGGTAGGAGGTGTTCTGCTCAACGGTCGGGTGAATCTGGATTTCTCCCATGTCCACCGTGCCTGCGCCAATACGCTCCAGCAACGCAATGCCACCGCCGGTCGCGCCTTTATGGTTGGTCGTCACAAAACCATCGAGATCCGGGCGGTATTTCACCACCATCTGGCTATTCGCACTGAAACCGCCGGTCGCCATAATCACGCTTCGGGTCGATACGGCGATCGTTTCATTCTCTTCCGTTATCAACTGCACGCCGGTGACTTCGCCGTTTTCGAAAATAATGTCGCTAACGGAGGTATCCAGCATCACGTCGATATGGCGTTTATTCACGTTCCGCACCAGGCCGCTAATCAGGTAACCCCCTACCGCAGAACCGTCTTTTGGACGGTGCGTACGGTCAATGCTCATCCCGCCAGTCGTGGTGATGTCATTCAGCATGATGCCGCGCGTGGCCAGCCACTCAATGGCATCCGGCGCATTTTCGACAAAGCGGCGCAGCAGTTCAGGGTTGTTCCTGTTTTGCCCGCCCTTCAGGGATTCCTGATAGAACAGCTCTTTACTGTCCTGAATACCCTTCACACGCTGAAAACGCGTCTCTGCCGCATTCATCCCGGCGGAGGCTTTAATGGTATTCCCGCCAATCGTTGGCATTTTCTCAACGATCAGCACGCTTGCGCCTTCATCGTGCGCCTGAATAGCTGCGGCTAACCCTGCGCCACCGCTACCCACCACGACCACATCGACGCATTTAGCCATATTAGGGTCAACGCCCTCTTCCGCCGCCAGCACTTTGCTGGATTTGGTCATCGCCTTCGACACCGCCTTTTTCACGGCTTCGCTCTGGCTGGTGGCACCGGTGATGGCGTCCACGTGCGGGGTGTTCGCGTCGAGAATGCGGCTGCGGATCTCTTCAAAACTGGTGACAAACTCCACGTCGTGGTCCGGGCCTGTGGCCAGCGCGATATCCGCGATGCGGTCCGTTTCCAGGCTCACGTTGATGACCAGTTCATTGGCCTCATCCTGCACTTTCTCGACAAAAACACCGGGTTTGAATTTTGACTCAGCCATGCTCATATCGCGGATCATCGCTTCAACCAGCGAGAAGCGCCACAGCGGCTCAGGTATGTGCAGTGACTCACGCCTGGTGCTATCCATAAACAGCTCCAGCGTTTCGCCGTTGCTGATACGGTCAGTCCAGTCGGGATAAGCTATGGTCGCGCGACCCACAGCAATCAAATCGTAGCCATTATCCAGCGCGTCGTTAACATCCACGGCATTGACCACCCCGCCCACGCCCATTACCGGAACTTGTGCGAGCGTGTCGGAACGCATTGCGCGGTATTGGGTAATAAGCGGCGTCGGATCTTGCGTATCGACAATTGAGGAGCGTAGCGTCGCGCCCACTGAGAAGTGCAGGTAATCCACGCCGCGCGCGGCCAGTTTCTCCAGCAGATACAGGGTGTCGTCAAAGCGAATCCCCGGAACTTCCATCTCTTCAGGTGAGAAACGATAGCCAATGATGAACGCATCATCAGCGTACTGGCGCACCATTTTGTGAGTGATTTCCAGCACCGCCAGCGGGAATTTTGCGCGGTTATCGCGGCTGCCGCCCCACTCGTCATCACGCTGGTTCGAATTTGGCGAGTAGAACTGCTGAATTAGATAGGTATTGGCCCCGTGAATTTCGACGCCGTCAAATCCCGCCTGAATAGCGCGACGCACGGCTTCGCCGAATTTGCCGATCATGCCTTCGACTTCTTCACCCGTTAACGCAACCGGTGTCGCAGCGCCCGCGCGCGGCGCTGCGACGGCGCTTGGGCCCACCGGAGTGCGCCCGCCAATCAACAGGGGATCAACCATGCGTCCGCCGTGATAAATTTGCAGCACGGCTTTCGAACCTCGGGACTGAATAGCGTCGGCAATCTTTGCCAGGCCAGCGATTTTCTCGTCATTATCGATGCCAATCGCGCCGGGGAAGGCCAGCCCCAAATCGTCAACAAAACAGCATTCAACAATGATGGCACCGATGCTGCCCGAGCGAGCACGATAGTACTCCACCAGCTCACTCGTTACCGTGCCGTCGTAATACCCCGTACAGGTGGTCATGGGTGCCATTAACAAACGGTTTTTGAGTTCTGTGCCATTCGGTAAAGTGAAAGGACTTAAGATTCGTTCGTTCGTGCTCATAATAGAAACTCCAAACTTTAAAATTGAAATTCAAGAATTCTTTATCGGATTCGTTTTTGGTTAATTTTTTTGCCGATGTCATGGTATTAATATAGCGATATTTTTAGTTACTAAAGCTATTACGTTAGTTAATAAACTATTTAATCCCTGCAATAACATTATTACTACATTGGTGTTATCCATATTAATATTGGATGTTTACATTTAAATAAATATCATTAACGTACTCGTTACTTTCAATAAATGACAACCATCAAATGCAACCCTTTAAAATCAGCAAGTTAGATAACATAATCGTTTGCGTATAATTGCCAAATGAGAATTTATCGCAACCTTAATGATAATATCCACATAACTCATTGGGGTTATTTAACGACGCTCAAAAATACATCTGAAATTCTCATTTCTTGATCGTGATCAATAGAATTGACCTTCAGAAGCGCAATATATAAATATCATTTATTTTTAATTTAACGCATCCAAATATGCGTTGAATCGCTATTAGAGAAATGAGTAATCCGCACCTTAAATAACTAAAGAAAGCAAAGAAACTAAAAAAGGCGCGAACGCATTTCTGAGAAATCCAATTCCTAACAACTTAAGACGCAAACTATGAAAGAAAATACAGCTGTAACGCCCCCGGTGGCGAGCAAGCCGAAAGACGGAAGCAAAAATCGTCTGCTGATGATGGCCCTGCCCATCATCGTTGCAGTGGTTCTGCTTTTTGTTCCAGTACCGGAAGGACTGCCGCCTTACGCCTGGCACTACTTCGCGATTTTTGTTGGCGTCATTGTCGGATTGATCTTCGAGCCTCTACCGGGCGCGGTGATTGGTTTGACCGGGGTGGTTGCCATCGCCCTGTGCAGCCAGTGGGTGTTATTCAGCCCGGAGCAGCTGGCAGATCCGCAGTTCAAGCTGGCGGGAGCCTCGTTTAAATGGGCGGTAAGCGGGTTCGGTAACTCCACCGTCTGGCTTATCTTCGGTGCCTTTATGTTCGCAGCGGGCTACGACAAAACCCGTTTCGGTCGCCGCCTGGCGCTGATTTTGGTGAAATACCTGGGCCGTCGCAGCCTGACGCTTGGCTACGCCATTACCTTTGCCGACCTGTTGCTGGCACCGTTTACGCCGTCCAACACCGCGCGTAGCGGCGGGACTATCTACCCGATCATTGCCAACCTGCCACCGCTGTACGGCTCAAAGCCCAACGACCCAAGCGCGCGTAAAATTGGCTCCTATCTGATGTGGGTGGCGATCACCGCAGCATGTATCACCAGCTCAATGTTCCTTTCAGCCCTTGCGCCGAATCTGTTGGCCCTGGCATTGGTGAAAAGCATTGTGGGTATCGACATCTCATGGGGTACCTGGTTTATCGCCTTCCTGCCAGTGGGCGTGCTGCTGATTCTGGTGATGCCGCTGCTGGCCTACTGGCTCTACCCACCTGAAGTCAAAATTAACGACGAAGTTCCGCTGTGGGCGAGCCGCGAGCTTGAGAAGCTGGGCAAACTATCCCGCAATGAAATCCTGCTGCTGATCTTCGTATGCTGCGCGCTGATGATGTGGATCTTCGCCGCAGCCTGGATTGAACCCGCGTTAGCCGCCCTGTTAATCGTTGGACTGATGCTGTGGACCGGCGTGCTGGAGTGGAACGACATCACCGGCAATAAAGCCGCCTGGAACACCTTTGTCTGGTTTGCCACTCTGGTCGCGCTTGCTGATGGCCTTTCTACCACGGGCTTTATCGGTTGGCTGGGGAAAGAAGGCGGCATGCTGATGAGCGGTATCTCGCCGGGTACAGCAACCATCGTCCTGCTGCTGGCGTTCTACCTACTGCACTACCTGTTTGCCAGTACCACCGCGCACACCACCGCGCTGCTGCCTGCGATGTTGACCATCGCCGCCACCATTCCCGGCATGAACATGGAAGTGTTCGTCCTGCTGATGGTCACGTCACTGGGCATCATGGGGATCATCACCCCTTACGGCACTGGTCCTAGCCCGATTTACTACGGCAGCGGCTATCTGCCAACCAAAGATTACTGGCGTCTCGGCACTATTTTTGGCGCCATCTTCCTGGCCGCCCTGCTGCTGATCGGTTACCCGTGGATGTCTATGATGTTCTGATTTCTGACCGCCGGGTTTATCCCCCGGCGGTTTTATTTTTGTGGAGCAATACGCTATGTCGAACAAACCGTTTTACTATCAGAATCCTTTCCCGCTCGCGCATGACGACACTGAATATTATCTGCTGACCAACGCGCATGTCTCCGTTGCCGAGTTTGAAGGCCAGGAAATCCTGAAAGTCGAGCCAGAAGCCCTGACGCTACTGGCACAGCAGGCGTTTCACGATGCAGCATTTATGCTACGCCCATCGCACCAGAAGCAGGTTGCCGCCATCCTCAGCGACCCGGACGCCAGCGAAAACGACAAATACGTGGCGCTCCAGTTCCTGCGTAACTCAGAGATTGCTGCCAAAGGCGTACTGCCGACCTGCCAGGATACCGGCACCGCAATCGTGATGGGTAAAAAAGGCCAACGCGTGTGGACCGGCGGCGGTGACGAGGCAGCGCTCAGCCAGGGCATCTATAACACCTACATTGAAGACAACCTGCGCTACTCGCAAAACTCGGCGCTGGATATGTATAAAGAGGTGAACACCGGCACCAACCTGCCCGCGCAGATTGATCTCTACAGCGTCGATGGTGATGAATACAAATTCCTGTGCATGGCAAAAGGCGGCGGTTCCGCTAATAAAACCTATCTGTATCAAGAAACTAAAGCGTTGATCACTCCCGCCAGGTTGAAAAATTATCTGGTCGAGAAGATGCGTACCCTGGGCACGGCGGCCTGCCCGCCTTATCACATTGCCTTTGTGATCGGCGGAACCTCTGCCGAGAGCACGCTGAAAACCGTGAAGCTGGCCTCTACCCGCTACTACGACGGTCTGCCGACCGAGGGGAACGAACATGGTCAGGCGTTCCGCGACGTTCAGCTCGAACAGGAACTGTTGCAGGAAGCGCAAAATCTTGGTCTGGGCGCGCAGTTTGGCGGGAAATACTTTGCCCACGATATCCGCGTCATTCGCCTGCCGCGCCACGGTGCCTCCTGCCCTATCGGCATGGGCGTCTCGTGTTCCGCTGACCGGAATATCAAGGCCAAAATCAACCGTGATGGTATCTGGATTGAAAAACTGGAGCACAATCCGGGCCAGTACATTCCGGAATCACTCCGCCAGCAGGGTGAAGGCGAAGTGGTGAACATCAATCTGGATCGTCCGATGGCCGAGATTCTGGCGCAACTTTCCGCCCATCCAGTCTCCACCCGCCTGTCGCTGAACGGCACAATTATCGTGGCGCGCGATATGGCCCATGCCCGGCTCAAAGAGCTTATCGATAACGGTGAAGACCTGCCGCAATACGTGAAAGATCATCCGATCTACTACGCGGGTCCGGCGAAAACACCCGAAGGCTATGCATCTGGCTCGTTGGGTCCGACTACCGCAGGCCGCATGGACTCGTATGTGGATTTACTGCAATCGCACGGTGCAAGCATGGTGATGCTGGCAAAAGGTAACCGTAGCCAGCAGGTGACGGATGCCTGCGGCAAACACGGCGGGTTCTATCTTGGCAGTATTGGAGGCCCGGCAGCGGTTCTGGCGCAAGACAGCATTAAGAGCCTGGAATGCGTGGCATATCCTGAACTGGGTATGGAAGCTATCTGGAAAATCGAAGTGGAAAACTTCCCGGCGTTTATCCTGGTGGATGACAAAGGCAACGACTTCTTCCAGCACATTCAGAACCAGCAGTGTTCCGGTTGTCCGCAACGGTAAAACGTTAGGCGTCAATATGAAGAGACAAAGCCAGGCAAATGCCTGGCTTTTCAATGTGAGTAGCACAATGTCATTCATTTTATAAATGAAGAATCAAGCTACGACATAGTTCACAGAATGAATGACATAGTGGCAAAGCGCTAACGTGGGGGGCAAACGAAGTGGTAACGTGTGTGGCGAAGATTGGCGGAGAGAGAGGGGATGTGGCATGTTAACCGTTCTCTATCCTGATCCTGCAATTCTATTCAAGTGATGAGTTTGCGAGCGAAGCGATGATTAAGTGGCCCTGGAAAACGAATGATACCGCCCAAAGCACGACGCTGCCGTGGGATGAAGCGTTGGCGATCCCTGTTTTGGCTTACCTCACGCTGGACGAGCAGGCTAAACTGGTTCAACTAGCCGACCGTTTTTTGCAGCAGAAACGGCTCGTCCCCCTTCAGGGATTTGAGCTGGATGAGCTAAAAAACACCCGTATCGCCCTGCTCTTCTGTTTGCCCGTTCTCCAGTTGGGTATTGAATGGCTAGATGGTTTCCATGAGGTACTCATTTACCCGGCTCCTTTTGTGGTCGATGACGAGTGGGAAGATGACATTGGCCTGGTTCACAGCCAGCGCGTGGTGCAGTCTGGACAGAGCTGGCAGCAAGGCCCGATTATCCTCAACTGGCTCGACATTCAGGACTCTTTCGACGCTTCGGGCTTTAACCTCATTATTCATGAAGTGGCCCATAAGCTTGATACCCGCAATGGCGATCGTGCCAGCGGCGTGCCATTTATTCCCTTACGCGACGTGGCCGGCTGGGAACATGACCTGCACGCAGCCATGAATAACATTCAGGATGAGATAGACCTGGTGGGTGAAAGCGCGGCCAGTATCGATGCCTACGCTGCGACCGACCCTGCGGAATGCTTCGCCGTGCTATCGGAATATTTCTTTAGCGCCCCTGAGCTGTTCGCCCCTCGCTTCCCGGCGCTCTGGCAGCGGTTTTGTCATTTCTATCAGCAAGACCCGTTACAACGGTTACGTGATAATCAAACGCAGGACGCCGTTCCACCGTCTCAAGTACACTAAAACATCAGGTTGAGTCTTAATTAATCATCCGAATCAGCGTGTTAAATTTAGTGTTGACACAAAATAGCAAGGCCATTAACATGCGCCTCGTTCACACGATTCCTCTGTAGTTCAGTCGGTAGAACGGCGGACTGTTAATCCGTATGTCACTGGTTCGAGTCCAGTCAGAGGAGCCAAATTCTTGTTTTCATGCCTCTTTGCGAATCCTTATGTGATTTAGATTCAATAAGTTAGCGTGAAAAACCTTCCCGATGTATTTTTAGTTTTCCCTCCGCATCGGGAGAATTTGGTGGTCAGATTTGGGGTCATATTGGTTCGATGACGGAGTGACCCCCAAATGTCTCTTAACGACACAAAAATCCGCAGCTTAAAACCATCCGCTAAACCCTTCAAAGTTTCCGATTCTCATGGCCTATACCTTTTGATCAATCCCGGCGGTTCACGTCTTTGGTATCTCAAATATCGTATCAACAGAAAAGAATCACGCCTCGGCTTAGGTGCCTACCTTGATGTGTCTTTGGCTGATGCCCGTCTACAACGTGACGGCATCCGTAAATTGCTGGCGCAGAATATTAATCCAGCACAACAGCGTTGTGCTGAAAGAGCCACTTCCTCGCCAGAAAAAACCTTCAAGTATGTGGGACTAGACTGGCATAAAAGCAACAGAACGTGGTCAGAGAACCATGCTGCCCGTCTGCTTGCCAGTATGAACAATCATATATTCCCCGTGATTGGACACCTGCCTATAAGTGAACTTAAACCTCGTCACTTTATCGATCTTCTGAAAGGCATTGAGCAAAAAGGTTTGCTGGAAGTAGCGGCTCGTACTCGACAGCATATGTGCAACATCATGCGTCATGCCATACATCAGGAGTTGATAGAGAACAATCCGGCAGCAAATCTGGACGGTATAATCGCAGCCCCCGTCAAACATCACTACCCAGCCCTTCCGCTTGAACGATTGCCGGAACTTTGGACTCGAATTGAGAACTACCAACAAGGACGAGAATTAACCCGCCTGGCAGTATCACTTACTCTGCACCTGTTCATCCGTTCCAGCGAACTGCGTTTCGCACGTTGGTCTGAGATCGATTTCAGAAACAAAATCTGGACCATACCAGCTACACGAGAAGCCATAATCGGTGTCCGCTATTCAGGACGTGGCGCGAAAATGCGTACACCGCATATTGTGCCGCTCTCCCGTCAGTCCATCATTATCCTGAAACAAATACGGGACATATCCGGTCACCAGGTGCTGGTATTCCCAGGCGATCACAATCCGTATAAACCTATGTGCGAAAACACCGTTAACAAGGCACTGCGCTTAATGGGTTATGACACGAAAGGTGAGATCTGCGGCCACGGATTCCGGGCAATGGCCTGTAGTGCCCTGATGGAATCTGGCCTATGGCCACAAGATGCCGTTGAGCGTCAGATGAGCCATCAGGAACGCAACAGCGTGCGTGCAGCTTACATACATAAAGCGGAATATCTGGATGCCCGGAAAGCGATGATGCAGTGGTGGTCGGATTATCTGAATGCTTGCCAGGAAACGTATATACCACCATATATCTGGGATAGCGTGAGAGGCCAGACCAACTGATTCTTAAGATATGCCGAAGAAAAGGTCAAAATCGTACCTGAGACATTTAGGTACGATTTTGGAGATTTTAATCAGAAACGACGAAAACATCACAGATGTCCTACTCGGGCACTACCCTGCTGTGCTCGGCCACAGCGCTGTTCCTACAGGGTTGTCATCGGTTGAACTCACAGCGAGAAACAGACTTAATGTCATCGTTCGGCATTAAAGCTTATGGGCATATTCATTTCAGCAAGCAACCAGCGTTCAAAACTTTCCAGCGCAGCATCATTAATTCCCGTTTCCGTCGGTTTTACTAAACAGAATTTTTTACTCAGGAAGTCTGAGGCGGGCCATGGCGAAACAAGCATACCGCAACTTAATTCGTTCTCGACATACATACGCGGAACCAATGCTACGCCGTGTCCTGCGATGACGGCAGCGATAGCCATTTCATGAAGATCGTACCGCACACCCTGAGCCGGATTATCGAGGTGTATTCCACTTTCCCGGGCATAGTGATGCCATGCATCAGGATTCTGTCGACGGTGAATGCGCGGAAGTTCGTTTAACTGTCTATTGACATCAATATTAGTTAACAGTGCGGGATTGCAAACAGGAAGCAGATTTTCCTGAAACAGAAACTGCATACGCATGCCTGCCCATGCGGAATGTTCAAAATGAATGACCGCGTCAAAGCCACTGCCTGGCAATATGAACGGATCCGTTCTCGCCGCAATATTTAACGTTATGTCCGGGAACAAAGTGTTAAACCCGCTCAGGCGGGGAATGAGCCAACGGCAGGAGAAGGTCGGCAGGACGGCAATATCCAGACTTTTACTGCCCTCAGGCATTCCCATTATGTACTGCGTATCTCTTTCGAGCCGATCGAGCGTTTCACGCACGTGATGTGCATAGCGCGCGCCGACAGGGTTAAGCTTTACCCGGCTTCCCATACGGTCAAACAATTTACAGTTCAGCAACGTTTCAAGACGCGCAATCTGACGGCTAATCGCCCCTTCCGTTAAGGATAACTCCTCTGCGGCACGGGCAAAATTGCCGTGCCTTGCGGCGGCATCAAAAGCCTGCAGGGACGCACTACTGGGTATTTTTCTGCGCATAAAACCTGTTCCTTGCTCAATGCCTGCAATGTGCTCTCATTGATTTAATGTCACTAACCAGTGACATATTATCGTTTTTAAGCGGCACATACAGTCTGTAGCATGACATAAAATCATTGAGCAAATCTGCTTGCTTGCGTTTATGACTCATATAGAGATGGGCTTATGTTCTATACCGTGGAATGCTCGTATAACGATCCTGAAAGCGAGGCAGAATGGAATGCCTTTTACAGCCAGCAAAAACTGCCCGCATTGATATCTGTTGCTGGCTTCACGACTTCTCAACGCTTTTGCGCCTTAACATCCGGCTGTCCTGTTTACCTGGCCATTCATACGATTAATGATGCGGAGATTCTCAGCAGTGAGGATTACCGTTTAAAAGGAGGCGGTAATTTCTCTCGTTGGCAGGTCTGCATTACTGACTGGCATCGTAATCTCTATGAAAGTGAAGGCCTTGCTCCAGCAATATCTTCCGATGGAATTCTGCTCTTGAGCGCAAAGCCAATAGACTTTTTAGAGACAGAGCTGGGATATCGAGGTATAGAAATGCATGCGGTGGGGCTGGATAAATCCCCTGACTATCGCGTTGCATATGTCTTGCCTGTTGATATGGCCTCGCTGTTTACAGATATGTCTGGTGTGTATCTCTACGAGCCACTGACCCCTCAGTTGCAGAGTGCTGAAAAAGGGAAGCCATAACATCATGCCTAATCTGACTTTTTATATTTCTGAAAATCACTCTGACAAGTTTAAACAACTTGCTGATTTTACCCATAAATGCAGCGCCCTCTGCTGTGAGATTCTCGGCGCAGAACCCAAAAACGTTCATATCATTTTTGTCGATGTAAAGCCGGGATGCGGACAACCGGTCTATGCCGAGCTCTTTTATCGCCTGACAACATTGCGCACCCATGAAGTGATGGGGAACTTTATGCGTGAACTGGATTTTGCCACTCAACAGGCCTCTGGTCTGATGCCCCGTATTCGCTGTTTTGGCTCCCCAGCAGAACACCTGTTCGCCCGCAACTAACCTCGAGGTAATGATGAGCCATCCCCTTCCGTTCCGTCAGATTGGCGATTTTCAGATAACTGCGCTGAGTGACGGTAATATGTCAGCGAGTCTGGATTTACTGTCAGGCATTGAAAAAGCTGATGCGGACGTTATTCAATACAGTGCCGGAATCGGTGAGCCCGGCGATATCCATATAAACTGTTACCTTATCCGCGGTCTGGGTCGAATAATTTTGGTTGACGCTGGCACAGGCCCGCAAAACAACATGGCGGGACAACTCAACGCAAACCTTGCCGCAGCGGGTGTCAGCCCTGACGACGTCGATACCGTTTTATTGACGCACTGCCATCCGGATCATATTGGAGGCTTGCTGGATTCTGAGAAAGAACCGGTTTTTAAACACGCTGAAATTATTCTTCATCCTCTCGAAGCGCAACACTGGCAGGATGATGAAAAACTCAATATAGCGAATGAGCGCGGGCAACGTAATTTTTGGCTGGTCCGCCAAACCTTAGACGCTTATGCCCGGAAGGTGCGTTTTTTTAACGGCGACAAAATAGCAGAAGGCATTATGCCGGTATGGCTGCCGGGTCATACGCCTGGGCATACCGGTTTTCGCATCGATGCGGATGATAAATGCTTATTAATATGGGGAGACATTGTCCATTATCCGCATATTCAGTCAGCGCAACCGGCTGTTTCTATTTTATTCGACACTGATGCCGCTCAGGCTGAGGAAACAAGAAAGAAAATTATGAGAAAAGCCGCCAGCGAAAAAATGATCATTGCCGGCATGCATTTAAGTCAGGCTGGGTTCGCCAGTGTTCTCAGGGAAGGCAGTGGCTACCGCATTTCATACTCTGAAAAATGATTGGGTAGGCCCGGCCGGGTTGTTATTCATTTTCATTGTTCAAGGTCAATAGTGTCCGCTTCTGGCACTCAGCCGACAGTTAAACCTCTTTGCACACAGTTTCACTAGGATAAACGCCTTTGACGTTACCTCTAACTACGCTTCATTTTCAGAGAGTAACATAGTAATGTTCACCCATGCTGCGGAACGCTCATACTAGGTTTATGGAACCCGCAACTATTGGTGGTCATTCTGGTGGTTTTGACAGAAAGAGAATTCAGGTTTAGCCTATTTATCAGCCATTTATTGGCATAGGCGATCCCAGTCAGAGGAGCCAAATTAGAGAAGCCCGCTTAAGGAAACTTAAGTGGGCTTTTTGTTGTATGGGTGTACTGAATCGATGCCCTATGGGCATCCTGGCACTCTGTAGATTTCGGAAATCACCTGCATCGTGGCGTCTTCGACTGTTCCTTCATTTCGGCATAAAAACCAGTCGTGATTTGCCCTTTCTCGCTCGAACGCGTGGGTAGAAGCAACATGCTCTTCCAGCTTATGCATCACCGTACTGCTTAGCCCACGCGACCGGGCTGCGGCCCTCGCCCATGAAACATCTGGCGCAGTCACAACGCCGACATGCAGGTCTGGCGCTCGCACGTTTCGTTCAATGTTAAGCTGTAAAATCTCGGCAAATGGCACCATCCGACGAAACGCGGCATCCGATGGATACCAACGGTCTATCAAGATAATACTGTCCGGTGGCTGTTTAGACAGCACATGCCGGGAAATCCATGAACGGCTATCAGCAAAGCGCTGACAGACCTCCAGTTCCAATTCCAGGGTGGGGTTTCTGACGAATTTGTTAACAAGGGCCATCGTCTCCCCCCTGTAGGGATCGCTTTTTTTCTCGCTAAGTCGGAGTACCTTCTTGTTGTCTGCCCTTAGCACTTTCGTAATAGCTTCCAACAGGGTGGTTTTACCGGCTCCCTTGGGCCCATCCAGAGAAACAAACAGCTGACGACTCATTCTTCAAATGACCAGTGATATTCGCGCAGATTTAAAACCATCACGGTAACAGATTCTCCGGCCACCATCCGAATCTCTTTATCCATCTATCCCAACTTGCGGTAAAAAGACGCTTTCAGGCCAGCAGTCGCTGCCAAAAGTAAGGCCACAGTCGCAACCCCACAGGCCAGCCAGAGTGTATCAGTCAGGGCCAACCTATCTACGATATAACCCCCGCTCCATGATCCCAGCGCAATCCCCGTATTGAATACTCCAACATAAAGCGCAGCGGCGATCTCCACGGCGCGAGGTGCGGCTTTCATCATCCAGGTCATCAGTCCGACCGAAAGCCCACCGTAAGCCAGCCCCCAGAAGATGAGAACACTACCACCACCTGCGATCGATTGCCCGGCAGTCATGAACAGCAACGGTGTTAACACAAGCCCTGTCGCAATCGCAATCAGGGTGAATGTTGTATAGCGGGCTGCGGTGATACACGCCAGAAAGTTACCTGCGATGCCGGCGGCACCGTAGGCGAACAAGATGGCACCTATCCACTGCGTATCAAATCCTGATACGGAGATCAGTAGCGGGCGCACAAAGGTAAAGGCCACGAAATGGCTCGTGACGAGTAATAACGTCAGAAACAGGCCCGCTTGTATTTTGCAGTTGCCAAGTTGGGCAATGAAATGGCTGATGTTAGCCGAGCCCGTTACGGGCAACGACGGAATAACCGCAAGGTGGAATATCAGCACCAGCGCGCTGAAAATTGCCATGATTCCAAATGCCCAGCGCCAGCCGATGACATCGCCAATAAACGCCCCCAGTGGCACGCCCAATACCGATGCAGCAGCAACGCCGCCAAAGATAATGGAGGTGGCCAGGCCAATAGCATTCTCCGGAACCAGACGTGACGCAAGACCGCCCGCGATTGCCCATATTCCCCCCATGCAGAAACCAATCAGAATCCGGGCGGCGAGCATTAAGATCAGATTTGGTGCCAGCGCGGAGGCAAGATTTGCTATAACCAGCAACGCCAGCAGGCCACACAGTATCCATCGGCGATCTATTCCACCCGATGCAATGACGACGAATGGCGCGAATAAAGCGACCAGCAATGCTGGCAGGGAAATCATCAGACCCGCACTTCCGGTGGTGATGTTCAGTGTTCCGGCTATGGATGTCAGTAAGCCCACCGGGAGCATTTCTGTGGTGACAACAGAGAAAGTCGCCAGCCCGACAGCAATAACGGCGGTCCAGGCGTTGCGAACAGGTTTTATGGTAGAAAGTGTATTCATCATTCAGCTCCTGGAGAATGCAAATTATCCTGCTTATGCAGGGTTAAATGACTCAAAAGTGCCATGATCAGCACCAGGACTCCGGCACATAAAGCGACGTAGAATCCAACCTGTGCTCCACTGCTATCAACAACCTGACCAGCAATTGCGGCACCCAGCGCAACCCCCACATTCAGCCCGGCCAGCAGCCAGGTCATGCCCTCTGTTAACTGGTTTTCAGAAACCTGACGTTCAATGAGCGACATGGCCACAATCATAGTTGGGGCAAAAAAGAGGCCCGCTACCAGGACAGCTGCCGCCAGCGCGGTAAGATTGGTGACCAATATGAGCGGGACAGTGGTTGTGGCCGTTGCCAGCCCGCCCAACCACAACAGCCGATGGAGCGGAGTTTTCAGTTTAAGTGAGCCATAGAGTAATCCGGACAGACACGAGCCAACGGCATACGCTGATAATACCAGGCTGGCAGCGGCCGGCTGCCCCAGTTGTCCGGCGTAGGCGACACTCACGATATCAACCGTGCCGACAATGACGCCCATCGCCACCATCAGCAGCGCCAACAACCTTACGCTTGCCATACGAATGACTGAACCAGAGCCATTTTTGTAGCAGGAGAACGCCATAATCGGAGGTTCCGTGCCGCGCTGCATCACCAGTGCAAACACGCCTAAAAACAGCAAAAGTGCCGTAAGCAGCAGACCTGCCTGGGGAAACAAGGCGATGGAAAGGCCAATCGAGAGGGGCGGGCCAACAATAAACGTCAGTTCATCGAGCACCGTTTCAAGCGAATAGGCTGTTTGCAACCGCGACTGGCCCCGGTAAAGCGCCGTCCAGCGTGCCCGTACCATGGCAGACATACTTGGCATAAATCCCGCCAGGAATGCGCCAAAAAACAGGGCCCAGTTGGCAACATTCCAAATGGAGCTGGCGATGAGGATGAGAAAGCCGGTGATACTGATAGCCGTAGCAGCAGGCAAAACCTGTCGCTGCCCATAAATGTCCACATAACGGGAGATCCGCGGTGACAGCAGAGCGTAGGTCAGAACAAAGGTCGCGGAAATTGCTCCGGCCAGCGCATAGCCACCGCATTGCTGCGAAAATAGAGTGATCATCCCGATGCCTGCCATCCGCAAGCAGACCAGCAACAGCAAAATGTCCCGTGCCAGGGACAGAAAAAAGATCTCGATACAGATTAGCCATCACAATCTCCGGTAGCATTCGCTTGCCACAACCACGTGATACAGCGAAAATACATACAACACGTATGAATACACACCCTATATTCATACGGGGTGTTTGTAAATAATCATTCATGTCGTATGTAAGGAGAAAATGATGGTCCGCCGAACCCGCGCTGAGATGGAAGAGACAAGAGCTACGTTGTTAGCCACTGCCCGTAAGGTTTTTTGCGAATATGGCTACGCTGAAACCTCGATGGATGACCTGACTGCGCAGGCAGGGCTGACCCGTGGCGCGCTTTATCATCATTTTGGTGACAAAAAAGGATTGCTGGTGGCCGTTGTGGAGCAGATCGATGATGAGATGGATCAACGCCTGCAGGCGATTTCCACTCATGCAGCGGATCCGTGGGAGGGCTTTTGTAACCGCTGTCGGGCTTACCTTGAGATGGCGCTTGAACCTGAATTTCAGCGCATTGTGTTGCGTGATGCCAAAGCGGTATTGGGCGGTTCGTCACCTGAATCACAACGTCATTGCGTGGAATCCAAGCGCTGCCTAATTCGCAATCTAATTCAGCAAGGTGTCGTTGATGACGTTGATCCAGAGGGATTGGCTTCGCTGATTTACGGTAGCCTGGCAGAAGCGGCGTTCTGGATTGCCGACGGTGAAGAAAGCGAGGCGCGTCTGACGAAAGCCATTACCGCGCTGAACCTGCTGCTTCGCGGACTTCGACGTACTGGCTGATGCGCATGTCGACACTCGTTGGTAGCGGGTGTCGGCTAAACGTAGCGAAGGTGGGATGGGTATCTGGATGGGCAATCCTTAACGCTCAGGCCATGTAAGGCCGCCTTTGTTCATAAGCTTCCCTGGTTTAATCGCAATGGCCTCTTTATAGGTCGTCATTTCTGCGGTTTGCTCAATGTACTCTTTAAAATGGGGCGTCAGTCGATGAGCCTGATAAGCCTCTTCGCTGGCGTAGACTTCATAAAAATACCAGCGGTTAGGATTCGCTTTATCGATAGCGGCATACATGGCCAGAACCCCCTCCTCCAGCTTAATGGACTGTGCCATTTCGGGTAAAACGACACGACGAAAAGCCGACGTGAACTCTGGTTTTACCTCAACGATGACAAAGTTATTTATCGTGTTATTGTTTTGCACAATTTTTTTATCTGCCAGAAATTGCGGCACGACATCAAATTTACGCTTTTGACTCGACTCCAGAATATCCACTGAATGACGCAAAAAATCTTTATAGCTCGCTGAGTTCAGGTGTTTTTCGTAAGCATCACTGTCAGCATAAATTTCAAAAACATAAGCAACTGATGGGTTTGTTTCCTTGTTGGCGGAATACATCGCCAGGGTTCCAGGTTCGCTGGTTACCGAAGCGGTAATATTTTTTTCAGCCAGGTTGTTATATGCGTTATTTTTATCTTGCTTGATGACGAGTTCAAAAATATTGAACACGGGCGGCACAGAGACTTTCTGCTCCTGCGCAACAGCAGAACAGCTCAGCGCCAATAAAAGTGATAAGGAAACCCCGGTTTTCATAAATGACCTCTCTTTTACGGCGGCATTAATTTTGCGTCACTATTTCTGATAAGGCGCGTTAACCACACCATCATCTCAACCAATTTGCTATTTGATTCGCAAAGGTGAAAGTCGTGGTGCTTGTTCAGGGAGCGGCGGTACGATGCCATCAACGACATGAGGAACGTACGGTGCTTCCAGCCGTGCCATTTCTTCTGCCGATAATGTCAGGTTAAGTGCTTCCACTGCGGTTAAAAGGTGCTCCGCTTTTGTGGCACCGACGATAGGCGCGGTAATGACAGATTTAGACAGCAGCCATGCCAGCGCAACATGCGCACGAGGGACGCCTCGCCCGTCGGCAATCTGTGCCACAACCTCAACCACCTTCTGGTCCTGTTGCGCGGCGTTTTCATACATTTTCAGCGCAAAGGCATCGTTCTGCATTCGGGGGGTGGTTTTATTCCAGTCGCGTGTCAGCCTGCCGCGTGCCATCGGGCTCCAGGGAATAACACCCACGCCCTGATCCTCACACAGCGGCAGCATTTCCCGCTCTTCTTCCCGATACAGTAAATTATATTGCGGTTGCATCGAGACAAAGCGAGTCCAGCCGTTACGCTCGGCGGCATGCTGCATCTTAGCAAAACGCCAGGCTTCCATAGAGGATGCACCGATATAGCGAACTTTCCCGGCTTTCACCAAGTCATGAAGTGCTTCCATGGTCTCTTCGACAGGTGTGCCGTGATCAAAACGGTGAATCTGATACAGATCCACATAATCCATACCTAACCGGGTCAGGCTGTCGTCGATGGACTGAAACAGCGATTTTCGCGACAGAAAACCGGTATTTGGCGAGTTACGCCATGGGAAAAATGCCTTGGTAGCGACGACGATTTCGTCCCGATACGCCATATCGCGCAGCGCCCGACCAACAATTTCTTCAGAGCTTCCGCCTGAATAAATATTAGCCGTATCAAAAAAATTAATACCGGCCTCAAGTGCCTGTCGAATTAACGGTCGTGACGCATTTTCATCAAGCGACCACGGCTGAGGAAGGCGTTCTGGCTCGCCGTAACTCATGCATCCCAGACACAGTCGTGAAACTTTCAGACCACTTCGCCCCAGGTTTACATACTGCATAATTATCTCCTAACCCCGTTTTCAAATGGAAATTGCCACGTCTTTTAGTGCCAGCTTCCTACCATTTTCGGGATAAATTCTCGAATCTCATAGTCAGCGAGATTGGGGTAATATGCGTCTTCACTCAGAATAGTTTCCAGCTCTTCCCGGCTTACGGTCTGAGCAATAATCACCCCTGCTCTTTCGCGATCCGAATAAGGGCCGATGAGCACAAACTTGCCTGCCTCAAAATACTGCTGAAACCAGCTGACATGGCGCATGATAAGCGCTTCATGCTGATCAGGGGAAATGTCGTCATTGACTGCTATATTGATCAGATACAATTTTTTGTCCTCTCTTTCAGACAGCCATTTTTAAAGCAGGCGCAGTTTCTTTAATCGTGGCAATCAATCGCACGGCGTGATCTTTCGCCATCGCTTTCTGTTCCCGGATTTTGGCCTCATCACGCCCGGCATAGCTCATCCCAAAGGTATAAATCGGGTCCTGTAAATCCAGATTGCACAACAACGCTGTCGTTTCAAACGGTGTCATGTATTGCTGAATGTTGTGACCGAACAAACCTTCAGTGGAATACAGGGCCTCTGGTGCTCCGGCGGTAAAGGAAATAATCAGTTTTTTGCCACCCAGTTTTGCGGTGGAGCCATGGGCAAAACCGTGAACAAACACCTGGTCAATCCATAACTTCATTAACCCCGGCACGGAATACCAGGAAAAAGGAAACTGCCAGACAATCACATCGGCGTTGAGTAAGGCTTCCTGCTCCTGTGTCACGTTGATGTGGTAGTCAGGATACAGAGCATCAAGAAAGCGAATCTCGGCCTCGGGCAGCGCTTTTGCTACTTCACCCAGGATAGTAGCGTTGCCAATGGACTCATTAAGATTCGGATGACCTGAAATAATCAGTACATTTTGCATTTTTGGCTTCCTGAACAGTGGTTTGTTTAACTGGAAATGAGTATAAACACACCTGATTCTGTTTTTTAGAGCAGCAATAGCTCATACACTCTTAGCCAATAGCTAATAATATACTTAATTTTCTCTTCCGGATGACGCCATGAACAATGTCATTTACAACCAAATCCGTATTTTCCAGAGCATCGCCCATGAAGGCAGCATTACTGCTGCGGCCAGGAAACTTGAGATAACCCCCCCTTCTGTGAGCAAAGCGTTAAAACTGCTTGAGCGACATATTGGCCATCCGCTTTTTGTGCGCACCACGCGGCGCATTGAGCTGACTGATGCCGGGGAACAGTTGTTGCAACAGACGTCGCGAGCTGTTCAGTCACTGGAAAGTGCGGTGGAAAGCATCAAAGACCTGAATCAGGAACCTTCCGGCCTTGTTAGAATTACGCTTTCACGCTTTGCTTACCTGCTTATTTTGAAACCTTGTATGGCGGAGTTTTGCCAGAGCTATCCGGGGGTCCAGCTTGAGATATCTGTTTATGACGGAACGGTGAACATGATTGATGAACGCTTTGATTTGGGCATACGTTTTGGCGATATCCTCGAAGAGAGCGTAGTGGCGCGCCAGTTGATGAAACCGTTTCGTGAGGGTTTGTATGCTTCTGCGGCCTATCTCGCACAATACGGTACGCCAGAACTGCCGACGGACTTGCATCAGCATCAACTCATCGGCTATCGCTTTATCACCAATAACCGCATCCTCCCCCTAATACTGGAAGATAAAGGTGAGCAATTAACCGTTGAGATGCCAGGGCAGATCATCAGCAATGATATTGATGTCACGGCAGATGGAATACGCAGCGGTCTGGGTATTGGCAGATTATTCGAACCGGTGTATGAATTACAGCCTGATAAAGAGCAATTTATCCCTTTGATGATCCATTACTGGAAAACCTATCCAGCGGTTTATCTTTACTACTTAAAAAACACCGGTAAAGCAAAGCGAGTCAAAGCACTGATTGATTTTTTAATCATGAAAACCACAAAATAGCTAACGATATAATCTGTTATACGCCCGCTTCTGTTAGTTTGAAGCGTGAAACAGTGTCATCAGACTGCTTTGAGCGGTGAGTTCAACTGGCTACTGACTTTTCGGGTAGATCGATAATAACCAATGTACCAAAGCTGCCGGTTTCCACAGCATGAGGAATGCCAGCTATGGCCACATAAAGCTGACCAGCCGTGACAGAAATTTTTTTACCCTTTACGTTCAGCTCTAAACGTCCGTCAATGACCAGTAAACACTCATCATACTCGTGTACCTCTTCAGTTACTGAGCGTCCATCCATACGTAAAACTTTGAGGTTTGATGCGCCAATATGACCTAAGATGGCAGAGTGCCAGGCCTCTGGTAATGCATTTGCTTCGGTTTTAAGATCATAAAGTGACATAAGGTCATTCTCTTTGTTTTACGTTCAATCCTTTATGCCATAAAAGTGACTCGTTACTTATAACAAATATTAAGAAACAAATCGAAAAATAAGATATAATATCATCTACACAGCTATTGATATAAATCATAGTCAAAGGTTAATAAATGAAAAAAACACTTCCGAATTATACCCCTGTTGACTTATCCCGTTGGGCAAGGAAGGAGCATTTTGAAGTCTTTCAGTCATTTGCGCAAAGTACCATTAACCAAACTGTCCTGCTAGATATTACCATTCTGCTAAAACATATAAAGGAATCAGGCTGGAAGTTTTACCCTACTCTCATTTTCTTGCTTTCTAAAATCGTAAACACTCATGCGGAATTCCGTATGGCCATAAAAAATAATGAGCTTGTCATATGGGATGACATTCATCCAAGCTATACCATATTCCATAACGACACGGAGACTTTTTCATCATTATGGAGTCACTATGATGGCAATATTCATCACTTCCAGAACGTTTATGCAGAAGATGTTACACGTTATGGCAATAACCTTTCTTATTGGCCTAAGGAAGAAACACGGGAAAATGTATTTTTCGTATCGGCTATTCCTTGGGTAAGTTTTACCAGTTTTAATATCAACGTGGCTAACATGCAGAACTTTTTTGCCCCCATGTTCACTCTTGGAAAATATTACAAAGATAATGAGAAAGTATTGTTGCCTCTCGCCGTTCAGGTACACCATTCCGTGTGCGATGGTTTCCATGTGGCAAGACTGGTCAATGAGTTACAAGAGATGAGTGATGACATACTGCGCCTTTCAGAGGAATTCAATTCTTGACACTTAATGCATCAAGAGTCATGAAAACCTCTTTTTTATAGAGCGTGGGCAGCAGACGGAGAAACAAACCTGGCAACAGGAGTTTGCTACCCCTTTAGTTTTTCATTTAACCGTTTCTTATTTTCCCATCAATATAAGGCTGAGGTTTACCAAACAGATAGCCTTGAATGAAATCACAGCCCAGCACCTGAAGGCTTTCCAGCTGCTCCTGTGTTTCAACACCTTCCGCAACGGTCTTCATATTGAGGGATTTCGCCATGCCAGTAATGAGCCTGATGATATTAAGGGCGTCTTCCTGTGTCGATATTGAATTGACAAATGACTTGTCTATTTTTATTTTATCGAAGGCAAGCCTGCTGAGGCGCGAAAGAGAAGAATAACCGGTGCCAAAATCATCGATGGAGATTTTCACTCCCAGAGCCCGCAGCCTGTTAAGCGTATTCATCGGCGTATTGCTCTCAGTAAAGAGAGAGGATTCAGTCACTTCCAGCTCAAGACGCTCAGCGGGAAGTCCCGTTTCGTTTAGAATAGACACCACTATTCCGGCAAAGGCTTTGCTGCTCAATTGGACAGGAGAGACATTGACTGAAATTTTAGCCGGAACCACCCAGGAAGCGGCTTCCCGGCAGGCCATTTCAAGCATTGATTTCCCCATCTCGATAATCATTCCTGTTTTTTCAGCGACAGGAATAAAGGTGTCCGGCGACAGTATACCCTTCAGAGGATGTATCCAACGAATAAGCGCTTCATAGCTGTAAGTTTCCCGGCTGAAGGAATCGACAATAGGCTGATAGTAAACCACGAATTCTTTATTCACTAACGCCAGTGCCATATCATGCTCAAGTGTTCGACTTTCTTGCAGCTTATCTAACATCCATTGCCGGAAGACTTTTATCTTACCCGCGCCTTCATTTTTGGCTTCATAAAGAGCCAGATCAGCAAATTTATAAAGATAGTCCGAGCGGCGTTCAGTATCTGAGATGACAATCCCGACACTGGTGGTTATATTGATAATCGTATTATTAATCGTGTAGGGCTGGTTGATAGCATCACATATTTTTTGGGCTAGTGAAACGGCATTATTTTCCGTCAGGCCACTCGAGAGAAACGCAAACTCATCACCGCCTAAACGATAAAGCGTATCGGAAGTCAGGCCCATCGAAATCAGACGTTGTGATATCTGGCGTAGTAACATATCACCGACATCATGACCATATGTATCATTGACCACCTTGAATCGATCTAAATCAAACAACATCACATTCACAGTATTATTGCTTTTTACTGCGTTCTCGATGGTTTCATTTAAATTCCCCCAAAAAAAATGGCGGTTATTCATTTCTGTCAGAGAGTCATGGTAGACGTCATACTCCAGCTTTGCATTCTGGACCTGCAGTTTTTCTTTAGATTCCTGTAGTGCTTCAGCGAGACTTTTTACCTGAAGGTGAGCTTTAAGAATATTTCTGTTTTGATAAAATATCAACACACCCAGTATCGCACTCATTATTATCAGCAGTACAGACGTCGCTGAGTAAATATAGTACAGGGTTTTAATTTTGAGGTTGGCATCATTTATTGAGTTAATATCCTTGTCTAACGCGCCAGAAGACAGATGACTCAGTGGTGCATCAAGCGTCTGCATGGTTTTCAGGTATGCCTGGATTTCTGAGCGGTTCATTTTCTCAAGATGAATATCCAGATACTCCAGTTTCTCTTCAAGCTTTAGCGCCAGTGCATGATGGGATTTATTACTTTCTATGTAATGTTTAAGATCACCTTCTTTCATTAAATCACTCTGGCTGAGCATAATGTCGAGACGCATGCGCACATCATCCAGCTTCATCGTCTCGTCGATAGTGTAAAGACCAAGAACCGATTCGAACCGGTAATATTCTGATACCATCTGTGCAGCAGACCACGCAGCGGCGTAGTGAGTCAGTTTCTGTAACTCTTGTTGCCTTTCATGCACAAGGAAAGAGATATACCCGGTAGATATAAAAAGGAAAAAAATGATGCCAGCCAGAATTCTGTTCATGTTGGTCTTCTGAGCCCTTACTCAATATTCATTCTGCTGACCTGCCATGCTGACCTTGAATAGTAAATCTGATTATTCAACTCAGGTATGCTGTCATAGGGGTAAACCACAAACAACGGGCCTTTATCACGGATACGCATATATTCTCCGTTGATTTTTAAAGCAAGTATAACGTTGTATTTCTTAAAATCACTGAGGGGAATTTCGGTGGTGTAGTCATTGAGCGCAGTGACCTTAACAACAGAACCTTTCGCGCCGACATAATCCATGAGCTTTTGCAGTGAAATACCCGTAAAGGTCGTGCGGCCATCATACCAGGGCGAAGTGGTCTGAAAACTGACCATACCCAGTTTCTCAAGGCTTGCGAGATCAAAGACGGCTTTTCCACCTTCATTTGTATTTTCGATATTGCCAGACAGCGTTAAAAGGACTTTACCGGCAGGTCTTGAAAGTTCACCCGCCCAGACCTGTGTAGAGAGCACAAAGCTTAACAGCATGATTATTGAACGCATTCTGACCTCGTATATCAACCGGATGTTAAAGAAGTATAATTTAGTTACTGTGCTATTTATATATGCTCCAGGCTATTCTTCATGCAATCATTACACAATATTTTAGTGCATTAAAATCAACTGGTTGAAAAAAATTTCTTTTTATATTGATTAAGCCTGGTCGATGTCGCTTTTTGATATACATAAAACAGCCTTGCACCTGTACAAAAAAAAGCCGCATGTTTACTCAGCGTAAATAAACACACAACAATATAAAGGTTTATTGATTTATGAGCCGGCAGGGATTTCTAACAAACTATGTCCGCGCCTGGCCCGCTTACCGCAAAATCTCCAGCTCGTCACCTGCTACACATCACACTCCCCACCTTTAAATACCACCCAAAACAGTAATGATAATTATTTGCATCGATGTGATATGTTGAATGCACTTATAGCAAGACATATTTCTCAACACGTTATGGAGATAAGATGATAAGAGTTTCAGTCCGTTCAGTGCTGTTGGCCTCCATCATTGCGATGTCAACCGCCACAACGGCATACGCCGATAGCCAATGGGTAGCCGCCGACACTACCTTCCCTGGCAGTATCCGTGCCGGGTCACGAGACGTTCCTGTTAAGCCCGGAGATAAAACAGTTATCACGATTAAGGGCCTGCAGACGGGCGCAACCGTCACCATGCTGAATGGGGCTGAAGTCCTGACACCGAAACCATTGACCGCCGACGAGAAGGGAAACCTCACGATTCCATTAACCGTTCCGGCCGATGCCGCTACAGGCCTTCATCCACTCACTGTTATCACGCAAAATCCCGCGAGCGTTTCGCAGGTCATGTTGAAATTGTCCCAAATTATTCCCCCGAAAAACACAGAGGCCTTCGGGCTGCAAACCATTCCCGTCGGTGAGCGGGCTTACCAGTCGGCAATTTCGGCCGACGGGAAGTTGTTCGTGACCTCCGCACGCGGTCCTAAGGAGGGTAGCCGCCTGATGAGACTGAACGCGGGAACGCTGGCTGTCGAAGCTGAGGCTACGCTGCCTAAAGACAAAAAGGGTGAGCAGATTAGTGTCTTCGGCGTCGGTGTTGATAATGTCCATAATCATGTCTGGACGACGAACACGCTTGCCGAAACAGTGACCGTCTATGACGCAAAAAACCTTGCCGTCGTGAAAGTCTTTCCGGAGGGGTCGGTCGTACATCCACGCGATGTGATTATTGATGAGGCCCACAATCGGGCTTATGTCAGCGCAGCGTTGACCGGTTTTATCGAGGTATATGATACAAAAACGCTGGAACATATCGGTCAGATGGAATTCGTGACGAACCGTGGCCGCGACCCGTTTTACAGTACCGATCTTGCGCTTGACAGTGCCGGTGGGAAACTCTACGGCGTCAGCCGCGATACGCCTTGGGTGGGCTGGATTGATCTCAAAACGGGCAAGAGTACGACGGTGAAAATACCGCAGGCGCAAGGCGCGACCGACATTGCTCGCGATCCGGAGACTGGCCGCCTTTACGTCGTTTCCCAGGAGGCGAACAATGTTGTGGTTCTTGATGCGGACGGCAAGGTTCTCGCTGACACTGACATTGGTGCCGGGGGCGTATCTGTCGTCTGGGATCCTGTGACGTCGCAGGTTTTCGCCGCCACGCGTGCAGGCGGAACGGTTGCTGTTCTGAACAAGGACGGCAAACTGGTCGCGAATATCCCGATGGATGATACGCCAAACCACCTTACCGTCGCGCCTGATGGAGCCGTTTATCTTGTATCTATGTATGGTACTACCGGAGATAAAACGCAAACTGGCTCAGTGACGAAAATCACCCCAAAAAAATAACGGTTTTATTCCGCTACGTTATTCGCGAGCAGGTCTGCCTGGTATTATTATCAACCCCCAGCCGTCTATCGGGTGGGGGTATTTTTTATGTCGGTTCAACGGGTCGATGCACTTAGCAACCATCAACTTTCGCAAATCAAAACATTTTTTTACGACTCGTGTATTTTAACCACCACTTTTCCTTTTGCATGCCCCTGAGCAAGATAGTCCAGAGCATCCTTTGTTTCTGCAAAGGGGAATACCTTGTCGATCACTGGCTTGATTGTTTCAGTTTCGACGAGTTTGCTAATTTTATTAAGTTGATCGCCATCCGGTCGGACAAAGAGAAATGAATAGGTCAGGCCTCGTTTTTTTGTTAAACGTATAATCTTGCGGCTCATCAGACCAAATACAAATCGCAGAAAGAAGTTTACCCCCCTAGCCCGTGCAAACGCGGCATCTAATGGTCCAACGAGAGAAACAATACTTCCGCCCGGCTTAAGAATGCGGGTGGATTGTTCAATTAAATCACCCCTGATCGTGCCAAGAACAATATCGTAGCCACGTAATACTTCTTCGAATGGGTGTTTTTTATAATCGAGCACTTCATCTGCACCAAGACGACTCACCCATTCCAGGTTGCTTGTACTTGTTGTCGTTCCCACTTCCGCGCCAAGATGCTTAGCCAGTTGGATGGCAAAACTGCCAATACCCCCTGAACCTGCCGGAATGAAAACCTTTTGACCGGCCTGCAGACTGACTCGCTCGGTCAGTGCTTGCAAGGAAGTAAGGCTCACCATCGGGAGCGACGCTGCCTGTACAAAATCCAGGTTTGCGGGTTTCATCGATGCCGTACTTTCATGCACTAATGCGAATTCGGCAAGGGAACCTGTTCCGGTATCAAAAATACTGGCAAAAATTTCGTCGCCTGGAGCAAAACGCGTTACTCGACTCCCCACAGCAATAACAACGCCAGATAAATCGCTCCCCAGTGTGGCGGGAAGATTGAAATGTAGCACCGGCTTAAATAACCCTGTGGGGATAATGTTATCAATCGGGTTCAGACCAACAGCATAGACTTTAACCAGAATTTCATCAGCACTAGGCGAAGGATAATCTACGTTATCGAATCCCAACTCAGGGGATTTACCGTAGCGTTTAAACGTAAACGCTTTCATCGTCTTAGTATTCATCTATCGTTTACCCTAACGTATTTGCCTGTGACATTTTATTTAAAGGGCCTGTAACCCGTGCTACACGTTTATTTGTCATGCTAAATCACACGCGTTTATATCGCTCTGCGGCTTCATCTTGTTTGATGTCCGAAAGCAGCGCCTGACGCGCGGTATCAAGGGCATCCCAGCGGGCAGCATTATGTAGAGGCGGGATAGTGACGAGTTCTCGGCGATCAAAGCCCACTAACGCTGCGTCAACTAATTCGCCCACCGCCATCATTTTGGGCAATGTATTGATGTCGATTCCCGCCCGATCCCATATTTCCGTATAAGTCCCGGCAGGGAGCACCGCCTGGATATAAATACCCTTAGACGACAACTCAATATTCAGTCCCTGAGACAAGAAAAGAACAAACGCTTTGGTTGCGCCATAAACCGACATTGAAAATTCCGGGGCGAGTCCGACGATGGAACTGATATTGACGACTGCCCCCTCTCCGGCTTCCACAAATCGTGGCGTCACGGCACTTGCAAGTCTCGTCAGCGCAGTGACGTTGAGCGCGATAAGGCTTTCAATCGAATCAGGTGTTTGCTCTGTAAAGCTGCCCGACTGCGCGATACCCGCGTTATTGATAAGAATGCCTATCCGCGTGTCTTCGCGCAGACGCGCCTCGACCCTGGCTAAATCCGCCGCTTGTGTGAGGTCAGCCGGCAGAACATCAACAGAAATGCCTTTTTCTTGTCGCAGACGCTCTGCCAGTATCTCTAACTTTGCGTTGTCGCGGGCGACCAGAACAAGGTCGTGTCCCCGACTGGCGAATCGTTCAGCGTAAACAGCACCAATACCCGATGATGCGCCTGTAATGAGAACTGAATTGTTGGTCATAGGTTGTTCTTCTTTATCAATGTGTAATCAGAATTCGCAATGTGCGATGTATGTAGAACCGTGACACCGATAGACAGAATTGCATTGAGGTGTAGGCACAGCTTAATGATGATGATCATAATCTAAAAAGTCAAACGGTATGATTATGATCATCATCAATGTATAATTATGGGTGAGAGGCTTAGAAGAGGAGCTGATAACAATGAAAGTGTCGAAAGAACAGGTTCGTGAAAATCGCAGGCGGGTAGTCGAAACGGCATCAGTGTTATTTCGTGAGCGGGGATATGACGGTGTCGGCGTAGCGGACCTGATGTCAGCAGCCGGTTTGACTCACGGCGGGTTTTATAAGCATTTTGCTTCAAAGGCTGATTTGATGCTGGAAGCGATGAACTGCGGTTTCTCTCAATCAGCTCAGAACAGCGAGGGGGTTAGCCGAGAACAATTTATAGAAAATTATCTGTCACGCCCTCACCGCGATTCAATGGGTCATGGCTGCGTGATGTCATCATTAGGTACAGATACAGCCCGACAATCAGAGTCAATGAAAACGACATTTGCGGCTGGACTTGAACAGCAGTTGGCTCTTTTAGCGAATGAGAATGCCGCAGAAGGAAAGACACGCGCCGATCTGATCGACACCATTGCACATCTCGTCGGTGCCATGGTGTTATCCCGCGCCTGCCCGGATAATTCAGCGCTGGCAGATGAGATACTGGAAGTTTGCCGCTCACGTATTCTCAGTCACCATTCAAAGTGAACTGAATATGCGATTACAGAAGAAATATGAACCAAAATGCAGGCCGTAACCTCTTACATCAGGGCTGGCGCTCTTAAACAGAGCGCCGATATGTAGATAGCAAATCCGTTTTGCATTACTGGCGAATGAGTCGCGCTCGGATTGGCCAGCGGATGCCACAGTTGCGTCGTATCCCGTTGGTTATGGCCTCAGCAGAAATTACTCATTGCCCCATTGATTCAGGAAGGTGGCGATCTCGTCGATACGCTCCTCGGCAATACCGGCTTCTTTTGCCATTTCCTTCTGCGCGTCTTCACCGATTTCTTCATTATTCATTAAACGGGTGAGTAGCAACTCGAAATAGCGCGCCAGTGGTTCACGTTCAGACTCGCTTACCGGTTTTGCGGTTTCCGTCGCATACTCATCTGCAATGTCATAATATTTCAGTGGTACTTGGTTGTTCATCAATCGCCTCAAGGCTTACGCCAGTGTCAGTTGCTGCCTGTATTGTCTAGCGGGAATAATATCATTTTTTGGCTGAACTCACCCTAAAACACCTTGTGATGGAGTGATAACGTCAGCGTTTTTTGCACCAGGGTTATCACTTATCCGAATTCGCCTGTCGGCAGAAAATTGGTTATCATCCGCTCCCATTCTCTGTCCGGGCAGCCTGATGTCTACGATTATCGATACCTTTATTGCCCCGCCCTGCCACGACCAGATTGAGACTGTCTATCAGGATGAGCATCTGGTGCTGATCAATAAACCCGCCGGGTTGCTCAGCCTTTCCGGAAAGAATCCGCAAAATCTCGATTCGGTACATTACCGGCTAGTGAAGATCTTTCCCGGCTGCACGCTGGTTCATCGACTTGATTTTGGCACCTCCGGGCTGATGGTGATCGCCCGTAACAAAGCTATCAATGCCGCGCTGTGCCACCAGTTCAGTCAACGCACGGTGACAAAAGCGTACAGTGCCCTGCTCTGCGGGCATCTGAACGAAAACGAAGGTGTTATAGATGCAGCAATCGCCAAAGATCCGGCGCTGTTCCCGCTGATGTCGATTTGTTCAATCCACGGTAAGCCCGCCCGATCACGCTATCGGGTTGTTGAACGACTTTATCGCGAGCAGGAGGACGGGACGTTACTACCGGTGACGCGAGTGGAGCTGATCCCCGAGACCGGGCGCACCCATCAACTGCGCATTCACTGCCAGCAGTTGGGCCACCCGATTTTGGGCTGCGACCTGTATGGTGGTCGCCTGTTGCCAGGTACAGAAAGAACGCCACGCCTGATGCTGCACGCCAGCGAGTTGCATTTCATGCATCCCGTCAGCAAAGAGTTGATTCACGCCCGGAACTTGAGCCCATTCTGAAAACAAATCTGCGGGTTAAAACGCCAGGATTATTTTCTTCGTGATGTTAAAAATGTGAGCCCCGCCGCCGCCAGCAGTAACCCGCCGCTCAGGGCAAACGTACTCTGCCAGCCGCGATGGTCAAAGGCCAAGCCACCCAGAGTCGAACCCAGCGCGATAGACAATTGCACGACGGCGACCATCAGTCCGCCGCCCGCCTCGGCATCATCCGGCAATGTGCGAGCTACCCAGGTCCACCATCCGGTTGGCGCCGCCGTAGCCATCAGCCCCCAGAATCCCAGTAACACCGTCACCATCCAGACATTGTGACCATTGAACATCAGCATCCCGGCTATAACAGCCATCAGTAACGGGATGGCGATCAGCGTCGAATAAAACCCCACCTTCAAAAAATAGCTAATAACCAAAGTGCCGATAAAACCCGCTACCCCGATGGTTAATAAAATGAGGGATAACGTGGCAATCTTCACCTGCGTGACGCTTTCAAGAAACGGACGGACGTAGGTAAATAATGAGAACTGCCCCATAAAGAACAATCCGCAGGCTAACAGGCCAATAGCGACGAGGGGTTGGGAGAGCAGACCAAAAATCGATCCGCCAGAACGGGGGCCTTTATCGGTTTTCATCGCAGGCAGGCTGAAACACTGCCAGACAAAGGCCACTATCGCTACCGGAACCAGGCAAAAGAAGGCTCCACGCCAGCCAATCACCGCCCCGAGATAACTGCCAAGCGGCGCGGCCACGACGGTTGCCAGCGCATTACCGCCGTTAAAGATAGCTAATGCCCGAGGCACCAGACGCTGTGGAACCAGTCGAAGCGCGGTGGCCGCCGACATCGACCAGAATCCGCCAATCGCGACGCCAATCAGAGCGCGACCCACCATATAGACCGTATAGCTGGAGGACATAGCGACAATCATTCCCGAAACGGCCATCAATGCCGTCATGCCAAGCAGCAGAAATTTTCGATTCAGATTTCCAGCCAGAGTGGTAAGAGACAGACTTGTTAACACCGCCAGCGCCCCTGAAATGGCAATCCCCTGGCCTGCAAGACCCTCGCTGACGCGCAAATCGGTGGCGATCGGCGTCAATAAACTGACCGGTAAAAATTCCGACGCGATCAGCACAAAAACGCACAGGGTCATGGCAAAAACGCCGCCCCAATGTGCGTGTTCTTCGTTATGTCGTGTTTTACTCAGTGTGGACATTATAGGCATCTCTGAATTCGATCCGTCCCTCTTCAGGCACAGGCGTGTCCCAGGGAGGCGTTGAAACCACCTGCAGATTACAGGTGGCTTTTAGCATGGTGATGGCTCAGATTTTTATCTTAAGCTGGTCTTGAAAAACTGGTCAAAGCGAGCAAACGGGATTTTACCGGCGGCGTTGTCGTATAAGTCCACGTGGTTTGCCCCAAGGACAATCACCAGCTCCTTCTCCTTGCTGCCTACCGCTTTATAAGCATCTTCAGCAAAGTATCGAGAGTGCGCATTTTCACCGGTAACGATCAACGTAGGGATGGTGATTTCATTTGCATAGCTCAGTAACGGCATGTTCATAAACGACAGAGGGGTCGTGGCTGTCCATGCGCCAGTCGAGTTGACGGAACGTTCATGGAACCCGCGCGGCATCCGATAATAATCAAAAAACTCTTTCAGGACAGGGTTGGGATCCGCAGGCAACGTTTCTGGCAGAATGCGTTCAGAAGTGGTTGCCTTGCCATTTTTGTCTACGTAAATATCATGACCCGCATGGGCAGTCGTTCCGCTTTCCGCATCCTTCCAGCGTTGTTCGTTCAGATACTGCAATACGGCGCGGCGATCGGCAGTTGAATAACGGTCTTTGCCGTCACCCACGCCATGCCCCATCGCCCGGCTCATGTCATACATGACGCTGGTCGCGACGGCCTTAACGCGAGTATCCATAGCCGCTGCATTGAGCGCCATACCGCCCCAGCCGCAGATGCCGAGTATCCCAATACGGTTGCGATCCACCTCGTTTTGGATGCCAAGGAAATCCACCGCGGCGCTAAAGTCTTCGGTGTTGATATCAGGGGAGGCAACGTTACGAGGGCTGCCACCGCTTTCGCCCGTGTAGGAAGGATCGAACGCCAGCGTAATAAACCCCTGCTCTGCCAGCGTTTGCGCATACAGACCGCTGGACTGTTCTTTGACTGCGCCAAAAGGCCCGCTAACCGCAATTGCCGCCAGTTTGCGTTCTCCGCGATCTTTTGGAATGTAAAGGTCGCCGACTAAGGTAATGCCGTAGCGGTTCTGGAACGTAACTTTACGGTGATCCACCTTTTGGCTCTCGGCGAAGGTTTTATCCCATTTTTCGACCATCGAAACGGGTGCGTTTGGATTTGTCGTTTCAGCATAACTCATCGTTGTGACTCCACTTAATGATGCACATAGCAGCATGGCGGGTATCGCGGTTGTCAGTTTTCGAGTGATAGCAATCATGAAAAGTCCCCTAAAAAAGTGATAGGTACAGGTTTCATACGGACAACGCTGCTGTGCTTTGTTGCAATGCGCACATTATAATCAGCAGAAAGAGTGCTGATTAGAGGGGGATAAATGCTAGGATTAATATCAAATTGTTATAGATAAGGTTACTGGCGGCAGCATTGCTGGTAGCCAGAAAAATGAGGACAGGTCGATGGCGAAACGGGAAAACTATAATGAGCTCTACCTGTTTATGCAGGTAGTGCGGGAAGGCAGTTTTACCGCAGCAGCGCTTCGGCTAGGTCTGGCGCAATCGGGGGTCAGCCGTTCTGTACGCGAACTTGAAGAGAGGCTAGGCGTGCAGCTTTTGGTTCGCACCACGCGCAAGCTCTCGCTGACGCAGGCCGGCGAGCAACTCTATCAGACGGCAGAGTCGGGATTTGATGCTTTGGATATGGGGCTGGCAACGCTGGCACATTATCGTCAGACTCCCTCAGGAACGGTACGCATCAATGCCAGCCAGCATGCGATTGATAAATTTCTGCTGCCTAAACTCGCGGTATTTAAACAGCGCTATCCTGATATCAGGCTGGAATTGATCAGTGAAAGTCGGTTCGTCGATATTATCGCTGAGAGATTTGATGCCGGGGTACGCCTTGGGCCGGAAGTGGGCAGTGGCATGATCGCGGTTCGCATTACGCCCGATATGGAGATGGCCGTTGTCGCCGCGCCCGAGCATTTTCGCCGTTACGGCTTTCCGCAAACGCCCGCTGATTTGGTGGTACATCCCTGTATTGCCTATCAGTTTGCTGACGGCAGTCTGTATCAGTGGGAGCTCAATCAGGATGACAAAAAAATAACCCACCGACCGCAGGGCCAGTGGGCTTTTTCTGACAGCTACATGGAAGCCGAAGCCGCCCGCCTCGGCCTGGGGTTGGCCTATGTTCCTGAAGAACTTGTGACTGACGATATAGAACGCGGCGTGCTTATCCGCGTGCTGCAACGTTATAGCCAGCGCATGGAAGGTTCCTTCCTTTACTATCCTCATCGCAACGTGTCACCCGCCCTGAGAATAGTCATTGATACGCTGAAAATCTGAGATTCGCCGCTGTGCATGGCGGCGGCAAACCCTGTTCTCAGAAAAGAGCAATAATCAAATCTGATAATCAATGGCCACTTCTTCAGGCTCCATCACCTGACGTTTGATCTCATCCACCGACAGACCTGCATTACACAACTCGATGAAACGCCACACGTAGTTTCGCTGCAATTGTCCACGCTTAAGCCCCAGCCAGACGGTATTGGCGTCGAAAAGATGGCGGGTATCAAGGCGGATCAGATCCCCCACCTCGCGCTCGCCGCTGGCCTGTTCCGCTACCAGGCCAATTCCCAGCCCCAGCTCAACGTAGGTTTTGATGACATCGGAATCCTGCGCGCTCAGTACCACGTCCGGGGTGATGCCCTTACGGTTAAATGCCTCGTCGATGCGCGAACGCCCGGTGATACCTTGTCGGTAGGTAATGATCGGCCATTTGCCAATATCCTCCAGCGTCAGCGGGGATACCTGGTTCAGGGGGTGATCAACGGGAAGCAGAAGGCTGTGATGCCAGCGGAACCACGGGAAGGCCACCAGCAGCGGGTCATTGCTCAGACGTTCGCTGGCGATACCAATATCCGCCCCGCCGTTTTGCAGCAGCACTTCTATCTCCTGTGGCGTGCCCTGAATCAGCTCAAGACGCACGTCCGGGAAAAGATCGCGGAAGGCTTTGATCACGGGCGGCAAGCTGTAACGCGCCTGGGTGTGGGTAGTCGCAATAGTAAGGACGCCAGTAGCGTCGTTGGTAAACAGATCCGCCAGGCGACGGACGTTGCTGGCCTCGTTAAGAATGCGCTCAGCGATGATCAGCAGCGCTTTCCCAGGCTCAGTCATCCCCAGTAGACGCTTGCCGCGACGAATGAAGATCTCAATGCCAAGCTCTTCTTCCAGCTCGCGGATATGGCGGCTGACGCCCGATTGAGAGGTATAAAGCATGTTGGCGACTTCGGTCAGGTTGTAGTCCCGCCTGGCCGCCTCACGGATAATTTTAAGTTGCTGGAAATTCACGATTCACTCCGGCGCATCTGATATAGCTCTATTGTTAGAGTCAGCAGACCTACAGAACAAATAATAAAAACCAGCATCTTATTCCATAATGGAATATCAGCTCACCAGCATCAGCTCGCGATTCTCCAGGGATGGACGGCTCACCAGCGACATCAGGATCTCTTTCACGGCCTGAGCCTGCGGCGACAGCGAACCTCGTGCGGACATGTTCAGCGATAACGGCAGGCTCATGGATGGCGAGGTGATACGCGCCATCCAGCCATTAGCCGCGCTGCACAATGAACGCGCGGCGGATTCAGGGAGAACCGTCACCCCCATCCCGCTGGCGATCGCGGCGGTTAGCGTAGAGATAGAATCTATCTCGCCAATGATTTTTGCCGTCAGGCGACGCAGAGAAAAGGCTTCGTCGACGCGCAACCGCACGGCGCTGTAATCGCGTGGCAAGAACAGATTCATTTCCGCCACGGCTGTCAGGTCAATGCTCTGGCCCGGGCAATCACGCGTTCCCACCAGATACAGATCTTCTTTTAACAGCGGCTGGCTGGTGATCCCTGCGATAGGCGAACGATCGTAGAGAACCGCCATATCCAGTTGGCCATTCAGAAGCTTATCGTTAAGCACCGACCCACTGTTCTCGTGCAGGTAAACCAGCACTTCCGGGAGCTCAGCACGCACCGCCTGTAGCAGCGGCATGGTAATAGAGGAGGCCGCCGTGCCCGGTGCAAGGCCGATTGACACTTGCCCGCTCAGGGTTTGCCCTACATTGCAAACCGCCAGTTGGGCCTGTTCACATTGACGTAGAATAGTGCGCGCATGGGTATAAAGAATTTTGCCCGCTTCCGTCGGCGTCACGCCGCGTTTAGTCCGTATCAACAGCTGCTGGTCCAGTTCACCTTCCAGAGTGGCCACCTGCTGGCTCAACGCAGGTTGCGCGATATGCAACACTTCCGCGGCCTGAGTCAGGCTACCGATATCGACGATTTTTACGAAGTATTTCAGTCGTCTTAAGTTCATTTTGCCCCCTGTTCGAATTAAAGTGCCGGTACTGGCGCTAATTGTTGAAAAGGGTTTTGCAATATGGATGCCAGTTTTTTGAAGAGGTCGGAGAAGTTCGCTAAGCGGCTGAAAATAAGGAAATCTAATCACACGAACCCGTTTCATGATTGAAACAGCGGTTTATGATCTGCCCCATAAGGGGTATATCCGCACCAAAACCGTGCGTAACGACGCGAAAAACTGCATTTTGATGATTTTGTCAGCAATCGAGCAAAGGGGGGCGATCCACCCTTTGACAAGCGTTAGCGAGGTCGATAATATGCGCCCCGTTCACACGATTCCTCTGTAGTTCAGTCGGTAGAACGGCGGACTGTTAATCCGTATGTCACTGGTTCGAGTCCAGTCAGAGGAGCCAAATTAGAAAAGCCCGCTTAAGGAAACTTAAGCGGGCTTTTTGCTTTCAGGTATTTAAACTAGCTTGGGCGCTCCACGCGCCATTTCCGGGTCAGTGGTTTTTCGATTTCCACGATCAGGAACATCGCAAAGCCGATAATAAAGGTGATGACCCAGTAGCGGAATGGCAACGATGTCGTGCCAAACAGCATCTGCATAAACGGTGCGTAGATAATCAGTAGCTGTAACACCAACAGTACGCCACTCACCATCCAGATGCCCCGATTCGCCAGCAGGCCTTTGCTCAGAGAGAATCCGTCAGACACGCGACAGTTGAGCATGTAGAACCACTGTGCGGTGACAAGCGTTTGCAACAGCACGGTGCGGATAAACTCCGGCGAATAGCCGCGAGGCTGTAGCCACGCCTCAAGCACAAAGGCGCTGACGGCGATCATCGATCCGACGAATATCACGCGCCAGATAGCAAAACCATCCATCACATGCAGCTTAGGATCGCGCGGCGGCCGGTTCATGATGTTCTTTTCACCTGCCTCAAACGCCAGGCCAAACGACAGCGTGGCTGAGGTCGCCATGTTCATCCACAGAATCAACACTGGTGTCAGCGGGATTAAATTTCCGGCCAGCAGGGCAATAATAATCAGCAGCCCCTGCGCCAGGTTGGTGGGCATGATAAACAGAATGGTTTTTTTCAGGTTATCG
>JALCNW010000030.1 GCA_022649305.1 Enterobacter sp.
CGCCATTTCCAGGTATAGTTTTCCCGCTGTCGCAAAATCGACAGCCGGAATTGGCGTTCCGTGTAACTTATTGGCGACCTTAGACGCGCCTTGCGTCTTTTTTTACGTCGTAGCTCAGGCACACCCATTTTCCGGGCTGTGGTGTTTGTTTATGCACCGTAGTTCTTTCCAGATAATGGTAGTCCGGGCGGGGCAGCCTTCGGGCTGGCCGGTTTCCAATAAGGCCGGTTACGCCAACCCCGTTCGGGCTACCACCAGTGAAATTGGCGTTTCCGGTGGTAGCAATAACCGCTACTTATTGGAGGCAGCCCTTATGGCTACGATCCTCACCCCGTCACACCCGCAATTTGTCTTCGTGTTTGCCGCCGTTCGTCGCGCAGACCGTAAACCCCGTATCTGTATGCTCCGCACCGTGGCCGGTAACGAATACGCCGCACGCCGTTCCCTCGTGCGTGATTACGTCCTCTCGTTTGCTGGCCGTCTGCCACTGGCGGAGGTGCACGCATGAAACACCCCGCGATCACCCTGAAAGACCTCGAATGCCTTGAGCACCTGCGCAACGTCGGCCAGCTCGTCAGCGACCTGTCACAGGCGCAGGACAGCACCACCATTTGCCGCGACCCGGCGCAGCGTTTGCAGCTCACCTCTGTGGTGTACCTGATGACCGTTCAGCTCGACGGCGTGGTCGAGCGCTGCAACCAGCGCTGGCTGACCGGGGAGGCTAACGCATGAAAAAGCCCTTACCGCCTGTATTACGTGCAGCCCTGTATCGCCGTGCCGTGGCCTGCGCCTGGCTTAATTTGTGCGAACGTCAGCACCGCTACCCGCAGCTCACGCTCGATGCGCTGGAAAGCGCGATTGCCGCCGAGCTGGAGGGTTTTTATCTGCGCCAGCACGGCGAGGAAAAAGGCCGTCAGATTGCCTGTGCGCTGCTCGAAGATTTAATGGAAACCGGTCCACTGAAAGCCGCGCCGTCGCTGTCCTTTCTCGGGATGGCCGTCATGGATGAACTCTGCGCCCGTCATATCGCCGCGCCGGTTGTGCACTGAGGGGGAAAATAACGATGAAAATGAACGTAACCGAAACTGTAAAACAGGCGTGCGGCCACTGGCCGCGCATTCTTCCGGCGCTGGGCGTGCCGGTCATCAAAAACCGTCATCAGGCGTGTCCGGTGTGTGGTGGCTCTGACCGCTTTCGTTTTGACGATAAAGAGGGGCGCGGGACATGGTTCTGCAACCAGTGCGGTGCGGGTGACGGGCTGAAACTGGTTGAAAAGGTGTTCGGCGTGTCGGCCTCTGAGGCCGCCGGGAAGGTGAGCGCCCTGACCGGCAGTCTGCCGCCGGTTACTGAGGACATTATTGCCGCCGTTGAGGCCGAAACCGACGCCAGCCGCAAAGCTGCCGCGACACTTGCGGTCTCACTGATGGAGAAAACCCGCCCGGCCACCGGCAACGCCTACCTGACCCGCAAGGGCTTTCCTGCGCTCGAATGCCTGACGCTGACCACCACGCACAAAACCGGTGGTGTGACCTACCGTGCCGGTGATGCGGTCGTGCCGCTGCAGGACGAGACCGGCGTGCTGGTTAACGTTCAGCTCATTAACGCTGACGGCCTCAAACGCACCCTGAAAGGCGGTCAGGTAAAAGGGGCATGCCATATCATCGAAGGGAAAAAAGAGGCGGGGAAACGCCTGTGGATAGCGGAGGGCTATGCGACCGCACTCACCGTGCATCACCTGACCGGCGAAACGGTCATGGTGGCGCTGTCGTCCGTGAACCTTCTTTCTCTGGCGAGCCTTGCCCGTCTGAAACACCCGGCCTGTCAGATTGTCCTCGCCGCCGACCGCGACCTCAGCGGCGACGGCCAGACGAAAGCCGCAGCAGCCGCACAGGCCTGTGAGGGAATCGTTGCCCTCCCGCCGGTGTTCGGTGACTGGAATGATGCGTTTATGCAGCAGGGGGAAGACGCCACGCGCAAAGCGATTTACGGTGCCATCCGGCCAGCGGCGCAAAGCCCGTTCGACACCATGAGCGAGGCGGAATTTACCGCCATGAGTACCAGTGAAAAGGCGATGCGGGTGCATGAGCATTACGGCGAAGCGCTGGCCGTGGATGCCAACGGCCAGCTCCTGTCCCGCTATGACGCCGGGACATGGAAAATTATCCCGCCGTCGGATTTTGCACGCGACGTGGCCGGGCTGTTCCAGCGACTGCGCGCCCCGTTCTCGTCGGGAAGAATTGCCTCCGTGGTCGACACCCTGAAACTGATTATTCCCCAGCAAGCTGCACCGGCGCGTCGTCTGATTGGTTTTCGCAACGGCGTGCTCGATACCCTCACCGGCGTATTCAGTCCGCACAGCAAATCGCACTGGTTGCGTACCCTGTGCGACGTGGACTTTACCCCGCCGGTGGAAGGCGAAACGCTGGAAACCCACGCGCCAAATTTCTGGCGCTGGCTCGACCGTGCGGCCAGCGGAAACGCTGACAAACGTGACGTGATACTCGCTGCCCTGTTTATGGTGCTGGCGAACCGCTACGACTGGCAGCTCTTTCTCGAAGTCACCGGCCCCGGCGGGAGCGGAAAAAGTATTCTGGCTGAAATTGCGACCCTGCTCGCCGGGGAGGACAACGCCACGTCAGCGACCATCGAGACGCTGGAATCACCCCGTGAACGCGCGGCGCTGATTGGCTTCTCGCTGATACGCCTGCCTGACCAGGAGAAATGGAGCGGGGACGGCGCAGGACTTAAGGCCATCACCGGCGGCGATGCCGTGTCAGTTGACCCGAAATACCGCGACGCCTATTCGGCCTATATCCCGGCGGTGATTCTGGCCGTGAATAATAACCCGATGCGCTTCACCGACCGCAGCGGCGGCGTGTCCCGTCGCCGTGTCATTATTCATTTTCCGGAGCAAATCGCGCCGGAGGAGCGCGACCCGCAGCTTAAGGACAAAATCGCACGCGAACTGGCCGTCATTGTGCGCCAGCTTATGCAGCAGTTCAGCGACCCGATGACCGCGCGCACGTTGCTCCAGTCTCAACAGAATTCTGACGAGGCACTCAGCATCAAGCGGGACGCTGACCCGACATTCGATTTTTGCGGCTATCTGGAGGCGCTGCCGCAGACGAACGGGATGTTTATGGGGAATGCCAATATCATCCCGCGACAGCCACGTAACTATCTTTATCACGCCTATCTGGTCTATATGGAGGCGAACGGCTACAAGCATGTGCTGAGCCTGAAAATGTTCGGGCTGGGGCTGCCGATGATGCTGAAAGAGTACGGGATGAACTACGAGAAGCGGCACACCAAACAGGGGACGCAAACCAACCTGACGCTCAGGGAAGACAGCAACGGCGACTGGCTGCCGAAGTGCGACGAAACCGCAGCGACATAACCCACTCAGACCGGCAATCGCCGGTCTTTTTATATCTGATTATCCTGCCGGGTGAACAATCGACTGTTCACCCTTCACCATCTGTTCACCTCTTAACACTTTGAAATTACTGTATAAAAATGGAAGGTAAACAGAGTGAACAGTAAAACCTAAAAAAACTTATTACCCCCCCTCGTAGCCTGACCCGGCGCATCCTGAGCGCACAAAAATCACAAAAGTGAAGAGTCGACTGTTCACTCTTCACCAACTCATCACCACTTAACATCATGATTTAAAATGGGAAATCATCGAGGTGAACAGTGTGAACAGTTAAATACAAAAAAAGATTTTATAGGCATGACAATCGCTGCAATGTTGAGAAAAAGTAAGGTGTTTCCCCACAACCAAAATGTTAATCCTTGATAAGAATCTCAATAATCGATTTATCACTATGCTAAATAAATATTTCTTTAAGGTGTTAGGTCGCCACAAAACAAGGAATCATTCAAATGGATGATGAAAATTTCGATATCATTAATGTCAGGAATGAAATAGACAGTTTAAATCCTTCCAATAAAAAGAGATTAGCGGAACAGTTTGCTCTTGCTGCATTAGGAAGCATACCTTGGATAGGGGGTTTTTTAGGTGCAGTAGCAAATTTCAAGAGTGAAGAAGGTAACATCAAGTTAAATTTATTACAGACTAAGTGGCTTGAGGAGCACCATAAAAAACTTGAAAATTTAAACACAACATTAAATGTTATAGCTAAAAGATTTGAACAACTAGGTGATGACATTAATGAAAGACTTGAATCTGAAGAATATCTTGATTTAGTACGCAAAAGTTTCCGGGTATGGAACGATGCAGATACTGATGAAAAAAGACGTTTAGTGTCTAATATGATAACGAATGCCGTAAGTTCAAAAATATGTTCTGATGATATTATTCGTCTTTTTATCGATTGGCTAAATATTTATCATGAAGTACATTTTCAAGTTATTAGGATTATTTATCAAAATCCCGGCATCACGCGCTATGACATATGGATGCAACTACATGAAAGCATTCCGCGCGAAGACTCTGCTGAGGCTGATCTTTATAAAATGTTAATCAGAGACCTTTCAACTGGAGGCGTTATCAGGCAAGCACGTAATACCAATGAGGATGGGCACTTCCTGAAGCAAAGACAAGTCACGCAGGTCAAAAGAGGGACATCGACGCTTGAATCTGCCTTCGAGAACACAAAGCCTTACGTTCTAACAGAACTAGGGAAGCAATTTGTACACTACACAATGAATGAAGTAGTGACCAAGCTGGATTGAGTCGGAGTTGCATTGCTATACACTGTGCCAAAGCACATGTGTATAGCAATGCGTATAAACAGATTTCTCAATATAAAAAATATCAATATAAAACAACGCCTTGTGAAATAAAATGGATTCCTGTGATCTCCGCCAATTAGCCCCTCCTGAACTCCACTGCCTCAAGTAAATCCCCTATAATACCTGCAATTACTGCTAATTATGTTCTCCCGAGGTTTCTCTCGCTCAAGCACGCGAAAAGCGTGAAGCTGCGAAAAAGTTACTATCTACTGGAAGCGATCCCGGAGAGCTAAAGAAAGCAGAGAAAATCGCTCAAAAACTTAACTACGAAAATACCTTCGAAGCTATTGCCCGTGAATGGCATCAGCTGAGAGCCGATCGTTGGTCATTACGTTATCGCGATAAAATTATTGAGCGGCTCAAATCATCATGCTTACAGGGGTACGAACTCAGGAATTACGTTTTGCCCGCTGGGAGGATATTAATTTTGAAAAGCGGATTTGGGAGATCCTGTAGTGGTCAACTAAAACTGGCCATCGATTTAGAGTTTTTCCAGTATCGGTTTTCCGATTCATTTGCGGGTAACCCACCGTAATAATCATGCGGCATTAGCGAGCTGTAATACCCGACGATATAGTCTGTGATCGCATGAGCAGCTTCGCTAAAGTTTACATAACCTGTCACTGGCACCCACTCGTTTTTCAGACTCCGGAAGAAGCGTTCCATCGGGCTGTTGTCCCAACAGTTTCCACGTCGGCTCATACTCTGCCTGATCCGGCAACGCCACAGTAACTGCCGGCACTGCCTGCTTGTATAGTGGTTACCCTGGTCACTGTGGAACATCACTCCGGCTGGTTTACCGCGAGCTTCCCACGCCATTTCCAGCGCTTGCCTGTCCAGATATACGTCACATCGCCGCACCACACCTGATTAGGTTCTGTCACTGCGAACTGTCGCTCAAGGGTATTCGGAATAACGATGTGTTCATGACCACCACGTTTATATCGGTGGGTAGGCTGCTGACAACTCACCAGACCCAGTTCTTTCATAAGCCTTCCGGCAAGCCAGCGTACCATTCTGAAGCCTCTCAGGGTTGCCATAATCGCGATACTTCTTGCGCCAGCAGAGCCATGGCTGATGTTATGCAGTTCCAGAACCTGACTGCGTAACACAGCTCGCCCGCCGTCTGGCTTTCGGGGCTTTTTTCCCAGTATTTGTAGCTGCTGCGATGAACCCCGAACACGTAGCAAAGTGTGACCACAGGGTACTGCGCTCTGAGTTTCCCGATTAACGAGAACTGTTCAGGGAGTCTGACATCAAGAGCGCGGCTGTAGATTCAATCTGTCAACGCAACACCCCTTTCAATTACCTCTTTCGGTGTTTTGAACTTCAGTGTTTTTCTCGGTCTGTTGTTTAGCTGAGCTGCAACCTGATCCAGCTCATGTTGAGTATATTGGGCAAGGCATGTCTTTTTGGGAAAGTACTGACGAATTAGCCCATTAGTGTTCTCGTTTGTTCCCCGCTGCCAGGGACTCTGAGGATCGCAGAATTAAATTAATGCGGGCGGCAACGTTCCCTCTGATTCAAGGAAAGCGTTTTTCGACCCACTAAATTCACGCCGGGTGTAAAAGGTGGCGTCGGAAATGGCTTGCTAACGGCAGAGGATTGACAAAGAGAGAATAAGGGAGAAAAGCGTCGTTAGATTTTGAAAAACCGGGGGTATTTAACACATTCTATCTTTTGCATACCGCGCGAGTAATGCTGTGCCATTATTTTAGGTACCACGCAAACCCGGCAGACAAGGAGCCTGGCGTTGAAATTCTTAAGATGGTTCAAACGTATTGTTTTATCCCTTGTTTTGTTGGCTATCGGCGCGATGGCTCTACGTCTTTATAACATTCAGCGCGGACCGGACCTGCAACTCTGGCATATCTATGTTCCTCATGAGATGGACGCTGACGAAATAGACAAAGCAGACTGGAACCATTACCTGAAGGTTGAGGATTCTCTTTTCAGAGAAGTTAAACTCAATGTCACGGGCAAGCTGGATGCTCAACAGCAAACGGAACTCAATCGCTATTATTCCGGCAGCCCCATTTATCCTGACAGATTTCAGACTAACTGGAATCGCTCTTACATTATGTTTCCTGATGCCAGACCCAAAGGTGTCGTGGTGATGCTGCATGGTTTAACCGATACCCCGTACAGTCTGCGACATATTGCAGAGAATTATCGTCAGCATGGATATATTGCTGTTGGTATCAGATTACCGGCGCATGGTACGGTCCCTGCAGCCTTGACGAATGTGACATGGCAGGACTGGCTGGCCGCGACGCGCCTTGCCGTCAGAGAAGCCAAAAAGTTAGCGGGTAATGATGTGCCGATGCATATTGTCGGATTTTCCAATGGCGGTGCTCTTGCAGTGAAATACACGCTGGACGCTCTGAATGATCCCCGTCTGGCAAAACCCCAGCGCTTGATCCTGATTTCACCGATGATTGGAATTACGAGTTTCGCGCGTTTTTCAGGTGTTGCGGGCTGGCCATCATTTCTGCCCGCGTTTGCGAAAGCAGCCTGGCTAAACATCATGCCAGAGTTCAATCCGTTTAAATATAATTCATTCCCGACGAATGCCGCCCGGCAGTCTTTCCTGCTGACCAGTGCGCTGCAAACCCAGATTGCGACTGATTCACGAAACAAAAAACTAGACCAGTTACCGCCAATAATGACATTTCAGTCGGCAATGGACTCCACCGTCAGTGCCCGAGCGGTCATCACAGCGTTATATAACCGTTTGCCGGATAACCACAGCGAGGTGGTTTTATTCGATTTGAACCATGCCGTCAGGTTTAATGCGCTATTGAGGAGATCTTCTTACACCGCGCTGTCGAGATTACTCCCGACGCCCCCGCGTCGATACGACACAACAATAATCACGAATGTCACTGCGGGCAGCACAGAGATGGAAATCCGCACGATGCCAGCGGGTCAAACAGAACAGACCGTAGAAAAAATGGGGCTGCGCTATTTGCCGGACGTTTACTCACTCTCTCATGTTGCCCTGCCTTTCCCTCTGACTGACTCCCTGTATGGCCGCTATCCTGAACCACAGAATCAATACGGTATTAGTCTGGGGACCTTTGCCGCGCGTGGTGAACGCGCGGTATTAATCGTCGGACTTGATTCTCTTATGCGCCAGTCTTCAAATCCCTTCTACCCTTATATGATTAAGCGTATCAATGAAGGCATAGATACCCGAACCGGGGAATAATTAGCGAGGTGACACCGTCGTTTGTCCGCCCGCGGATGATATTGCCACCCTTTGTCCGGCGGAGAAGCGGGTTGGCCCCTGGCGTTGCACCACCATAAGCATGCGTCCGTCATCCAGACGAATCTCAAGCTCCACGCCCTGGACAAGATTCATGCGCCCTTGTACGCCCTGCCCAGCCATTCCCCCGGCGACAACTCCAGTTGCCGTCGTCAGTCTGCGACCAGAACCTCCGCCTATCGTACTCCCTGCCAGACCTCCGAGAACACCACCGGCCACCGCTCCCAGGGCATTATTTTCATCACCCGCCTGAATTTGCACGGCACGAACGTGAACTAACGTGCCGTAATATACCTGCTGTACACGACCTGCAGTGGAGGCTGAATGAACATCCCCGGAAAGAGTGCTTGTGTTGGTACACCCCACAAGACCTAAGGTAATAATAATCACGCAGTGTCTGAATAACATTTTGCTTTCTCCATTCGATTTAACGGACCAGTGGTCGTTAGCATCACGAATAACTGGACTTTTGTGATCCAGCGCCCCAGACAAGCCCCTGATGGATACGGTAGTCCTGGGTATTGCCGTTGCGCAAATACCACTCTTACTTCAAGCCGTTGTCATTCATGTAAACAGAATGCGTTCCGACAAACCCAGACAGTACCTTTGAACCTTCTTTATATACTTTTCAGTCAACTATACGTCCTCCTGTGTGCAGATATTTAACAGTAGCCGCGATAGTTCAACCTGACCAGGTTTCAGGACACCGTCACCTGCTCCATGTACTTAAGGGAAGGAATTTTAATAATAATCTCCATTAATATTTCACATTCGTGATTCAATTTAAACTATGATTGCCAGGTGTTTCCTCAAGAAAATTAATTAGTTATTTTTTTGAGAAGCAAGATCGCGATTTTGTTCTAATCCCTTCTGGCAAAGATAAAAGCTCAGTCAGCATTAAAAGTTAGCTGTTCATCAAGTGCTGAAAATCGTTACCCGCAAGCCGTTTCCGTTATCACGTCCTGTTACGAGGCCGTATCAGTGCAGATTCACGCTATTTATATAATTTTCTGGCTTATGGCATTCCCTTTCTATGTTTTCGTCAAAATGGGAAATAGATGTGACCAAAGATAAGAAGGATTATATTTATTTAAAATAACATTATCGATAATAAACAATTATTTAGTTGATGTGTAGGCCAAGCTACTGACCACCAGATATAGCGAAAATTAGTGATTTCTTTGCTAAAAAACAAATGCAGAGACTAAGCTTTTAGTGAACTCCAACGGGGCATTTTTTTTGAAAATTTACACTTAAGTAATACTTAAAAGGAATGACATGGAAAACTCTACTGTAAATAAGCTATCACAATGGTCGCTGGCGGCACTGGTCGTCGGATCCATGGTCGGTGCAGGGATTTTTTCTTTACCAGCTACATTCGGCAGGGCTACTGGCGTATTAGGTGCAATTATTGCATGGTGCATTGCTGGTGGTGGCATGTTAATGCTTGCTTTTGTATTTCAGACGCTTGCTGAACGTAAACCCGATCTTGATTCGGGGGTGTTCATCTATGCAAAGGCGGGCTTTGGTCATTATCTCGGCTTCGCCTCGGCCCTCGGCTTTTGGGCCGGGACATGTATTGGCAACGTCTCTTATTTCGTCTTAATAAAGTCTACTCTGGGCGCTTTTTTCCCTGCATTCGGTGACGGTAATACGCTATTCGCTGTGCTGTTCGCTTCAGCATTGCTGTGGGGATTTCACTTCCTTGTGCTACGAGGCGTAAAAGGTGCCGCCTCGATTAACACTATTGTAACGGTTGCGAAAATAGTCCCCATTATTCTTTTTATCGTCATTTTAATATTTGCCTTTAATAATGAAACCTTTATGCAAAACTTCTGGGGAACACCTCAGGCGCTACCTACAGCCTCTGCGATTGATTTAAACCACCTCGATGAGTTTGGCTATGTCGGTCACGCGGCAACTCATCTGCCACCTGCAGAATCACCGGAGTCATTATTCAACCAGGTGCGCAGCACGATGCTGGTAACAGTATTTGTTTTTCTGGGTATCGAAGGCGCAAGTATTTATTCACGCTATGCAAAAAAACGCAGCCATGTTGGGGTTGCAACTGTCCTTGGGTTTATCGGCGTGCTCTGTCTTCTGGTGATGATCACTATGCTCTCGTACGGCGTGTTATTACGTCCGGATTTAGCCGCATTGCGCCAGCCTTCAATGGCGGGGGTGCTTGAGGCGGTGGTTGGACGATGGGGATCAATATTTATCAGCGTGGGGCTGCTTGTTTCCGTGCTTGGGGCTTATCTCTCCTGGTCACTGCTGGGTGCAGAAGTGCTGTACAGTGCTGCAAAAAGCCAGAGCATGCCGGCCCTGTTTGCCCGGGAAAATGCGAATGCGGTTCCTTACTCCGCAGTATGGCTGACCAATATTACGATTCAGGTCTTCCTTCTGCTCACGTTGCTGAGCGACTATGCGTTCCAGCTTTCACTGGAGCTGACCAGCTCTCTGACGTTAATACCTTATCTGCTCGTCGCTGCATACGGATTAAAGCTCGCCTGGACAAGAGAGAGTTATGAACGCGGGGATTCTAACCGGAAGAAAGATTTAATCATTGCCGCCCTCGCGACGTTTTATTCTTTGTTGATGATCTATGCCGGGGGTATGAAATATTTACTTTTATCGGCCATTATCTACGGCCCGGGCACAATTTTATATTTGCTGGCAAAACGTGAACAAAAGGCGAAAGCATTTACATCTATTGAACTGACTATTTTTGTCGTTGTCATGATTGCAGCGCTGGTTGCGATTTACAGTTTAGCAACCGGTGCAATTACCATCTAACAGAGGAATCAGATATGCCAGATACTATTAATAAAGGCCATGCGCTGGGCGTGCATTCTGAAGTGGGGAAATTGCACAAAGTGATGGTGTGCGCGCCCGGAAAAGCGCATAACCGTCTGACGCCAAGTAATTGCGACGAACTCTTGTTTGAGGATGTGCTGTGGGTTGAAAGGGCCAAGCGGGATCATTTTGATTTCATGACTAAAATGCGTGAGAAAGGCGTTGAAGTCGTGGAAATGCATAATCTTCTGGCGGAAACGTTGACACAGCCTGAGGCCAGAAAATGGATTCTGGACCAGCAGATAGTACCTAATGAAGTGTCTCTGGGAATATTGACTGAAACGAGGAGTTTCCTCGACAGCTTAGAGCCGAGGGTGCTGGCTGAAGTGCTTATTGGCGGCCTCTCAACCACTGAGCTGGCTCAACAGGGGTATGCTGACCACGAAGAACTTAAATTAATTCGCGAGGCGGTAGGGATCACCGAGTATCTTTTGCCCCCGCTGCCCAATACGCTCTACACGCGGGACACGACGTGCTGGATTTACGGAGGGGTGACGCTCAACCCGCTGTACTGGCCCGCGCGCCATGAAGAAACCTTGCTCACCACTGCAATCTATCGATTCCATCCTGACTTTGGCAAAGACAAGGTGAAAGTCTGGTGGGGTGACCCGACGGTCCACCACGGTACGGCCACGCTGGAAGGAGGGGATGTGATGCCAATAGGCAATAAAACAGTGCTTATTGGTATGAGCGAGAGGACATCACATCAGGCCATCACGCAGCTGGCCAGTAACCTATTTGCCGATCCAGACTCAGGCGTTGAGAGAGTGATGATTGCCGCCATGCCGAAATTACGCGCGGCAATGCACCTTGATACCGTATTTACCTTCTGCGATCGCGATGTCGTGACATTGTATCCAGCCATCGTCAGTCAAATAAAAACGTTTTCCCTGCGTCCTGACAGCGGGCCTACCGGAATGAAGCTGAGCCGTGACAGCGATAACTTTGTTGAAGCCGTGGCGGGGGCACTGAATCTTAAAAAACTGCGTGTGGTGGAAACAGAAGGTAATGACTATGACACCGAGCGCCAGCAGTGGGATAGCGGAAATAATATGGTCGCACTGTCTCCGGGAGTGGTGATGGCCTATGACCGCAACACCAAAACCAATACGCAGCTGCGTAAAGAGGGTGTTGAAGTGATAGAGATAGTCGGCAGCGAGTTAGGCCGTGGCAGGGGTGGCGGGCACTGTATGACCTGTCCCATTATTCGCGACCCTGTCGATTATTAATGTCGATAAGCGGGAGGCCTTAGCGCCTCCCGCTTATTATTTCCTGGATGTTGATAATTATGTATTCCCAATATAAATAAAAACGGATCATTAACTGGCCTGTAGAAAATGCAACAGGCCAGTTACTAAAGTTGACGGGGATTTAATAGGAAGTAATTATGAATGGTATTTACAAATCAGAACAACAACAGACCCAAAGCACAACACTCGAGCAAAGAGTACTGAAAAACTCAATTTGTTTTACCTTCATTGTTGCAGGGGCAGGTGTTATTTTTGGCTTACTCTGTGGTTCCATGTCAATTGTTTTCGACGGCATGTTTTCGGCGGTGGATGCTGGAATGTGTTCACTGTCGCTTTTAGTTTCCCGGCTTATTGCTCAGCCACTTAGCCGTCGTTTTCAATATGGTTTTTTACACGTGGAACCATTAGTACTGGCGTTTAATGGAAGTATGCTAACCTTATTATGTGTTTATGCATTTATTAATGCTGTTAATGGAATCCTCAAAGGGGGGCGAGAACTTGAATTAGGATGGGCGCTGGCATATGCTATTTCTGTCAGTTCAATTTGTTTTATCATTTACTTTAAGCAACGCAGAATTAATAAAAAACTAAAGTCAGGATTAATATCTCTTGATACCAAAAGCTGGCTAATGTCAGCATGCATCAGTTTGGCACTTTTAGTCGCTTTCTTTTTTTATTGGCTTCTTGAGGGAACAAGATATGAATATCTTAATGCATATACAGATCCTGCTGCTTTAGCAATACTAACATTAATACTTATTCCTGTACCAGTTAAAACAGTTATCTCAGCAGGAAGGGAAATTTTACAAATTACGCCCACAAGCCTGGCTTGTAGGATGGAATCTATAATGGCACAGTTGACCATGGAATACGGTTTCCTGGAACATTCAAACTACGCCACTCGCATTGGGCGAGGTCTTTTTATTGAAATTCATATAGTTATACCTGAGAGCATGGAGCATTATGGCGTTAGGAAATTTGATAATATTCGTGAAAGAATTGCTGTTGCTATTGGTGAAGAAGGGCCACATCGGTGGTTAACCATTTCCTTCACACGAAATCCAAAGTGGCTCTAGTAATGGTCAAAATGAAATAAGTTTTTCCGTGAGGCGATTTAATAATAAAAGCCTACATAAGAGTACGGAAAATATAAAAACAATTATTGAGAATGTTATTTTAAAAATCGCGTCATTAAAATTATAAAATGCATTTACAATGAAGAAGACGCTGTTGTGAACAATGTATATGCCTACCATTGCCGGGCTGATAAATTCGACTAACCTAATAACCAGCCGATTCTTAATTTTGATATTATCAAATACAATAAATAATGCTAAACACAAACACAACAAATGTAAGTGCTCCAACAGAAACCAACCAACGAATCTCACATGAATGTTAATCGATAAATAACGATCAAAAAAGTACAATGAAACCGCGATTGGTATCAGAAATAATTTTGCCGAGATGACTATATTTCTTTTTTTAGTGAACCTCCGACCTTTCGGCTCTCCAAGAATATGTCCAATTACATAGTAGCAAGCCCAAATCCATATTGAATAATAGCTTGAAATATAAATTGGATCGTTATTTCTATCGATGTCACCAAAAACATAAAAGGCATTCAAGCTAAAGATGAGCACAGCAGAAACTAATACTGCAACTTTCCACTTCTTGATGCAGGATAGAATTAATGGATATGAAATGTAAATAATTACCATTCCCAGCAATATACCGTTCTGGAGTATATAGCTCATGTTAACATATGGTGTATTAATGACAGATAAGACCAAATTCCAAAAAATTATAATGAAAATTATTGAACGTATTTTCGAATATAACTCTTTTTTTGATATTTTCTCAACTTCATCTATATAGCCCATTAATAAAAAGAAAAGTGGTTTAGCGATTGTCGAGGTAAAATAGAGGATGCTCATTACGTCATTGCTGATGAAACATTCATATGTACAAAAGTGACTTAGGGAAAAAAAAGTTACAGCAGCAAAACAGCTCAAGCTTTTCAAGGCATTTTGATTGATGCTTTCAAACATTTAGCTACCACCTGTAAATAAAAAGCAAATTTTACTTTTAAAGTAATAGTGTAATAGTTGTTAATCTTCAAATTACAGTGATGATCCCAGGCTAAGCCAAAGGGCTTTAGCGTAGCAACCTACTCATTCTTCTTTAAGAAGACGTCCCGGTATTGGTTGCCCATCATACCTTTAGCCTTAATCCGGAACCGCAGGATACTCGCATCGATTGGTGACATAAGATTTCGTTTTCTTCTGACGGCATCGGATAGTGCCAGATGCCCACCGCACTATATGTCTGATTCTGATAACCCTTGTCCGGTTCGGTAGGTAATTCGATCGTATCCGGTACTGGACTCACTGCTGTCCGCTTCGCTAACTGTTTAATTATCTGACGTAGCGACTTTTTTATTGTAAATCTCGACGTGGAATGCACCCTGTAGAAAATTATATATTTTATTTTCTGCAGCTGCATGGCTCTTAGCTGCGAATGTTTATTTTGTCATTGAAGGGTCGTATTAATTGTTCCTAAAATGTTAGTGCTTTGTTTGTAATATAGTCATTTACATTAATTCTTTAATTTATACAATATATACGTAGTTCTGTATAAAACAACTGTTAAGATTTTTCTTAACGAGTAATCTAAGGGAATAAATAATTATCTATTTGAATACTCACAATGACGTGGCACGTGATTTTGTTCGTATATCATCACAGTATCTACTCGTGAGCAACTGACTGTTCATTCAGTATTTATTTCTTAATTCCGACAGAGAAGGTAATTAAATCATGTTGAAACGATACACTTTAGCTTGTGCCGCTTTGATACTGCCTAGTTTAGCCTTTGCATCAGGTAATACTATAACTTTTCAGGGTGAAGTGGCAGCCCAAACATGTTCGATCTCAGTAAATGGTAATGATGCCTCACCGGTAGTGTTATTGCCGACTGTGGGTACCGCTCAGCTTAATGAAGCTGGAAAAGTGGCTGGCGCGACGACCTTTGAAGTGGGTGTAACTGGTTGTACCGCAAGCGAAGACGGTATGAGCTTTTCTACCGTCTTTGTCGGTAATCAGGTAACAGAATCCGGTAATTTAGGCAATACGGGCACTGCCCAGAATGTTGAATTACAAATCCTCGATACCACTAATACTGAAATTGATTTTACTAATGGTTTTACCGGAAACAGAGATTTGGTTCTGACCTCGGGACAGACCAGCGCAAGTTCAACCTATACTGCACAGTATTTTGCGACAGGCGTTGCCGCACCTGGCAGCGTAATGTCAACGATGCAGTATGCTATTTCTTACCTGTAAATGCCAGAGGGCCTGATTAAAGGCCCTATTTTGTGAACTATCAATATCCCTGGTACAAGACCTAATAAAGAGTTAATCATCGGCAGTTTCTACAACACTGACTTATAATCATCATATCCAGAAAATCTTTTTCTCTTGTCAGAACAGGGTATGAGTATGATTGCATTTAAGTCATTGTATTTTATGCGCTTGATTCCCCTCACTCTTCTTGCCTTAATGCCGAGTATTTCCAGCTGGGCTAATGTGACTATGACCGGAACACGCATTATTTACCGTAGTGATGTGCGTTCCGTTGATGTCAATCTGGCAAACAATGCAAATATTCCTTTTGTCGTACAGACATGGTTTGACGCCGGAAATATCAATGATGGCCCGGAAAGTAAAACAAACGTCCCCTTCATGGCAACTCCTGCCTCATTTCGTATCCAGGCCCGGGCCGGGCAGGTTGTGCGTGTATCTCACACGTCCTCGCGTCGTTTACCGGAAGACCGTGAATCCGTTTTCTATTTTAATTTCCAGCAGATCCCACCATCAAATGCTGGCGGTGCTGCCACTGATGGCAGAAATAAAATGTTGGTGGTGTTACGTAACAGGGTGAAATTATTTTATCGCCCTTCACGGCTAGGTAACCTGCCTGCAAATGTTATTTCAACCATAAAAGCCTCTCCTGCGAGAGAAGGCAACCGCATCGGTGTGACACTTACCAATACTTTACCTTTCTACCTCAATGTAAGCCGCATACAGCTAAACGGAACCAGTGGCTCACCGCAGGCCGCTGCCGATATGGTTAATCCATTTGGTAGTCGCACATTTTGGTTTACTCGCGCGACGAGTTCGGGAAATAACACGATTTCGTTGACCGTTATTAACGATCAGGGAGCAGGCATCAGTGGTGACATACCGTTATAAACGGTCCGTTTGCCCTCTAAAAAAGGTCGCATTCTTATTAATACTGGGTACCGGAAGTTATGTTCCGCTTGTACAGGCAGAGGACTACTACTTTGACCCGGAATTATTAAAAGGAGCATCATATGGGCAGGATTTAGCCAGGTTCAATCAGACAGAACCCGCGGTCGAGCCGGGAAAACATATACTGGATGTCTTCGTTAACGGTCAGCTCATTGCAACTGGCGAAACCGTCATGTTCAATGCGGATGATAGCGGCGAGATTTCACCTTGCCTGTCCCCCGAGCTAATGCAAAAAACGGCTATTCGCGTTCAGTCGCAAAAAGTACGTAAATATCCTGAATGTTTACTGCTTTCGGAAACCGGACAAACCGTCTCTGAAGCGCTGGATATGACGACCCTGCGTCTCGAACTGCGTGTACCACAACAGGCTTTATTGCATATACCGCGTGGATATATTCCCGTCTCGGAATGGGACGGCGGCGTACCGGTGATGTATTTGCGTCATAACACCAACTTTACACGGACTGACGATACCCGAAATGACTACAGTTACAACTACCTGTGGAGTGCCGTAAACGCAGGGACAAACGTAGGACTTTGGCAGATTCGTCATCAGGGTAACTTGCGGTATTATGACAGCGATTTAGCCGGTAGCGAATATAAATATAATTCAGTACGTACCTGGGTAGAGCGTCCTCTTCCCGCGATCGATAGCGTGATGGCAATCGGAGAAAGTTACACAAGCAACAGCCTGTTTGGCAGCTTATCGTTTAACGGGATTAAATTAGCTACCGATACCCGAATGTGGCCTCAGAGCCGACGGGGCTTTGCTCCAGAAGTCCGCGGGGTTGCGGCAACCTCGGCTCATGTTGTCATACGTCAGCTCGGGCAAATTATCTATGAGACAGACGTGCCGCCCGGTGCGTTCGTGATCCGTGATTTATACAACACTCGCGACCAGGGCGATCTTCAAGTGACAGTCCTTGAAGCGACGGGTCGCGTGTCGACCTTTACTGTCCCTTATACCTCTGTACCTGACTCCATACGCCCTGGTAACTGGCAGTATGAGTTTGCAGCCGGGAAAGTCAGGGATTTCTCCTCTGTTGATAACCAGTTTGTTGAAGGCGTTATACAACGCGGGATAAGTAATACGCTTACTCTGAACAGCGGTGTCCGTGTCGCTGATGATTACTTTGCGGGCCTAATCGGAACGGTTATCAGCACCAGAGTGGGAGCGTTCGGGTTAAATACCACCTGGTCTCGCGCTGAAATCGTCGGTCAAAGCGAGACAGGGTGGCGTAGTGAGTTAAGTTACAGCCGGAACTTTGATACGGGAACCAGCATTGTCCTGGCGGCCTGGCGTTACTCCACTGCCGGCTTTCGAGACCTGCAGGATGTACTCGGGCAACGTCATCAGTATCAGAACGGTGTGGAGTATTGGTCCGACAATTTAAATCAGAAGAATCGCTTTTCTGCTTCGGTTAATCAGTCGATGGATAGCTGGGGAATGCTTAACTTCACTGCCAGTACCAGCGATTACTATGATAATTCATCGCGGGTAACGCAGTTGCAGCTGGGATACAGCAATAGCTGGCGAAGTATCGGTTATAACCTCAATGTTGCGCGTCAGCGTACTGTCATGGACAGGGGACGTTTTTTCAATAGTGTTAATGATGCAGACTTTGATACGACGGGAGACGAGCGTTTTACTGAGACGCTCTTCTCGATGGGAGTCTCTATCCCGTTTGATTTTGGTAAGACAAAAGCCATCGCGTCTCTGGACATGACCCGCACCGGTGATTCCCGTTCCGGCATACTCAATGTCGCGGGGGCGACCGGTGACGACAATCCGCTCAGTTGGTCGGCGTATACGGGGCTGGATAATTATCAACACAGTCATAGTGCGATGACGGCTGGGGGCAGTGTTCAGCAAAATACGTCACTGGGTTCAGTACGCGCCTCTGCCAGCACCGGAGAAGGTTACCGACAATATGGTGTTGGCACTTCCGGTACATTGCTTCTGCATCAGGGGGGGATTACGGCAGGTCCGTATACCAGCGATACATTTGCTCTCATCAATGCGCCAGGTGCGAAGGGGGCTAAGATCCGCAATGGACAGGGTGCGCAAATCAATCGTTTTGGTTACGCGGTTCTCCCGTCTTTGACACCCTATCAGTACAACACCATAACGCTGGACTCGAGCCAAATGGATGACGACACCGAGCTACTGGGAGGCAGCGAAAAAGTCGTCCCATACGCTGGGGCGGTGGCGAAAGTTACGTTCACCACGCTGCGAGGGCAGGCAGTCTTAATCACCACCCAACTGCCGGAGGGAGATTATCCCCCAATGGGGGCCGATGTAGTTGATGTTACGGGTAATAGTAAGGGTATGGTGGGCCAGGGAGGGCAGGTTTATGCACGCATTGCCGAGCAGAGCGGCGTTCTGACAATTAAATGGGGAGAATCTATGAATGAGCAGTGTGAGGTGCATTACACCTTACCTTCACGTTCCGGGGAGCGCTTTATACATTTAAATCAGCCCTGTCTGCCTCGGGGGGAAAGATGAGCGTACGTATTTTACAGGTTTCAGGATTGTTAGCGTTATTGATAGTGTGCCATATGTCCTGGGCAGCATGTAGTCGGGTCACGAGTAACAGTACGCTTTCTCAGGCTGCGATAAATGCCGGATATACGGCGACCAGCTGGACCGGAGCCTGTGATACCTGTAACGGCAGGAATATTGGTATCCCAGGTATCATCAGTTTGAGCAGCGGAACATTTCAGCCTTCAGGCACGTTGCTTGCCAGTTCATCCATTAGCTTTTTGAGCCAGGGTGCAACAACGGCTTATACTTCAAATCAGATCTTGTTTCGCTGTGCTGTTGCCGATGCGGATAGCTTATATGAAATGTATGCCACGAACGGAGACAATACCTGGACAGGGATGTATGCCGCGAGTGAAGTGGAGGGGGCTTACTATAGCTATGTGCGTAACGTTGCCGTTCGGCTCACTAATTTGAAAACAGGGGCTTACTTTTCACGTTACTGGCAGGGACGGAAGCTTTCTGAAGAAGACTGGTTCTCCGATGGAACCTATATTTATATTCCAGCCAGTGCGTTTAGCGATGTAATGATGGAAATTTTCCGCATCGACAGCACAACCTATTTCAGTAACTCCTCCAATCGATACACCTATATGTATTCGCAACCCCATGGCTACTCCGTTTTTAAAGGCCCGGGACTGAGCGCAAACATCACGGAAGGTGCTGACTCTGCTTCAAATTATGATGGCTGGTACAATGCATGGCCCGGGGCCTGGAGCCTTTATAGCACTGGCGTAACGTTTGTCCGCGGTGCGACCTGTCGGGTTAATGATTTCCCGAACGTGGTGGCCTTGCCCACCATTACGGCAACGCAATTGAGTCAGGGGGGGATCAGTCAGGCTGGATTTAACGTCACCATTGAATGTGAAACTGGCGCGTTGTCCAGTACCAACCAATCGACAACCAGCGCGGCGAACGTCTCAATGGGATTTTTAGTTAATCAGCCCGGAGCTGTAACCGCAGCCACGTCGTTAGGGTTAGTTACTTCCGGTGGAGGCTTAACCTGGTTACTGGATAATCATTATGGTGCAGGAGCTGGGGAGGCCTCAGGAGTGGGAATACGTATCTATACCGGCAGAGGTAGCGCATTGAATTTGCTGCCAGATCTCACTTCTTACGGCACTGGTAATACAAGAGGGTGGTATGCGTTCAGAGATTTAACGACCCTTGTGTCGAGTGGTAACACGGACATCTATACGGGAAGTTTTAACGCATCGCTTGAAGCAATAAGCCAGCAGTCAGTCACGCCAGGCACAGTGAATGCGCAATTGCAGATTATGGTCAGCTTTCAATAGAGGGATGGAGATGAAATTTGTACCCGCCTTGTTGATTATTTTTGCGTTACTGCCCGTTGCACGGGCGGTGGTTAACGTTGAAGGAACCCGGGTAATCATCCATCAGGGAGAACTCTCAGCATCACTCACGCTCTCGAATTCAGAGAAACAGCCCACTATGGTACAAATATGGAGTGATGATGGCGATCCTCTCACGCCGCCTGAAAAAACGTCCACACCGCTTATTGCTGTTCCTCCAGTGTTTAGTATGAAACCAGGTGAAGTTCGTGTGGTACAACTTATGCTGACGTCTACAGAGGCTTTATCGAAAAATAGCGAGTCACTATTCTGGTTGAATATTTACCAAATCCCCCCTAATACCGCTGCTGTATCAGGGGCCAGGCAGGTAGTGTTGCCATTGCGTCTGAGGATGAAAGTCTTTATTCGCCCGGAAGGGGTAGATGACCCGGTAGAACAAGACGGTAATAAACTTCGCTTTAGTTTACAGTCAGCGCAAAATGGGCAACGGATGGTGGTCACAAATCCCACACCGTGGCATATGACGTTGACAAATATGAGCTTTATGGGTTCTCGCCTCGGCGGAGTAATGGTGGCACCGGTGTCGAGTGTTAGCATTCCTGTAGAACCTGGAAAGGGGACTCGACCGTTGGAGTACGAACTTATTAACGATCTTGGCACCCGCTGGGTGTACAAAGTGAGAGAGTAAATAATTCGCACTTAATGATACAGTCCACTGTGCTGAAGATAGCTGATGAGTGCATACGCTCCCCCGTTCTCGTGTCGTTCACGATATGTGTCATAATAAACACTGCGCGCAAAGCGCGCAGCACTGATAAACAAAGACCAGCGTAAATGGGTCTCAATTGGGTATCACTGTTTACTCCGGAAGCCCAAGGCCCTTTACTCCCATTTGCTTAATGACCCGCAAATTTTGCTCGTGCAAACGGGTATCACTCTGGTCTTTTTCCTGCCGTCTGTCGGCTTTCTCAACCAGGTAGCAGGTATCTTTACTTATACCTTTTGCCTCACAGTTTTTTAATCGTTCTTCTTCTGTTGTCATCATTGAACATCCTGATATTAAAAAAATAATACCAGCTGAACAAAGTGATAAAATTTTCATTTTTATCCTTATACCAAACGAGTTTGTCTATTGAAAAAAGACCAAGTGTAGAATCAGATATCGTATACCCTACGGGTATTATTTACTTTGTCAATGTACAGTCAATGTCGTCATGCTGGATCGTTTACTAATTATTAATGTTTATAATGAATTTTCTAAGCGTTCTGCGGAAAATGAAATATAGCCCAGTCGCTTCAGTAGGGCATTACCTTTAATGAGAAATTTTTTATTCGCTAAATGCAGTTAACTATCTGTGATATAGAGCATTTTGAGAAGGCATGGAACAGCAGTTGGGGGTGTACATTAATGCGTTAAATTCAACTATTATCATTAAGTGTAAAATAAAGTAACTATAACCATGAGTTATTGTTTTCAGTCTATATGCTTGCTACTTTCTCATTTCAGGAGTTATATTTTTAATTAAGGAAATACATGAAAAAGATGATCGGTATTATTAGTTCGTTACTGTTGATTTCTGGAACTGTAGGGGCAGCTACCCCTACAGCGACTTGTGTGAAGACAGACAATGCTGCAATAGAGGCGCTATTTGATCGCTGGAATGCTTCGCTAAAGACCGGTGATCCGCAGAAAGTGGCTGAAACTTACCTTTCCGATGCCGTATTATTACCAACGGTCTCAAACCAGGTACGCCTGACAGACGCAGAACGTGTAGATTACTTCAAACATTTCCTGGAAAAGAAACCCGTAGGCCACATTGACAGTCGTACTATTCGTATTGGTTGCAATAAAGCCATCGATACCGGAACTTACACATTTACTTTTGCAGATAATTCAAAAGTTTCTGCCCGCTATACTTTCACTTACGCCTGGACCGGTGACGAGTGGAAAATTTCATCGCATCATTCTTCCGCTATGCCTGAGTCCTAATGTTGAACGGGTGGTGGCTGAGGCTACCACCATGAGAATGCCCCCACCTCACGCTATACCCTGCATAACCTCTGATCCTACCCGCGAATAGTAGACTCGGGACGAAGAGCTGACCATCCTCCAAAAGGCCGCGACATACTTCGCGAAGCGCCTGAAATGAAGTATGTCTTTATCGAAAATCATCGAATACCCTTTGTCGGATTGATGAATTATTTTAGCTTTGGCGATCCCACACTTTATGCAGACTCCTACTCAGATAATCTCGACCACGCCTGGCTGTATCTTTATCTGTTTATTAACGTTGCTACGAGCGCGGTCACCGTAGCGATAATCGAGCGGCTGGCTAAAACGGATATTGAATAAATGTAATAACGCTCTCTTACGCAGGGGAGAATTTACCCCGCCACCCGCACCTCCATCACCGCATACACCCCGTCCTTCGGCACCACCACCGTGACGCTCTCTACCGGTATACCCGCCGCAATATGAATATCCTGCAACTGCTGTAGCGTACGGGGGAAGATGGCGTCCCAGCCAATGCAGCGCATCAGAAAATCAATCTGTGGGCTGGTCGTAAGCATGTTTGAGATAATCACTGCCCCACCGGGTTTGACCAGACGCAGGGCGCGTTGTAGGAAGGTAACCGCATCGGCATCGTTGAAGTATTCAAATATCCCCAGCGCATCCACCAGTTCGGCCTGATGTTCACCCAGCTCCAGCAACAGATCGTCATTGCGAATAAAATGACGCACCAGGTGGCGCTTGAGCAACGTAATTTGTTCGCCCACGTTCAGCCCCTGCTGGGCGGCCATGGTTTCAGCCCAACGCAGGGCAACCGGGTCGTCGTCCACCAGCGTGAGATGAACATTCTGCCCGTCCAGCTTCGCAGTGCGCAGCGCTTCCAGCACCGGGATCGCCGCCCCGCTCGCCAGGCTTATCCAGTCGCTTTCGATATCGTTACGAATGTACTTATCCACCAGCGCCGCCAACACCTGCGCGCGGGAGCGCACCCCGATGGCATCGTTGGCGTGGATAAACCACTGGCGGCTTTCGCTGTCCATTTTGGTACCTTCCGGCAGGCGATCTTCCAGCGGATTTTGCACCACAAATAGCGCCAGTGCGCTGGGTACCAACCGAGCGCGCCAGGCTGCCAGCGCCGGACGGGTCCGGAACGCCTGTTCGGAATGGACGTGCTGGGGTATCAGAACAGGAAGTCCGTTGTCGCCGTTTTCAAGCAATGGAGGGATAAGCAGAGGATCGGTTTTTACGGCCAGATTGAGCGCATTGATCTCTCTTGTGGCATCGTCTTTCATCGGCCATCGATCGCTGATATCGGGAAACGACGCGCTGTAAATCGTCATATCGCGGGGCGCATCGCCGCGAAAAGGTTGCCAGTTCATCTCGATATCTCCCGTTCGGCCATAAACGGAAGTCTATTCACGCGCAGCGACATTGCCCTACGAAAAAAGCACGAAATAAATTAGCGTAATGAGTCCACTCGATTAGCTGTTCGTGTAATGAACTCATTCCAGCCTTTCTGGCATAATGTGGCGATGATATCAATTATGCGGAGCTCCCATGCAAAACGGAAACTTAACCCAATCCCCTGCTGGTGAGTTTGTGATCTTTTCCAGCGGCAATGGCAAGCTGCGCATTGAATGTCGATTTGAGCAAGAAACGTTATGGCTTTCGCAAGCATCAATGGCTGAACTTTATCAAGTTACGCCTCAAGCGATTACTCAGCATATTAAAGCAATTTATAACGACAGGGAGCTTGAGCAAAATTCAACCTGTAAGGCTTACTTACAAGTTCGACAAGAAGGTAACCGTCAGGTTAGCCGGAGTACCCTTCATTACAGCCTCCCAGTGATACTTGCTGTCGGCTATCGCGTCCGTTCCCCTCAGGGCACGCATTTCCGCCAGTGGGCGACACAAACTCTTCAGGAATTCCTGGTAAAAGGGTTTGTTATGGATGATGAAAGGTTGAAGAATCCACCCGTTGGGTCCTCCATCGTGCCTGATTACTTTGACGAAATGCTGGAGCGAATCCGTGATATTCGCGCCAGCGAGCGTCGAGTTTATCTACGGGTCAGAGAGATTTTTGCCTTAGCCGCTGATTATCAACCGTCTCTCAAAGAGACCACGTTATTTTTTAAAACCATTCAAAACAAACTCCATTTTGCCTGTACAGGAAAAACTGCCGCTGAGCTGATCCATTACCGCGCCGATGCCAACCAACCTCATATGGGCCTAACCAGTTTTAAAGGTGATGAGGTGCGTAAATGCGACATCTCAGTAGCCAAGAATTATTTAAACCAGGAAGAGGTAAACGAACTTAATCGCATTGTGAATATGTGGCTAGATTTTGCGGAAGATCAGGCAAAACGCCGCAAGCAAGTTTTTCTGTATGACTGGCAGGAAAAACTCGATCAGTTTTTAGCATTCAATGACCGCGATGTTCTGAAGGGTGCCGGAACAATAAGTATGAAAATGGCAAACGATAAGGCAGACGCTGAATACTCACGTTTTTCAGAATACCAGCGCCGTTTGAAGGAAGCTGAGGGAGAGAAAGACATTACCGAACTTCTAAAATGGAAAGTGGAATAATCATTGCTCCCCCCGATTTGTAGGGGCTCTCGCCCCTCGCCTTTTTACTGCTTCACCCACACCAACTGATCCACCTGGAACCCCAGCCCGCGCGCAATGCTCAGGTAATCCTGCTTCACCGCATCCGGAATGGTCGGCGTACGCGAGAGGATCCACAGGTAGTCGCGGTTCGGGCCGCTGACCAGCGCGTATTTGTAGTCATCGTCCAGGGCAATGACGTTATAACCGCCGTAGAACGGGCCAAAGAACGATACCTTCAGGGCAGCAGTGGTTGGCTCGCCGGTGAAGTAGGCTTTCCCTTCGCTCTCGTTCCATTTATTTTTGACCGGATCGTAGCCGCGGTTCAGCACACTGATGCCGTCGTCGCTGCGCTTGCCGTAGGTGGCTGTCACCTGTTCCAGCCCGCGCTCGAAGCGGTTCTCCAGACGAGCAACCTCATACCATTTCCCCAGATAGCGCCCGGCATCAAACCCCGAAATAGGCTGCACGCCTTTCGGTGGCGTAGGGGATTTACAGGCGACCAGCGTCAGTGCAATTGCAACGCCGGTTAAAACGGGCCATAGCTTCATAAGAACTCCTTTCCTGTTTACGATGGATAATAAGTGTAGTGCACTCCGCCGGGGGTTCATTCAGCGAAGGAATATCCGTAGTATATTAAGACTTATCTTTTTCACCGGGCGTCATTCATGTCTTATTCCATCGGCGAGTTTGCCAGACTATGCGGCATCAACGCGACCACCCTGCGGGCGTGGCAGAGCCGCTATGGCCTGCTCAAACCGCTGCGCACCGACGGAGGACACCGCCTGTACAGCGACGACGACGTGCAGCAGGCGTTGAGAATTCTCGACTGGGTGAAAAAAGGCGTACCCATCGGCCAGGTCAAGCCGCTGCTGGAACGTCCCGGCTCGCGACGCACCAACAACTGGGTCACGCTGCAAGAAACGATGCTCCAGCGCCTGAAAGAGGGAAAAATAGAATCCCTGCGCCAGCTTATTTACGATTCGGGTCGCGAATATCCGCGTCCGGAACTCGTGACGGAAGTATTACGCCCACTACGCAGCCATCTGTCGGCGAATATTCCGGCGATGATGACCCTGCGCGAAGTGCTCGACGGCATTATTATTGCCTACACCTCGTTTTGCCTGGAGGGCGATCGTAAAGCACCAGGCGATAATTATATTCTCGCGGGCTGGCAGTTAACCGACCCCTGCGAAATCTGGCTCGAAGCGCTAAAGCGCACCGGGCAAGGCCACCGTATCGATGTGCTTCCGGCCTCGCCTGCGGCGCTGGCACCGGAGATTTTCCCCGAGCGAAAATGGCTGCTGGTGACCGGCGCGAAATTAACCCTGGCGCGCAAAAAACAGATTGAGAAATGGCGCGAACAGGTTAATTACCTCGACGTCATTATCCTATAAAAATAACCGATCCGTCAGTTATCACGAAAAGTTGAATATTATTTCGCCCGCAGAGTGCTAAATTTTCCCTGTTATTTCATCTGACAGGACTTCAACGTGAATAAATTATCCAGCCTTATCGTTCTTGCTTCCCTCACCGCCATCCCGGCGGCGTTTGCCGCCCCGGCCGGTACCCTGAGCGTGCACATTCTTAACCAGCAAACCGGGCTGCCGTCACCCGATGTCACCGTGACGCTGGAAAAGCAGCAGCAGAATAGCTGGACGACGCTGGCGAGCGCCAAAACCGATCCAGACGGGCGCATTAAGTCGCTGTATCCGCAGGAGCAAGACATGCAGCCTGGCGTTTACAAGGTGACGTTCAAAACCAGTGACTACTTCCGCAGCCAGAAGCTGGACTCCTTCTTCCCGGAAATCCCAGTGCAGTTCACCGTCAGCCGCACTAACGAAAAGCTGCACATTCCTTTGTTGCTGAGCCAGTACGGCTACTCCACTTACAAGGGAAGTTGAAAAAACGTAGCGTTTATCATCCCCAGGAACGCTACAAATTAATTGATTATTAAGATAAATATAAATAACCCTCAATAAAACTTACACAAATAAATACGTTTGTGTAAGTTTTGGCTATACTGTTTTTATCGCCACAAAACAGCCAGCCAGAGGTGCTCATCATGAATAACAAACCCGTACTCGGTATCAGTGGGTGCCTGACCGGATTGGCCGTGCGCTTTGACGGCGGTCATAAGCGGATGGACTTTGTGATGGATGCCCTGGCAAAGCGCGTTACGTTCAAACCCGTTTGCCCGGAAATGGCGATAGGCTTGCCTGTTCCCCGTCCCGCGTTGCGCCTGGTCAAAGCACCTGACGGCGACACACGCATGCGTTTTACTCATGCGCCTCATGACGACGTCACTGAAAAAATGACCGATTTTGCCGAGCAGTATTTGCCAGGAGTGGCGAATCTGGACGGCTTTATCGTCTGCGCTAAATCCCCAAGCTGCGGCATGGAGCGCGTACGCCAGTATGATGAAAACGGCAACTCGGGCAGCAAAGAAGGGATTGGCATTTTTACCGCCGCGATACTGGAAGAGTATCCGTGGCTGCCGGTCGAAGAAAATGGACGCCTGTACGATCCGGTGCTGCGTGAAAACTTTATCGCACGCATTTTTGCCCTGCATGAACTGAACGCACTGCGGGCCAACGGCCTGACACGCGGCGCGCTGCTGGCGTTTCACAGCCGCTACAAATTACAGCTGCTGGCGCATCATCAGGCGGGATACCGTGAGATAGGGCCGTTCGTTGCCTCGCTGCACGAGTGGAAAGATCTGGACGCCTTCTTCGAGGTCTATCGCGAAAAGCTGATGGCGATCCTGAAGCAGCCCGCCTCGCGTAAAAATCACACCAACGTGCTGATGCACATTCAGGGCTATTTCCGCGAGAAGCTCAACGCGCGTCAGCGCTCGGAACTGCGCGAAGTCATCCTTAACTATCGCGCAGGCGTATTGCCAATACTCGCCCCGCTCACCCTGCTGAAGCACTATCTGGCGGAGCATCCGGATAAATATTTGCAGACGCAAAACTATTTCGATCCGTATCCGGACGAGCTGGGTCTGCGCCTGGCCATTATCTAAGTTTCAATAACGCGAAGACCCCTAGCCCGAGAGGTCCTTACAAGCACGACTCTTAAGACGACATCCTCACTGTCGTCTTTTTTTTCACCCTCGCCCAAAAATACTGTTAATATATACAGCATATTTTCGCCAGATCAGGTGCGCCGATGATCAAAACTCTGCACATTGAAAACTACCGTTCGATTCGCCAGATGTCGCTAGAGCTGGAACAGCTCAATATCGTTTTCGGGCCGAACGGCACCGGAAAATCAAATATCTACAAGGCGATACACCTGATGCACAGCGCGGCGCAGGGGCAGTTTTCTCAGGCGCTGGCGAACGAAGGCGGCATTTTGAAGGTGTTCTGGGCGGGAAAAACGCGCAGCGATCGGCTGCGTCGCGTGAACCTGGCGGTAGAAATGGGAACGTATGAATATGAGCTTCAGGTCGGTTTTGTCGAGAAGCTCCCCTATCCCTCTCAGTTCCAGCTGGATCCAGTGATAAAAGAGGAGACGATTTGGCTCAGCGGCCAGCATCGCCGCCCCTCTTCACGCCTGATGCAGCGCAAAAACCAGACGGTATTTCTCAATAACATTCATCACGAAAAAGTGACCCACAGCGGCACGCTGTACGAGAACGAATCGGTTTTTGGACAGCTCGGCGAGCCACATCTTTACCCGGAAGTCTCCCAGATGCGTGAATCACTGCGCAACTGGCGCTTTTACCACGAGTTTTCCGTCTCGTCCGGATCGGCGATGCGCACGCCGCAGGTGGGCTTTCGCTCGCCGATACTCGCCAGCGACGGTGCAAACCTGGCGGCGGCGTTCCAGACCATTGTCGAGATTGGCGACGAGCTGCTGCTGATGCGCATCCTCGATCAGGCCTTCCCCGGCTGCGTGTTTTACAGCGACAACGCCGACGGGCGCTTTCGGATGTTGATGCAACGCGAGGGGTTAAGCAGGCCCCTGGAACCGGCAGAGTTCTCCGACGGCACCCTGCGTTTTCTGTGTCTGGCGGTGGCGCTACTTAGCCCGCGTCCGCCCGCCTTTATCGCCCTTAACGAACCGGAAAACAGCCTGCATCCGCAAATGTTACCTGCTCTGGCCAGCCTCATTGCCGAGGCCAGCCGCTACTCGCAGATTTGGCTCACCAGCCACTCGCCGGAGCTGGCGAATCTGATTGAAAAGCACAGATCGTTTTCGCTGTATCAGTTGTCGATGGTGGAAGGGGAAACGCGGATGGAGAAATTGGGCCAATGACAGCAAGTACATCTTTATTCTCTCATCTGAGGATGATGAAGAAAGCAGCAAATCTATGCTACATTAATAAAAGTTATTAACTTTTATTAATTAGAGGTCAGCTATGTATTCTTCTGCAAAACAGACCATCAGCGCCCAGATCCCTGTTGAACTGGCTTTAGCGGTGGAAAAACTGGCTATCGAACTGGATCGTTCAAAAAGCTGGGTTATCAAAGAGGCGTTAATATTTATGCTCGCTGAACGAGATCGACGTCATGGCGACATACTTGCAGGGCTGGCTGATGTTGATGCGGGACGCGTGGTTCGCCACTCAGAAATTTTGGATTTTGCGGCACGTCTGAAAAAAGAGTAACGAATGGACATCTTCTGGACACGGAAAGCTCAGGACGATCTTGAACGGATATACCGTTTCGCGCAGCAATATAGCCGCCAGCACGCTAACGACGTGATGGACAGACTTATCGCTGGAACAACGAGCCTGGGCGCTTATCCCGGCATGGGGATGGTCCAGGCGCGTTATGAACCTCGCGAAGTCAGGAAAATGCTCTTCGATGAATATGAGGTACATTACGAAATTCGGGACACCACGATTTATATCGTCGATCTCTGGCATACCCGAGAAGACCGCTAATGCCCCGATATCGTTTCATCACCAGCCAGGCACCGCCCCGCCGTTAAAAATTTTCTCCGCCGCTTTCGCCACCTCTGGTGACTGGTACGACTGAATAAATTCCTTCACGTTTTCCGCGTCTTTGTTATCTTCGCGCGTCACCACGATATTCACGTACGGCGAGTTTTTGTCTTCAATAAACACGCTATCGTGCACGGGCGACAGCCCGGTCTGCTGCAGGTAGGTGGTGCTGATAATCGCCACGTCAACCTGCGGATCGTCGAGCACGCGCGGCAGTTGCGCCCCTTCCAGCTCCATAATTTTCAGGTTTTTAGGGTTTGCGGTAATATCCAGCGCCGTCGGCAGCAGGCCGGTGTCCGGTTTCAGGGTAATCAGCTTTTCGTTTTGCAGCAGGAGCAGCGCGCGGCCAAGGTTGGTCGGATCGTTGGGAATGGCGATCGTGGCACCGTCTTTCAGATCGGCAACCGTTTTGACCTTGCGAGAATAACCCGCCATCGGGAAGACGAAGGTATTGGCGACCGCCACCAGCTTATAGCCGTGGGCTTTGTTATCTTCCGCGAGGAATGGACGATGCTGGAACACGTTAGCATCCAGTTCGCCCTGATTGGTGGCATCGTTCGGCAGCAGTGAGCCGCTAAACCCCACCAGCTCGACCTCCAGACCGTACTTCTCTTTTGCGACCTTTTTCGCGACCTCCGCTACGTCCTGCTCTGCGCCGTTAATCACGCCCACTTTGATATGTTTGGCATCGCTGCCGCCCTGGTCACAGCCCGCCAGCAGCAGGCCCGCGAGAAATAATGCACCGAATCGTAATGTCACCCGTCCGTTCCTTTTGATAAACGTTTTCATGACTATATCGGCAACGACGCGCTACGCTAAAAAACGAAAAAGCATCAACCAGAAGAAAAAGGAATATGCCTTAACGGTGTTTGTTTTCGTGGGCGATGAGCCACGCTTTACGCGCGAGCCCACCGCCGTAACCGGTCATCGAACCGTCCTTGCCAATAATACGATGGCAGGGAATGACTATCGCCACGCGATTGGCACCGTTTGCGCCCGCGACGGCACGCACTGCGGCGGGCCTGTCGATCCGGGTTGCCAGCGCCTGGTAGTGCGACGTCTCGCCGAACGGTACGTCCTGTAAGCCTTGCCAGACGGCGCGCTGGAATTCGCTGCCCGGCGTGTCCAGGGTGATGTCGAACTGCTGGCGGGAGCCCGAGAAATACTCACCCATCTCTTTTTCCATCTGTCGCGTATGGCTGTTTTCACCCGCCATAATCCTCGCCTTAAACAGACGCTGTAAGTCGCTGAACTCGGTTTCCAGCATGCGTCTGTCGACAAACTCCAGCAGGCAGATGCCGCGCTCCGTCGCGCACACAAACATGGGGCCGATCGGCGTTGTGAAGCGATGGATCAGAATCACCTGCTGATGCTCGCTCGGTGCATACCCGGTGAGCTTTTTGCAGGTATAGCCAAATCCGCTTAGCGACTCATAACCACTGTCGAACGCCACGTCGGTTGCCGTGCGTCCGCCTTTGAGCTCCTGAAGCGCCACGTTCACCCGCTGCATCCTCTGAAACGCCTGGAACGTCATGCCGTGATGTTGCAAAAACCAGCGACGCACACGTTCCGGGCCGATCGCCTGCTGGCGTAAGTCGGCATCGGTGATGCGGGTTTTGGGACTTTCTCGCACCAGCTTCATGGCTTGTTCGATGTATTCCGGCGCGGTGCAGGCATTCTCCGTTGGGCGACAGACCTTACAGGGACGAAATCCCGCGTCCAGCGCCGATTTGAAGTCATCATAAAAATCGACGTTTTCACGCTTCGGCTTGCGCGCCCGGCAGACTGAGATGCAAAAGACACCCGTGGTTTTTACGCCAACGTAGAATACGCCGGTAAACTCCGACGCGCGGTCGAGCAGCGCCTGATACCAGGCATCGCACTGCGTGCTATCGATGACTTTCATGGCTGAAAACTCCCGCGAAGGATTGCGCGTTCTGAATCGTAAACAGTAAATCCTTTAGCTGCGTTTGTATTGCTGAATGCACAAAATTTCCCATCGAGATGCGACGCACTCCCGATGCGGCAAGCGCATCAAAATCAGCAAGATCGGGCATGCACATAACGTTTAACGGCAACCCAACTTCGCGAACGAGGGTTTTGATATCCTCATCCTGGGTCACGCCAGGCACAAAAAAGCCGTCGGCACCGTGAGCCTGATAGCACTGGCCGCGACGCAACGTCTCGTCAAGCGCCTGCGCGTGGTTCATCAAAAAAGCATCGGTGCGAATATTCAGGAACATGTCTGGACAAGCATCACGAACGTCCTCGAGCTTAAGGGCAAAAGTGGACACCGCTTCTGCATAACGCTCACCGCGAATAACCCGGCTGTCTTCAAGATTAATGCCCACCACTCCAAGCGTTGCCAGACGCTGAATATTCTCGATAACCCCACGCGTCGTTTCGCTATACCCGGCCTCCAAATCAACGCTCAGGGGTAACATGGTGACCGCGCGAATACGCGTAACGATGAAAAACAGTTCTTCAAACGAGACAGCTTCGCCATCGTCGTAGCCCAGCATGCTGGCAATAGCAGCGCTGGACGTCCCAAGGGCAAGATATCCTGCATCCTGTGCGGCCAGCGCGCTGCTGGCATCCCAGACGTTGGCAATCAGTAACGGTGCGTGTTGATGATGAAGCGCGTTGAAGTTCATGGTGTTCTCCGGTTGTGAGGTGCCGGATGAGTGTGGCGCTTTCCACTTCCCCCTCACAACCGAAAATCGGACGACCATTTTTTAGCGGCTACGGATGCGCATTATCCCGGCGCAGCGGTGTCTCGCGTAAGAACCACGACAGCACAAACGCCAGTACCATTATCCCTGCCGCCATTAAAAATACGGCATGGATCGCGGAGCCAAAGGCATCCAGATAACTCAGGCGTAGGGCATCCGGCAGATTGTGGATCGCCACCGGGTTAAGCTCACGCGGGAGCTCGGCCCCTTCGGGCAGGCGTTCAATCAGGCCCGTTTGCAGAACGTGCGTGAACACCGCGCCGAACAGCGCCACACCAATCGCCCCGCCAATCGAGCGAAACAGCGTGACGCCGGAGGTCGCCACGCCGTACTGGCTGGACGACACGCTATTTTGCACTGCCAGCACCAGCACCTGCATCACCAGCCCAAGCCCCATCCCTAGCACACCGGTGAACAGGTACAGCTGCCAGGTCGGTGAATCAATCGTGATGCGCGTCAGCAGCGTCATGCCTATCACCCCAAGTAGGGTGCCGAGAATCGGGAACAGGCGATATTTTCCGGTACGGCTGATGATCCGTCCACTGATAATCGAGGTCAGCAACAGGCCACCCATCAGTGGGATCAGCTGGAGCCCTGCCTGCGTAGGTGTGGCGTCTTTGACTACCTGGAGATAGAGCGGCAGGAAGGTCACCGAGCCAAACAGCGACATCCCGATGATAAAGCCGATCAGGCTGCACAGCAGAAAGCTGCGGTCGCGGAACAGTGACAGCGGAATAATCGGCTCCCACGCCAGGCGCTCCTCATAGATAAACCCGGCAATACCCGTCAGGCCAAAGGCCAGAATGCACCACAGTTGCGGATCGTTCCACGGGCGTATTGTGCCGCCTTCGGTGGTAAATAGAATGATGCACAGCAGCGCCATGCTGAGGTAAAACGCCCCGAGAAAGTCGATTTCATGCTTGCTGCGCTTCGCGCTGCTGTGAAACACCGCGCCGATCACCAGCAGCGCAAACAGGCCGAGCGGCAGGTTGATATAAAAAATCCAGCGCCAGGAGGCGTGCTGCACGATAAACCCGCCGATGAGCGGCCCAATCACCGTCGCCAGGCCAAACACGCCGCCAAATAATCCCTGATAGCGCCCACGATCCGCAGGCGGGATCACGTCCGCCACTGCCGCCATGCTGATCACCATCAGACCGCCGCCGCCCAGTCCCTGCAAGGCGCGCATCAGCACCAGTTGGGTCATGTTTTGCGCCAGTCCACAGAGCGCAGAACCCACCAGGAAGAGCACTATCGCTATTTGCAGCACGATTTTGCGGCCAAACAGATCGCCAAACTTGCCATACAGCGGCACGGCAATCGTTGAACTGAGAATATAGGCTGTCACCACCCAGGAGAGCTTATCCAGCCCGCCCAACTCACCGACAATGGTCGGCAGCGCGGTTGACACAATAGTCTGGTCAAGTGCGGATAACAGCATAACCAGCAGCAGCGCGCTGAACAGCAACCGAATTGACGGCGCTTTTTGTCCAGCGGCGGAATGAGTCGTTGAGTCAGACTCCATAAAACACCACTTGAAATTAATTAATGAGATAATTAATATTTATCCAAGTTATGATTCCGGTCAAGAGATCAACACATCATGCCAGCACAAAAAGAACATTCCGAATCCGCGCCGCAGGGCCGCCGTCCCGGACGTCCACGCGGTGCAAAGCCTACGGCCACCAGCCGGGAACGGCTGTTGGATATCGCCCTGGATCTCTTTTCCCGCCAGGGCATTGCCCACACGTCGCTCAACGCTATCGCGAAAGAAGCGGGCGTGACCCCAGCGATGCTGCACTACTATTTTAACTCCCGGGAGCAACTGCTCGACGCAATGATCGAGGAGCGCTTTCTGCCGCTGCGCAGCGCGATCGGCGCGATTTTTGATACCCATCCGGACGACCCCGTTAACGCGCTGACGCAAATGGTGGAAACCCTGGCAGAGCTTGCCGGGCAATATCACTGGTTTGCGCCGCTGTGGATGCAGGAGGTGATTGGCGAAATGCCTGTTCTGCGCGCACATCTGCAAGCCCGCTTTGGGAATGATAAATATCAGACCACGCTGTCTACGCTTGCCCGCTGGCAGGACGAAGGAAAGTTGAATCGCGAGCTTGCGCCGGAGCTGCTCTTTACGACGCTGTTAAGCCTGGTGCTGGTGCCGTTCTCGCGTATGCGCAACGACGAGAGGCTAAAAACCCTCTCGCCGCAGATTATCGTCAGACACGCACTGGCAGTGATTGGCAGCGGGATCGGGGGTTAGAGAGGCTACGCTTAAAACGTCTCATACCTGAGATGGATAAAATTCATACTTTCGGCTTGAATCGCAAACGTGAATGTAACGATATATTTCAGAAGACAATGCGTGTTTTTTTCGGGGGTTTTCATGAAAGCTGCACATCTGTTTTGTCTGGTTATTTGTTTGCTTTTCGCCGCCTTCGTCCATGCACAGGACAAGCAGGATCCGGTTAAAGACGAGAAAATTAAGCAAGTCGTCATGCACGATATCAAGAAAGTCTGCTCGCCTCAGAGTAAGCAAACCGATAAGCAATGGCAGGCGACGATCCTGTCATCAGAGGCGAATAAGCTGCTTGTCAAAAATGCCGTACTGGCGATGGAGCGCGACAATCTGGACAACTACTGGGAAGCGGTCGGCAAGGTCGATTGTATGGAGGATTATTAAGCGTGAAGCCTGGGCCTCACGCTTTATTTTTAACGCTTACGCATATCCGGAATAATTAAATCCCCACGCAGAACGTACGAGCCCAGCATCTGCGTTTTTTCAGTTAGCCAGGTCACGATACGCGCAGCCATCGCATCCATCGAATATTCAATCGCTGGAATGGTCGGAATGCCGGGCAGATGCAGCGATCCGGCGAGGCTAAAGACCATAATGTCGTCCGGTACGGATTTGTTAAACGCCTGCAACTGTGGGATCACGCGATGCGCTTCTTGCTCATCGGCCACCAGCAGAGCGTTAAAATTCAACGTGGTGGCGTTATTGAGCAGCTCTTGCAACGCCACGGACGACGATGTGGCGTCCATAAAGACCAGGTTGCGATTAAACGGCAGGAAGTTTTTTTCCAGCGCGTGTTTGTAACCCAGCAGCACCTGATCGGCAAAACCGCTGCCCTGCGGCTGGATCAGCGCAATCTGGCGGCGACCCTGGCTGGTCAGGAAATTACAGGCGGTTTCGGCGGCAAAGGCATGATCAAACTGGATGCTGTTGGTATTGTCCGACTCCATGCAGTCGACCAGAATCACGTTTTCCTGTTCGATATTCAGCGGGAAACGCGCGCCAATGACCAGGATGTCGTCGCACAATCCGCAGGAGAGTTCATCAAGGGCGTTCATCACCTCCGCTTTGGTATTGGCAAAGCGCAGAAGCAGATGTTTTTGATGCTGGCTGAGGTGTTTTTCCAGCGCGTAGAGGTAACCGGTGGTCTGGTTAATATTATCCTGCGCACAAATCACGCCAATACAGCCGGTCGACTGACTCAGTAGCGACTGCGCAATAACGTTGGGCCGATAGTTCAGCTCATCCACCGCTTTTAGTACGGCCTCACGGCTGGCTTCCTTAACGCCGCGCGACCCGCTCAACACCCGTGATACCGTGGCTTTTGACACCCCGGCCAGACGCGATACATCGTTGATTGTAGACATCATATTCCCCTGTCAGGACCCACGCAGCCCTGTAATTCCCATTACCGCTTCGGCTCACATTGTAGCCAATCAGGAGTATATCCGTTTCCCTTTTCCATGGAAACCGATTTTCCGTTTCCACTCCATTCGATGCCAAAAACGTTAAATTTCGTGACGTAAATCTTGTTACGAAGCCCCATAAGTAGCGGATCTTGATGGTTGTCACAGTTCTGTCTTTTATAAATGGAAACCGGTTTCCATATGATATCCAATCATCTCCGCAATAACTTTTTACATTTATAGGATGGTTGTCGATGTTCAAGATTATGCTGTGCTGCTCTGCCGGGATGTCCACCAGTCTGCTGGTGAGGAAAATGGTTGAAGTGGCGGAAGAACGCAGTCTACCTGTCAAGATTGATGCGTACGGCGTTTCCGAATTTGATACGCAGTTTCCGCAATACCAGGTGGTGCTTCTCGGACCCCAGGTGAAATACATGTTAAAGACACTCGCAGACAAGGCTGCCACGCAAGGTATTCCGGTTCAGGCTATCGATATGATGGACTACGGTATGCAACGTGGTGATAAGGTTCTGGACTATGCTCTGTCGCTCATTGAAGCGGCACACTAATAAGGTGTTCTCATGAGTTCGTTATATCAATCCATGGTTGCTGTGATTGAGCAGTCCATTACTCCGCTTGCGGCAAAGCTCGGCCAGCAAAAGTACGTGATTGCAATCCGCGACGGCTTTACCGCCGCGCTGCCGTTTATGATCATCGGCTCGTTTATGCTGGTGTTTATCTTCCCGCCGTTCTCCGCGGATACCACCAATAGCTTTGCCCGCGGCTGGCTGGATTTCTCTCAGACCTATCGTGAACAGCTGATGCTGCCGTTTAACCTCAGCATGGGTGTGATGACGTTCTTTATCTCGGTGGGGATTGGCGCGAGCCTTGGCCGCCAGTTTAATCTCGATCCGGTGATGTCCGGCCTGCTGGCGTTTATGGCGTTCCTGCTGGTGGCAGCACCTTATGCTGACGGCAAAATCTCTACCCAATATCTGTCGGGTCAGGGCATTTTCACCGCACTGATTACCGCTATCTACTCCACCCGCGTGTACGCGTGGCTGAAGGAAAACAAAGTTACGATTCGTCTGCCAAAAGAAGTGCCAACCGGCGTGGCGCGTTCCTTTGAAATCCTGATCCCGGTGATGGTGGTGATCGGCACACTGCACCCGCTGAACCTGTTTATCGAAGCGCAAACCGGAATGATTATTCCACAGGCGATTATGCACCTGCTGGAACCGCTGGTTTCTGCGTCTGACTCCCTGCCAGCCATTCTGCTCTCCGTGCTGCTGTGCCAGATCTTCTGGTTCGCAGGCATCCACGGCTCGCTGATTGTGACCGGCATTATGAACCCATTCTGGATGGCAAACCTGTCGGCAAACCAGGCGGCACTGGCGGCGGGTGCGGCGCTCCCGCATGTTTATCTGCAAGGCTTCTGGGATCACTACCTGCTGATTGGCGGCGTAGGCTCGACCCTGCCGCTGGCATTCCTGCTGCTGCGTAGCCGCGTAACGCATCTGCGTACCATTGGCAAAATGGGCGTGGTGCCAAGCTTCTTTAACATCAACGAACCTATTTTGTTCGGCGCGCCGATCATCATGAACCCGATGCTGTTTATTCCGTTCGTGTTCGTTCCGCTCATCAATGCCTGCCTGGCGTATGGCGCGACTAAACTCGGCTGGATTGCCCAGGTCGTCTCTCTGACGCCGTGGACCACACCCGCGCCAATTGGTGCATCGTGGGCCGCCAACTGGGCGCTGAGCCCGGTCGTGATGTGCGTCGTTTGTATGGTGATGTCAGCGCTGATGTATCTGCCGTTCCTGCGCGCTTATGAGCGTTCATTGCTGAAAAACGAAGAGCAAAAAGCCCAGGCTACCGTGGGTGCCGTTGAAACAGCCAGTCAATAAGTCAAAGAGGAAGCATTATGAAATATTCATTTCCCGATAACTTTTGGTGGGGCAGCGCAAGCTCCGCGCTCCAGACCGAAGGGGAAAGCCAGGGCGGAGGCAAAGGACTGACCACCTGGGATCGCTGGTTCGCCGATGAGCCAAACCGTTTCCACAACGGCGTGGGGCCGCAGGATACCTCCACGTTCTGCCAGAACTGGAAAGCGGACATTCAGTTGCTGAAACAGCTGAACCATAACAGCTTTCGGACCTCGATTAGCTGGGCGCGTCTGATCCCCGACGGTGTCGGTGAAGTGAATCCGCAGGCGGTAGATTTTTACAATCAGGTGTTCGACGAACTGCTTGAGCAGGGTATTACGCCGTTCATCACCCTGTTCCACTTCGACATGCCGATGGCGATGCAGGAGATCGGCGGCTGGGAAAACCGCGAGGTCGTGGCCGCCTATTCCCGTTACGCGCAAATCTGCTTCGAGCTGTTTGGCGATCGCGTGCTGCACTGGTTTACCTTCAACGAGCCGATTGTGCCGGTGGAAGGCGGTTATCTGTACGACTTCCATTATCCGAACGTGGTGGATTTTCGTCGCGCGGCGACCGTGGCGTATCACACCGTGTTGGCCCACGCGCAGGCTGTTCGCGCGTATCGCGCCGGACATTATGCGGGTGAGATAGGCATTGTGTTGAACTTAACGCCGTCGTATCCACGCTCGCAAAACCCGGCTGATGTCAAAGCCGCTCACCACGCGGACCTGATGTTTAACCGCAGCTTCCTTGATCCGGTGCTGCGCGGAGAATATCCGGATGATTTGGTTGCGTTGTTGAAGTCTTACGATCAGCTTCCTGCCTGTCAGCTGGAAGACAGCGCGCTGATTGCCGAAGGGACAATCGATCTGCTGGGCATTAACTATTATCAGCCGCGTCGCGTGAAGTGCCGCGACAGCGCGGTGAACCCGCAGGCACCGTTTATGCCAGAGTGGTTCTTTGATAACTATGAAATGCCGGGCCGCAAGATGAACCCGTACCGTGGCTGGGAAATTTACGAGCCGGGTATTTACGATATTCTCGTTAACCTGCGCGAAAATTACGGCAATCCACGCTGCTTTATTTCTGAAAATGGTATGGGCGTCGAAAACGAGCAGCGTTTTATTGAAAACGGCCAAATTAACGATCAATACCGTATCGACTTTATATCTGAACATCTTAAATGGGTGCATAAGGGTATTAGCGAAGGCAGCCGCTGTCTTGGCTACCATATGTGGACATTTATTGATAACTGGTCATGGTGTAATGCGTATAAAAATCGCTACGGTTTTATCCAGCTGGATTTGAAAACGCAACAACGCACCATTAAGAAAAGCGGAGAATGGTTTGCCGCCACCTCCTTAAATAACTGTTTTGATAAAGAGTAATTAATGATGATCGCATTAGAAGACGCTGTCATGGAAATCATCGTCAATGCGGGCCAGTCGCGCAGCCTGTGCTTTGAAGCACTGCACGCTGCGCGTCAGGGCAACCTTGACGAAGCCAAAAGTCTGCTGCGCGAAGCCGATGGCTACGCGCGCCAGGCGCACCATATGCAAACCAAGCTCATCGAACAGGACGCGGGCGAAGCCCGCCAGCCGATGACCTTAATAATGGTGCATGCTCAGGACCATTTAATGAACTCACTGCTGGCCCGTGAATTATCGGAAGAGATTATTCACCTCTATCAGAGATAAACTATGGCGAAATAATTATTTAATGTAATACCTCTGTACCTAAATAATAAAATCAACTTGTTCTGATGATAGCGACAGTCTCTGTCAGATCGGAATCGGGTGGTTATTGTCTGAATAAAATTTAAATATATATTGAGATAACCATGAATATGATTAAAAAACTTCCATTAACAATGGCGGTTATCGCCGCGCTTTGCCCAATTTCTGTCCTTGCGCAGGATTTCACCCAGGAGCAAATCGACGCCATTGTGGCCAAAGCGGTGGATAAAGCCCTGGCAGATCGTCAGGCAAAAATGGACGCCGCCGTCGCCAAAAAAGTCGACGTGGTGACGGAGCCGCAAAGCGCGGCGCAGTCTCCGGATCTGGCGATCCCGTTTGGCGTTAAGTTTACCGGTTACGCCCGCTACGGTGCGCACTTCCAGGCTGCCGATCAGAAATACGTGGCGGTGGATGGTTCTTATAACGGCGCGTCCGCAATTGGTCGTCTGGGTAACGAAGGTAACGGCGGTGAATTCCAGCTTTCTAAAGCCTTCAAAGGCGAGAACGGCGCGATCTGGGATATCAACGTGATGATCGACCACTGGGGCGACGAGGTTAACCTCAAAAAAGCCTACGCTGGCGTGACCAACATTATGGCCTCCAATCCGAACGCCTACTTCTGGGCAGGCCGTGATTTCCACCAGCGTCCGCAACAGGGCATCAACGATTACTTCTGGATGAACCACGACGGCCAGGGTGCCGGGGTGAAAAACTTCGACATCGGCGGCGTGCAGTTTGACGTAGCCACCGTGGCGGCAGTGGAATCCTGTAGCCCGGAAGTGATGGAAGATGAAGCCAACCCGTCGCGTATTACCTGTACCGGCGGTTCCGGCACGGGCGACAAAGGCAACTACGCAGCGACCTCTAAAATCCACGGTATGAAGCTCGGCCCAGTGGATCTGGAACTGTACGCCAACTACGGCTTTGACTCAAAAGCCATCGAAAGCGAAGAACGTCTGAATGCCTGGCAGGGCGGCGTGGTGCTGAGCCACACCAACGACAGCGGCGTGAACAAAGTGATCGCGCGTTATTCCGATAACTCGGACAACAGCGTGTTCAACAAAACCGAAGACTTGACCACGGTATACGCCAGCTTCGAAGGGTTGTACAAATTCACCCAGGCCACGCAGGTGGAGTACATCCTCGCCTTCCACGACTATGACAACAGCCGCGACGACACCGATAACCGTAAGAACTACAACGCCATCGTGCGCCCAATGCACTGGTGGAACGACGTACACTCCACCTGGCTGGAAGCAGGCTGGCAGCATGTTGACTACGACAACGGCGGCGACAACAAAGGCTGGAAGCTGACGCTCTCCCAGAACATGTCTATCGCTATGGGGCCTGAGTTCCGTCCGATGCTGCGCTTCTACGTGACCGGCGGCAAGGTAGACAACGAACGCACCGCGCGCGTAAACAATACCAAAGACGAAACGCTCGACGATTTCAACGTCGGCGCAATGTGGGAAGCCTGGTTCTAGTAAGATTTTTTCTCCCTTTCACACTGAGCTAAAGGATCCCCAGTAATAATCGCTGCACGAAACCGTCCCCTCTCCCCGTTGGGGAGAGGGTTAGGGTGAGGGGAACATGCGGCTCAGGAAGTTATTCCGTTCACTTTGAGATCCGTGCTTCTCTATGATGACGGCACCGGTGAACGTGCCATGGCGGCTCAATCGCCGCCGCCCTGGCAACCCGGGCTCCCGGCAAGAAAATCGTCGCTACGCGATACCTTCGTCTTATTCCCTCCGGCTATCGGGGGCGGGCGCTGCAACGTCCCTGTAAATGCGCCCTCGCCGCGCATCCATGCGCGTCGCCCCGGCCTCCAGGAAACGACTCAGCGATTTACAGCCGGACCAGGGCATCGCTTCAGGCGCTTCATTTTTATTGTGTCATTTCCATTGCTATTAAAAAAAGAGTGGGGATTCATCCCCCCCGTGGGGGAGGCCCTGGGCATCAGGCCGCACGCTATCATGCTATGCTGTTGACCGAATTAACGACAGCATAGCAGGGGAGAAAATGGGTTCGACAAAAAAAGGGATGCTAAACGTCCTGATCGCCGCCGTTTTATGGGGCAGCTCAGGGGTTTGCGCGCAGTACATCATGGAGAAAAGCCAGATCTCCTCGCCTTATTTAACAATGATCCGCCTGCTGTTCACTGGCGTTATCCTGCTAACGCTCTCCTTCGTTCACGGCGACAAGATTTTCTCGGTCATCAAAAATCGCAAAGACGCCATCAGCCTGCTGATTTTCTCGCTCTTTGGCGCGCTGATCGTGCAGCTCACCTTCCTGGTAACGATTGAAAAATCCAACGCCGCCACCGCTACCGTGCTGCAATTCCTGTCGCCGACAATCATCGTGGCGTGGTTCGCGTTAGTGCGTAAAAAGCGCCCTGGGATATTCGTCTTTGCCGCTATTTTGACATCGCTCATCGGCACATTCCTGCTGGTGACGCACGGCGACCCGACGTCGCTGACGATCTCCCCGGCGGCGCTCGTCTGGGGTATCGCATCGGCCTTTGCCGCCGCATTTTACACCACCTATCCTTCCACGCTGATTGCTCGTTACGGTACGCTGCCGATCGTCGGCTGGAGCATGCTGCTGGCAGGACTCATGCTGACGCCGTTCTACGCCGGACGCGGGACCACGTTCGTGATTGACGGCAGCCTGCTGCTGGCGTTTTTCTATTTAGTGGTGATTGGCACAGCGGTGACGTTCAGCCTGTATCTGAAAGGCGCGCAGATGATCGGTGGTCCAAAGGCAAGTATTTTGAGCTGTGCCGAACCGCTGAGCAGCGCGCTTTTATCTGTGCTGTTGTTAGGCGTGGCGTTTTCTCTGCCGGACTGGCTGGGGACGTTGTTGATTGTGTCTTCGGTGGTGTTGATTTCGATGGATTCGAGAAGGCGTGGGCGGACATCAACGTAGCCTGTTGCCACCTCAAACCGCAGAGAACAGCCCCCTCTCCCATTTGGGGAAAAGGGGGAAACACCTATTTAGCCTTCACCTTCCCCGCCACCAGCAGCGCGGTCAGCAGCATCAGCGTACCGGAAATAATCAGCGGTGAGGTTAGCCCCAAATGGTCCAGAGCAAGGCCGCCCACCGCTGCACCGCAGGTGTTCGCCAACTGGATAACCGCCACCTGAATTGACCCGGCCTTTTCGGCCTGATCGGCAAGCGTTCGGGTGATCCACGTGGACCAACCTACCGGCACCAGCGCAAAGGCAAAGCCCCAAATAATCGCAATTGCGGAAGCCACCCACTTATCGCTGCCCCATAAAATCAGCACGGCTGCGCTCACGGCCAACACCAGCGGCGCACCCGCTAACGCAAACTTCAGAGAACGTTTCAGGAACTGTGCCGAGAGCGACGTGCCGACAAAGCTGGCGATACCAAAGCTCAGAAGCACCAGCGTCAGGCCATCAACGTCAAAGCCCGACAGGGTGGTGAAGATGGGGCGAATATAGGTAAAGAAGGCGAACTGACCGGCAAAGGCCATAAAGATGGCGGTCATCCCCGCCAGCACGCCGTGGCGTTTTAGCAGGCTGAACATATTCTGTTTGTGATGTGCAGGTTCGCCCGGCAGCGACGGCAGCGCTTTCCACACCCAGAAGATGCACAGAAGGCCCATCACCGCCGCGCCGTTAAACACGTTGCGCCAGCCGATAATCCCGCCGAGGAAGCTGCCCAGCGGCGCGGCGATCACCAGCGCGATAGAAACAGCACCGAAGATAACGGACAGCGCTTTTGGCACCGTACGCGCGGGAACGAGGCGCATAGTCAGCGAGGCCGACATCGCCCAGAATCCGCCAAGGCCAATCCCCAGACAGGCGCGGCCCAGCAGCAGCAGGGTAAAGTTATCGGCGAACGACACCAGCACGCAGGAGAGCGTCAGCAGCACCGCGAACAGCATTACCACCTTGCGGCGATCGATGGTCCCGATGATCTGCGTGATAAACAGGCTGGCAAACATCGCCACAAAGGCGGTAACGGTCACGGACTGGCCCGCCACCCCTTCGGAAATCCCCAGGTCCTGCGCCATCGGCGTGAGCAGGCTCACTGGCAAAAACTCAACGGTAATCAGACAGGCGACGCAAAACGCCACGGAAAAAACCGCAGACCAGTTCGGGCGCGAGACCTCTTTGGCATGCGGTATGGGCGTAGATTGAATATGTTCTGTCATGACATCACCTGAGGATAAAAACGTGCGGAAAAGTCGCTCAGTTTATCATCATAAGTGTGACCGATTTAACGTTTTGACAACTTTTCTTGCATCGCGGCATTCACCAGCCCAACGATCCACTCCTGATGCCCATTAATCATCGGGTTCGGCACTGCCCGCACCAGCTGCTGCGCTGGAACGCCTTTCTGCGACTCTTGGGTCAAAATGCGCACGCGGTGACCTGGCAAATCTTCAAACAACCAGGCGTGGATCACATCCAGACGTGAGTTGGCCTCTCCCTCAACCCAGCCATGCCAGGCGATACGCGCCGCTTCGCCGTCTGCTGGCGGCACATATTCCGTCACCTGCGCCTCGACCGGGAAGCCAAAGGTGGTGAAGTGGAAGCGCGCCTTAGCGCTCAGTTGCGGCCCGCTGCCGTCGTGGAAGTGAATATCTTGCGCATTGCTGTAATAACCCGGCCACAGCGCGGTGTCGTTAAGCTGCGCCCAAATCTCTCCGGCCGTCAGCCCGGCGACAATGATTTCGTTGGAAGCAAAATTATCGGTGGTGCCTGGCAGATAGTCGTTCGGCCAGATAATCGCGGATTGTTTCATGGTTCACCTCATCGGTTAGTTGATGAGGTGATGGTGCGCCCGACAGAGGTATAATTCTAATGATGATGTTTTATACTGCTCATCACGGTTCGTGATATCAGTGCAGAAAGAACACGCCCTCTTCCGGCAGAAACAGCTGGTTATAGCGCAGCTGGAAGGCATTCAGCTCGTAAGGGTCCGGCTCCATCTCACGCATAAAACCCAGCGTCAGACGAATTTGCGCATCGGTAATCGGGGCGGCAAGCCGCGCTTTGCGCAGCAGACGATGCCAGGTTTGCATGTTTTCTTCGCTGCCGTCGACGATGCAGACCTGCCAGATCAGCAGCACCTGGGCGGCGTTTTGCAGATGGGCCTCGTCCGGACGCTCAAGGTAGCGGATAAATTCATTGCCTGCGGTTTTGCCAAACTGGTCGATCATCGATTCGAGGGGCACTGGCGTGATACCCAGACGCTCGCTAAGGCGTTTTATCGCGCGGCGAGAATCCGATGTCAGGATGCGAAACCCAACAACAAACACCACCGCAAGGGTCGCCAGCATTATCCAGACCATGAGTTCTCCTTTATTTTAGCCGCTCATGATATCGGGAAATGCGCAGGGCCGACAGCTAACAACGCCATAATAGTGAACCGAAAATAGGTGGAATATCGGTATGAAAGCAAATCTCCGCACGCTGGATCTCAACCTGCTTAAAACGCTCGATGCACTGCTGGACGAGCGCAGCGTCACCCGGGCAGCGTCGCGTCTTTCTCTGACGCAGCCCGCCGTCAGTGGCATGCTCAACCGCCTACGGGATTACTTTGACGACCCGCTGTTTATCCGCGTCCCCCACGGGATTGTGCCAACCACCCGCGCCGAGGCACTTGCCGCTCCGATAAAACGTATTCTGGCGGATATCGACGTGCTGTTGCAGCCCGCCGAGTTTGACCCACTCACCGCAACGCTCACCTTCACCCTTGCCGCGACCGACTATGCCCTGCGCGCGGTAGTCGTCCCTTTTATCGCCGCGCTTAAAGTGCAGGCGCCGGGTATTCGCGTGCGCGTGGTGCCCGTGGGATCCGATCGCCTGGTCAGCCAACTCGAGCGGGGCAGCGTTGACGTGGCACTGATCACTCCGCACACCACGCCAGCGGAGCTTCACAGCCGCGCGCTTTATGATGAACGGTACGTTTGCATGATGCGTGCCGATCATCTGGATGCAGGTAAACCCATAACGTTAGACCGATTTTGCGCGCTGGAGCATGTGCTGGTCTCTTACGAGGGGGAAAGTTTTCGCGGCGTAACGGATGGCGCGTTAGAAAACATTGGCCTGACGCGGTGTGTGGCTTTGTCCGTGAGCAACTTTTTAGTGCTGCCGGACGTGCTGGTGATAAGCGACATGATTGCCGTCGTGCCTTCACGCATAGCGGAAAACCAGACGGGGATGTTTGTCTGCGAGACGCCCGTGACCGTGCCCGGCTTTACCAAAAGCATGGCCTGGCACGGCAGAACGCACCGCAATCCTGCTCAGGCCTGGCTGCGTGGGTTACTGCTGGAGACCAGTCAGCGGCAGGCATAAAAAAGCCCGGCGGTCAGCCGGGCAAAACGTTACCTGCAAACTCAGGCCGCTTTCAGTCGTTGAATCCGTTTCTCGCGGCGAATCTTACGCTCTTCCAGTACCGCGACCATCGCCATCAGGCAGATACAGGCGATAGCGGCGGCGTCCAACGCGGCGAAGGTGCCCGCCCAGCCGGTCAGGCCGAAAATAGGCGTGCCGTCGGCGATCATCCCCAAGCCCAGCTTGGCGAAGCTGTCGCCGATCAGGTAGGCGAAGGTGCCTTTAATCCCATCGGCAGCGCCGATCGCTTTTTTCGGCACAAATCCAACGGCCGCTACACCGATCAACAGCTGCGGGCCAAACACCAGGAAGCCCAACGCAAACAGCGACATCAGGTAAACGTACTGGTTGCTGGCGTGTTGATACACCCCGAGCGTGGCGATGATCAGCGCCAGCGCGACGCAGGCCACCAGCGCGCGGCGACCGTTCGCCAGATCCGAGAGCCAGCCCCACAGCAGCGTACCGACCAGCGCACCCACTTCAAACAGGGTAAAGCCCTGAATCGCCACCTCTTTGGAAAGCTTCAGTTCCTGGAACGCATACACGGTGGACCACTGGTCAATACCGATGCGCACCACGTACAGGAAGATATTGGAGAAACAGAGCAGCCAGATGACTTTGTTCTTCAGCACGTACTCCACGAAGATTTGCCATTTAGTCATCGACTCGTCTTCGGCTTCTTTGTCCTCTTCGCTCAGCTCTTCATCGAACAGCTCTTCCGCTTTTCCCAGACCGTAAGATTCCGGGGAGTCGCTGCCGTAGCGCAGGCCGATAAAGCCGACAATCAGCGCGATAATCGACGGGAAGATAA
>JALCNW010000031.1 GCA_022649305.1 Enterobacter sp.
GGCATTGATTAACGATGGTTTACTCCAGCTGAGAATTTTCACTGGCGACGGCCTGCTTCCGGCGCTGTTTACCACGCTGACCAACCCCGAGGAGAGCCCGAATATTATTGACGGCCAGTCCGCGTGTTTTGAGGTTATCGCCCCACACGGTATGACGTTTAACCTCGACGGCGAGCCGCTCAGCGGTGAGCATTTCCGCATAACACTGCTGCCCGGCGCACTGAACTGTCGCCTGCCGCCGGACTGTGCGCTTCTGCGTTGATGCCCTCCACTAACCTCTCCCCCACGGGAGAGGTTGAGCGTAATCAAAGGAGATCCAAGAAATTAGACACTCCATGAAAAAGAACCAGACCACTTTTAAACCTGAAGTTGTTAAGTTATCAAACTACCCGCTATTACTAATCCCCAGGGTATCCCTCTTTCACACCTCGTGATTTTCGTCGCACATTTAAATCTTTAGCCGGACAAATGCAACTGTCTAAAAAATCAAGGTACGCATTCAGAATCACACAAACAATGATGTTTCTTCAAAGCATCAGGACAGCTAAGATTAATTTGTAGAAAAACTGGATACACAGTCATCTGGTAACTTAAACCACTTACATTTGTTAATTAATTCAAAATCAAAAATTGCATTGATTCTACGAATAAACAAAACTTAAACATCTAAAATACGCATAATATGTAATTTCTTTTTAATGCTCATGCAACAAAATGTGAATTACATCACATTATTACATTTAGTAAAGTCTGACCATTATGATTTATGGCAAAAGAGGATCATATGTACTACAACAATTTGATCATGGATAAAATCGGTACAGATGAACATTTAGCCGCAAGGCTCGATCAGGCTTTCGCTGGAGTAAAAGATGAGTTCATGAAATCACTGAATAACATGAATGATGGAGCGAAGCGAATCTTATACTATACCTCTTGCCTAACAGATAACTATCAAGATGTATGCAGCAAATTAAAAGAAGAAGATAAAAGATTTTTCTTAGGGTTATATCATTTAGTGAAAGATACTGATGTTGTTTTGCAAATGATTTATATTTATATAAAAACTCTATTGAAAAATAGAAATGCGCAACAAAAAAAGACCATATTAGAAAGAGTTGTGCCAATTACAACTAACTATTCAGTGGGGCAAGCATCTGATGCTGCATTGATGTATGCAGTAACAAAAGCTATATGTTTGACCTACGAAATGAACGTCGCAGTGGAAAGCTCACTTGGTAAAGCAATTGCAGGACGAGCTGCGTTTGTAACCTTCGTGTTAGGCTCAGAAGGGACGATAAAGCAATCCGCTGATAGTGCTAATAATTTAAAAAAAATGTGTCCTCAGTTCTACAATGCATTATACGAAGAAACGCTTGAAATGTTGTATTTCAGCATAGAGCCAATTATAACGAAAAATGGTTACTTCAATATAAATACAGCTTCAGATGCAAAAATAGCATCTACAATAAGGAGTATGTTCAAATCATGATGTATTATTTGAAACGTATTCTAAAGTGGGTGTTAAAGCATTTTATTGATGAAATTATTAATTTAGGTGCATTCATAATTTTTATCATCATAGCAGTTACTATTGCAGTGAATATAGAAGATGCAGGAACGGTAATGGTACTCATCGGCATTTCATTATTGATAGTGCTTTTTATCTCGACATATTTATCATATTTACACCACAAAAACAGAGGATGACTTATGTCAATACCAGCTCATATATGGATGTATGATGAAGATGATTCGCCATTAGTAGGTGAATGTATTATGCCCACTCGGTTAGGCTCTACTGAAATGAAATCATTTAACCACTCGATTTGGATTCCAACAGATCATAACACAGGCAAATTAACAGGAACACGATTACATACACCAATCACATTCGAAAAAGAAATGGACAAACTAACGCCATATCTATTTCGTGCTGTATGCGCAGGGAGAACATTTTGCAAAGCCATCATTAAAATGTATAAAATTAATGAGGCTGGTATAGAATTTGAGTATTTTAATATCGAGCTTAATAATGTTAAAGTTACAAGAGTGTCACCAGTGTTATTCCCATTAGGTGTAGCTAGCGTACATCTTGAAGAAGTTGAATTGAGATATGAATCGATTAGCTGGAAGTATGTTGAAGGCAACATAATTTATAATGACTCGTGGAATGAAAGAGCCACAGCATAAATATAGAGCAAGCCCTTTACGGGCTTGCCTTGATTAGTTTACATATATAAAAAAAACTCCGGAAGGATGTCGTTTGCTCGGAAAAACTGCACCTACTATAAGGATGATGTATAAAAAAGGGGATTTCTCGGCCCCGTGCAAGTGTGGAGGAACGTTCCTGGGTTGGCATGAATCCCCATGGTTAATTAAAGGGAACCAACTTCCCGTGCCATCTCCCGACTGTACTGCTGGCTGGCATTCACTAGCATCCGCGTATAGTCGGTTTTGGCGTTGCCGGCGACCAGTTCGTCCACGGTTAACGTTTCCAGAATTTTGCCGTACTGCATCACCGCTACCTTCTGACAGAGATGGGCAATCACCCCGAGATCGTGGGTCACCATCAGGTAGGTCAGATTCGACTCGCGCTGGAGTTCCGCCAACAGGTTGAGAATTTCGGCCTGGACGGACACGTCCAGCGCCGAAGTCGGCTCATCCAGCAAAAGGACCTGCGGCTCCAGAATCAACGCCCTCGCAATCGCCACACGCTGGCGCTGACCGCCCGAAAGCTGATGCGGATAGCGATCGCGAAACGCCCGGTTCAGCCCCACCTTATCCAGCAAACCGTGGATACGCCGATCCCGGTCCTGAATGCCGTGGATTTGCAGCGGCTCTTCCAGAATGTCACCGATGGTGTGGCGCGGGTGCAGCGACCCGTAAGGATCCTGAAACACCATCTGCACGCGACGACAGCGTTCCTGGCTGATGCGCTTCTCCAGCGGTTTGCCGTTAATCGACAGCTCGCCGTCCCAGTGGGTGAACAACCCGGCAAGGCACTTCAACACCGTGGTTTTACCGGAACCCGATTCACCCACCAGCCCGTAAATCTCCCCTTCCTTAACGTGAATGTTCACGTCGTCCAGCACCTGATTACGCTTTTCACCCTCGCCGAACGCGAGGTTGAGGTGTTTGATTTCGATCATCTCTGCTCCTTACTCGGTGAGCCAGCTGGCCTGACGCTGCAAAACAGGCAGCACCGGGCGGCGATGGTTAAGTTCCGGCAGCGCGCTGATGAGGCCCTGCGTGTACGGATGTTTCGCGTTGTGCAGATCGCAAGCGGCGATGGACTCCACCACCCGCCCGGCGTACATCACCAGCACCCGATCGCAAAAACTGCGCACCAGGTTGATGTCGTGGCTGATAAAAATCAGCCCCAGCCCGCGCGATTTCACCAGATCGTCCAGCAACCCCAGCACCTGCAAACGCACCGAGACGTCCAGCGCCGAGGTCGGTTCATCGGCAATCACCAGCTCGGGATCGGTTATCAGCATCATGGCGATCATGATGCGCTGCCCCTGCCCGCCGGAAATCTCGTGCGGGTAAAGGTGATACACGCGCTCCGGCTGGCGAATGCGCACCACGTCGAGCATCTCCAGCACTTTGGCTTTGGCCTCCGCTTTACGCCCCGGATGGTGCGTGAGCCAGGCTTCTGCAATCTGATCGCCCACGCAAACCACCGGATTCAGCGAGTATTTCGGATCCTGCATAATCATCGAGATGCGCTTGCCGCGAATGCCGCGCATCTGCGCTTCGCTGACGGCTTGCAAATCGACATCGCCAAACTGCATCCGCGTGGCGCTGATTTGCGCTTTGGCCGGGTGCAAGCGCAGCAGCGCTCGTCCGACCGTGGATTTGCCGGAGCCAGATTCACCGACGATCGCCAGCTTTTCTCGCCCGAGTTGAAACGAGACGCCGCGCACCGCGTGGGTGACCGCGCCGCCGTTGATAAAGTCGACGTGGAGATCGCGCACGTCGAGCAGAGGATTATTCGCTGCGAGGATCGAGGATGTCACGTAGGCCATCTCCTAAGAAGTTGAACGCCAGACTGTTGATCAAGATCGCCAGCCCCGGAATAGTCACTACCCACCAGCACTCCATCATGTAGGTGCGCCCGCTGGAGATCATCGCGCCCCACTCCGGCTCAGGCGGCTGCGCGCCGAGACCGAGGAAGCCCAATCCCGCGGCGGTCAGGATGATCCCCGCCATGTTCATGGTGATACGGATAATGACTGATGGCAGGCACAGCGGCACGATGTGTCGCCACAGCACGCGCGGTGCAGAAGCCCCCTGCAAACGTACCGCGGAGATAAAATCGGCCTGACGCAAAGAGAGCGTTTCGGCACGCGCCAGTCGCGCAATCGGCGGCCAGGCAGTGATCGTAATCGCAATGACCACGTGCTCCAGCCCCGGACCGAGCGCTGCCACAAACGCCAGCGCCAGCACCAGGCTCGGGAAGGAGATAAAGATATCGGTCACGCGCATCAGTACTGCATCGACTTTGCCGCCGAAATACCCGGCGGTCACGCCCAGCAGCAGGCCCAGCGGACCGACGGTGACCGATACCAGCAGCACGATATACAGCGTGATGCGCGAGCCGTACACCAGGCGGCTAAAGATGTCGCGTCCAAACTCATCGGTACCGAACCAATGCTGCGCGTTTGGTGCAACTAACGCGTTGTTGAGGTTTTGAACCAGCGGGTTATAGGGCGCAATCCATGGCGCAAACGCCGCGACAATCAGCAGGAGCAGGACAATTCCACCGCCAATCGCGGTCAGCGGATTGCGCGCCATTTTGCCCACAAATCCTGCGGCACGTTGAGCTGTGCGCTTGATACGCTGGCGGCTTTCGCTGTTGCGCGCCCCCAGCGGCGTATCCAGAGAAACGGTCATGATTTCGTCCTCGGGTCGAAGAATTGATACAGCATGTCGGAGAGCAGGTTGAGCATCACGAAGATCAGCCCCACCAGCAGCACGCAGCCCATCACCGCGTTCATATCACCCAGCAGTAGGCTGCCGGTCAGATACGAGCCAAAGCCCGGCCAGGAGAAGACGGTTTCAATCAATACCGCCCCCTCCAGCAGCGAGCCATACGCCAGCGCCACCACGGTTAGCAACTGAACCAGAATGTTGCGAAACGCATGATTCCAGATAACCTGACGCTCGGTTAACCCTTTAACCCGCGCGGTGATGATGAACTCCTGCGACAACTGCGCGAGCATAAAGCTGCGGGTCATACGGCTGATATAGGCCAGCGAGTGAAAGCCGAGTAACGACGCGGGCAGCACCAGATGGTTAATCGCGTTCCAGAACACCGCACTGTTGCCAGCGAGCAACGCATCGACGGTCATCAGCCCGGTACGGCGTGGCACGATGCCATCCAGCCCTAAGTCCAGCCGCCCTGCACCACCCACCCAACCGAGCCAGGCGTAAAATAGCAGCAGCCCCATCATCCCCACCCAGAAGATCGGCGTGGAGTAACCGGCCAGGCTAATGATACGCACCACGTAGTCAGAAAGACTGTTACGACGTGCCGCCGCCAGTACGCCCAGCGGAATGCCTAAACCGGCACCGACAATAATGGCCATCGTGGCCAGCTCCAGCGTGGCCGGGAAGACGCGCATGATATCGTCGGTCACCGGTTTGCCGGTCAGCAGCGCATTGCCGAGATCGCCGTGCAGCAGGTTGTTCAGGTAAATGCCGAACTGGGTCAACAGCGACTTATCAAAACCCAACTGCTGATAAACCTGCTGATAGGTACTGTGGTCAGCGTCCGGGCCGACAATGGCCAGCACCGGATCGACCGGCATGACGCGCCCGATGAAGAACGTCAGCAGCAGCAAACCAAACAGCGTGATCAGCACCTGTGTCAGACGCTTTGAAAAGCGTCGGGTGCGGGAGCCGGGAGAAAGGATCGCAACGCTCATTTGTCACCTCCTGTTTTGTAGACTTCGCGCAGGAAAGTGGTCGCCGACGGGTGCGACTGGAAGTTTTTGACTTCGTTACGCACCACCACCGAATCCACCATTTGCGATAGCGGGACCATCGCCGGGATCAGCTCGTCGTAACGCACCTGGATTTGCTGGTAATCGGCGATTTGCTGTTTCGGGTCGCGCTCAAGCAGCGCTTTGTCGATCATCTCGTTCAGGGGCTTGTCGTAGAAACTGGTGCGCCAACCCTGGAAGTTGGTTAGTCGGGCTTCGTCACTGTTGTCCGGGTTATAAACCAGCGCGCGCAAGCTGGAGTGCGGATGTGGCTCAACGCCACTCCCGCCGCGCCCGACCAGCATGTCGAACTTACGCTCGCGCATTGCGCCGTAAATCTGGTTCCCGGTGCCGGTGATGATTTTGGCGTTGATCCCCGCCTGCATCAGCGTGGACTGCACGGCAATGGCGATGTTCAGGAATGGCTGATCGGCCAGCACGCGCAGCGTGGTGTCGAACCCTTCCGGATAGCCCGCTTCCGCCAGCAGCTTTTTGGCCCGAGGAATATCCAGTTTATAGCCCGGGTCCGGCAGCGTGGACGGCATCCCAGCCTTTATCGGACGTTGATGCAGTACGCCATAGCCCGGCATCAGCGCCTTGTTGATACCCTGATAATCAATCAGGTAGCGCACCGCTTCGCGCACCTTCGGGTTCGCGAAGTGGCTTTCCTTCATGCTCATCGCCACGTAGTAGACCGTTCCTTTTTGCACGGCTTCGACCGTAAGATTCGGATCCTTACGTAGCGCGTTGATATCGGACACCGCCATATTATTAGCAATATCCAGATCGCCTTTTTCAATCATCAGGCGCAAGGTTTGCGATTCCTGAAAATGGCGCAGGACGATGCGGTTCATCTTCGGTTCTTCGCGCCAGTAGTGCGGGTTGCGCTGCATGCGCAGTACGTCTTTTGCCTGCCAGATGTCGAGCATAAACGGGCCGGAACCGGCCTCGTTAGTGGTCAGCCAGCGGTTGCCCCAGTCGTTGTTTACCTCGTGGGTTTGCACCGTTTTGCTGTCGAGCACGCCCAGATTCCCGAGCGCGCCAAGAGAGTAAATCACCAGCTGCGGATCGTTGGCCTTCGGTAGCACGATCTGCACGGTGTAGGCATCCGGTGCACTGATTTGCTTATCGATATTTTTCTTAGAAAAACCGTAGGATTTCCAGACCGAGGCCTGCGCCAGATTAAGGTGTAATAAGCGACGCATCGACCACACCACGTCCTCTGCGGTCAGCGGGTTGCCGGAGTGGAATGTCACGTTATCGCGCAGGTGAAAGGTCAGGGTTTTGCCATCTGGCGCGATATCCCAGCTCTTCGCCAGCGCCGGCCTGACGTTGGTGAGTTCGTTCGGGTCGAGCTCTACCAGCGAATCGTAGAGATTCACCACGATACCGACCACCTCGTTGCCGGTCATTGCCGCCGGGTCGAGCGTCAGCAGGTTGTTCATGTTCATACCGATGATGAGCTGATCGGGCGGCGTTTTTGCGTACGCCGCACCGCTCCCCACCATCAGCGAGAGCGCGAGTAAACACGCCCTCGTGAGGGAGTTTTTGTTCATCTGTGTATACCGTTTGTAGGGTGAGATATCGTTATGTGTCAGTCGTGGCTGACGGTATTTTTTTCGATATACGCAAAATTGATGTCTTCGCCCAGTCCCGGGCCAGTTGGCAGGCTGACAATGCCGTTTTCGTCCATTGGGTCGACGATGCTGTTGAGGTACGCCGCAGGGACGTCGTAGTCGAGGAACGGATGCAGCAGGCCGCGTTCGTACCAGCGGCAATTCTTGATTGCCCCGATGACGGCCAGGCTCGCCGCGCCGTTGCCATGCACTTCGCAGTCCATACCGAACGACTCCGCCAGATTGGCCACTTTCAGCGTTGGTGAGATCCCACCCACACCATTTGCCCCCGCGCGCAGGATGTCGCACGCGCCCGCTTTCACCCAATCAGCACGGCTGTGATGTTTTCCGCCCAGGCTTTCCGGGCCGATAATAGGGATCGACAGGTTTTCAGCAAGCCAGGCGTAAGAGGCCATGCTCTCTTCTTCCATCGGCTCTTCGAACCAGGCGAAATCGAGTTTTTCCAGTTCTTTTCCGATGTACAGCGCTTCGGTACGGCTGTACCAGTGGTAGCCGTCGATCATCAGATCGATATCCGGGCCGACAGCTTCACGCACGGCGGCGCAGGCTTTAACGTCCATTTTAGGGTTGGGTGCGAAAGAAACGGGTGGCATCCAGGTATGCAGCTTGATGGCCTTATAGCCGCGCGCCACCAGCTTTTCGGCAAAGCTGGCGTATTCGTCTGGCGTAGAGAGACCGCCGGGCAGATCGTCACCACACATGGTGCTGCCGTAAGCGGGGACTTTGTCGCGAAAACCGCCGAGCAGTTTCCAGACCGGCATGTTCAGCTTGCGGCCTATCAGGTCCCACAGCGCCTGCTCTACAAACGACAGCGCGCGTTCGGTCAACTGGTGTGCGCTCCCACGCTGCCAGTGCGCCAGATCCTGCCAGATGCGTTCGCGGTTAAAGGCATCCTGGCCGACCAGCACTTTGCGGAAAAAGGTGTTCACTACAAAAGGACGCACCACTTCCGGCGGCGCAAATGAGTACCCTTTGGTGCCATCGTCGGCGGTGATGGTCAGCATCGCCATTTTAGCCATGCTTTCCGGGCCGGGGTGCGAGTGCCCCGCAGTATCGGAAACCCGACGCGTGGGATACTGGAAGACGGTGACGTTTACAGATTCAATTTTCATTATCAGTCCTTAACACAACAGAGGTCAGTGCGACGTCTTAATTTGAAAAGCTGTTTCGAAACTAACTTTAAGCGCAAAATTCGTCCGCGGCCTTAGACAAATTCCGCTAAGCATCGACCATTTATTGTGCATATGCACGGGAGGGAGTGACACTTTTCACAAAAGGACAGAGAACTGTGAACTGGATCGGGATGGATGTTTGAATGGAATGAAATGAGGTTTCGAATTAATGCACTTCCCCTCACCCCGGACCGTACACCCCAAAGGGGCGAGGGTTAGGGTGAGGGGAAAGATTTAAGCAATCGTGACTTTGCTATCCAGATAGACGTCCTGCACCGCGTTAATCAGCTTCACGCCGTCGGCCATCGATTTCTTAAACGCCTTGCGCCCCAAGATTAGCCCCATCCCGCCCGCGCGCTTGTTGATCACCGCCGTGCGCACCGCATCGGTCAGGTCAGTTTCACCGCCCGCCGCGCCGCCGGAGTTAATCAGCCCCGCCCGACCCATGTAGCAGTTCGCCAGCTGATAACGCACCAGATCGATTGGGTTGTCGCTGGTCAGCTTGCTGTAAACACGATCATCGGTATAACCGAAGTTCACCGCTTTATAGCCGCCATTATTTTCGGCCATTTTCTGCTTCACGATATCGGCGCCAATAGTGGCCGCCAGATGATTCGCCTGCCCGGTCAAGTCTGCGGATACGTGATAATCCACGCCGTCTTTCTTGAACGCATTATTACGCAGATAAGCCCACAGCACGGTGACCATACCCAGCTCATGCGCGCGCTCAAAGGCCGCCGAGATCTCTTCAATCTGCCGACGAGACTGCTCGGAGCCAAAGTAAATAGTCGCCCCTACCGCCACCGCACCCATGTTAAACGCCTGCTCGACGCTGGCGTACAGCGTCTGATCATATTCGGTTGGGTAGCTCAGCGTTTCGTTGTGGTTGAGCTTAACGAGGAAAGGAATGCGGTGCGCGTAACGGCGTGATACCGAAGCCAATACGCCGTACGTGGACGCCACACAGTTACAGCCCGCTTCTATCGCCAGTTCGACAATATTCTTCGGATCGAAATAGAGCGGATTCGCCGCAAAGGAGGCCCCGGCGGAGTGCTCCACGCCCTGGTCAACCGGCAAAATGGACAGGTAACCCGTGCCGCCAAGTCGCCCGGTGTTGTAGAGCGTCTGCATATTTCGCAGAACGGCCGGAGGACGATTGTTATCAATCATGACGCGGTCAACGTAGTCGTGACCCGGTAGATAAAGCTGGTCGGCTGGAATGGTCATACAACGATGCTGTAAAAGGCTGTCGGCGTCTTTGCCAAGCAGCTGCGCAATATCAGTCATAGTGATGCTCCCGTAAGTTCCGACATCATGTCGGAGCATGTGATCCAAACCCAAACGGATTGGGCAGACTAAGCCTGGTACCGACTTAACAGATTTTCCACCGCCTGCCTCTTTTTTCAGCACAATCTGCTGGCTCGTTTCGTGTACAACCAAACTGTTACATTGATCAAACATTCACCACAAAGGTATTTAAAAGGTATTATTGAATGGTATGTTAAAGGCGTACCCTTTCTGACATGCAGGATTAAACAATGAAAACGAAAGTCCAACTGTCATTCATGATGTTTGTTGAATGGTTTATCTGGGGCGCATGGTTTGTGCCGCTCTGGCTCTGGCTGAGCAAAAGCGGATTTACCGCTGGGGAAATTGGCTGGTCGTATGCCTGTACCGCGATTGCCGCCATCCTCTCGCCGATCCTTGTAGGATCGCTGACGGACCGCTTCTTCGCCGCGCAAAAAGTGCTGGCAGTATTGATGTTTGCCGGTGCTGTCCTGATGTACTTCGCCGCGCAGCAAACCGAGTTCAGCACCTTCTTCCCACTGCTGCTGGCCTACTCGCTCACCTATATGCCCACCATCGCGTTGACTAACAGCATCGCCTTCGCCAACGTTGACGACGTGGAGCGCGACTTCCCGCGTATCCGCGTAATGGGCACCATCGGCTGGATTGCTTCTGGCCTGGCATGCGGGTTCCTGCCGCAGATGATGGGATACGCGGATATTTCCGACAGCAATATTCCGCTGCTGATGACGGCGGCAAGCTCGGCGCTGCTCGGCGTGTTTGCGTTCTTCCTGCCGAACACGCCGCCGAAGAGTACCGGTAAAATGGACGTTAAAGTCATGCTGGGTCTGGATGCCTTGATCCTGCTGCGCGATAAAAACTTCCTCGTGTTCTTCTTCTGTTCGTTTCTCTTCGCGATGCCGCTGGCCTTTTACTACATCTTCGCCAACGGATACCTCACCGAAGTGGGAATGAAAAATACCACTGGATGGATGACGCTCGGTCAGTTCTCCGAGATCTTCTTCATGCTGGCGCTACCGTTCTTCACTAAGCGCTTTGGTATCAAAAAGGTTCTGCTGCTAGGCCTTATCACGGCGGCGATCCGCTACGGCTTTTTCGTCTTTGGCGGCGCAGACGAATACTTCACCTACGGCCTGCTATTCCTCGGTATTTTGCTACACGGCGTGAGCTACGACTTCTATTACGTGACCGCGTATATCTACGTGGACAAAAAAGCGCCGGTTCATATGCGTACCGCCGCACAGGGCTTGATCACGCTGTGCTGTCAGGGCTTTGGCAGCCTTTTAGGCTATCGGCTGGGCGGCGTGATGATGGAAAAGATGTTTGCGTACAAAGAGCCCGTGAATGGTTTGACCTTCAACTGGGCCGGAATGTGGGCGTTCGGCGGCATCATGATTGCCGTTATCGCCGTGCTGTTTATGCTGTTTTTCCGCGAATCGGATAAAGAGATCACCGCTATTGAGGTGGTCGATAACGATACCGCGCTGACACGAGGGGAAGTTAAATGAAAGCAGAACGTATTCTCGGTGCCCTTTACGGGCAGACGTTGGGGGATGCGATGGGTATGCCGTCGGAACTGTGGCCACGAAGCCGCGTAAAAGCACACTTCGGCTGGATTGATCGCTTTTTGCCAGGCCCTGCTGAGAATAGCGCCGCCTGTTATTTTGGGCGCGCGGAGTTCACGGACGACACCTCAATGGCGCTCAGTCTTGCTGATGCCATTATTGAGTGCGACGGCGAGATTGATGCCGATGCCATCGGCAGACACATCCTGCTGTGGGCCGTAGAGTTTGATGCGTTTAATAAAAATGTCCTTGGGCCGACCTCAAAAATCGCCCTGAGTGCTATCCGTGACGGCAAACCAGTGAGCGAACTGGAAAATAACGGCGTGACAAATGGTGCCGCCATGCGCGCCTCCCCGCTGGGCTGTCTGCTGCCCGCCACGCGGCTTGAACACTTTGTCGCGCAGGTCGCACTGGCTTGTAGCCCTACGCATAAATCGGATCTGGCGATTGCCGGTGCCGTGGTGATTGCCTGGGCGATTTCCCGCGCGATTGATGGCGAAAGCTGGCAGAACATCGTCGATGCGCTTCCCGGCATTGCGCGCTACGCGCAAGAGTCGAAAGTCACCACCTTTAGCGCATCGCTTGCGGCACGTATCGAACTGGCGGTCAAAACGGTACGAGACGCCAACGGCATTGACTCCGCCAGCGAAGCGATTTATCAGTTGGTCGGGGCTGGCACCAGTACCATTGAATCCGTCCCCGCCGCGATTGCTATGGTCGAACTGGCGGGTACCGATCCTAATCGCTGCGCCATCTTGTGCGCCAACCTCGGTGGCGACACCGACACCATCGGCGCGATGGCCACGGCCATTTGTGGTGCGCTGCATGGGGTTAAGGCCATTGATCCGGCTTTGAAAGCAGAACTTGATGCCGTCAATCAGCTCGACTTCGGGTATTACTGCGAACGGCTGCTGCACTATCGGGAACAGAGAGAGGGAGTATGAATACAGATCTCTGCGAGCGTATCGATACCTTAAGCGCGCGGCGTCCGATAACGGTTTTGGGGGCAGCGGTGATCGACGTCATTGCCGACGCTTACGCCCTTCCCTGGCGCGGTTGCGATATCGAGCTTAAACAGCAGGGCGTTAATATTGGTGGCTGCGCGCTGAATATCGCTATTGCACTCAAGCGACTCGGCATCACGGCACAAAACGCACTCCCGGTGGGGCACGGCGTGTGGGCGGATATCATTCGTCACGCGATGGCAAAGCAGGGTCTGCACAGTGCCGTTGACGCTGAAAGCGGCGATAACGGCTGGTGTCTGGCGCTCGTTGAGCCTGACGGTGAACGTACCTTTATGTCGTTTAGCGGCGTAGAAAATCAATGGCAACAGCGTTGGCTGGACGCGCTGACGGTACCGCCGCAAAGTCTGGTGTATTTATCTGGCTATCAGCTCGCCTCGCCGTGCGGTGAATTGCTGACACACTGGCTGGAAAATCTGACCGATATCACTGCGTTTATCGATTTTGGTCCTCGCATCGAGGATATTCCTGATGCGCTGATGTCGCGCATCATGGCCTGTAAACCGATAGTGTCATTGAATCGTCAGGAGGCGCACATCGCCGCCGTACGCCTGGGCGTTGAGGATGATTCTCTGGGTATGGCGTGGCAGCAGCATTATGGTTGCCCGCTGATTGTGCGTCACGATAAAGACGGAGCGTGGTATTACGACGCCGAAAAGACCGGCTATGTCCCGGCGTTCCCGGCAACCGTGGTGGATACCATCGGCGCGGGTGACAGCCATGCTGGCGGCACGCTCGCCGGACTGGCGGCGGGTTGGCCGCTTGCAGAGGCGATATTACTGGGAAATGCGGTGGCTGCATGGGTGGTTAGCCACCGTGGCGGAGACTGCGCGCCAACGCGTGAGGAATTACTCCTCGCACACAAAGACGTATAAATCGCTGCGACAGTAGCTAATGCTGTACTCAATCGGCCGGTGCTGCTGGTCAAGCGCAACTTGCTTGATCACCAGCACCGGTATTTTGTCGTCCATTTTGATGTGCGTCTGGAATTCGCTATCAGGCATTCGCGCACTCACCCGAGAACGCGTCCGCTGCGGAAAGATATTCTGGCTGCGAAAGTAGTCATACAGCGAAATGCCAATCGCATCCGGATCGTGAATGAGCCCGACCGGCACCCAGGACTCCTCAATCGATACCGCATCTTCATCAACATAACGAATACGTTTAAGCATAAAGACCTCGCTCTGCGGCGCGATCGACAGCTCTGCCGCCACGTCATCAGGGCATTTTATCACGCGTTTGTTGACCCAGAGCGTGTCAGGCTTTTTACCGCGCAGCACCACCTGCTGAGAAAATCCGCGCGCCTCTTTAAGCGAATATTCAAAGATATTATTGATTTGTGTGCCATAACCCCGGGCGCGGGTGACGACACCTTCCTGTTCCAGCGTCTGCATCGCTTTGCGCACGGTGATACGAGATACTCCAGTCAACTGGCTGAGATCGCGCTCACCGGGCAAAATATTGCCATGCTCCAGCAAGCCAGTGCGGACGGCATTTTTGACCGTCTCGGCAAACTTGAGGTACAGCGGGGTATTATCTGGCGCTGCGAAGCGTTCACTGAGCTGAGCGATTAACCGGGTATGCGCTTGTTCCATCTCTGTTTTCCAGGCCGAAAGTCCTTATCCATTATACTACCTGAGCGCCTTACCACCACGCATGAAAATGGTGTACCGGGCCAATACCGTGACCCACCTCCAGACTATCGGCTTTTGCCAGTGCAGCAGAGAGCCACACTTTTGCTTCCTGCACCGTGTCGGCCCAGTTTTCATGGCGCGGGCGCAAGGCTGCCAGGGCAGCGGACAGCGTACAACCGGTGCCGTGGGTATTTTTGGTTACAACACGCGCAGCTGTAAAACGCTGCGCGCCTTCGCGGGTAAAGAGCCAGTCCGGACTTTCGGCATCATCCAGATGTCCCCCTTTCATCAGCACCGCTTCACAGCCTAGCGCCAGCAGCGCATTGCCCTGCTCTATCATCTCCGCTTCATTACGTGCATGAGGCGTATCAAGCAGTGCGGCGGCTTCAGGGAGATTGGGGGTGATCAGCGCGACGTGCGGTAATAACTTTTTCCGCAGCGACTGCACCGCCGAGTGCGAAAGCAGCGGATCGCCACTTTTGGCCAGCATAACCGTATCCAGAACCACGTTTTGCACGCGGTAGCGTTTAAGACGCTCTGCCACCGCTTCAACGATATCCGTTTCTGCCAGCATCCCGATTTTGGTGGTATCAATGCGCACATCGCTAAAAACAGAGTCCAGCTGTGCCGCAACAAAATCAGGTTCAATGCGATAGACCGATTGCACACCACGCGTGTTTTGCGCCACCAGCGCGGTAATCACCGAACAGCCATACGCCCCCAGCGCCGAGAAGGTTTTAAGATCCGCCTGAATCCCCGCGCCGCCGCTTGGATCGGTACCAGCGATGGTCAAAGCATTAATGCGTTTCATGACTGCGCCTCCAGATTCCATAGCGCGTCGATAAACGCTGAAGCAAAGCTGCCCGGACCATGGCTTTGCGCCGCAGCACGCTCGCCCGCTCGCTTCATGAAACCGCATGCAGCGGCAATGTTATCCAGTCGATCGCCCGGGAGTGAACAGGCAGCGGCTACGACAGCGGAGAGCGCACAGCCGGTTCCCACGACCCGCGTCATCAGGATATCGCCTCCGGCAACGGTTCGCGTGCGTTGCCCGTCGGTGATGTAATCCACTTCGCCCGTCACGACGATGATGGCGTTAGTCTGGCGTGCCAGCGCCTGCGCTGCGGGTAGCGCACTGGCCGCGGAATCGGTCGTGTCGACGCCACGCCCACCGGCGCTCATTCCTGCAAGCTCCATGATCTCAGAGGCATTACCGCGAATGGCTGTGGGTTTAAGCGTCAGGATTTGCTGGCAAAAACGAGATCGAAATGCAAGCGCGCCCACTGCCACCGGATCGAGCGTCCAGGGCTTACCAGCGGCCACCGCGCTTTCGATTGCGCGGCGCATGGATTGCGCACGAGGAGAAGTCAGCGTGCCGACGTTAATCAGCAGCGCATCGGCTAATGTCGCAAACTGTTCAGCTTCTTCGGCTTCTATGACCATCGCAGGAGATGCCCCTAGCGCCAGCAAAACGTTGGCTGTAAAGGCCTGCACCACATCATTAGTCATGCAGTGGATCAGCGGAGAACGGGTGCGGAAGTGATGTAAGGCATGTAAATCGAGCAGGTCAGGCTGCATGGTTTCGCTCCTGCCTTGCGTGAAGAAGCGATAACCGGGAAGGCATCTGACTTCCCTACGCTGGCATTATCCAGATCAGGTGGTACGGGTATTTCTCAGCCTTCACGTAGAAGGGCACCCCGAGTCATTGTGTAAAACAAAATATTTCAGCTAGCGTAGAAGATGCCAGCAACGAAAGCAAGTACCTCAAGCAGCCGTTTATTAATCACCTTGCTCAACCTAACGTAAAAGGCTTCAAATAATGTCTACATTAAAACACATTGATTATATAAAGATTAATTTTACACCTCCCACTATATATTCTTCAAAATAAACCCACTCACTTAGTAAGACATTGAGATACAACACGTTATGTTGCAGATGGGATTAATCCTGGCTTATTACCGATTCGTGTCAAACCTGATCTACATCAAGATTATCGGCCTCACCTTACGGGATAGTAGCCCGGCGTAGCTATTACAGATACGCGCTGAATGTAATAAAGTACAGAGGCGAGTAATTGAGCATTAATTATCACTCACGTCTTTGTCTATAATCATAATGATGGTAGCCAATGTTAAAAACAATTATCGCTTCGGCAATAGTCTCTATTGCACTTGTCGCTACAGGCGTTTTTATTGGTGTCATATATAAAAATACGGTCATCAGTCTGGCGGGTAACTGCCAGGACGAGTAACGTCAGTTTAAGCACATAGAATTAGGGTAAGTTAATGAAAAAAATATTAATGGTATTCATCACCGCCACGTCTGTTATTGCGCTTTCGGGATGCACAACGGAATCACAGCGTATCGCTAACTGTACCAATACCGGCGTGAGTCTTGATACCTGTTATAAGGTCGAACACGATAACCAAAATGTGAGTCGTGCTGCTGCACTTCAGAACGCCTATCAGCGCTCCGATGAATACGCAAAACAATACGATGCTAAACATCATCACCAACATGTTGACCAACATGCGCAGGCGGCACATGTTGCTGACCCTTTGCGCGAGGCGTCATTCTCTGCGAATGGTATCAACGCCACGGTGAGCAACGGCTTCTTTACCGCGACAATCAATGGCAAAAAAGCGACGGTTAAACGTTTTAATGCCAATGCCTATGAGCTTAGAGGCGCAGGCTACATCCTCTCTGTTACGCTTGATGAAAACGGTATTACGGATGCCTCCTGGAATAAAACCAAAGGGCGAGATCACGGCCTGCTGCAGGTTGTACAAAAATAATTGTGTCGTCAGCCCTATTCTTCATAGGGCTTAATATTATCTGGCGTAATAATTTTACATAGGTTTACGCCCGTCATGCCTTAATAAAACCACATCAAAAACAATGGCTAACCCCCCTTCGCTCAACGCATTTTTATTGTAACAAAACAGTAAACAAATTAACCATTGAGCCACGTGCCAAAAGGCTCTATATTGGCCCCGATTTTTCCATGACCCATCTTTCTTTTAACTATTTATTCAATCGAGGCGCTAAAGGCAGCCCCGGTTGTGGGAGTGATATGATGACGGATAAAGTCCGTATTGACACCGCAGATGCCCATAAAAGCAACGAAACCTATCTGGCCCGTCAGGCCGAGTTTGAATCGAACGTCAGGAGTTATCCTCGCAAACTGCCTTTAGCGATTACTAAAGCAGATGGCGTGTGGATAACCGATGCAGATAATAAAGAATACCTTGACTGTCTTGCCGGCGCTGGCACCCTCGCGCTTGGCCATAACCATCCTGATGTGCTGAAAAGCATCCAAAATGTCATTACCAGCGGCTTGCCGTTACATACACTGGATCTGACGACTCCGTTGAAAGACGAGTTTTCTGAATACCTGCTCTCCCTGCTACCAGGTCAGGGCAAAGAATATTGCCTGCAGTTTACCGGCCCATCCGGCGCTGACGCCGTTGAAGCTGCGCTGAAGCTGGCAAAAAAAGTGACCGGTCGTAGCAGCATTATTAGCTTCTCCGGCGGCTATCACGGCATGACCCACGGTGCATTGTCCGTTACGGGCAACCTGTCGCCGAAAGAAGCGGTCGATAACATGATGCCGGAAGTGCAGTTCATGCCGTATCCGCACCAGTACCGTTGCCCACTGGGTATCGGCGGTGACGCGGGCGTGAAAGCGCTGACCTATTATTTTGACAACCTGATTAACGACGTGGAAAGCGGCGTACGTAAACCTGCGGCGGTGATTCTGGAAGCCGTTCAGGGTGAAGGCGGCGTTAACCCGGCCCCTGCCGAGTGGCTGCAACGCATCCGCAAAGTGACTCAGGAACACGGCATTCTGCTGATCCTCGATGAAGTTCAAGCAGGCTTTGCACGTACCGGTAAGTTCTTCGCGTTTGAACACGCGGGTATTGAGCCAGACATCATTGTGATGTCCAAAGCCGTTGGCGGCGGTCTGCCGTTGGCCGTTCTTGGCATCAAAAAGCAGTTCGATGCATGGGCTCCAGGCCACCATACCGGTACTTTCCGTGGCAACCAGCTGGCGATGGCTACCGGCCTGACCACGCTGAAAATCCTGAAAGATCAGAACATCGCTGACAAAGTGGCCGCTCAGGGCGAATGGCTGAAAGGTCAGTTAACCGAACTGCAGAAACGTTATCCGGTGATCGGCCACGTACGTGGTCTGGGCCTGATGATCGGTATCGAGATCGTTAAACCGAACGAAGCCGCTGACCATATGGGCTGCTTCCCGGGCGATGGCGACTTGTCTGCGCTGATCCAGAAGAAATGCTTCGAAGCAGGTTTAATCCTGGAGCGCGGTGGTCGTGATGGTGTTGTGTTGCGCCTGCTGCCGTCCTTGCTCATTAACGAGCAAGAGCTGAAAGTATTCCTGGATAAATTTGAGCAAGCGTTGCTTGCCGCGGGCGTTCGCCCGGTATAACCGGAGTTGTTGACAAAGATGTCTGATTCAAACCCAATTCTGTCGTCTTCGGCGCAAAGCATCGAAGCGTACAAGCAGGCAATCGAGCAGAGCAGCCAGGCCGTTATGCAGTGGCTGCAACAGTCCGAAATGTATCAGGGGAAAACGGTCGCGGAACTGCGCGAGAATATCTCCCTGAACTTCGGTCAGAAAGGCCTCGGCAACGAGGCCGCGATTGCGCGTGCCGTTGAGTATTTCCTGAAAGACAGCCTGTCCGTACACCATCCTCAATGTGTGGCGCACCTGCACTGCCCAAGCCTGGTGGTAAGCCAGGCAGCGGAAGTGCTGATTAACGCGACCAATCAGAGTATGGATTCCTGGGACCAGAGCCCGTCTGCAACCATCATCGAAATCAAACTGATTGAATGGCTGCGTACCCGCGTGGGTTATCAGGCTGGCGACGCCGGCGTGTTCACCAGCGGTGGAACCCAGAGCAACCTGATGGGGCTGATGCTGGCACGTGACGCGTTCTTTGCGCGTCAGGGCCACTCCGTCCAGCAGGATGGTCTGGTGGGCGATCTGCGTAAGATCCGCGTGCTGTGCTCCGAAAACGCGCACTTCTCCGTGCAGAAAAACATGGCGCTGATGGGCCTGGGTTATCAGTCCGTGGTTCAGGTTAAAACTGACGAATTCTCGCGCATGGATCTGACCGATCTGGCAGCGAAAATTGCGCAGTGCCATGCTAACGGCGAACAGATTCTGGCGATTGTGGCCACAGCGGGTACGACCGACGCTGGCGCTATCGATCCCCTGCGCGCGATCGCTGAACTGGCGGCGAAGCAGAATATCTGGGTTCACGTTGATGCGGCCTGGGGCGGCGCGCTGCTGATGTCCGAAAAGTATCGCGATTACCTGGACGGCATCGAACTGGTGGATTCCATCACCCTGGACTTCCACAAGCAGTTCTTCCAGACCATCAGCTGCGGTGCATTCCTGCTGAAGGAAGCGCGTCACTACGAGCTGATGCGTTATCAGGCGGCGTACCTGAACTCTGAGTTCGACGAAGAGCAAGGCGTACCGAATCTGGTGTCTAAATCACTGCAGACCACACGTCGCTTTGACGCGCTGAAGCTGTGGATGAGTCTGGAAGCGCTGGGTCAGGAGCAGTATGCCGCGATCATCGATCATGGCGTCACGCTGGCGCAGCAGGTTGCGGCCTATGTGCAGGATCAAGAGGCGCTTGAACTGGTTATGCAGCCGCAGCTGGCGAGCGTGCTGTTCCGCTTCCGTGGGCAGCAGACGCTAAACGATGCCGCCGTTGCATTGTTGAACCAGAGAATTGGTGATGCATTGCTCGACTCAGGCCGCGCTAACGTGGGCGTCACTGAGCACAACGGTGTCACCTGCCTGAAGCTGACCCTGCTTAACCCGACCGTGACGCTGGAGGATATAAAAATCCTGCTGTCTCTGGTTGAACGCACAGCACAAGAAATCCTGGCAAAATAAACGTGTATTTCGCCCTCTCTTAACGGGGAGGGCGAAATATTAGCGCCAGACCCCAGCCCACCACATCCGCCATTTTATACCCCAATAACTCGTCCATCCCGTAGTCGTGCTAAGCACCTCCCCTTTTGACACCACAACTAATGTAGGCGTCACACTGACCTGCCACCGCTGGGAAATCGCGCCACTGTTATCGTTAACCACCGGCATCGTTAGCTGTTTTTTATGCATCCACCGGGCAAGCTTCTCATCATCACCCGAACGTAACGCGACGCTGAGCACGTTGCCGCCCTCTTTCGCTAACTTCTCCACGGCAGGTGTGGTGTATCGACAAATCCCACACCAGGTGGCCCAGACGTATATCAGAAGCGGTCTTTGCTGGCTTAACACGGCAAGATCAATGCGGTCACCTGCGATGGTTTGCAGCGCTGTGTCAGTAAACTCAGCCGGTAGCGTCGGTTTGCGAAACTGATCCATGCCCCAGACAACCAGCCCCACCAGCAAAGCCAGTATGAAGAGCTCACGCAACCCGCGACGAAATTTACCGATCATTGTTTCTCCTTTGGCCCCTTCCATTGATGAGGCTTATCTTAAGGAGCGAGAAGTAATTGGCAATTATTACGCTGTAAAGAAGTGTCGGCTGGCGAAATTACCCGCTTTATGCAAGCGGGTTTTGGAGGGGATTGCGAGGGGGATTATCGCTTATCTTTCTGCGTTTCTGTCATGTAGCTGTAATCATAGTGACTGTAGCCCGAGGTGTAATACAGTGCGGCCGATTTCACGACGTCATTGAGAATGACGCCATCAACCTTCACCCCCACATGCTGAAGACGTTTTTGGCTCAGCCGAATCTCTTTGATGCTGGTTATGCCAAAGCGAGCAACCAGCAAGGTGGTTCCGACCCTACGCCCCACCAGTGCGGCATCGGTGACGGCGAGAATAGGTGGCGTGTCGACAATAACCATGGCGTAGTGATCTTTCGCCCACAGTAAAAATTGCTGGAATGATTCGCCCATCAACAGTTCTGAAGGATTAACGGGGACCTGACCACAGGTTAGAACGTCTATCCCCCCTGCAGCATAATGCTGAATCGCCGTTTTATACTCCGCCTGCCCCTGCAATATCCCGGACAAGCCGCACTGATTATTTAGGCCAAAGATGTGGTGAACATACCCTTTTCGCATATCCGCATCGATGAAAAGCACCTTGTGACCCGCCTTGGCAACAACCGCCGCCAAAGAGGTGCTGACCAGCGTTTTACCGCAATCCTGCGTAGGACCGGTAAGCATCAATATCTGATTATCCGCCTCCATCATCGTAAAATGCAGGCTAGTCCGCAGGCCGCGAATCGCCTCTACAAATTGATCGACAGGTCTGTCTACCGGCAGGAAAGGCACGCTGGAGGTTTTATGTTTGATACGGGAGCCAAAAGAATATCTGCCGCGTAAGCGCGTTGCTTTCCATAGCCATACCGAACGCGGCAACGTTGCAAATAACGGAATGCCCAGGGCTTCAAGATGTTCCGGATTGTCGATGCCACGCTTCAAGGCCATACGAAGCAAGACGATTCCCGATGAGAATACCAACCCGAACACCAGCCCTAAAACCACGATCAGTGCTTTATTCGGTTTGATCGGATCCGGTTGAGCCACGGCGGGATCAATAATGCGCACATTCCCAATCGCGCTGGAGCGTGAAATGCTGAGCTCTTGCTGGCGAGTCAGTAATTGTAGATAAATCGCTCGCCCGGAATCAACATCTCTGCTGAGGCGCAAAATCTCCTGCTGCGTCGATGGCATAGCGGTCACGCGCTGATTTAAGCGCTTCTTTCCATTTTCCAGCGTTTGTCGTTTCTCAATGAGCGCCCGGTAAGTTGGGTGATCTTTTTTGAAGAGCTGAGAAATCTCCGCCTCGCGGAAAGTCAGTTCGTTGAGTTGATTATCGACGTTAACGATCTGCTCCAGCACCGATTTTGCTTCAAGCGTTAAATCGACCGAATCACGCTGCTTACGGTAGACGTTCAGTCGTTCTTCAGCGATATCGAGATCGTTTCGAACCTGCGGCAGTTGCCGCTGTAAGAACTCAAGGCTTCTGGCATCCTGAGCCTCCTGACGGGCGATGTTTTGTTGCAGATAGTTATCCGCAATACTGTTTAATATTTGGGCGATCTGCGCGCGATCAGCACCGGTCAGTGACAAATTAAGGATGCCGCTCTGCTTGCTGGCTTCAGCCACCACGAGTCTCTGGCTGAGTGCGTTGATGCTTTCCAGAATAGTCTTCTCACTGAGCGTGAACTGCGTGCCGGGCGCGGCCGTCATCGTTTCGACCAAAAGGGATACGCCACCTTTCTCAAAAGAGGTACCGACTTTTCCTTCACCCTGAAAATCATCGCCTTCTACCCGATAACGCCCCTTTTCAAGAACGGTCAGTAGCAACGAGCCACGCTCGTTATCAACCGTCGGGATATCCAGATGGACGATGTTCAACGTAGCCGGTTTTTGCCGGATAAGTCTTGCCCACGCGCGACCCACAACAGGGAAATAACGCACCTTGACGATGTCATTCAGATGCAGGTCTTGCACGGTTTTTCCGATAATCATCCGCGATTTGAGCAACATGATTTCCGGGGTCGCATCGGGTGAACTATCCGGGCTCAACTGGCTGAGGCTTTTCAGCAAGCCATTATCCTGCTTACCCTCTACCTGCACCAAAGCATCGGCTTTATATATCGGCGTCGCGAGAAGGGCATATCCCCCTGCGCAGACCGTAAACAGTAAGGTGATACAAATAATAAGAAGACGATGGTCGATCAGTTCACCCAACAGGCGAACCAAATCTATCTCATGAGTTTCCGAGGCTGGAACATCATAAGCATTTGAAGTAGTTGACGACATTAGCGCGCTATCCCTTTATTGACGCAATTTTAGAGCCCATTTCTGGCTCGCTCTGCCAAGCAGTCCAAAGACGTACTCATACGCTTCATGACTCTTACAGTAAGGATCGGGTATTTCGCGCATTTGCATCCATTGTCCAAACAGGAGCGCCTTGCCTCTGATTTCCGGTGCAATGGTTGAGATATGGTTAAGATGCCCGGGCTCCATCGCCAGAATCAGATCGTATTCGCGCATCATTTGAACGTTTAGCTTACGGGCCTGATGACCTTCCAGCGATACCCCGTGAAGCGCCGCGATTTCCTGTGCACGCGCATCTGCAGGGCGCCCTACCAGCCCACAAATGCCGGCTGAATCAACGATGATTCCGGGCATATGCTGACGAAGCAGGCGCTCCCCCGTTGGCGAGCGACAGATGTTTCCGGTGCATACCACTAAAATTGACTTAAACATTATTCTGGCCACGACTTAATGAAACGTGCCGTTTCGGTCAGGTCATGCACACCGCTGATCGTTGGAACTAGTTGAGAAATAACACGATTCCAGCGCGATATTGGCGCCGTGGTGACATAGACAATATCGTAAGGTTCAAGCTGGAATTCGGTTCCCAAAACCAGCGCTGAAGCATCTTTGGCATCAAGCTGATAAATGCTGGCGATTTTCCCTGCCTGAGGGGTTTTTGACGCTGAGCGAATCACAAAAATGCCCGTGGCATCAGCCATGTTTTGGTTCAAACCACCTGCATTCCCCAACGCCTCAGCGAGCGTCATTCCGCTGCGATCCATTTTGAGTGTGCTCTGTTTTTCGACTTCGCCCATCACAAATACTTTTAATGCGTCGTTGCGTGGGACAAATAAAATATCCCCGGGATAGAGCAATTTGTTCTGCGTCAGGTCGCCATGCTGCATCAACGCATAGAGCGAGACGCGCGTATCCTGCCCATTATGCGTTAACACGACATGTCGCCAGTCCGCATCCGTCGACAGACCCCCTGCCGCATTGACGGCGTCCATGACGGTAAGCGGAATATTGGTGATAGCCTGCTGCCCTGATTTTTGAACTTCGCCCGTCACATAGGCTTTTTGCGATCGAAAAGCCGCCACGCTCACATCAACCTGTGGGCTTTCAATGACGCTGTCCAGGCGTTTGGCGACCTCTTCGCGCACCTGAGAGGCCGTTTTACCCGCCACGCGGAGCTTGCCAATATAAGGATAGAAGATGGTTCCATCCGAATTGACCCAGTTACCCGTATCGCTTGCGCTACGATACTGCCCAGCAGGTGTCGTGAGCTCTGGATGATCCCAGACGGTAATAGTCAAAATATCCCCCGTACCAATGCGGTATTCCCAGTTCTTTAATTGCTCATCCAGAGTAGGATTTGGCTGAGATTTCAGGGAGTCAGGGCGTAATTTTTCTATTAGTGAAGGCGTGACGGGATAAACATCAACCCTTTTATCAAGTTGATAGTGGGTATCTGTATCTTCAATAACATTTTTACCCGACACGCTTAGATGCTGCCCAGGAGAAAAGACACAACCTGTCAACGGAATTATAACTAATGCTAAAAAAGGGAACGCTACTTTATTTTTCATTTATATTAACAGGTCTTAATAATACTCGCGGCATCAGATTGCACCAACATACCAGCACGCATATAAATATTTATTTTTCATATGAATACGACAAATCCGCCATAATCGGAAAATAAATAATGCTTTAAAAAGCACTGATAGTCGAAATAGTAGTCAGTTAAGGAGGGTGAAAAACAATCACCTGGAGCCAATATTAAAGGCTGAGAGCATTAAACGCATATAGTTATAAGTACATTTTTGTACCCAAAATACGTTTTTCAGAATTTGTTAGCAAAAACATAATTTAAATAATTGATTCGAGTGCAATTGATTTACGCAGTGTATGATTAAGCATTGCAGGAACCCGTTCAGATTTGTTACATTTTTTTTCGAACAAGCTCAACGCCGATACATAGAATAGGCTGCTGGCCGCAGGTAGGCCGAGGGTTTAAAGTATCAGTAAAATGGTTTAACTGGAGAAAAAATGGCTAAGTGTAAATTGCTGCTTCTGGGTGTGTTGATGTCAATGGCGGGTGCTGCTTACTCTGCCCCGCAAACGGCTGTCGCGCCCTCTGGTATCCAGGCCTATGAAGAACAAGAGTTCATTGCCGATTTCACTAAATTCAAGATTGGCGACACCGCCCCGGCGCAATATCAAACACCTGAATACACCATTAAGCAGTATCAATTGCGTAACCTCCCCGCACCAGATGCCGGTACGCACTGGACCTACATGGGCGAGAACTATGTCCTGATTGGTGATGCAGACGGCAAAATCCATAAAGCCTATAACGGGGATATTTTCTATCACCGCTAATCCATCACTTAACACGGTGAAGCGCTTTAACTCGTTGCTGATGCATGACAGGCTGCTCTGACGAACAGCCTGTCAGTTGCGCGATTACACCGCGCGGAAGGCAATTTCACTCGGAATGACTTCGCCCTGCCAGTACATCTGCGCCGCAACGCGACCTGCCAGCTGACGATACATCTCAGCAAACTCACTTTCGGGACGGCTAACCACTGTTGGCTTACCGCTGTCCAGATCTTCACGTAAGGTGATGTGCAACGGCATCTGACCGAGCAGCTGCGTATGATATTGCGCAGCCAGTTTTTCTGCGCCACCGGTACCGAAAATTGGCTCATGGTGCCCACAGTTGCTGCAAATGTGCATGCTCATGTTCTCGACAACGCCGAGTACCGGCACTTCCACTTTTTCGAACATCACGATGCCTTTTTTGGCGTCGATCAGCGCGATATCCTGCGGTGTTGTCACCACGACTGCACCTGTGACCGGGATATTTTGCGCCAGCGTCAGCTGAATATCCCCGGTACCTGGCGGCATATCAAGCACCAGATAATCTAAATCCGGCCACATCGTTTCTTGCAGCATTTGCAGTAACGCTTTGCTGGCCATCGGACCGCGCCAGACCATGGCGTTATCGTCAGTCACGAGATAACCGATCGAATTCGTTGCCAGTCCGTACGCCATAATCGGTGCCATGTGGGTTCCATCCGGCGACGTCGGTCGCTGATTTTCCGCACCCAGCATGTTTGGAATGGATGGACCGTAAATATCGGCATCCAGAATGCCGACCTTCGCCCCTTCGGCGGCCAGCGCCAGCGCCAGATTGACGGCGGTAGAAGATTTCCCAACCCCACCTTTGCCGGAGCTAATAGCGATAATATTTTTAACGCCGTTAACGCCTGGCTGATTTTTCACGCGCTTGAGCGTGGCAATGCTGTGCGTCAGCTTCCAGTCAATCGCCTTGGCGCCAGTGATACGTAGTAGATCGGAACTGCACTGCTCTTTTAGCGTCTCAAACGCATTGCTCCAGACAAACGGCATTTGCAGTTCAACGTGCAAAGTATCATCCAGCCACGCGACGTGGTGCAGCGCTTTGAGCGTCGTAAGATTATGCTTCAGTGTTGGATGCTGAAAATTAGCCAGCGTCCCGGCGACCATTGCTCGTAAGGCTTCCGGCGATTTGGCCTGGGATTGAGAACTCATCCCGACTCCTTTGTTGTTGTTCGGAAAAAAACATTCGTAACTACCAAGTTTACCCCAGAGGACACAATTATTCATTTAAGGATTGATGCCCTTATTTCTTGGCGTAGTTATTCCCTTTCGGGTAACATCAAAAGCCCTTTTTACAGCTATAAGAAGTAATGCCCACTATGACTCAAGTCGCGAAAAAAATTCTGGTAACGTGCGCACTGCCGTACGCAAACGGTTCAATCCACCTCGGCCACATGCTGGAGCATATCCAGGCTGATGTCTGGGTCCGTTACCAGCGAATGCGCGGCCACCAGGTAAACTTCATCTGTGCAGACGATGCCCACGGCACGCCAATTATGCTGAAAGCGCAGCAACTGGGAATTTCTCCAGAGCAGATGATTACCGAAATGAGTCAGGAGCATCAGACCGATTTTGCTGGCTTTGACATTAGCTACGATAACTATCACTCGACGCACAGCGACGAGAACCGCGAGCTGTCTGAGCTAATTTACACCCGCCTGAAGGAGAACGGTTTTATCAAAAACCGTACCATCTCTCAGCTGTACGATCCGGAAAAAGGCATGTTCCTGCCGGATCGTTTTGTGAAAGGCACCTGCCCGAAATGTAAGTCTCCGGATCAGTACGGTGATAACTGCGAAGTGTGCGGCGCGACCTACAGCCCAACCGAGCTTATCGAGCCGAAATCCGTGGTATCCGGCGCGACGCCTGAAATGCGTGAATCCGAGCACTTCTTCTTCGATCTGCCGTCCTTTAGCGAAATGCTCCAGGCGTGGACTCGCAGCGGCGCGTTGCAGGAACAGGTCGCGAACAAAATGCAGGAGTGGTTCGAATCCGGTTTACAGCAGTGGGATATTTCCCGCGATGCGCCGTACTTTGGCTTTGAGATCCCTGATGCACCGGGCAAATATTTCTACGTCTGGCTGGATGCGCCAATTGGTTATATGGGTTCGTTCAAGAACCTGTGCGACAAGCGAGGCGACACCCTAAGCTTCGACGAATACTGGAAGAAAGATTCTGACGCCGAGCTGTATCACTTCATCGGCAAAGACATTGTTTATTTCCACAGTTTGTTCTGGCCTGCCATGCTCGAAGGTAGCGGTTTCCGCAAACCAACCAACCTGTTCGTTCATGGCTACGTCACCGTCAACGGCGCGAAGATGTCCAAATCTCGCGGCACATTCATTAAAGCCAGTACCTGGCTGAACCACTTTGATGCCGACAGTCTGCGTTACTACTACACGGCAAAACTGTCTTCCCGTATCGACGATATCGACCTGAACCTGGAAGATTTTGTGCAGCGCGTTAACGCCGACATCGTGAACAAAGTAGTGAACCTGGCGTCCCGTAATGCAGGCTTTATCGGCAAGCGTTTTGACGGCGTATTGGCAGCTGAGCTTGCCGATCCTCAGCTTTACAAAACCTTCATCGACGCTGCTGCAACCATCGGCGAAGCATGGGAAGCGCGCGAGTTTGGTAAAGCGGTGCGTGAAATCATGGCGCTGGCTGACCTTGCTAACCGTTATGTCGATGAGCAGGCTCCGTGGGTGGTGGCGAAACAGGAAGGCCGCGATGCGGATCTTCAGGCTATCTGCTCAATGGGGATTAACCTGTTCCGCGTGCTGATGACGTATCTGAAGCCGGTACTGCCGACGCTGTCAGAACGTACAGAAGCGTTCCTGAATACCGAACTGACCTGGGATGCCATCCAGCAGCCGCTGCTCAGCCACAAAGTGAACACCTTTAAAGCGCTATACAACCGCATCGAAATGAAACAGGTTGAAGCGCTGGTTGAAGCGTCTAAAGAAGAAGTGAAAGCCGCCGCTGCACCGGTGACCGGTCCGCTGGCTGACGATCCGATTCAGGAAACCATCAGCTTTGACGATTTCGCCAAAGTCGATCTGCGCGTAGCGCTGATTGAAAACGCAGAGTTCGTCGAAGGCTCAGACAAACTGCTGCGCCTGACGCTGGATCTCGGCGGTGAGAAACGTAACGTCTTCTCCGGCATTCGCTCAGCTTACCCGGATCCACAGGTACTGATTGGTCGCCAGACAGTGATGGTTGCCAACCTGGCGCCGCGTAAAATGCGCTTCGGTATTTCTGAGGGAATGGTGATGGCCGCAGGTCCAGGGGGGAAAGATATCTTCCTGCTTAGCCCGGATGAGGGTGCAAAACCTGGCCAACAGGTGAAATAACAAAAAAGCCGGAGATAATCTCCGGCTTTTTTTTAGGCTTTTTTGTGCATTCGATTCGTCAGCCCGCGCAGGAAGTAGCGCAAAAACTGATCGCCGCATTCGCGGTAATTCTTGTGGTCCGGCGCGCGCATCATGGCGGTAATTTCCGGCAGCGATACGCGGAACTGCTGCTCGGTCAAAATCGCCAACACGTCGTCTGTTTTGAGCGAAAACGCAATGCGCAGCTTCTTGAGTACAATATTGTTGTTGATTCGACGCTCGGGAGAGAGTGCTGGCGTAGACTCATCCTTGCCGCGCTTCTCGTAAATCAAACCGTTCAAAAATGAGGACATGATGATGTCCGGGCAACGCACAAAGCCCTCTTCATCTTCTTTTGTCACCCACTTTGCGATATCCGCGGAGGTAACCTCAACGTCTGCCAGCGCGAGAATGCGCACCAGATCGTTGTTATTGCATTTCAGGATGTAGCGCACGCTACGAAGAATGTCATTACTTACCATAGTGCCTTCAGCTTTCGGTGATGCGATGGGCCGCAGTGTACCAGTTTTATAACCCAATCGCCTCCTTCAGGCTTTTGAGGTAGCGTCGGCTCACTGGCACCGTTTGACCGGCCTTCAGCACCAGTTCAGCCTGACCATTTTCTTCCAGACGGATCTCTTTAAGGTGCGCCATATTCACCAGATATTGTCGATGGCAGCGAATCAACGGTGTTCGGCTCTCAAGCGTCCGCAACGTCAGCTCGGTAAATCCTTCACTCCCTTCGGCGCTGGTCACATACACGCCGCTCATACGGCTGCTGACAAACGCAACGTCGTCCATCTGCAACAGATAAATTCGGCTATGCCCGGTACAAGGGATAAATTTCAGCGTCTGCTGGTGTTCGGGGAGCAGCGTGATGTCCTGCACGGTGCGCTCCTGGCGCAGGCGATTGAGCGTCTTCTCAAGACGCTTTTCTTCAATCGGCTTCAACAAATAATCAAAAGCATGCTCTTCGAAAGCCTTCACCGCATATTCATCAAACGCGGTGAGAAAGACGATATACGGGCGATGTTCAGGGTCCAGCATTCCCACCATTTCCAGGCCGCTGATGCGCGGCATCTGGATATCAAGGAATAGCACGTCCGGGCGCAGCTTGTGCACCGTACCAATGGCTTCGATGGCGTTGGCACATTCACCGACTATCTCAATGTCGGTTTGCTCCTGTAGCAGGATCCGCAGATTTTCCCGCGCTAACGGCTCATCGTCGACAATCAGCACTCTCAGCATGCGTTTTCCTCCAGGGGCAATCGTAGGGTAATACGGGTAAATTTATCCGGCTCGCACGCCGCGGTGATCCCGCAGCCATCGCCAAAATGGGCCCGCAGACGTTTATCCACCAGCGTCATGCCCAATCCGCTGGACTCAGCGCCGGGCTGATAGAGTCCGGCATTATCTTCGATATCCAATACCAGATGGTGATTAAAGCGACTGGCAGTAATGCGGATTTCACCAATGCCCAGCAGTTGTGATGTTCCGTGTTTGATAGCATTTTCGACGATCGGTTGCAGCGTAAACGCCGGAAGATGCTGATACGCCAGTTCATCCGGCACGGATAACGACACCTGCAAGCGAGACTGGAATCGCGCCTTCTCGATTTGCAGATAGGCATTCACATGCTCAATTTCATCGGCCAGCGTGACAATCTCCGACGGACGTTTCAGGTTTTTACGGAAAAAGGTCGACAGGAATTGCACCAGTTGTGCGGCCTGATCGCTGTCGCGGCGGATGACCGCTTTTAACGTGTTGAGCGCATTGAACAGGAAGTGCGGATTCACCTGCGCGTGCAGTAGTTTTATCTCTGACTGGGTCAGCAACGCTTTCTGGCGCTCATACTGTCCGGCCAAAATCTGCGCCGAAAGCAGCTGCGCAATCCCCTCCCCCAGCGTACGGTTGATGGAGCTGAACAGACGATTTTTTGCTTCGTATAATTTAATCGTCCCCATCACCTGCTGATTTTCACCACGCAGCGGGATCACCAGCGTCGAACCGAGCTTACACTGGGGATGCAATGAGCAACGATAGGGAACTTCGTTGCCATCGGCGTACACCACTTCGCCAGTTTCGATAGCGCGCAGCGTGTAGGTTGATGAAATCGGCTTGCCTGGTAGATGATGGTCGTCGCCTGTGCCGGTGAAGGCCAGCAGCCGTTCGCGATCGGTTATTGCCACCGCACCAATGTCCAGCTCCTGGTACAGTACCTGTGCCACCTTCATGCTGTTCTCTTCGTTAAAGCCCTGGCGCAGGATCCCCTCGGTCGAGGCGGCGACTTTTAAGGCCGTGGCGGAAAACGCCGAGGTGTATTTTTCGAACATGGCGCGCTTGTCCAGCAGGATGCGCATAAATAGCGCCGCCCCGACGGTGTTCGTGACCATCATTGGCGCGGCAATATTGCTGACGAGATGCAGGGCATCTTCGAACGGGCGCGCAATCAACAAGATGATCAGCATCTGCGCCAGTTCAGCCACAAGGGTAATGGCTCCTGCGGTGAGCGGGCTAAAGACTTTATCCGGGCGGCCGCGCTTCACCATATAACTGTGGACCAGACCGCCGAGCAAACCTTCTACGATCGTCGAGATCATGCAGCTCAGCGCCGTCATGCCGCCCATTGAGTAACGATGTAATCCGCCGGTTAACCCCACCAGACCACCGACAACCGGGCCACCAAGCAACCCGCCCATCACGGCACCGATGGCGCGAGTATTGGCAATAGAGTCTTCGATATGGAGACCAAAATAGGTCCCCAAAATGCAGAAAATGGAGAAGGTCACGTAGCAGAGCAGTTTGTGCGGAAGACGTACTGTCACCTGCATCAGCGGGATGAACAATCGCGTCTTGCTCATCAACCACGCAATGACCAGAAAAACGCACATCTGCTGAAGCAGCAGCAACACCAGATTAAATTCGTACATACCCAGAAACCGCACTCTCTAAAAACGCGTAACATACACTGATGCGACCTAACTTTCTTTGAAGCATTCCAAAAAAGCCGTAATTCGTGCCTGGCATCACATCCTTTCGCCGAAGATAATTCATCCTTCGCATTATTTGGTTAAAAAACGGCCAATTCTTCCTGGTTCGCGAATCAGCGTCTACAGTTATTCTGGGGACGCGTAAGCCAGGGGGCGAACATGGCGCTTTACACGATCGGGGAAGTGGCACTCCTGTGTGATATCAATCCTGTTACCCTGCGGGCGTGGCAGCGACGTTACGGTTTACTCAAACCGCAGCGAACGGATGGCGGGCATCGCCTGTTTAACGATGCCGATATCGACCGGATCCGCGAGATCAAAAGCTGGATCGATAACGGCGTGCAGGTCAGCAAGGTCAAATCACTACTCTGCGAAGACGATCCCGAAACGCAAAGCGAGTGGCGTGAGCATCAGGAGACGTTGTTGCGTTTTCTGCAAGCGGGCAATTTACCGCGCCTGCGTCTGTGGATTAAAGAGCAAGGGCGCGATTACCCCGCACAAACGCTGATTGCTCATCTTTTCATTCCGCTGCGCCGTCGACTTCAGTCCCAGCAACCGACCCTGCAAGCCTTACTGAGCATGCTGGACGGCGTGCTGATTAATTATATTTCAGTTTGTCTCTCCTCTGCGCACAAGAAAACCGGCAAAGACGCGCTGGTGGTGGGCTGGAACGTGCATGACACCACTCGACTGTGGCTGGAAGCCTGGATCGCGACGCAACAAGGCTGGAGGGTGGACGTGCTGGCGCATTCGTTGCCGCAGCTTCGTCCCGAGCTATTTGAAGGACAAACGCTGCTGGTCTGGTGCGGCGATATTCCCACCGCAGCTCAGCAACAGCTGCTGAGCGAGTGGCGCGAACATGGGTATCCTGTTATCACCCTTGGCCCATAATCCGCCATAACGGCATTTAATGGTTCATTAACAGGCGTGCTTCACCGTATAATTACGCGGTTAACAAAAGGAGCACATTATGCAGGCAACCAAAGTCGCCGTTATCACCCTCTTCGTTTTGATGGCCGTCAGCGGCATCGGCGGCGTTATGCTGGCCGGTTACTCATTTATTGTGCGCGGCGGTGTCGGCTGAGGTAGTGCGCCAGACGTTCGAATCCTCTGTCAACCACGATCGCGGCTAAGGCCACCAGCACGGCGCCCTGTAAAATATAGGCCGTGTTGAATCCGCTCAACCCTATGATTATCGGTGTGCCTAACGTGTTGGCTCCCACCGTTGAGGCAATTGTCGCGGTACCGATGTTAATGATCACCGAGGTTCGAACGCCCGCCAGGATCACCGGAGCCGCCAACGGCAGCTCCACATTTCGCAGCCGCTGTCCGGCGCTCATGCCCATTCCTTCTGCCACGCTAATGACCCCAGCGGGAACCGCCGTCAGTCCGGCAAGCGTTGCCTGTAAAATCGGTAATACGCCGTAAAGTATCAGCGCAATAATGGCAGGCTCCTGTCCAAATCCTATCACCGGTACCGCAATCGCCAGCACCGCAACCGGCGGAAACGTCTGGCCGATCGCCGCGATAGTCTCCACCAATGGCCGAAACTCTTTGCCAGCCGGACGGGTCACGATAATGCCCGCACCAACGCCCAGCACCATCGCTACCACGCTTGACACCCCAACCAGCCAGAAGTGCGCCAGCGTCAGGCTGATAAAACTCTCCTGCAAATACACGGGCCGCGGGAGTTCGGGGAATAAAGCGCTAAACAGCCAGCCGCTGTGTGGCATCAGAAATAAGAGTGCGACAAAGCACAACACCAGCCAGAGTAGCGGATCACGTATCCATTTCACGTGCGACCTCCCCCGCCAGCAGATCGCGAAAATGCAGCGTACCGCACGGCGCGCCCTGGTCATCAACTACCGGCAAGACTTCGCACTGGCGGGCGACAAAAACAGAAAGCGCATCGCGCAGGCTCATCTGCGCGCGTAACGGCTCGCCCTCTACAGCATGAGCCTGTGGACGCAGATAGTCATTCACCGTGCGCAGCGAAAGCAGCCGCACGCCCAGCTCGCTGCGCCCAAAGAATTCACGGACAAAATCGGTGGCCGGATGCGTTAATAGCACCAGCGGCGTACCCTGCTGCACCACTTCTCCGTGGTCCATCAGCACCAGCCGGTCGGCCAGGCGTAGGGCTTCATCAATATCATGAGTCACCAGGATAATGGTGCGCCCAAGGATGCGATGAATGCGGGTCATTTCTGTTTGTAACGCGCTGCGCGTCACCGGATCCAGCGCACCAAAAGGTTCATCCATCAACAACACCTGAGGATTCGCCGCCAGCGCGCGCGCCACGCCAACGCGCTGCTGCTGACCACCCGACAGTTGATGCGGATAGCGGTGACGCAGAATTGGCTCCAGCCCCAGTAGCGCCATGAGTTCATCCACACGATCGGCTATTTTCTGTCGCGACCATTTTTGCAGCTGCGGCACGGTGGCAATATTCTGCGCCACCGTCCAGTGGGGAAAAAGACCGATGGACTGAATGGCGTACCCCATCCGGCGGCGAAGCTCCAGTATCGGTAGGCTGCGGATCTCTTCCCCGGCAAAGCGGATAAGCCCGCTGTCATGTTCCACCAGGCGGTTGATCATCTTTAAAGTGGTCGATTTGCCCGATCCGGAGGTGCCGATAAGTACCGTAAACGCCCCCTCTTCAAATCGTAGATTCAGGTTGCTCACCGCCGGCTGTCCGGCAAAGCTTTTATTTACATCGTGAAATTCAATCATTGTTTCTCCCCTTGAGGAGGGCCAGCCACAAGGCAAAGAGTGCGTCAATGACCACCGCCAGGGCGATCGTCGGAATAACGCCCAGCAAAACTAAATCCAGTGCGCTGCTGAGAAGCCCCTGGAACACCAGTGCGCCAAAGCCACCTGCGCCAATCAGCGCCGCAATCACCGCCATCCCCACCGTCTGTACCGCAACCACTCGCAGGCTGCGCAGCAGTACCGGTAAGGCAATCGGTAGCTGAATCTTCCAGAAGCGCTGGCTTTGACTCATCCCCATGGCGTTTGCGCTTTCCAGCACATCCGGTGATACCTGGCTTAATCCAGCCACCACGCCTCGCGCAAGCGGTAGCAACGCATAGAGCACGAGCGCAATCAGCGCTGGCGTCATCCCCGTCCCGGCAATACCCAGCGAGGAGAGCAGCGGAAAGGTCTTCACCAGCCCCGCCAAAGGTGCGATCAACAGGCCGAACAGCGCAACGGAGGGAATAGTTTGAATAATGTTCAGTACGGTGAATACCGGCCCTTGACGCGCGGGGTGGCGATAACACCACAGGCCAATCGGTACGCCGATAAGCAATGACGGGAGCAAGGTGCCGAACAAAATGGTCAGATGCTGTAGAAAGGCATCATCGAACACGTCCTGCCGGTTCGCGTACTCTTTGAGCAGGGAGAGAGAGTTGAGTTCACCGCTAAATAACAGCCCCAGCGGCAGGACCCAAATCTGTGCGTGCAGGAGCCAGCGCCAGAAGGGTTGGTCACTTAGGCGTCGAATGACATCGCTACAGGCCAGCAGGCATAACGCCATCCACAGCCATAGCCCACTGCCTATCGAGGTACGCGCAAGCGGGCTTTCCGTGTTCGCCAGATGGGTAGCAGCCTCGCCCGCGCTCCAGGTCAGCACCCCAAACAGGAGCTCACACGCTATCAGCGTGAGAATAAGCGGCAACCGCCCTTGCCGCAGCGCGAGCGTCGCAACAAAACAGATCACCAACGCCAGCAGGAGAGGCGTAAACGGCCATACCTGCCAGACAGCACGCCCTTCACCCGACATCAGGCGGTTGGGGGCAAAGTTCACATACGGGAGCGCGCACGCCGCCAACGCAAAGAACACCAGAAGCAGCAGTACGCGGTTATGACATTTTATCGGCACAGCATTACCTTGTTACTTCACGAGCCCTTTTTGCTTCAGGAAATCTGCCGCCACTTTTTTGGCATCCAGCCCTTCCACCGCAATGCTCGCATTCAGCTGTTGCAGTGTTTTTTCATCCAGTTTTTCAAAGACCGGTTTCAGCCATTCATCCATTTGCGGATAGGCTTTTAGCACCGCTTCGCGCACAACCGGCGCGGGGGCATAAATAGGCTGGACGCCTTTAGGATCGGATAAGGTTTGTAGCCCCAACGCAGCAACCGGGCCGTCAGTGCCATAGGCCATGGCGGCATTCACGCCGGAGGTTTTCTGCGCAGCCGCTTTAATGGTCACCGCCGTATCACCACCGGCCAATGACAGCAGCTGGCTCTGTTCTAATTTAAAGCCATACGCTTTTTCAAAAGCGGGCAATGCGTCCGGGCGCTCGATAAATTCCGCCGAGGCCGCCAGCTTGAATTCGCCTTTGTCTTTCAGATAGCGACTCAGGTCGTCAAGCGAGGTCAGCTTGCCCTTTTCCGCGAGATCTTTGCGTACGGCAATGGTCCAGGTATTGTTGGCCGGTGCAGGCGTCAGCCAGATTAACTTGTTTTTTTCGGCATCGAGTTTTTTCACTTTCTCATAGCCCGCGCGGGCATTTTTCCACGCCGCGTCGTTCTCATCTTTAAAGAAAAACGCACCGTTTCCGGTGTATTCCGGGTAGATATCCAGCTCGCCCGAAGTGATTGCACCGCGCACCACTGGCGTGGTGCCGAGCTGGACTTTGTTAACGGTTTTCACCCCGTGGCTTTCGAGCACCTGCAGAATGATATTCCCCAGCAACGCCCCTTCGGTGTCGATTTTTGATCCCACTTTCACCGGCTCTGCGGCGTGTAAAGGCAAGCTCAGCGCCGCAAGAAGCATCGCTGAGCCTATTGTCCCCTTTGAAATTGTCATGCTGCTTTCCTCATTATTTTGCGGCCTTTTTCAGAGGCTTGAGAGAAAAGCGTAGACGAAAACCACCGTTTCTACCTGGAATCAGCGCTCAGCGGGGAGTTTCAGCGGAATCGTCAGCACGCTGGCGGCAAAATAGAGGATGGCGATGACCCACAGCGTGCCTTCCACGCCAAACGGTGAAACGCACAGCGTCACAATCAGCGGGCCGACGAAATTGCTCAACCCGGACCCCAGATTAAGACACGAGATGGCCGCGCCTTTGTTATCCGGTAGTAACGATGGGATAAGCGCACTCAATGGGCCAAACGCCCCCAGCCCGATGGCGTAAAGCGCCAGCGCCAGAAACAGCGCGATTTCACTGTCACCAAACCACACCGGGGCGTAGCACACTGAGATCATCGCCAGCCCACACAGCGTGCCAGAAAACCAGACCACCGTGTTGCGCCAGCCGAGGGTATCGCCCAACCAGCCGAAGAAATAACTGGCGAAAATATTCACCACGTTCACCAGCCCCCAGATGGTGAGCCACTCCGCGATGCTAAAACCAAAGCGCGGCAGGTAAACCGGCATCAAAATCACCAGCGAGAATTTACCGATATCGTTGATGGTTTTGACGATAACCGCGAGACGCATTTTCGGTTCACGGACCAGCACCAGGATCCCTTCAGCACAGGCGGCTCCGAGTCGCCCGTCGCGCTGCCAGTGAGGACGGTCACGATTGAGCACCAGCGCACAACATGCGCCCAGCATGACAAACGCAAAGCCGCTCAGCAGCGTGGCTATTTCACCGATAATCGGCAACATCAGGCTGGAATACCAGGGCCCAACAATGGTCATCCCCACGCCGAAAGCAATCCAGAACCACGACACCGCGCGGCCTAATATTGCCGGTTCGCAGCGCTGATTAATCCACACCAAAAAAGAGTAGGCAAACAGTGGATACGCCACGCCGCGCAGGGCATAGCTCGCCACCATCAACGGATAATTCCCGTGCGGCAGCGCGTAGCCAATAAACGGAATCGAGCCGATAAAATAGACAAGCGTGGCGACCCACATCAATCGCCGCAAGCCGAGCACCCCCGCCCCGATGCCGGAAAACCACGACACCGCTGCCACACACAGGCCGAATACTGAAGAGAGCAGGCTGATTTGTACGGCATCAAAGCCACGATGTTGCAGCATCGATGCCAGCCAGCTCTGCTCAATCGTGGCTCCGGTGATAAACAGAAAGATGCCGATAAAACCCCAGCACAGCTCCCGGGGCAATCCCAGCCGAGCCCAGAGCCCCTGCTGGATAAAGACGCTCTGTTCCGTCATGCGATTTTGTCCTGAAGCAGGCGGGCATTCATCCGCTTGCGGTTCAGATAACCCACGGTGTTTTCGCCCCAACAGCACTCATAGGGCATACCGGTCAGGCTTTCTATCACCGCCTTATTCTCGGCGCTCACGGTGGCCTTACTGCCGCCCTGCTTCAGACGGGCCACCTCTTCATTAAGAATGCCGTGAGTTCGGCTGTTGACCTTAAACTGGAAGGCAGACCAGATCCCCCACACGGTGAGGATCACCGGCAGAACAATCATGATCATCAGAATCATGTTGATGGCCGACTGCGGCTGCGCGCTTTGTCCCGAAACAAATCCCGACATCTGTAACGCTACGCCGACCAGGAAAATCGACAGCGCCTGAGAAGCTTTGCGCAGCAGGCTCATAAACCCGGCGAAAATGCCCTCCCGACGGCTGCCCGTCAGAATTTCGTCCACGTCAGCGACAAAGGTGTAGTTATTCCACGGGATGGCATAAATCCCGCCGCGCGCCAGCCCGGCGACCGCCGCTCCAACGTACAGTAACGACATTCCGCTTGTTCTGCTGAAATACGCCGCGACGAACAGGGCAAACGCCACCAGCGCCATCGTGGCCTGAGTTGCAAACGCGCGCGACGGTGAAAAGCGTAACGTCAACCAGGTGGCGATGCCGACCCCAAAGAATTGCAGTCCATTCACGACGCCCAGCAAATTGGACGCCATGACCGATGAGGTCATCAGTGCGAAGACCACAAAGTAGGTAAAGACGGAGTTGAAAATATCCTGGGCAACCGACCCGCCCAAATACATCCCCAGATGCGAGCGGAACGTTTTGATTTTCAGCGTTGAGACAAAATCGTAATAGATATGGTAAACCCGCGTCGCGAACGGCTCTTTTTCTTCGTCCTCATCGTGTTGTTCGTTTTGCTGGATCTCTTCCAGCGAACGCTCCCAGGTACCGAAGTAGACAAAGAACAGCACGATCATAAAGGAGACGGTGAAAATCGCCCCGGTATAGAAAAAGGAGTCCGACGACTCAGGGCCGAACCAGGCCACCAGCCGCCCGGGGAGGAACGCTGCCGCAAATCCGGCAAGCTGAGCGATATACATCCGGGCGCTGGTCAGTTTTGAGCGTTTTTTGAAATCGGACGTCATCTCTGCCGACAGGGTGTCGTAAGGGATAATGATCATGGTGTAGACGATTTCAAACAGGATATAAAACAGCAGGTACATCCAGTAGTTAAAGCCTTCAACCCACAGCAGGCTATAGACAGATACCAGCGGAATGCTGGCCAACAGGAAGAAACGGCGGCGACCAAAGCGACGCCCCAGGCGTGTTTTATGGAAGTTATCGGAAACATATCCGATCACCGGGCACATAATCACATCAACAATGCGCGCCACGGCAAACAGCGACCCCGCCTGAATGGGCGTCAGGCCGCAGAAGGTGGTTAAGAAGAACAGCAGCCAGGCGCTTACCAGCGTAAATGCCCCGGAGCCAATCACATCCGCCAGCCCGTAACAGACATAGTTACGCAGCTTAATTTCCCGCACTTTTTTTATCATTTTGATCCCCTGATTTCGCCGCTGTTGATTCGAACATCGTCTGTATCCCAGCCCGCAGGAAGCGGCGCGGGACGGGTGAGATTGATCGCATTGAGATGCAGGTTCTGCACCCCGCTGGCATAGATGGCGGGAAGCCCGTGTGGATAACGTTCCACGCCATGAGCGCAGCCCGTTTGCGGATCGACCCAATAGGCGTTATCCAGCCCCATTCCGGTTGGACGCTGTGGATTGCACGGCGGGCGCACGTCGTAACGCCCCTGCTGATCCGAGCCGCTGACAATTTGATGGAAGGTCAAACCGTTAAAGCTGATATCACGAATAGCGCCCGCTATTTCGCTATGCAGATTGATGGCCCCCTCGCCGGTACCGTTCAGGTTGGTAAAGCTGATTTGGCTGATATCACCCGGCATCACGTCGGGCGCGCGGTGGCGAACGGAGATGAATACCGGGTCGGCTTTGCCCCAGTGGCAAGGATCGCCGTGACGGCAGTCGAAGGTCATGTTGCAAAAGCTCATCTGGCGGAAATGTCCCCCGTCGCGCGAGACCAGGCCAATCCCGCGATTGGACTCATAAATCACGCAGTTGGCGACGGTGACATTGCTGATATCGGCGAAGGTTTCGGTGCCGACTTTGATGGCACAGCTTTTTGAACGAATGATGCAGTTGTTGACCGTGACGTTTTCGATTGGCTGCTGGAGTGCCGCTGCCTTGGCGGTGGTCTTCAGGCAGATGCCATCATCGGCGGCGCTAAAATAGCTGTCGCTGATGTGAACGTGCTGACAGCTATCGATATCCAGCGCGTCGGTGTTGGACAGCGTCAGGTCGTTATTAATGGTTATATTGCGGATAAAAACGTGATGACAGCTGACCAGGTGCACCGTCCACATAGGCGCGTCGCAGAGCGTGATATCCGTCAGCCTGACCTGCTCGCAGCCTTCCAGCACCAGCAGTCGCGGGCGATGGACTTTCGGCTGCCTGTAGCCCTGTTTATCAACCTGCGGACTAAACCAGGCGGTCGCACTCCCATCGATACAGCCCGCCCCGCTCAGGGTGACGCGCTGCGCATCTCTGGCGTAAATCAGCGCCATGCGGGAAAGCTCGGCGATACTGTGCGTTTCGGCGGCCTGATAATCTGCCTCGTGCGGGCTGGCTAGCAGCCGCGCCCCGGCCTCAAGGTGTAGCGTGAAATTCGACGGCAGTATCAGCGTACCCGTCAGGTAGATGCCCGGCGTCACCACCAGCGTCCCGCCGCCGGCCTGCACGAGCGTATTAATGGCGTGCTGAAGTTCGACGGTTACCGCCGTCATGCCGCTGCGGTCGAGATCGACATTTTCTAAAGAGAGCTTCATGTGAATACCTGTCAGCTGTAATTTGACAGGCATTAAACGGCGTCATGGCCCGGCATCGGGGGCGCATTTAACCAGATTTTATGTGAAAAGTGAGAGCCATCACGCCGCCCGGAGAAGGCGACAAGCACTTATGATACTGTTCACGTTTTCAACTGACGCGCAGAAATGAGTTGTGAAAAGCCTCACACTTTAGGGGGAACGGCGTGTTGAAAAGGGCGGAATTGAGGTGATTAATGCGCAGAGACGAGAAAAGGTGTGTTATCTGTCACGAAACCCGCAGCGAGGCGGGTTTCGTGTCTTGTGTTGTCTTTGGTGATGTCGATTACTTCAGTTCGAACTCACCTTTATTGACGCGTGCAGAATCGACCCCGATATAGACGTTAAACTTGCCCGCCTCAGCGTCGTACTTCATCTGCTGGTTCCAGAACTTGAGCGCATCCACATCAATCGGGAAGCTCACGGTTTTGGTTTCGCCAGGCTTAAGGTCAACTTTGTCAAAACCACGCAGCTGCTTCACCGGACGGCTCATCGACGCCGTAACGTCCTGAATATACATCTGAATAACCGTTGCTCCTTCGCGTTTGCCGGTGTTGGTGACATCCACGCTGGCCGTCACGTTGCCGTCACGCGTCATGGACGGTGCAGACATTTTCACATCGGACACCGTAAAGGTGGTGTAGCTCAGACCGTAGCCGAACGGATACAACGGACCGTTGGCCTCGTCAAAGTAACGCGACGTATATTTATTCGGCTTGTCGGCATTGTAAGGACGGCCAGTGTTCAGGTGGCTGTAATACACCGGAATCTGTCCCACCGAGCGCGGGAAGGACATCGGCAGCTTGCCAGACGGGTTGTAATCACCAAATAGCACGTCGGCAATCGCATTTCCGCCCTCGGTACCGGCAAACCACGTTTCGAGAATCGCATCCGCCTGCTGGTCTTCTTTCACTAACGTCAATGGACGACCATTCATCAGCACCAATACCAGCGGCTTGCCGGTGGTTTTCAGGGCGGCAATCAAATCACGCTGGCTTTGCGGAATATTGATGTCAGTTCGGCTGGAGGCTTCATGCGCCATACCCTGCGCTTCACCGACAACGGCCACCACCACGTCAGCCTGTTTCGCTGCGTTAACGGCTTCGTCGATCATCTCCTTAGCCGAGCGCGGATCAACCTTCACCGCCTCTTCATATTGGTTCAGGAAGGTGACGATATCCTTGTCGCTGGTGACGTTTGCGCCTTTGGCGTAAACCACTTTACCGTTTTCACCGAGCGCATTTTTAATGCCGGTTAATACAGTGACAGACTGGTCAGCCACACCCGCAGCGGACCAGCTTCCCATCACGTCGCGTTTACTGTCGGCCAGCGGACCAACCACGGCAATCGAAGCGGATTTTTTCAACGGCAGCGTGTCGAGGCGGTTTTTAAGCAGAACCAGGCTTTCGCGCGCCACTTCACGCGCCTCTTTACGATGCAGACGGCTTTCGGCGTTGGTATCTCGCGGATCGGAGTCTTTCGGCCCCAGATGGCTGTACGGATCGTTAAACAGACCCATGTCATATTTCACGTTCAAAACGTGACGCGTCGCATCGTCCAGCTCCGCCATCGTCACCTTGCCGGTTTTTACCAGGTCGGGCAGATATTTACTGTAATACTCGTCGCTCATGCTCATGTTAATACCGGCTTTGAGCGCCACGCGCACCGCGTCTTCGGGATCGGACGCCGCACCGTGCTTAATCAGTTCTTTAATCGCGCCGTGATCGGAAACCGTAATGCCTTTGAACCCCCACTGGTCGCGCAGCACATCTTTCAGCAGCCATGAATCAGAGGTAGCAGGCGTACCGTTCAGCGAGTTCAGCGCCACCATTACCGCACCGCTGCCAGCGTCCAAGCCCGCTTTGTACGGCGGCATGTAGTCGTTAAACAAACGCTGCGGACTCATATCAACGGTGTTGTACTCTTTACCGCCCTCTACGGCACCATACGCCGCAAAGTGTTTCACGCTGGTCATTACCGAGTAACGATCGGCCGGACTTTTGCCCTGCATCGCTTCGACCATGGTTTTACCCAGCGTGGCGGTCAGATAAGTATCTTCACCAAAACCTTCAGATGCCCGGCCCCAGCGTGGATCGCGAGAGACATCGACCATCGGTGCCCAGGTCATGTTCAGGCCGTCATCGGCCGCTTCATACGCGGAGACGCGCCCAACGGTAGTCACGGCATCCAGATTGAAAGAAGAGGCTAACCCGAGGCTAATAGGGAAAACGGTACGCTGGCCGTGAACCACGTCGTAGGCAAAGAAGAGCGGGATTTTCAGGCGGCTAAGCTGCATGGCCTGATCCTGCATTTTGCGGATATCTTCACGCGTGACGGTGTTAAAAATCGCCCCGACCTGGCTCTCTTTGATCATCTCGCGGATGGCTTCTTTAGGATTATCCGGCCCGACGCTTATCAGACGCAGCTGGCCGATTTTCTCATCGACGGTCATTTTAGTGAGCAAGTCCGTGACAAAGGTGTCACGCGCTTCGGGCGTTAACGGGTGATTGCCAAACAGATCTTCACCCAGCGCGGGTTGCAGCGCCAGACCGACTGCGACAGCTACAGAACAAAGCCATTTCATGTTGTTGTACTCTCTCATCATTAACCGCCGGACTTTCTCGACCAGACCGTACGAAAAGCGCAGTGTGCCATAAACCCTGTGAACCTGGCAGGGTTATTCTCTGATTATTCTGGTGAATACTCGCTCGCGTAACGGTTAATCGCGCTATGCTTTATGGCGAGAAATTTGCCCCACCACAAGGAGTGGATAATGACTTCCGTTCGGACCCAAAATAACAACGTATTCATCAACGAACTGTCGCGCCTGGTGGGTCACTCTCACCTGCTCACCGACCCGGCAAAAACCGCTCGCTATCGTAAAGGCTTCCGCTCGGGTCAAGGCGAAGCGCTGGCGGTGGTTTTCCCTGGTACCTTGCTGGAACTGTGGCGCGTATTAGCCGTCAGCGTCGAAGCCGATAAAATCATTCTGATGCAGGCGGCAAATACCGGCCTGACCGAAGGCTCTACGCCAAATGGCAATGATTATGACCGTGATATCGTCATTATCAGCACCTTGCGTCTGGATAAGCTTCACATCCTGGATAAAGGCGAGCAGGTTCTGGCCTATCCTGGCACCACGCTCTATTCGCTGGAAAAGGCGCTGAAACCTTTGGGTCGCGAGCCACACTCGGTGATCGGATCGTCCTGTATCGGGGCGTCGGTCGTGGGTGGGATCTGCAATAACTCCGGCGGTTCGCTGGTGCAACGCGGCCCGGCCTATACCGAGATGTCGCTGTATGCCCGCATTGATGAAAATGGCAAGCTTCAGTTGGTTAACCACCTGGGGATCAATCTTGGCGTGACGCCGGAACAGATCCTCAGCAAGCTCGACGACGAGCGTGTCAATGATGGCGACGTCCAGCACGACGGGCGTCACGCCCACGATCATAATTACGTCGAGCGCGTACGCGATATCGAGGCCGATACTCCAGCGCGCTATAACGCGGATCCGGACCGTCTGTTTGAATCCTCAGGCTGCGCAGGCAAGCTGGCCGTGTTTGCCGTCCGTCTGGACACATTCCCGGCAGAGAAACAACAACAGGTCTTTTATATCGGCACCAATCAGCCTGAAGTGCTGACCGAAATTCGTCGTCATATTTTGGGGCAGTTCACGAATCTGCCGGTCGCGGGCGAATATATGCATCGGGATATCTACGATATCGCCGAGCGCTACGGTAAAGACACCTTCCTGATGATCGACAAGCTTGGCACCGACAAAATGCCCTTCTTCTTCACGATGAAAGGACGCGCCGACGCCATGCTGGATAAGGTGTCGCTGTTCAAACCGCATTTTAGCGACCGCTTTATGCAGAAGCTGGGAAGCGCCTTCCCGTCGCATCTTCCCCCGCGCATGAAAAGCTGGCGCGACAAGTATGAACATCATCTGCTGCTGAAAATGTCAGGTAACGGCATTGCTGAAGCGCAAAGTTGGCTCGCTGAGTTCTTCAAAACCGCTGAAGGCGATTTCTTTGCCTGTACGCCAGAAGAAGGCAGCAAAGCCTTTTTGCATCGCTTCGCCGCTGCGGGCGCGGCTATTCGTTATCAGGCAGTGCATGCCGATGAGGTAGAAGACATTCTGGCGCTGGATATCGCGCTGCGCCGAAACGACACGGAATGGTTCGAACATCTGCCAGCGGAAATCGACAGCAAACTGGTGCATAAGCTCTATTACGGCCACTTTATGTGCCATGTATTCCATCAGGATTACATCGTCAAAAAAGGCGTCGATGCGCATGCATTGAAAGATGAGATGCTTGAATTGCTGCGCGCACGCGGGGCGCAATACCCTGCTGAGCATAACGTTGGGCATCTGTATGAAGCGCCAGAAACGCTTAAGCGTTTTTATCGCGAGAACGATCCAACAAACAGCATGAATCCCGGAATTGGTAAGACAACCAAGCATAAATACTGGAAAGAAGCCGTGGAGACAGTGGCTGACGATCCACAAGCCATTGAACCCACAGTAAAGCCGCACTAACGCTATTGTTAAGCGCGTCGTAATCGTACTAGAGTAACGTCACATTGCCGGAGAAACG
>JALCNW010000032.1 GCA_022649305.1 Enterobacter sp.
AAATGGCGCAAAAAAGACAAAGTGCTGGATGCCGTATTGAAAGAGCTGGAAAGCGGTAAATACAGCGACGATGATAAGCACGCGTTTGACCAGATGCTGCACAGCATGGACAAACACGGTGGCGATACGTATCTGGTGATGGCCGACTTTACGGCTTATGTCGACGCGCAGAAGCAGGTCGATGTGCTGTATCGCGACCAGGAAGCCTGGACCCGGGCGTGTATTTTGAATACCGCCCGCTGTGGGATGTTCAGTTCTGACCGTTCAATTCGTGATTATCAGGCCCGTATCTGGCAGGCAAAACGCTAAGGAAGCGCGATGGATAGCAAACGTCTGGATAATGCCGCGTTGGCGGCGGGGATCAGCCCCAGCTACATCAATGCTCACGGTAAACCGCAGTCAATTGGTGCTGAAACCAAAAGACGTTTGCTGGATGCCATGCATAAAACCAAACCCGTCGCGAAAGCGGCGGTAAGCCCGATAGCTAACGTGATGGTCTTCACTTCGGGCAAAAAAATGCCGCTCATGATTGAAGGCAAAGGCGAGTTTAGTTGGCTGTTAACCACCGAAGACGGGCAACAGCATAAGGGCCATGCCATTGGCGGTAAACATCTTAACCTTCCGGCAAAACTGCCGGAGGGCTACCACACCCTGACGCTCACTCAGAATGACCAACGCGCCCATTGCCGGGTGATTGTCGCGCCTAAACGCTGTTACGAACCGCAGGCGTTGCTTGAGGGCAAAAAGCTATGGGGCGCGTGCGTCCAGCTTTATACGCTGCGCTCGGACAGCAACTGGGGTATCGGTGATTTTGGCGATCTGAAAAAGATGCTGGCTAACGTGGGCGAGCGCGGCGGGGCGTTTATCGGTCTTAACCCGATTCATGCGCTCTATCCGGCCAATCCGGAAAGCGCCAGCCCTTACAGTCCGTCGTCGCGTCGCTGGTTGAACGTGATTTACATCGACGTCAACGCATTAGACGATTTCAAAAATAACAAAGACGCTCAGGCGTGGTGGACACTCAGCACAACGCAGCAGATGCTAAAACAGGCGCGAGAAGCGGATTGGGTCGATTACTCGACCGTGACGTCGCTAAAAATGGCGGCGCTGCGCCTGGCGTGGAAAGGGTTCTCGACGCGTAAAGATGAGCAGATGGCGGCGTTCCGCCAGTTTGTCGCTCAGGAAGGTGAAAGCCTTTACTGGCAGGCGGCGTTTGACGCACTGCACGCGTATCAGGTGAAAGAGGACGAGATGCGCTGGGGCTGGCCGGTATGGCCGGAGGCGTATCAGTCCATCGACTCACCGGATGTTAAAGCATTCTGTAAGAAGCACGTCAATGAAGTGGACTTTTTCCTGTGGTTGCAATGGCTTGCTTATAGCCAGTTTGCGGCCTGCTGGCAGGAAAGCCAGGGCTACAATATGCCGATTGGCCTGTATCGCGATCTGGCGGTTGGCGTGGCGGAAGGCGGGGCGGAAACCTGGTGTGACCGCGAGCTTTACTGCCTGAAAGCATCAGTCGGCGCGCCGCCGGATATCCTCGGCCCGCTGGGGCAGAACTGGGGCTTGCCGCCGATGGACCCGCACGTGATGGTCGCGCGTGGCTACGAGCCGTTTATCGATCTGCTGCGCGCCAACATGCAAAACTGCGGTGCGTTGCGCATCGACCACGTCATGTCAGTGCTGCGTTTGTGGTGGATCCCGTATGGCGAAACGGCAGACCACGGGGCCTATGTTCATTATCCGGTGGATGATCTGCTCTCTATTCTCGCGCTCGAAAGTAAGCGCCACCGCTGCATGGTGATTGGCGAAGACCTCGGTACCGTGCCGGTTGAAATCGTGAGCAAATTACGCGACAGTGGCGTTTATTCCTACAAAGTCCTTTATTTCGAGAGTGATCATGAGAAGACGTTCCGTTCGCCGAAAGCGTACCCTGAACAATCAATGGCTGTCGCGACAACGCATGATCTTCCTACGCTGCGAGGCTATTGGGAAAGCGGCGATCTCACGCTTGGCAAAACGTTAGGGCTGTATCCTGATGAAGTGGTACTGCGCGGACTGTATCAGGATCGCGAACTGGCAAAGCAAGGCCTTCTGGATGCGCTGCATAAGCATGGTTGTCTGCCAAAACGCACCGGGCACAAAGCCTCCTTGATGGCGATGACCGCCACGCTAAATCGTGGAATGCAACGCTACATTGCAGACAGCAACAGCGCGCTGCTGGGCCTTCAGCCGGAAGACTGGCTCGGCATGGCGGAGCCGGTGAACATTCCGGGCACCAGTTACCAGTACAAAAACTGGCGACGTAAGTTGTCTACTACGCTTGAGAAGATGTTTGCCGACGATGGGGTGAACAAGCTGATTAAGGATTTGGACAAGCGCAGAAAAGTGAAGAAGTGATAAAACAAAGAACCCGCCAACCGGCGGGTTCTTTTTTGCTCTTAAATCACCATATTCAGCAGCAGTACCCCAACCAGGCCGCACACCGAGATAATGGTTTCGAGCACTGACCAGGACTTGATGGTCTCACCAATCGTTAGGTTGAAGTACTCTTTGAACAGCCAGAAGCCCGGATCGTTCACGTGGGAGAAAATTACGCTACCGGAACCGACCGCGATAACCATCAGTTCTGGGCTCACACCCGTTGTCGCAATCAGCGGCGCGGCGATACCACCCGCGGTGATTGCTGCGACCGTCGCTGAACCCAACGCGATACGCAGAACCGCAGCAATAGACCATGCCAATACCAGCGGAGAAATATTCGTGTCATTCATCATGGCAGCGATGTATTTGTCCACGCCGCTGTCTACCAGCACCTGCTTGAACGCGCCGCCACCGCCGATGATCAACAGCATCATGGCAATAATTTTGATGGAAGAGGTCAGCGTTTCGTTAATCTGATCCATGTTACGACCGCGGTTTAGACCAAAGGTAAAGAGCGCAATCAGCACCGCAATCAGGGTGGCCATAACCGGGTCGCCCAGGAATTCGGCAACGGACAGGAAGGCGTGGCCTTTTGGCAGAACCATTTCCGCTACGGCGCGCATCGCCATCAGCACAACCGGCACCAGAGAGGTCCAGACGCTGACGCCAAAGCTCGGCATCTCTGCTTCAGTAAAGGTTTTCGCGCTGTACAGGCCTTCCGGGATTGGTTTGTCGATACCTTTCAGGCAGCGAGCAAATACCGGACCGGCCAGGATAACGGTCGGGATGGCCAGAATCGTACCGAACAGCAGGGTTTTACCCATATCAGCGTGGAAAATGGTCGCGATAGCGGTTGGACCCGGGTGCGGTGGCAGGAAGCCGTGAGTCACCGACAGCGCTGCCGCCATCGGCACACCGACGTACAGCAGTGGGATATTGGCCGACGCCGCGATGGTGAATACCAGTGGCAACATCAGCACGAAGCCCACTTCATAGAACAGTGCAAAACCAACGGTAAAGCCGGTTAATACCACCGCCCACTGGATGTGCTGCTTACCAAATTTGGCAATCAGGGTGGTCGCGATGCGCTGTGCGCCACCGCAGTCTGCCAGCATTTTACCGAGCATGGCACCGAAGCCCATGATCAGCGCCAGGCTGCCGAGCGTTCCGCCCACACCTGCTTTGATTGAGCTAATGACTTTTACCAGCGGCATGCCTTGCATCAGACCGACTGCGAGCGCCACCAGAACCAGAGCGATGAAGCCGTTCAACTTGAAACGGATCATCAAGAGCAGTAATAAGACAACACCGATAGCTACGATGACTAATGGCATGATTGACCTGGCCTATGAATTGTTATGGGTAACGTCATTTTTTCAACGACACTTCCGATTGTCCCAACTGGGAACAGAACGATAACGGCACTAACGCTGATTGCCTGCGAAACCATTAAGTTTAGACGGCTGTTATGAGGGTGCTTAGTGCCCACGAGAATGATACGGGTAACATATAGCGATTGAGAATCACCCTGGGGGGCAAAATTTGAATTATGAGACGCAGGTCATGTTATGGCAGAGAGGGAATGCAGGCCCGGTAAACGATGCGTACCGGGCCAGGAGAGCTTAGTAGTAGGAGTGTTCGCCGCGCTGGTGTTCGGTCAGATCGCGCACGCCTTTCAGTTCCGGGAATTCGTTCAGCATTTGCTTCTCGATCCCTTCTTTCAGGGTTACGTCGACCATGGAACAACCGTTACAGCCGCCACCAAACTGCAGAATGGCTAAGCCGTCGTCGGTGATTTCCATCAGCGTAACGCGGCCACCGTGGCCTGCCAGCTGCGGGTTAATCTGTGATTGAAGCAGATATTCCACGCGCTCCATCAGCGGAGCATCATCGGACACTTTACGCATTTTGGCGTTCGGTGCTTTCAGCGTCAGCTGAGAACCCAGCTGGTCGGTGACAAAATCGATTTCCGCATCGTCAAGATACGGTGCGCTCAGCTCATCGACATAGGCGGTGAGCAGCTCAAATTTAAGGGCAGTGTCAGATGCTTCCACAGCGTCCGGAGGACAATAAGAAACACCGCATTCTGCATTCGGAGTGCCTGGATTGATCACAAACACGCGGATCTGCGTCCCTTCTTCCTGATTTGCCAGCAGTTTGGCAAAGTGCGCTTGTGCAGAATCGGAAATACGGATCATAGCTTTGGCCTAATAGTTGACTAAAATACCTGGTTATAATTATACGCCCATCGGAAAAGGGCTACAAGGTACGACACAAACACCATACCTGAACGGACGCGGCACCGCTTCGCAAAAGCAGTCGGGAAAGCTCTGCAACGGTGCTGCCCGTTGTGACGACATCATCCACAATCGCGATATGGCGTCCCTTGACCGGCAATTCAAGGTGAAAGGCATTTTTAAGGTTCCTTTTGCGCAAGCGCGCGCTGAGTTGATGCTGTATGGCCGTGGCATGAACCCGCTTAAGCGCATGCGGATAATAGGCGCAGCGCAGCCAGCGGGCGAGAGGACGACACAGTAAATCGCTTTGATTGTAGCCGCGTCGCCAGTGGCGGCGGGAGTGCAGCGGCACATTGATAATCAAGTCTACTTTTGGCAACGCCCGCGTGCGTTTGGCCCGCAGAACCGCCAGCAATATCAGACGGGAAAGCGGTTGAGCCAGCTGGCTTTGGTGCGAAAACTTCAGCTTATGGATTAAGCCACTTAATGGCTGTACATAATCCTCAACGGCAACCAGCTCGCACCATGGCGGCGGCTTTTGCAGGCATCGCCCGCAGGGGAGCGTGAAACTGAACGCCGGTAGACCGCACTGCGGGCAGCAGGTCATGCGGTTTTTTAGCGAGCGCGTACAGACGGAACAAATCCCCCAGTGGCTTAGCCGGAGCGGCATTCGACATAGCCAGCATAAGCCGGGCGCTGTTAGCATAGATAACCTCCTTGTTAAAAAAGAGAACAATAACCGATGAATAATCTTTGGTGGCAGACCGTTGGAACGGGAAATTGTCATCTTGTGCTGCTGCACGGATGGGGACTGAACGCCGAGGTGTGGCATTGCGTGCAAGAGGAACTGGCTTCGCAATTTACGCTGCATCTTGTCGATCTCCCGGGCTTTGGTCGCAGCCACGGTTTTGGTGCCATGGCGCTTGAGGAGATGGCGCAGCAGGTTCTGGAGCGCGCGCCGCAAAACGCTATCTGGCTCGGCTGGAGTCTCGGCGGGCTGGTGGCAAGTCAGATTGCCCTGACGCACCCGGAACGTGTTCAGGCGCTCGTAACCGTCGCATCGTCTCCGTGCTTCAGCGCTCGCGAAGACTGGCCGGGTATTAAGCCCGAGGTGTTAACCGGTTTTCAGCAGCAGCTCAGCGACGATTTCAAACGCACGGTGGAACGTTTTCTGGCGCTACAAACGATGGGGACCGACACCGCGCGTCAGGATGCTCGCACGCTCAAAAACATTGTGCTGTCGCTGCCGATGCCGAACGTAGAGGTGCTGAATGGCGGGTTGGAGATCCTTAAAACCGTCGATCTTCGTCAACCGCTGGCAACGCTTTCGGTTCCGCATCTGCGTATCTATGGCTATCTGGATGGACTGGTGCCGCGCAAAGTCGTGCCACTGCTGGATGCGCTATGGCCGCAAAGCGAATCTCGGGTGATAGCGAAGGCAGCACATGCGCCGTTTATCTCGCATCCTGGTGAGTTTTGCGCGGCGCTGGTTGCGTTAAGTCAACGTTTCGACTGATTATTTTCTATTCAACCTGGAAAAAGTCACGCGGCGCAACAATACTTCAAAGGTCGTCGCGGTGATTCCGTCGACGATAATCAAAACTACAATTTATGGGAGTGATAGCTATGAAGCTTGCTACAGGTATTGTTGCCTCTTTGGTTATTGGGTCATTGTCATTCGGTGTTTTTGCAGCGAAAGAGCTGGAGAAAGACAAAGTTGGTGAAATGAATCTGACTAAGGTTGGCGAGATCACCACCTCTGACACCACCGCTCCTATGGATGCGAGAAAAGAGCTGTCGAAAAAAGCTGACGAACTGGGTGGGACTTACTATGTGATCACTAGCGGCAGCAAAAATGAGAAAAACGTTCATGCAACGGCGGACGTTTACAAGTAATACATGAACATGCCGGGCGGGTTTCCCCGCCCGGCGTTAACGCAGTGCCCACCATTCTCTGAGACAGGCCTTGCCTTCCGGACAACTTTTACAACTCCCCGAAAGACATCCATCCGCATCTTCCTTAAACCGCATGGCTTTTCCCATGGCTTCAAGTCGTTCGAGCATGGCATCGATCATCGGCTGCGGCGTATGCAGGGTGAGGCTCAATTGCCTGGCCTCCATACGGCCCTGTAGCGCCAGTAAATCGCGAACCTGAATTATCGATGCCATGATTTCACCTCTTAGTGGCAATCGCCAGCCGGGCTATTACAGCACGTTGCGGCCGTTTTGCGGGTTGCCAGTAAATTGACATCCACGCGGCTACGCGCCCGACGAAGCAGCCCAATTAGCACCACGTTGAACAGCACGACGGCCAGAATACAGACCAGACTGTAGCGAGGATGCTGACTGTAATTGACCGCCTGATAGAACACGGTGGACAGCGAATAGGCAATGTTTAGCCCCCACAGGACCGAGAAGCCCATCCAGCCTCGGCTGGACTCGCGGGCAATCGCCCCCATGACTGAAATGCACGGAATGTAGAGCAGCACGAAGATGAGGTAGCTGTAGGCTGCCGATGCGCTGCCAAACTTCTCGCTCATCACGCCCATCGCACCGGTTGCCATTTCACCGTCGCCTTTGCTGGCTTCGATAGGGTTTGCCAGCACGCTCAGGCTAAAGGTGTCTTTCAGGCTCTGCCAGGTTTCATCTACGGCACCGACCAGCTCATCGCCGAGATGGAACTCTGCCGGATTAAATTCCTGTTCCTGAATATTTTCCGCCGTGTAGAGCGTGTTCAGCGTACCGACGACAACTTCTTTTGCCATCGCGCCGGTAAACAGGCCAACGGTAGCCTGCCAGTTATCTTCATGTACGCCGATCGGTTTAAACAGCGGAGTAATCACGCGGCTGACGGAAGCCAGCGCCGAGTCATTAATGTTATCCGCCGCTTCGCCGCTCAAGGTAAAGCTGTTCAGCGCGCTGAGGAAAATACTCACGATGACAATCACTTTACCCGCGCGCAGGACAAAGCCTTTCAGGCGCTGCCAGGTTTGGATGAGCAGGCTTTTGACGTGTGGAACGTGATACACCGGCAGTTCCATCACAAACGGTGAGGCTTCGCCGCGCATAATGGTGTGTTTGAGCATCAGACCGGTGAGGATTGCCATCACGATACCCAGAATGTAAAGCGAGAATACCGCCAGCGCACCTTGCTGACCGAAGAAGGCGGCAGCAAATACGGCGAAGATGGCCAGTCGTGCGCCGCAGGACATAAACGGTGCCATCATGATGGTCATCAGGCGTTCACGCGGAGCATCCAGCGTGCGAGCGCCCATGACCGACGGCACGTTGCAGCCAAAACCGACAATCAGCGGCACGAAGGATTTACCCGGTAAACCGAGCGCCTGCATCAGGCGGTCCATGACAAACGCGGCGCGGGCCATATAACCGGAGTCCTCAAGGAAGGAGAGGAACAGGTACATCATGCCGATTTGTGGAACCAGCGGCAGGACGGTGTTAATGCCGCCGCCAACCCCTTGTGCCAGGAAAATGGTCAGCCATTCAGGGAAGTGCAGGGTGTAGCCGAGCCATTGCAGGCCGTGAATAAAGATAGCGACTGAACCGACATCGAAAAGAGGCTGCAACGCACCGCCAATGTTGATGGCGAGCAGGAACATCAGGTACATCACCAGCAGGAAAATTGGCAAACCGAGAAAACGGTTCAGGATCACGCGATCGACCGCAGCGGTGAAACGACTTGGCTCGGCGGTCAGGATGTTACTGACGACCTCGCAGATGGCTGCGATGCTTTGATAACGGGCGTCGGCAATATGCAGTGCGGGATCGTCGAGTTCTTCACTGAGTCGCGCAAGCGAGATATCCAGTTTTTGGGCGGCGTCACCGGCATAAGCTCGGCTGTAGATATCGCCTTCGAGCATTTGCAAACCCAGCCAGAGCCGCTGCTTTTGCGGCATCGTCTGAGCCATCTCTTGCGCGAGATGGCCAGCTTCACGAAGCAAAGGTTTGGCGTAATGAACCAGCTCAAGACAGGTATTCTGCGTATGGCGATCGACGGCTAACTTCAATGCATCAATGCCGCGTGCGCGCGTCGACACCAGCGGCACGACCGGGCAGCCAAGGCGTGCGGAGAGCGCATCGATATCAATACGAATTTTTTGTTTTTCAGCGATATCGAGCATGTTTAACGCGACGATGCACGGGATGCCCAACTCCAGTAATTGCAGCGTCAGGTAGAGGTTACGCTCAAGGTTTGAGGCATCGACAACGTTGATCAGCAAATCCGCGTCGCCGCTCAGAATGTAGTGACAGGCGATTTGCTCGTCGAGCGATGTTTGAGAGGAAATCGTGGTGAGCGAATAGGTGCCCGGCAGATCAACGAGCGTGACGTGATGGTCCGTCGTCGAAAACTGGCCCTCTTTACGTTCAACCGTGACGCCTGCCCAGTTTCCCACGCGCTGACGTGCGCCGGTTAACTGATTAAATAACGTGGTCTTGCCGGAATTAGGATTACCAATTAAGCCAATGGTTAATTTTTTCATTGTTGTAGACTCGGTATAACTGCTGGCGATTTAACGGGGTAAAGCTTCGACTTCTATTAAGGCGAGATCTTTTTTACGCAATACCAGATTGACGCGACGGGTTTCGATATGGATCGGGTCGCCGAGTGGCGCGATGCGTACCACCTGGAAAGAAGAACCCGGCAACATGCCTAACGACAGCAGTTTCTGGCGATATGCAGGGCTGATTTCATGGGTAAACCCGGTAATTTTCCAGGCACTGTCTGGCGTGAATTGCATAGAGACCACTTTCACCGAAGGTTAAATAATCGACAGATGCAATGATAATGAGAATGGTTTTTATCAGCAATATATAAAATGTGACGGAATGTTCAGTTGGCTATTAATTAAAGCACTGTTTGACCTTGCTCAATATTTACTGATTTTACCGGTAAGAGAGAAAAGACATATTTGTTAACGAAGTGATAATTATCGGTATAAATATGGATATGCAATCGGTTCCACATATTACAATATAATTCTGCTCCCCTCACCCCGGACCGTACACCCCAAAGGGGCGAGGGAGTAAAACCGCACCGGGCAGTTCCCTCTCCCCATTGGGGAGAGGGTTAGGCTGAGTCTTAACGCTTTTTACCCATGGCGGCTGCCAGCGCATCCATCATGGCGCTGTTGCCAGACGTTTGCGATTCACGTCCGCGAGGCTGGGCCGGTTTTGCCGCGGGACGCGCTTGCTCGCGTCCGCCACCGCCGCTTCCGCGACGGGCGTTGGTTTCGCCTGGCTGCTCATCAAGACGCATGGTCAGGGCGATACGCTTACGCTGCATATCCACTTCCAGCACTTTCACCTTCACGATATCGCCCGCTTTCACCACGGTGTGGGGATCTTGCACGAACTTATCGGCCAGCGACGAGATATGGACCAGACCATCCTGATGAACGCCAATATCAACGAATGCGCCAAAGTTGGTCACGTTAGTCACCGCACCTTCCAGCACCATGCCCGGCAGCAGATCTTTCATGGTTTCTACGCCTTCGGCAAACTTCGCCGTTTTAAACTCAGGACGTGGATCGCGGCCCGGTTTTTCCAGCTCTTTGATGATGTCGGAGACGGTCGGGATACCGAACTGCTCGTCGGTAAAATCGACGGCCTTCAGGTTACGCAGCTCGGCGCTGTTCCCCATCAGGTCTTTTAGCGCCTGCTGGGTGACGGCCAGTATACGCTCGACTACAGGATAGGTTTCCGGGTGAACGGTAGAGGCATCCAGCGGGTTATCGCCGTGGTTGATACGCAGGAATCCCGCGCACTGTTCGAAGGCTTTTGGCCCCAGACGGCTGACCTTCAGCAACTGCTGACGGTTCTGGAATTGCCCGTTTTCATCACGCCAGGTCACGATGTTCTGCGCCATCATGCGGGTTAAGCCTGCCACGCGGGTGAGTAGGGCGACGGAAGCGGTATTTAAGTCCACGCCAACGGCGTTTACGCAGTCTTCGACTACAGCATCCAGCTTGCGGGCCAGCTGTGTTTGGCTCACGTCGTGTTGGTACTGGCCGACACCGATGGACTTAGGATCGATTTTCACCAGCTCTGCCAGCGGATCTTGTAGACGACGGGCGATGGATACCGCTCCGCGAATGGACACGTCCAGATCGGGGAACTCGAGTGCAGCCAGTTCAGAGGCGGAATAGACCGATGCGCCTGCTTCGCTGACGATAACCTTTTGCGCGGTGACTTTCGGGAACTGCTGCTGCACGTCGAGGAAGAAACGCTCGGTTTCACGCGACGCCGTGCCGTTACCAATCGCCACCAGCTCAACGTTGTGCTTTTCGCACAATGCGGCAACCGCAACGGCGGCTTTGGCCGCTTGTCCGGTATGCGGATAAATCGTGTCGGTTGCGACCAGCTTGCCGGTGCCATCGACAACGGCCACCTTCACGCCGGTACGCAGACCCGGATCCAGACCCATGGTGGCGCGCAGACCCGCAGGGGCTGCCATCAGCAGGTCGTGCAGGTTACGGGCGAATACGTTGATGGCCTCTTCTTCACCGCGTTCGCGCACGGTGCCCATCAGTTCAGTTTCGAGGTGCATCAGCACTTTAATGCGCCATGTCCAGCTCACCACGCCTTTGCGCCAGCTATCGGCAGGGGCGTTGTTCAAACGCAGGCCAAGGTGGTCGGTAATGATTTGCTCGCAATAGCTCTCTTTCGGCGGCTCGTCGAACTGCGGGTCGGCATTCAAAGCCAGTTGCAGCACGCCTTCGTTACGGCCACGGAACATGGCCAGCGCGCGGTGCGACGGGGCGGTTGAAATCGGTTCGTGATGATCGAAGTAGTCACGGAATTTCGCGCCTTCCTCTTCTTTGCCGCTGACCACCTTAGAGACGAGATGCGCGTTCTTCCACAGGTAGTCACGCACTTTGGAGAGCAGTGAGGCATCTTCTGCAAAGCGCTCCATCAGAATATAGCGCGCGCCATCGAGGGCGGCTTTGGTGTCCGCCACGCCGTTGTCGGCGTTGATGAATTTCGCGGCTTCGGTATCAGGATCGTGCGACGGCTCGTTCCACAGCAGATCGGCCAATGGCTCCAGACCCGCCTCAATGGCGATCTGGCCACGGGTGCGGCGCTTGGGTTTATACGGAAGATAAAGATCTTCGAGCTCGGTTTTGCTCATCGTGCCATTGATGGCACCTGCCAGCGCATCGGTAAGCTTACCCTGTTCGCCGATGGATTTAAGAATGGCCTGGCGGCGGTCTTCCAGCTCGCGCAGGTAGCCCAGTCGGGTTTCCAGGTTGCGCAACTGTGTATCGTCCAGACCGCCGGTGATTTCCTTGCGATAACGTGCGATAAACGGCACGGTGTTCCCTTCATCAAGCAGGCGAACGGCAGCTTCTACCTGTTCGGTTCTGGCCTGAAGTTCACCCGCAATAATGCGGCAGAGCGACTCTTTCATCATGGCTATTTCATCTTTAGGATCGAAATTTAGGGGGATAGTTATACGGACTGGCTGGCAAAAATGCCAGCCGTGGAGGGCGCTCTCGGACTATTTTACGTACTCAATTTCGTTCACGTACCAGCTTGCTTCGCCGCCCGGTGTTTGCACGATAGCTAAATCACCTACTTCCTTTTTCAGCAGCCCGCGAGCCATCGGTGAATCGATAGAGATGTAATCATTACGACCAAAAATTTCATCATAGCCGACGATGCGAAACCGCTTGGTATCGCCGTTGTCGTTCTCGATTTCTACCCACGCGCCGAAGAAGACTTTGCCTTCCTGCTGTGGGGAGTAATCGACTATTTTCAGATATTCGAGACATTTAGTCAGATAACGTACCCGGCGATCGATTTCACGCAGGCGTTTTTTATTATACTGATAGTCAGCGTTCTCGCTGCGATCGCCGAGACTGGCTGCCCAGGTGACTTTTTTGGTGACCTCTGGGCGCTCTTCTCGCCACAGGTAATCTTTCTCTTTTTTGAGTTTTTCGTACCCTTCACGGGTGATCAGCGGCGTTTTCATGGTATGACCTTAAGACCTGGTTCAATGACATATCTTGCGCACAATACGTACCACATATATTACCAGACAGGATTAATAATGATTTATGTGATGAAATGTGCAGATAAGCTGCTGTTAAATATGCTTTGTAACAATTTCGACTAGAATTTATACCAGATTTAGCTGGTCGAATACGTGCACTTTTTTAGAATACGTACTGATACACTATCCGGACCTTTGGGAGTACACATATGCAAGAGAATTATAAGATTCTGGTCGTGGATGACGACATGCGCCTTCGTGCGCTGCTAGAGCGTTATCTCACCGAGCAGGGCTTCCAGGTTCGTAGCGTCGCTAACGCCGAACAGATGGATCGCTTACTCACCCGTGAGTCGTTCCACCTGATGGTGCTCGACCTCATGCTGCCAGGCGAAGATGGTCTCTCTATCTGCCGCCGTCTGCGTAGCCAAAGTAACCCGATGCCGATCATTATGGTGACGGCGAAAGGGGAAGAAGTTGACCGTATCGTGGGCCTCGAAATTGGTGCCGACGACTACATTCCTAAACCCTTTAACCCGCGTGAACTGCTGGCGCGTATCCGTGCCGTGCTGCGTCGTCAGGCGAACGAACTGCCGGGCGCACCGTCTCAGGAAGAAGCGGTTATCGCTTTCGGCAAGTTCAAGCTGAATCTCGGGACTCGCGAAATGTTCCGCGAAGACGAGCCTATGCCGCTGACCAGTGGCGAATTTGCTGTGCTGAAAGCGCTGGTTAGCCATCCGCGTGAACCGTTATCTCGCGATAAGCTAATGAACCTGGCGCGTGGTCGTGAATACTCAGCTATGGAACGTTCTATCGACGTACAGATTTCCCGTCTGCGCCGCATGGTGGAAGAAGATCCAGCGCATCCTCGTTATATTCAGACCGTTTGGGGTCTGGGCTACGTCTTTGTGCCGGACGGTTCTAAAGCATGAGGCGAATGCGCTTCTCACCGCGAAGCTCGTTTGCCCGCACGCTGTTATTGATTGTCACCCTGCTGTTCGTCAGCCTGGTGACAACCTACCTGGTGGTGCTGAACTTTGCGATTCTGCCGAGCCTCCAGCAGTTTAATAAGGTCCTGGCATACGAAGTCCGTATGCTGATGACCGATAAACTGCAACTGGAGGACGGCACGCAGTTGGTCGTTCCCCCTGCGTTTCGCCGTGAAATTTATCGTGAGCTAGGGATATCACTCTATTCAAACGAAGCGGCGGAAGACGCGGGACTGCGGTGGGCGCAGCATTACGAATTCTTAAGTCATCAGATGGCGCAGCAGCTGGGTGGCCCGACGGAAGTTCGCGTTGAGGTCAACAAAAGCTCGCCCGTTGTCTGGCTGAAAACCTGGCTATCACCCAATATCTGGGTGCGTGTCCCGCTGACTGAAATTCATCAGGGCGATTTCTCGCCGCTATTCCGTTACACGCTGGCGATTATGCTGATGGCGATAGGCGGCGCGTGGCTGTTCATCCGAATACAAAACCGACCCTTGGTCGATCTTGAGCATGCTGCCCTGCAGGTGGGGAAAGGTATTATTCCACCGCCGCTGCGCGAGTATGGTGCTTCGGAAGTGCGGTCGGTGACGCGTGCCTTTAACCATATGGCGGCGGGCGTTAAGCAGCTCGCTGACGATCGCACGTTGTTAATGGCGGGTGTGAGCCACGATCTGCGTACGCCGTTGACGCGTATCCGTCTGGCGACCGAGATGATGGGCGAAGAAGATGGCTATCTTGCGGAGTCCATTAACAAGGACATTGAAGAGTGCAATGCCATCATCGAACAGTTCATCGATTACCTGCGTACCGGGCAAGAGATGCCGATGGAAATGGCGGATCTCAACGGTGTGCTGGGTGAGGTGGTCGCGGCGGAAAGCGGTTACGAGCGTGAGATTGATACCGATTTGCAGGCGGGTGAGATTGAGGTTCGCATGCATCCGCTCTCAATCAAACGTGCAGTGGCGAATATGGTGGTGAACGCGGCGCGTTACGGTAATGGTTGGATTAAAGTCAGCAGCGGATCGGAGCTTAACCGCGCCTGGTTCCAGGTTGACGATGACGGCCCTGGCATTAAACCCGAGCAGCGTAAGCATTTGTTCCAGCCTTTTGTTCGTGGCGATAGCGCGCGTAGCACCAGCGGTACCGGACTTGGTCTGGCGATCGTACAGCGTATTATTGATAACCATAACGGATTGCTGGAAATTGGAACCAGCGAACGGGGCGGTTTAAGTATTCGCGCCTGGTTGCCGGTCCCGGTCGCGCGAGGACAGGTGAAAGAGGGGTAATACACGCCCCTCACTCTAACCCTCTCCCCATCGGGGAGAGAGAGAAAACACTAAAAAAGGCAACTTATGTTGCCTTTTTGCGTTTACCTTGGTCCCGCACTCACCAACGCCGCACCTGCTGGCGTATCGGTGTACTTCTCAAAGTTCTCAACAAACAGCTTCGCCAGCGTTTCTGCCTTCTCTTGCCACTGTTCCGGTGAACCGTACGTGTTACGCGGATCGAGGATATGCGTATCCACACCCGGTAACGCGACTGGAATCGCCAGATCGAACATCGGCAGGGTGAAGGTTTCAGCATTGTCGAGTGAACCGTTCAGAATGGCGTCAATAATGGCGCGCGTATCTTTAATCGAAATACGTTTACCCGTACCGTTCCAGCCCGTGTTCACCAGGTACGCCTGAGCGCCTGAAGCCTGCATACGTTTGACCAACACTTCTGCGTACTGCGTTGGATGCAGCGACAGGAATGCCGCGCCAAAGCAGGCGGAGAAGGTTGGCGTTGGTTCGGTGACGCCACGCTCGGTGCCCGCCAGTTTTGCGGTGAAACCTGACAAGAAGTGATACTGCGTCTGGTTAGCCGTCAGGCGTGATACCGGCGGTAATACGCCGAATGCGTCAGCCGTCAGGAAGATCACTTTCGTGGCGTGCCCAGCCTTCGATACCGGCTTCACGATGTTTTCGATGTGATAGATAGGATACGACACGCGGGTGTTTTCGGTTTTCGAGGCGTCGTCAAAATCGACCGTGCCGTCGGCGCGAACAGTGACGTTTTCCAGCAGCGCATCGCGGCGGATGGCGTGGAAAATGTCCGGCTCAGCTTCGGCTGACAGTCGAATGGTTTTGGCGTAGCAACCGCCTTCGAAGTTAAACACGCCGTCATCGTCCCAACCATGCTCGTCATCACCAATCAGGCGGCGTTTTGGATCGGTGGATAGCGTGGTTTTGCCCGTGCCGGACAGACCAAAGAATACCGCCACATCACCCGCTTCGCCTACGTTCGCCGAGCAGTGCATGGAGGCAATCCCCTGAAGCGGCAACAGATAGTTCATGACGGAGAACATCCCTTTCTTCATTTCGCCACCGTACCAGGTGCCGCCAATCAGCTGGATGCGCTCGGTCAGGTTAAACGCGATGAAGTTTTCGGAGTTCAGGCCCTGTTCTTTCCACTGCGGGTTAGTGCATTTCGCGCCGTTCATCACGATAAAATCAGGTTCGAAATCCTGTAATTCTTCATCGGTTGGGCGGATAAACATGTTCTTCACGAAATGCGCCTGCCAGGCGACTTCGGTGACAAAACGAACGGAGAGACGGGTGTCGGCGTTAGCGCCACAGAAGGCGTCGATAATGAACAGACGCTTGCCAGACAGTTGATGAGTGACGAGTCCTTTCAGATGCTGCCAGGTATCCTGAGAGAGCGGCTTGTTGTCGTTCTTCCCTTTACCTTTATCTGCCCACCACAGCGTATCGCGGGTGGTATCGTCACGGACGATATACTTATCTTTCGGCGAACGGCCGGTAAATATTCCGGTGTCCACGGCGATAGCACCAGTATTCGTCAACACACCTCGCTCGTATCCTTCCAGGGCTGGATTGAGCTCTTCCTGATACAGCGTATCGTAATCGGGGTTGTAGACGATTTCCTGGACGTCGTTAATACCATAAGCCTTGAGATCTTGCGGGGTTAAACCTTTAACACGCATGTCACTGCTCCTTAGCCAATTTGTACTGCCTAAAATTGTAGGGTTTTTCTGTGGTTGTTGACCGCGACGGGGCTCATAGATTTACGTATTTGGACAAAACCCTTACTGACGGAAAACGCTGTGACTCCTGTCACGAAGCAGGGCGGATTATCGCAGGATTCTCATTTTGGTTGGGGAAAATGTTCCTAAAAGGTTAAATCCTGGAGTATTTAACCAGAGGAATGTGAATGTAATCGCATACATGTAAGTAAATTACGTAACTCTTACATTCTGAAAATCGATTCACTTCTCTGGCAAGCTACCGGATTCGGAGTGTGTTGAAGAGGACGTTCGCCACTATGATGTGAAGATAGCGTGCTCAAACAATTAAGGACTGAGAGATGGAAAACGTTGAAGGATTATCTCCTGCCACGCGTGCTGGCATTGTGCTGGTCGGGGCGATACAGGGCTTTATCTGCTATTTGATAACCTGGTATATCGGGTATGCCAGTTTATCCGCCGATAGCCTGTGGCTAGTGTCTGTGACCCCCGTAACCATCATGGTATCGACGACAATTGTCCTGTCCGTTACCTCTTTCAGACAACGTTTTTTATGGCTGTCGTTGCTGGCGATCGTCGCGGTTGTCGCAGGGATGAGCCTCTGGTTGAAGTGGAATCTGTATGGCCTTGAGAAATGGGGTATTCGGGACGCACTGTTGATCTTTGGCTTCCATCTTATGTTCATGAGTATGTTCATGTTGCCATGGCTACAACGGCGTCTTGAACCGGGTTCGCAAAGTGAATTCTACATCGACTTCTACAACCGAAACTGGCACAACGCCTTAACGTTAGCCCTTATCTTCCTCTCCAACGGTCTGTTCTGGCTGGTGCTGTTTCTGTGGGCTGAGCTGTTCAAGCTCGTCGGTATCGAATTATTTAAAACGCTCTTTTTTGACACCGACTGGTTTATGGCGATTGCGATTGGCGTAGTGTCGGCCGCGACCGCTGTTCTCGCCCGGACGCAGGCGCGGCTCATTCAGGCACTGCAAAATCTGTTAACGCTGATTGCGACGGGGCTGCTGCCGATAGTGGCGCTGTTATCGCTGCTGTTTATTATCGTGTTGCCGTTTGTTGGCTTTGCCGCTATTTCTGCGCGTACCTCGGCGGCCGGACTGCTAGTGAGCCTGAGCATGGTGTTGCTATTGCTGACGACGGTCGTCTGGCATCCACAACGCCCCTGCCTGCCTTACTACTCGCCTCTGCGCTGGATGATTCGGATGGCCTTGCTTATTGCCCCGGTTTATCCCTTGCTGGCGCTCTGGGCGCTGGCAGTGCGCATTGGGCAGTACGGCTGGACGCCCGAGCGTTTATACGGTGTATTGATTGCTCTTGTGGCGCTGGTTTGGGCAGTTGGTTTTTGCGCCAGCGTGATAAATCCTCGGCGCGATCCGTTAACGGTGCAGCGATACGTGACTCCCGCCGTAGGTTTGCTTTCGCTGGCGCTTCTTATCCTGATAAATACACCGGTTCTCGATCCGTGGCGAATAAGCGTTACCAGCCATATGGCGCGTTATCAGGAGGGGAAGATAACAGCGGATCAGGTGAGCCTTTATATGCTGAGCCATGCCGGGCGTAAAGGCCAGGAAGCGCTGGTGATACTGCAAAACGATCCACCATTCATTGCCGACGCGAAGCGTAAGCGTGATATTGACATGCTGGTTAACGGAACCCGGAATCAAGCGGAATGGTTCACAGCAGACATTCTTGAGAAGTCTGTACAGCTTGCTCCTGGAATGACAAGACCCGATAACCGTTTGTGGCAGGGAATGATGAAGTATCGATATCGACTGGAAACCTGCAAAACGGAAAAGGGAGCGTGCCTTTTAGTCATGCAGGACCTCAATGGCGATGGTCAACCAGAAGCGGTGCTTTATGATTTTAGCGATCGCACCATTCTGGTTTTCATGCAAAACCATACTGACTGGAGTCTGGCGGGGGAAGCCAGGGACATGCCCGCAGGGTTGAACAGAGTAGAGTTTGACCGAGCGCTTGCGCAAGGAAAGGTGAAGGCGGTTGTTAAGCCCTGGGCAGATATTTCAGTATTCGGTCAAAGAATAGAAATGCATTACGAGGCTTCGGCTGATAGCTGGCGATAGTGCGCAAGCGGCTCCCGAGGGAGCCGCTAAAAGACAGGTTAATGAACCTGAGGATCTGCCGGAGAGGCGTTGTTACGGATCTCCGCGATGTCCATTGAATTGAATACGTAGTGAGAAGCGCAGTAATCGCAGTTCATATCGATTTCGCCCTCTTCGGCCATGATGCTGTCGATCTCTTCGTCCGGCAGCGTTCTCAGGGCTCCCGCACAACGTTCACGAGAACAGGTGCATTTGAACTCAACGTCCTGCGGATCGAAAAGCGTGACCTCTTCTTCGTGATACAGACGCCACAACACTTCGTTCGCGGGCAGAGTGAAAAGCTCCTCTGCTTTGATGGTTTCAGTCAGCGTGGCCAGATGCTCAAAATCATCACCCTGGGCATTTTGCGCGGGAAGGACCTGCAACAGCATGCCGCCAGCGGCCAGTTGGCCATCGACTTCGCCGGTACGGATAAACAGGCGCGTTGGCAGCTGTTCAGAACGCAGGAAGTAATCTTCCAGGCAAGCCGCCAGCGTATCGCCTTCAAGACCCACCACGCCCTGATAGCGCTCGCCTTCTTCTGGGGTAATGGTGATCACCAGGAAACCGTTACCGACCAGCGTTTTCAGGTCTGCACCCTCTGGGATATCGCCCTGTACGCGCGCCACGCCGCGCATTTGCTGCTGATGGTTACCATTGATAACCGCCAGATTCATCGGGCCATCACCCTGCAATTGCACGGTGATGTCGCCAGCGAACTTCAGCGTCGCGGTCAGAAGACTGGTGGCAACCAGCAATTCACCCAGCACGTTTTTAACCGGCTGCGGATAAGTGTGGTTTTCCAGAATCTGTTTCCAGGTTTCGGATACCGTTACCAGCTCACCGCGAACGGCAAATTGCTCAAACAGATAGCGGTGTAATTGGTCGTGTTGGGCCATGATTTTCTCTCATCAAACGACGATTATTCGTTATCGCCGTGTTTAAATTTCAACAGATCGCGACGTTCTTTCTTATCCGGTCGTCTGTCCGGGTGCGGCATCGTCAGCGCATTCATTTTGCGCGCCAGCGCGACTTTCTCGCGCTTTTCGATGCTTTCTGTCGTCTCTTCATAAAGCGCGACGGCTTCGGTTGCCGGGCGACGCTGTTCGGTAATGGCTTTAATCACTACCGTTCTTTCATCGTTTCCCTGGCGTAAGGTCAGGGTGCCATTCAGTTCAACAAGCTTACTCGGCTTGCTGCGCTGCCCGTTGTAGTGAACTTTACCGCCGTCGACCATTTCGCGTGCAAGGGCTCGCGTTTTATAAAAGCGCGCTGCCCACAGCCACTTATCCAGTCTTACCCCTTCAGCGGGTTTTTCTTTCATGGCGACTCCTTCACTCTCAGTGAGGGGATCATACGGCGGTAGTCGTTCAGTGCCGGATGTCGCAGATAGCTTTTGTCAGCCATACCGGAATCGGGATTGGTCACACCGAGGCAATAACGAATGCCAAAGGTGGCCGCTGCATCCAGAATGGGTTCGCTGTCGTCAATAAACAACGTCCTTTCAGGCTGCAAACCCGTCTCTTGCGCTACGGCCTGCCACAATCGCTGATCCTCTTTCGGATAACCAAATGTGTGGGTGGAAAGTAATAAATCAAGGTGTGAAGCCAGGCCAGTATGTTCGAGTTTCACTGCCAGGTTATGTGGATGCGCGTTGGTCAGCAGAATCCGGCGCTTACCACTCGCTTTAAGCGCATTGAGAAAGGGCACGGTATCTTCACGCAGAACGGCGTGAGGCCCTTGCGCGGTGGTCATCGCACAGATATCCAGACCGAGGCATTCGCTCCAGTAGTCAAGACAGTACCAGTTTAGCGTATGTTGTACGGCGTGATACTGCGAGCGTATGAAATCCTGGGCTTCTGCCGGAGTAATACCCTGTTGCGCGCCGTAGGTTTCGGGCACCAGTTTCTGCCAGAAGTGATTATCGAAAGCGAGATCGAGCAGCGTGCCGTCCATATCCAACAGAACGGTATCGACGTCCTGCCAGGCAATATCAAGATGCATGAGGGGGAACTCTCCAGCCAGAAGAAACGTGCGCGACAGGTTAGCACAACTTGTCGCGCAGCGGCGTTATCCGATCAGGCTCTCAGGCGCGGAGATGAGCTTTGGATTGAGGCAACTGTCGTAATACTGCTGGATTTCTTCCAGGCGAGTACGGGAACGTTGATAGCGACGCAGCGCAGCAACGCCGTTCCAGATAATACACAGCAGCATCGCCATCATCAGCAGCGACGTCCCGATATAGCGCCACAGCCCTGCGCTGTCCGGCATACGGTGCAGGTCAATATGACGCGTACCGTTTGCATCGGTAAAAATGCCCGTGACGATCCCTTCTGCGCTAAACGGTGTTTGCATCAGCATTTGTGCCAGACGCTGAAATTCGCCCCACTGTTCCTGGGCCGGATAATCATACAGCGCAACCGGTGGATACGGTTGATCGACCAAATCGCTGCCCTCGTCGCTGGCAATCACAAAACCGCCAGGGGCAGGGCTATTTAACGTCTGCGCGGCGCGGGTGGTTTCACGCATGACGAACGGCGCGGTGGAGGTGGCGACCAGGTTATCCAGCGATTCAGCACTTACCGGACGCAGCAGGACGTTAACACCGTCCAGTCGGCCCGCGTCAGCACGTTTAACCAGCGCGTCCCAGTCTTTACTGTTGCCGAGATTAACGAGCGCGTTTTTCAGGCGTACACACTCATCATCGGCGGAACATAAGTCCTGCGTTTTCATTACGATGTCGCCGAAATCGTCCAGCAAAACCATGCCCGATTTCTGAATGGCGGAGCGTAAAGACTGGCTCACGCGCGAGTCATCATCTGGTTTTGGGTGTAACTGACGGTTAACGGCCTGCGTCAGCGCGGTGGCTTTACTGACGATATCGGATTCCGGCAGCGGCAGCGGCGGGGCGTCATTCCAGATGATTTGCGAACAATCAAACGGCATAAACGGAGAGTTCTGACGCGCGTTCCATGTTCCTGGAGCATGGATATTACACATGCCGGTGCCTTTTAATTTCAGCGTATCGCCCACGCGTACACCCGCGTCTTCGAGCTGGTTTACGCTGGTGGCCTCGATCGTTTGCGCGCCTTTAATCCACGAGAGGGTGAATTTAATGGGCATATCGAGCGGTACCAGGAAGATCAACATCGCCAGCACTGCCGCGGCACCGCCAGCGATCACCGTGCTGCGCAACCAGTGCTGGAGCGGGAAGTTTTTCACCTCATCGTGCAGGGATAAAAAGCGCCCCTGACGGACCACATGGCGATCGAGGTAGATATCGATGTCGGTTTTTTGCCCTAAATCCTGAACGATCCACGGCTGCCAGTGGCGTGGGTAGATCAGATCGATAATCCCAAGCGAAATATTGTTGATATGTTCTTGATCGTTCTCACCAAACAGGCCCCAGCGTTTTGGGGTCCCGCGCAAGCAGTGAATTTCGCGCAGGGCGGTTTTGGCAGGGGGCGCAAACAGCCCCCACAGACCAGCGGCCAGCAGCAGTACGGCACCACCGGCCAGCCACGGCGCAAAAACGTCAGGCGTTATCAGGCAGAAGAAAAAGAGTAAGAATGACGCCACGATTAATACGGCCTCGCGAATACCATCCGGGCGATTCAGCACGTACTCTTCGTGCGTTTCCTGGCGAATATTCAGCAGTTCGATCTGCTCTGTCTCTTCGCCGCGGATGGAGGCCTGGGTGGAACTGGTTCGTTCGAGAGCGAATCGCGGCGCTTCCTGAGCATATTCGCTCAGAGTATGACCGTTGAGCGCAATGACGAGGGGAATAGCGTCGGTATGAACCAGCTCCACGCTATTTTCATCATTGATATATTGTTCCCAAAACGGCGGTAAATGGACCTCAACCGAGTCCAGGTAATAACGCCATTTATTGGGATCGTCGGTCGTAATGCCATAGCGGGTGATCGAGCAGGTCACGCTCAACACGGTATCGCTTTGCGCGTTTAAGTTTAGCGATACGGGAGCGGCTGTTGCGCCGGTTGGCCCTGGGGTTTTCTGAACGCGATTTAACGTATCAAGGTAGCTTTCAATGGCGCTGCGCTCGTCAACCGCGAGCTTACGGGTGGCCGCACCAGCAAAGGCGTTTAAGAATGGCAGTCGATATCGACGCTGTGCGCGACGCCTGAATAACCACCCTGCCACGAACGCGCAGGCCAGCAAGGCAGCGAAAAAAATCAAAATGGTGCTCATGCTTTCCCCATCTTACATATCTTACAGGTGTAGTCAGTTGCACCTTTTACAGTGAATGAGTGTCTGTGGTTGGCTATCGGCAAGTATGGAGTCGAACTTGAGCATTTTGAAGCGCATCCCAGTAATCGAAGATAATAGCAAAGGCAATCATAGCGGGATATCAGCAAATTCCTGGTATTATTTCAACCTCTTGACTTTTGTTTTGAATTAAGGATTGATTTAAGATAGGTTACGAAAATGTAAATAAAGCGCAAATGGCATTGCCGAAACCGTGCGGCATATCGCACAATAACGCGAGTTCACACTGTAAAGACCCATCAAGATGAGCAAACCCTTACAAAAACCCACCATCCTCAAAGTCGAGACCGTTGCAAAATCGCGCCTGTTCAATGTGGAAAGTGTGGATCTGGAATTCAGCAATGGCGTACGTCGTGTTTATGAGCGTATGCGTCCGTCCACGCGCGAAGCGGTCATGATTCTGCCGATTGTCGACGATCATGTGATCCTCATTCACGAGTATGCGGTGGGGACTGAATCTTACGAACTGGGTTTCTCAAAAGGGCTTATCGATCCTGGCGAATCGGTATTTGAAGCCGCCAACCGTGAGCTGAAAGAAGAGGTGGGTTTTGGCGCGAAGGACCTCACGTTCCTGAAAAAGCTGAGCATGGCACCCTCTTATTTCTCCAGCAAAATGAATATCGTGGTGGCAGAAGATCTCTACCCAGAATCGCTTGAAGGTGACGAACCTGAGCCACTACCGCAGGTGCGCTGGCCGCTGGCGCATTTGATGGATCTGCTCGAAGAGCCGGACTTCAATGAAGCACGTAATGTGAGTGCGCTTTTTCTGCTGCGTGAATGGCTGAAAGGGCAGGGTCGGCTGTAGGATAAAAAAAAACCGGCAAGCGTAAGCGCATTGCCGGTTTTTTTATGGCGTTTTATCAGAACAGTTCGTGCGTCTCGCCGTTATCAATAATCTCTGTTCCTACCTCATGCACCGCCTGCGTGGTTGGCTGCGTACCTTCGATGAAGAACTCTTCGCGACTATTTCCGCCGTTTGCTAACTGACCCGTGCTGCGGTCGATATTGACCGTCACAATGCCTGGTGGCGGGGTCAACGGTTGTTCCGGCACACCTTCAAGGACCGCTTTCATGTACGCATCCCAGGCCGGTTGAGCGCTTTTCGCGCCGCCCTCGTAGCCGGAAATCTGATCCTTAATCGCGCCTGATGCGGATGTCCGACCTAAGTCACGGCGATGGTCGTCAAAGCCGATCCATACAGAAGTCACCACGCCCGGGCCATAACCGGAGAACCAGGCATCTTTCGAGCTGTTAGTGGTTCCGGTTTTACCGCCGATGTCATGGCGCTGTAGGTCACGACCAGCTCGCCAGCCCGTGCCTTGCCAGCCTGGTTCACCAAAGATATTGGTGTTCAGGGCGCTCTTAATCAGGAAGGTCAATGGCGTATTGATGACGTGTGGAGCATATTCCTGCGCGCCCGTCTGCGCGACCAGAGCCTGATTGGCCTGCTCAAGCTGCGGCATAGGGACGGCGGCATTCTTCTGTTCCTGAGAAATCGCGACATCTTCCATGTCTTTGTTATCCAGCACGTTCGACTTTGGTGTATCGCCGTAGATCACTGGAATATCGCATTCAGGACAGGCGATTTTCGGCTTAGCTTCGAAAAGTACGCCGCCCTGATCGTTCTCAATTTTGCTGATGAAATACGGATCGACCAGGAAACCGCCGTTTGCCATTACCGAGTAACCTCGAGCCACCTGAAGCGGCGTAAAGGACGCTGAGCCGAGGGCCAGTGATTCGGTATGCACAATGTTCTGCGCCGGGAAGCCGAAACGTTGCAGGTACTCTGCGGCATAATCAACACCCATTGCACGCATCGCACGCACCATCACTACGTTCTTTGACTGCCCCAGACCCTGACGTAAACGAATGGGACCGGAATATTCCGCCGGGGAGTTTTTGGGCTGCCAGTCAGAACCGGCACCCGCATCCCAGCGGGAAATCGGCACGTCATTGAGGATACTGGCCAGCGTAAGGCCCTTGTCCATCGCCGCGGTGTAGAGGAACGGCTTGATGTTAGAACCCACCTGACGCAGTGCCTGAGTGGCGCGGTTAAACTTGCTCTGATTGAAATCAAAGCCGCCTACCAGCGCCATGACGGCACCGTTTTGCGGATTAATCGATACCAGCGCTGAGTTCACATCCGGCACCTGAGCCAGCCACCAGGCATCATTCACCTGGCGAACCCAGATTTGCTGTCCGGTTTGCACCACATCGGTCACTTTACGCGGGGTCGGGCCCTGCGAGGTATCTGAACGATATGGGCGAGCCCAGCGAATACCGTCCATATGCAGCGACACCGAGGTTCCATCTGCCAGCGTCGCCGTGGCTTCCTGCGGATCGGCCGCCGTTATCACGGCAGGACGAAGCGGTCCGTAGGTCGGCAATGTTTTCAGCGAATCGGTGATTTTCTTCGTGTCCCACGCGCTTTCACCGACTTTCCACAGCACGTTAGACGGGCCGCGGTAGCCGTGACGCATGTCGTAATCCATCACATTATTACGCACTGCCTGCTGCGCAGCCTGCTGCACTTTGCGGGTGATAGTGGTGTAAATGCGATAGCCATCTTCATACGCTTGCTCGCCGTAACGACCCACCATCTCCTGACGCACCATCTCGGTCAAATACGGGGCCGAGAAGGCAATTTCCGGCGCATGATAATTGGCATCGATCACGTCGTTGCGCGCCTGATCGTACTGCGTCTGGCTGATATAGCCTTCGCTCAACATACGCGATAAGACGACGTTACGGCGTCCGGTGGCGCGTTCAAGCGAGTACAGCGGGTTGAACGTTGACGGCGCTTTTGGCAGCCCGGCAATGGTCGCCATCTCGCTTAGCGTAAGCTGTTCGATCGGCTTGCCAAAATAGACCTGCGCAGCAGCACCCACGCCGTAGGCGCGATACCCCAGATAGATCTTGTTCAGGTACAGCTCAAGAATTTCGTCTTTGGTCAGAAGTTGTTCAATGCGAATAGCGAGGAACACTTCCTTGATCTTACGGATTAGCGTCTTTTCTGGGCTCAGGAAGAAGTTACGCGCCAACTGTTGCGTAATCGTACTGGCACCCTGAGAGGCGTGACCGGAAAAAAGCGCAACGCTTGCCGCACGGAAGATCCCTACCGGATCGACACCGTGGTGCTCATAAAAACGGCTGTCTTCCGTGGCAATAAACGCCTTCACCATAACGGGTGGGATTTGATCTAAGGTCAACGGAATACGACGCTTTTCACCATATTGGGCAATCAGCTCGCCGTCGGCGCTATAGACCTGCATTGGGATCTGGAGTCGCACATCACGCAGTGTGGCGACATCGGGTAGCTGCGGCTCAATATATTTGTACAAACCATAAATCGAGCCTGCTCCCAGCAGAATGCAACAGACTGCAAGGATCAATAAATACTTTACGAACTTCACTGGAGATTTCCCATTTAGTTTCACTTGGGCAGTTTCTAAACAATCGCGCGGTAGTATAAAGGCAAGCCTGAATCATTGATATAGCCGTCAACCTGATGGTCGATAAGGAGATCGTGAAACATGGCTTTCAAAACATGGCGAACAGGCGTTCATATTCAACAGGATAGCGTTTTAGCCGTTTCGTTAACGAAGGAAAAATCGGGATGGTGTCTGCGCCGCTGGTGGCAAATCCCGCTGGCCGACGATATCGTGCGTGATGCCAAAATTATTCATCCAGAACAATTGGTTAGTGCGCTTCTTGGCTGGAGCCAGGCGTTGCCACATCATCACCGGATATTTCTTGCGTTTCCAGCGGTGCGCACACTGCAAAAAGTCCTCCCTTGCCCGGCAATGAGCCTGCGTGACAGCGAGCAGGTTTCCTGGATTACCTCTGCGCTGTCTCGCGAGTTAGAAATGGCACCCGATGCGCTGTGCTTCGACTACGTGCAAGACACCTTTAGCAAGTCATTTCACGTCACGGCGGCGCAAAACAAAGAGGTTGCGGTGCTTCTGGATATCGCGGCCACGCTGCGGTTGCATCTGGCATCCATCACTCCTGATGCCGGGGCTATGGCAAATTTACTGCCCTCACTGACTCATCCCGTGCAGTGCGTCGCCTGGCGCGACGACAATCATTGGCTGTGGGCGATGCGTCACCAATGGGGGCGAAAGGCGCTCAGTGAGGCCGCAAATAGTGGTGAGTTAGCGGCTTTACTGGCAATCAGCCCCGAAGAGATTGCGTTGTTTGGCCATGATGGTCTTGATCCATTGAGTTTAATGACCTGCTGTCATCCGCCGTTACCCGAGAACGGCGCAGACTTTACGGTTGCCCTGGCCCTCGCGATGGGGGAGATGTACGAGTGAAAACGACCAATTTTTTACCGTGGCGTCGCCTGCGTCAGCAGCGCTGCTGGCGTTTCTGGGGTTTGCTTTTTGTTGGCGCGTTGCTGATCTCGTTCACGATAGCGGCACATCAGCGGGCTAATTATGCGGCCTATGCCCGTGTGTTACAGACGCATCTGACAGGCGATACGCTCATTCAACACGAGCTTGAGATGCGCCACGCGCAGTGGCGAGAGTTAAATGAGAAGTTTCAGCAAAGACAGCAAACGTTGGTATTACAGGCTAAAACGCAGGCCTGGCAGCCTGCGTTAATGGCTTTAGCGTCGGTGATGCCGGAGAAGGCGTGGCTAACACAACTGCGTTATCAACAATCCAGCCTCTCGCTGACAGGATATGCCGCGACGCTTTCAGCGCTTACCAAACTGGCAGAATCCTTAAAGCACTTGCCAGGTTTTACGCCTGGAAAGGCGGGAGAATTACAGCAGGATGCCCAGGGGCAGTGGATGTTCAGTTTTAAGCTCCAGAATCAGGAGTGACGGGTGCGAATAATTTATGAGCGTTGGTGCGAGTGCCGTTTTCGCACGCGATTTCTGTGCTGGAGCATAAGCACTTTCGCCGTTCTGCTGGGCGCATTTTGGATAGTGGTGCGCCCGGCTTCGCAGCAGGCCGCAAGCCTTAGTGTCGACCACGAACGCGCGATAACGGCCATAGGCACTTTATGGGTGAGCACAAGGCAGCATCACGCAGGAGAAGTGGAACATGAGAGCGCTGCCGTGCCCCCATTTCCGCCATTGGATTTTCAAACTGCCGGTACGCAGTTGATTCGATGGCAGCCCGATGCCAACGGGGGTGAATTAACGCTGGATGCAGAATGGGTAAACATTCCCGTTCTGTTCAACAGGCTGGCGCAGCGCGGGATGGGGGTAATGACGTTTTCTGTCGAGCCCGGTAAATCTCGATTGGTCGTCGTGGTGCGCGTGGAGAGCCTACATGCGAAGTAAATGTCACTGGCTGCTGGTGGGCTCCCTTTTTTTACTGACCGGGATGCGCGATCCCTTTCGCCCGCCGGACGATCGTTGCGCGAGTGGGCAGCTGTCCCATTGGCGATATCTTGGGATGGTCGGCGGCGCGAATAGCGTCGGAATTGTACAAGATGAGCAGAATCGATGGCACCGATTCAGGGAAGACGAGCGCTTTCCTGCCGGCTGGCGCGTGCTGTCCATCAAAGAAACAGAGCTTATCGTCGATGTCGGTGAAGGATGTGAGCCGAAGGCGTGGCGATGGCAACGAGAAGGATCGAAAAATGAAGAGAGCAAGGATAGTCGTTCTGCTGCTGATGCTCAGCAGCCCCACGTGGGCCAGTCTGGCAAAGAAAGTCACCCTGGCGGTCGATGACGTGCCGGTTGCACAGGTCCTGCAATCACTGGTGGAGCTTGAAAATCGCAACTTAATCATTTCTCCTGATGTGACCGGTACACTTTCTTTGCATCTGTCGCAGGTACCCTGGCGTCAGGCACTGCAAACGGTCGTCACCAGTGCCGGGCTCGTTCTCAGGGAAGAGAGCGGTATCTTTTACGTGCATACCGTTGCCTGGCAGCGTGAGCAACAGACGCGTAATGAAGAAGAGCAAAGCAGAAGGCAGCTTAACGTACCGCTTACCTCGCGCAGTTTTTCTCTGGCTTACGCCGATGCGGGTGAGCTTCAGAAGGCAGCAGAGAAATTGCTGAGTCCAAAAGGGAGTTTATCGGTAGATAAACGCACAAATCGTCTATTGGTGCGCGATATCCCCGGCGTGATGGATGGCGTGCAGCGCTGGGTTGAAGAGATGGATTTACCTGTCGCGCAGGTCGAACTGGCGGCCCATATCGTCACGATTAATGAAAAAAGTCTGCGCGAGCTTGGTGTGAAATGGAACCTTGCTGAGGCCACAGGAGCGGGGTCGCCAGGGCAAGTGACCACTCTGGGAGCCGATCTGTCGGTGGCAAATGCCACCACGCATGTGGGTTTTAACATTGGGCGTATTGATGGCAGGCTATTGGATCTCGAGCTTTCAGCGCTTGAACAACAGCAGCAGCTTGAAATTATTGCCAGTCCCCGGCTTTTGGCCTCGCACATGCAACCTGCCAGTATCAAGCAGGGTAGTGAAATCCCTTATCAGGTTTCCAGCGGTGAGAGCGGGGCGACATCGGTAGAGTTCAAAGAGGCGGTGCTAGGTATGGACGTCACGCCGGTTGTGCTACCCAATGGCCGGGTGCGCCTGAAAATTCATATCAGCGAAAATATGCCCGGGCAGGTTTTACAGCAGGCCGATGGCGAAACAATGGCCATTGATAAGCAAGAAATCGAAACTCAGGTTGAAGTCAAAAGTGGAGAAACGCTGGCGCTGGGTGGTATTTTCTCGCAAAAGAACAAAACCGGCAGTGATAGCGTTCCCGGCCTTGGCAAGATTCCCTGGATAGGCCAGCTATTCCGCCATGATGGGAAGGATAACGAGCGGCGCGAGCTGGTGGTGTTTATTACGCCACGGCTGGTCAATATTCAGTAATGGGCAACGATCTCCGTAAGGATTTTGCACCCAGTTTGTTGCAGATGTTTGACGTGGGGCATGAATTAGCATACAAGGAGTACCGATTTGAGTTTCAGCTTATCCAATCTTACCTCTTGTTGCCTTAAGCATCTGGCTTGATGATTTAATCAGTTGCCAAACAAGCAGGACTACTGAGATAATTTTCAGTCTGACTCTCGCACTATCGCATATGAGGTTTCAGTTCATGTCCTGCTACGCCAAGTTTTTGCGAAGCGGGGATTACCATTAACGAATAGTCTTAGTAGTACCGAAAAAATGGCAGAGAAACGCAATATCTTTCTGGTTGGGCCTATGGGTGCCGGCAAAAGCACTATTGGGCGTCAGTTAGCTCAACAACTCAATATGGAATTTTACGATTCTGATCAAGAGATTGAGAAACGAACCGGAGCTGATGTGGGCTGGGTCTTCGATGTAGAAGGCGAAGAAGGTTTCCGTGACCGAGAAGAAAAAGTTATCAATGAACTTACGGAAAAACAGGGCATTGTGCTGGCTACTGGCGGCGGCTCTGTAAAATCTCGCGAAACTCGTAACCGTCTCTCCGCCCGAGGCGTTGTGGTCTATCTTGAGACGACCATTGAAAAACAGCTGGCACGTACGCAGCGTGATAAAAAGCGCCCGTTACTGCAAGTTGAAACGCCTCCTCGCGAAGTTCTGGAAGCATTGGCCGGCGAACGCAATCCTATGTATGAGGAAATTGCCGACGTGACCATTCGTACTGATGATCAAAGCGCTAAAGTGGTTGCAAACCAGATTATTAACATGCTGGAAAGCAACTGATTCTGGCTTTACATACACTCGCCTGCGGGTAAAAGCATTTAAGGTGGATGTCGCGTCATGGAGAGGATTACAGTTACTCTCGGGGAACGTAGTTACCCTATCACCATCGCGGCTGGATTGTTTAACGACCCAGCTTCCTTCTTACCACTGAAAGCGGGTGACCAGGCAATGTTGGTCACCAATGAGACTCTGGCTCCGCTTTATCTCGACAAAATTCGTCATTTGCTGGAACAAGCAGGTGTGAATGTCGACAGTGTGATTTTGCCTGATGGCGAGCAGTATAAAAGCCTGGCGGTGCTTGACACCGTCTTTACCGCACTACTGCAAAAACCGCATGGTCGTGATACTACACTGCTCGCCTTAGGCGGTGGTGTTGTTGGCGATCTTACGGGTTTTGCTGCGGCGAGCTACCAACGCGGTGTTCGCTTTATTCAAGTTCCTACGACCCTGCTGTCGCAGGTCGATTCTTCGGTTGGTGGCAAAACAGCCGTCAACCATCCGCTTGGCAAAAATATGATTGGCGCTTTCTACCAGCCCGCATCGGTGGTGGTGGATCTCGACTGTCTAAACACGCTGCCGAAGCGTGAACTGGCCTCCGGGCTGGCTGAAGTGATCAAGTACGGCATTATTCTGGACAGCGCGTTCTTTAACTGGCTGGAAGAGAATATGGATGCGCTGCTAAGCCTTGATGGTAACGCGCTGGCTTACTGCATCCGTCGTTGTTGTGAGCTGAAAGCAGAAGTTGTCGCAGCCGACGAGCGTGAAACCGGCTTACGTGCTTTACTGAATCTGGGGCACACGTTTGGCCATGCCATTGAAGCTGAAATGGGTTATGGCAACTGGCTTCATGGCGAAGCAGTGGCGGCGGGCATGGTGATGGCCGCTCGCACATCAGAACGCCTGGGTCAGTTTAAGAAAGAAGAGACTCAGCGCATCATTACGCTGCTTGAGCGTGCGGGTTTACCGGTTACGGGCCCACGTGAAATGTCTGCGCAGGCGTATTTACCTCACATGATGCGCGATAAAAAAGTATTGGCTGGCGAGATGCGCCTGGTGCTCCCGCTTGCTATAGGGAAGAGTGAAGTACGCGGCGGAGTGTCGCATGATGTCGTTCTTGGCGCGATTGCTGACTGTCAGCAGGCGTAACAACTAGAAAGGTCAGGCTGTCGTAAAAGACAGCTAATTTGCTTCAGGTGACATGCAACGTCGTAAGCATGAGCCTTTGAGTGGGGTGTTAAATGGATGAATTCAAACCAGAAGACGAGCTGAAACCCGATCCCAGCGATCGTCGTACTGGTCGTACTCGTCAATCTTCAGAACGTGATAATGAGCCACAAATCAACTTTGATGATGTTGATTTAGACGCTGACGATCGTCGCCCTCCACGTAGCCGCAATGCGCGTGATGAGCGAGAAGAAGAGGTTTACGAGTCGGATGATGATTCAATGGACGAAGAGCCTGTAGAGCCTCGCCCTCGCAAACGTAAAAAAGTGGTGGCCAAAAAACCAGCCTCTCGTCAGTACATCATGATGGGACTTGGCGTCTTTGTGCTGCTGCTGTTGATTATTGGCATCGGCTCTGCGCTGAAAGCACCATCAACGAATTCAAATGAACCAACGGCGTCTGCCGAAAAGAGTATTGCTCTTTCGGGTAACGATGCTGCGGATCAAGCTAACGGCGCGCAGCCTGCGCCGGGCGCGACGTCTGCCGAACAGACCGCGGGTAATCCTGCGAATGCGCCGCAGGAAGTCTCGCTGCCGCCAGTTTCCTCAACACCGACTCAGGGTCAGGCAATGACCACCCCTGAAGGTCAGCAGCGTGTAGAGGTTCAGGGCGATCTTAACAATGCGCTGACCCAGCCGCAGAGCCAGGAGCAGGTGAACAACGTGGTGGCTAACTCCACGCTGCCAACTGAACCTGCAACCGTGGCACCGATTCGCGGTGGCAATGCCCAGCCGCAAACCGCTGCAACGGAAACTAAGCCGCGTCAGACACAAACTCAAACAGCGACGCCGCGTCCGGAACGCAAGCAGACAGTGATTGAGCCTAAGCGCGAAACCAAACCGCAGACTGTTGCGAAAGCGCCTGAAGCGAAACCCGTTTCTCAGCCTAAGCAGACCGAAACGGCCGTTGTAAGTACGCCAGCTAAAGCGCCAGTCGCTACGGCAACTGCGCCGAAGGCAACAACGACGGCACCCACTGCTACAGCGGCTCCTGCTGCGACGACTTCCGGCAGTGCGGCAGCTAAGTCTGCAGGTAACGTCGGTTCGTTGAAGTCTGCGCCATCCAACAACTACACGCTTCAGCTGAGCAGTTCGTCTAACTACGACAACCTGAACAACTGGGCGAAAAAATCGAATCTGAAAAACTATGTGGTTTATCAGTCGACGCGTAACGGACAGCCTTGGTACGTGCTGGTAAGCGGTGTTTACGCTTCTAAAGACGAAGCTAAGCGCGCTGTTTCTACGTTACCTGCTGATGTTCAAGCGAAGAACCCATGGGCGAAACCGATTCATCAGGTTCAGGCCGATTTGAAGTAATGTATAAAGCGCAGGTTGCTGTCGGAGCTTTCTCCACAGCCGGAGAAGGTGTAATCAGTCAGTCAGCATGAAAAAAAATCGCGCTTTTCTAAAATGGGCGGGGGGAAAATTCCCCCTGCTCGACGATATTAAAAAACACCTGCCGAATGGCGAGTGTCTTATCGAGCCCTTCGTGGGCGCAGGGTCTGTGTTTCTCAATACCGACTTTTCTCGCTATATCCTCGCGGATATCAACAGCGATCTTATTAGCCTCTATAACATCGTCAAACTGCGTACCGACGAATACGTCGAAGAAGCGCGTAAGCTCTTCACGCCTGAGACGAACCAGTCGGATGTTTACTACCAGTTTCGCGTCGAGTTTAACCAAAGCCAGGATCCTTTCCGGCGGGCGTTGTTATTCTTGTACCTGAACCGACATGGTTACAATGGCCTGTGCCGGTATAATCTGCGTGGGGAATTTAACGTGCCTTTTGGTCGCTATAAGCGTCCTTACTTCCCGCAGGCGGAGTTGTACCACTTTGCTGAAAAGGCGCAGAATGCGCTTTTCATCTGTGAGTCTTATGCCGATAGCATGGCGCGAGCAGACAACAATTCGGTCGTGTACTGCGATCCTCCGTATGCTCCGCTGACGGCAACGGCAAACTTTACGGCATATCACACCAACAGTTTCAATTTGAAAGAGCAGGTACATTTGGCAGAAATTGCCGAAGGCCTTGTGAACAGGCGTATTCCCGTGCTGATTTCTAATCATGATACGGTGATGACGCGAGAGTGGTATCAGTTAGCGACCAAACTGCATGTCGTCAAAGTTCGGCGCAGCATCAGCAGCAATGGCGGCACACGTAAGAAGGTGGACGAACTGCTGGCTCTTTATCGCCCCTGAGCCGTTTCGCCCGCCGGTAAACACATTTCAAGGAGATGCGGATGAAACAGTTTTTGATTGCTCCCTCAATTTTGTCAGCCGACTTTGCCCGTCTGGGCGAAGATACGGCTAACGCCCTGGCGGCCGGTGCAGACGTGGTTCATTTCGATGTGATGGATAACCACTACGTTCCGAATCTGACCATCGGTCCGATGGTGCTAAAAGCATTACGTAACTATGGAATCACGGCACCGATTGACGTTCATCTGATGGTCAAACCGGTCGATCGCATCGTGCCTGATTTCGCCGCCGCCGGTGCCAGCATCATTACCTTCCATCCTGAAGCCTCCGAGCATGTCGATCGCACGTTGCAGCTCATCAAAGAAAATGGCTGTAAAGCGGGGCTGGTCTTTAACCCCGCGACATCGCTGAGCTATCTTGACTACGTGATGGACAAGCTGGACGTGATTCTGCTGATGTCCGTCAACCCAGGCTTCGGTGGGCAATCCTTTATCCCACAAACGCTGGATAAGCTGCGCGAAGTACGCCGTCGTATTGATGAATCTGGCTATGATATTCGTCTCGAAGTGGATGGCGGCGTTAAGGTCAATAACATCGGTGAAATCGCTGCTGCTGGCGCAGATATGTTCGTGGCAGGCTCGGCAATCTTCGATCAGCCGGATTATAAAAAAGTCATTGATGAAATGCGCGGTGAACTGGCAAAGGTAAGTCATGAATAAATTGCAGGCAATTCGAGGGGTAGCGTTCGACCTCGATGGTACGCTGGTCGACAGCGCGCCGGGTTTAACCAGCGCCGTCGATCGGGCGCTGTATGCGCTTGAGTTGCCCGTTGCGGGTGAAGATCGTGTCATCACCTGGATTGGTAATGGCGCTGACGTACTCATGGAGCGGGCGCTTACTTGGGCTCGTCAAGAGCGAGCCATTCTGCGTTCCTCTCAGGGTAAACCTGGCGTGGATCATGCTGATATCCCGCAGGATGAGCAATTGCGCCTTCTGCGTAAGTTATTCCACCGCTACTATGAAGAGACCGTGGAAGAGGGCAGTTTCCTGTTCCCGGACGTGGTGGAAACTTTACGCGCGCTGCATGCTAAAGGGATGCCGCTTGCGCTGGTGACTAACAAGCCTACGCCATTTGTTGCGCCCCTGCTGGAAGCGCTGGATATCGCGAAGTATTTTTCCGTTATCGTCGGTGGCGATGATGTGCAGAACAAAAAGCCACACCCGGAACCCATCCTGTTAGTGGCAGGAAAATTATCCTTAACGCCTGAACAGCTGCTCTTTGTCGGTGATTCGCGTAATGATATTCTGGCCGCTAAAGCCGCAGGATCACCTTCTGTCGGCTTAACCTATGGCTACAACTACGGTGAATCCATCACGCTAAGTGAGCCGGACGTGGTGTTCGATAGCTTTAAAGATTTATTGCCCGCACTTGGGCTTTCGCACAGTGAAAATCAGGAATCGAAAAATGACTAAGCCCATCGTTTTTAGTGGCGCACAGCCTTCAGGTGAATTAACCATTGGTAACTACATGGGTGCGCTGCGTCAGTGGGTTAGCATGCAGGATGACTATCACTGCATCTACTGCATCGTAGATTTGCATGCGATAACGGCGCGCCAGGATCCTGAGAAGCTGCGTAAAGCTACGCTGGATACGCTGGCGCTTTACCTGGCCTGCGGTATCGATCCTGAGAAAAGCACTATCTTTGTCCAGTCTCACGTGCCGGAACACGCGCAGCTGGGCTGGGCATTGAACTGCTACACCTATTTTGGTGAGCTGAGCCGCATGACTCAGTTCAAAGATAAGTCCGCTCGTTATTCCGAGAACATAAATGCCGGGCTGTTTGATTATCCGGTACTGATGGCGGCAGACATTCTGCTGTACCAGACCAATCAGGTTCCGGTTGGCGAAGACCAGAAACAGCACCTGGAGCTGAGCCGTGATATCGCGCAGCGCTTCAATGCAATTTATGGTGACGTCTTCAAAGTGCCTGAGCCGTTCATTCCGAAATCAGGTGCACGCGTGATGTCCCTGCTTGAGCCGACCAAAAAGATGTCCAAGTCTGACGATAACCGCAATAACGTTATCGGCCTGCTGGAAGATCCGAAAGCGGTGGTCAAGAAGTTGAAACGTGCGGTCACTGACTCCGATGAGCCGCCAGTGGTGCGTTACGACGTGCAGAATAAAGCGGGCGTGTCGAACCTGCTGGATATCCTTTCCGGTGTCACCGGTCAGAGCATTCCTGAGCTGGAACAGCATTTCGAAGGCAAGATGTATGGTCACCTGAAAGGCGAAGTCGCTGACGCCGTATCCGGCATGCTGGTGGAGTTACAGGAGCGCTATAACCGTTTCCGTAATGACGAAGCCTTCCTGCAACAGGTGATGAGAGACGGGGCGGAAAAAGCCAGCGCGCGCGCGTCTGAAACGCTGAAAGCGGTGTATGAAGCGATTGGTTTTGTGGCTAAGCCTTAATTAGCATCACATATAAAAAAACCGGGAAATTCCCGGTTTTTTTATGCCTGCAAAAAGCTTACTGCTGTGCTGCTGGACCGCAACCACCGATGATCTTAGAAATCGAGATCGCCGGGTGCAGAAGGTAATCGTAACTGCAATTGTTTTTAGTGTTCTGAACGTGACCTGTACACGCGGTCAGGGTCGATAACATACCCACTACAAGAGCGGCCTTTGCCAGTTTAAACATACTCTTTCCTTGTCTTTGACAAACTTTCTTTGGATGTAACACGAGGGAATAAATGGAAAAGATCCATTTCGCGGGAGGTATGTTAACGACAGGCGTAAGAAGGGAGTAGTCCAGTTAAGGACTACTCTTAATAAGGGTATTGTGCGGGGGGAATTAGTGGTTCGAGAACCAGTTTAGCTTTTCACGCAGCTCGACGACGCGACCGACAATGATGAGCGCAGGGCTTTCTACCTGTTGCGCCAGTTCTCCAAGCTGAGTGAGCACGCCGCTAACGACACGCTGTGTAATGGCCGTACCATTCTCAACCAGGGCAACGGGCATATCGTCATTCATGCCGTGTTCAAGTAGTTTTGCCTGGATCGTGGTGGCCTGATTCAGCCCCATATAGAATACCAGGGTTTGTTTTTCTGCTGCCAGATTGTGCCAGTCAAGCTCGCTGCCTGTTTTCAGGTGGCCCGTCACCAGGCGAACGCTTTGCGCGTAGTCGCGATGGGTCAGTGGAATACCTGAATAAGCAGAACAGCCAGAGGCTGCAGTAATGCCTGGCACCACGGAGAACGGAATGCCCGCGTTGCACAGGGTTTCTAGCTCCTCGCCGCCCCGCCCGAAAATAAAGGGATCGCCGCCTTTCAGACGCACCACTCGCTTCCCTTTTTGCGCTTCGCGCAGCAGGATTTGGTTAATCTCCTCCTGCGGAACGCAGTGGTAGCCCGCGCGTTTTCCGACAAAGATACGGTCCGCGTCGCGACGGACCAGATTCATGATGTCATCAGAGACCAGTCGGTCGTAAACCACAATGTCTGCCTGCTGAATTTGCTGTAGGCCTTTAAGCGTTAACAAACCAGCGTCTCCCGGTCCTGCGCCCACCAGCACCACTTCACCGCGAAGGTCTAGCGGTTCGCTCAACAGGCGTTCGGTTGTCTCTTCGACGGCCTTTTGGTCCTGATTTGCCAGCGACTGCGCCAGACGGTCATTGACGAAGAATTTTTCCCAGAAACGACGGCGCTCGCCAACCGTCCCGAAGGTTTGCTTCACCCGGGCGCGGAGTTGCCCTGCATACTGTGCAACCTGCCCTAGATGCTGGGGCAGTATGGATTCGAGCTTCTCGCGTAATAAACGTGCCAGCACTGGCGAAGTGCCGCCAGATGAGATTGCCACCATCAACGGTGAGCGATCGATAATCGACGGCATGATAAAGCTGGCTTCTTTTGGCGCATCGACCACGTTGCAGAAAATACGACGGATTTCGCAGGCATCGCTAACGCGCTGGTTAACTTCATCGTCATCCGTGGCGGCAATGGTCAACCAGCAGGTATCAAGCAGGGTTTCGTTAAATTCACCCTGCACAAGGGTCAGCATCCCTTCCTTCGCCCATACGGTAAACTGTGGGTCGAAGGCGAGGGCGTTTACGGTCAGTCGGGCACCTGCCTCTAACAGCAGTCGTGCTTTGCGTTCAGCCACATCCCCACCGCCTACAAGCAGGCAGTCGCGATGACGTAATTGACAGAAAATCGGCAGGTGATTCACGACATTACCTCTTAAGAATTGGCTTTCGCCTGTGCAGTTGCGATGGTTACTGGAGTCGGACGCTCCGCTTTCGGAGTAGCATACCAGTATCCTAAGCCCATAAATACTGCACCCGAAAGGGTATTGCCCAGGGTTACCCACAACAGATTATGTCCAATACCGGAAAGGGTATAAGCCTCGCTGTGATGACCGAACCAGGAGAGGGCAAAAAGGGTCATGTTGGCAACGGAGTGCTCGTAGCCGGAGGCGATAAACGCCAGCAAACACCACCAGATAGCGATGAACTTCGCGGCACCTTCCGTACGGATTGCCATCCAGATTGCCAGGCAAACCAGCCAGTTACACAGCACACCTTTAAAGAACAGCACCATCGCAGGCTGCGTGGTTTTTGCCAGCGCAACGGTATGCACGATGCTGGTGTCAATCGGTAGCAGCCCGCCGCCGCCCCAGCTATACAGCAAAGCAACGAACACTGACCCCAATAAATTCCCAACCCAGGTTTGCGGAAGAATTGCCCACATCTGCCCCTGGCTGATGGTCCCGGCTTTAACGCCCAGCGTCAGGAACATGGTGTGACCGGTAAAAAGTTCAGAACCGGCGATAATCACCAGCGTTAAGGCGATGCCAAAGGTCGCCCCCATCACCAGCGGACGAATTGACGGGTCGAGCAGATTACCGAGAGTGAAAATTAAAATAATCCCCAGGCCAACATAGGCCCCCGCCATGGCGGAACTGACCCAAAAACCAAGAGGATTATTTTTGCTGAGGCGTGCGATGCGCGCAGCGTTAGCCGCACACTTATTAATGGTGTCTGCAAACATGTGATTACCCGTAAGTTTTTAAAATATAAATAGAAAAAATGAAAAATAAAATAACGACCTGGATAAAACAATGGGAGGCATTGCGCCTCCCATTACGATTAACCTCTCAGCTGCACGTTGCCGTCTTTTACACGCACGTCGTAGTGTTTCACGGAGTGGCTTTCATCTTCCATGCAGTGTCCGTCGCTTAAACGGAAACGCTGTTTTTTCAGTGGGCTAGCCACCCACAGTTCGCCCTGGTGCTCCGCGATCAAGCCGCGAGACAGCACGCTGGCTTCAAAGAACGGGTCAATATTGCTGATGGCAAAAACCTGCTCATCGTGGCGAGGACGGAAGATAGCAACATGCTCTTTACCCAGCAGCGCGCAAACGCCAGTGGCGGGAATGATGTCGTTAATTTTGCAGATATTTACCCACTGGCTCATGCGTTTTCCTCCACCAGAGTCACCGGAATGCGTTCATATGGCGTCGCCGGGCGATGCTGTTCACGTTCAGGAACAATTTGTACGTTCGGGTCGCGCTGGGTGCTGTTGATGAAGTGTTTGAAGCGAACCTGTGCCGCTGGCGTATTGACGGTCTCGGTCCACTCGCAAATCACCGCTTCACGCAGGCGTGCAATCTCTTCTTCCAGATGCTCGTTCAGGCCCAGCTTGTCATCGATGATGACTGACTTCAGATACTCGATGCCGCCTTCCAGATTATCCAGCCATGACGCGGTACGAGTCAGTTTGTCGGCAGTGCGGATGTAGAACATCATAAAGCGATCGAGATACTGCAATAGCGTTTCGCGATCGAGGTCTGCTGCCAGCAGGTCAGCGTGACGCGGTTTCATCCCGCCGTTACCACAAACGTACAGGTTCCAGCCTTTCTCAGTCGCGATGATACCCACGTCTTTACCCTGCGCTTCCGCACATTCGCGGGTACAGCCGGAGACACCGAACTTCATTTTGTGCGGGGTACGAATACCTTTGTATCGGTTTTCCAGCTCCACGCCGAAGCCGACGCTATCGCCCACGCCGTAGCGGCACCAGGTGCTGCCGACGCAGGTTTTTGCCATACGCAGCGCTTTGGCATACGCGTGGCCGGTTTCGAAGCCCGCTTCAATCAGCTGACGCCAGATTTCTGGCAGGTCGTCTTTTTGCGCGCCAAACAGGCCGATACGCTGGGAACCGGTAATTTTGGTGTACAGGTTAAATTCACGCGCTACGCGACCGACTGCGACCAGGCCTTCGGGGGTAATTTCACCACCGGCAGAGCGTGGGATCACCGAGTAGGTCCCGTCTTTCTGGATATTGGCCAGGAAGTTGTCGTTGGTATCCTGCAACGGCGTGTGTTCTGGTTTGAGAACGTATTCATTCCAGCACGAGGCCAGCAGGGAACCGACGGTTGGCTTACAGACTTCACAGCCATAACCCTGGCCGTGTTTTTCCAGCAGCTCGTTGAAGGATTTGATGCCTTCGACGCGAATGAGGTGGTAGATCTCCTGACGCGAATAAGCAAAGTGTTCGCACAGGTTGTTGTTTACTTCGATGCCTTGTTTCGCCAGTTCGGCGTTCAGCACCTGAGTCACCAGTGGTATACAGCCGCCGCAGCCAGTTCCGGCCTTGGTTTCCGCTTTCAGTGCCGCAACGGTATGGCAGCCTTTGTTAATAGCGGCAACCAGCATGCCTTTGGTGACGTCAAAGCAGGAGCAAATCTGCGCGCTGTCCGGCAGTTTATCGACGCCGATAGAAGGCTTACCGTTAGAGGCATGGGCAGGCAGAATCAGCGCGTCCGGGTTCTCAGGCAGTTCGATAGCATTCAGCACCAGTTGCAACAGGTTGCCATAATCACTGGTATCGCCGACCAGCACTGCGCCCAGCAGGGTTTTGTTGTCCGGGCTGACGATCAGACGTTTGTAGACCTCTTTGCTTTCGTCCAGGTAAACGTAGCTACGGGAGTTGGGCGTGCGACCGTGTGCATCACCAATCCCGCCCACATCCACGCCCAACAGCTTAAGCTTGGCGCTCATGTCTGCACCGGTAAAGGCGTTTTCATGGCCGAGGATGTGGTCAGCGGTGACCTGCGCCATTTTATAACCCGGTGCGACCAGGCCATAGACTCGGTTGTCCCAGCTGGCGCATTCGCCGATAGCGTAAATGTCCGGGTCAGAGGTCTGGCAGGCGTTATTAATCATGATGCCGCCGCGCTGAGCCACGGCCAGACCACATTGGGTCGCCAGTTTGTCGCGCGGGCGGATACCGGTCGAAAAGACGATAAAGTCGACTTCCAGGTCGCTGCCATCGGCAAAGCGCATGGTTTTGCGCCCTTCAGTGCCTTCCTGCACGATCTCTTTGGTATTTTTGCTGGTGTGAACTTTCACACCCATACTTTCGATTTTACGACGAAGCTGGTCGCCACCCATGTGGTCGAGCTGCTCGGCCATCAGCATCGGGGCAAATTCGATGACGTGGGTTTCGACGCCTAAGTTTTTCAGTGCGCCAGCGGCTTCAAGTCCTAACAGACCACCACCCACGACGGCGCCGCGTTTACTGCGGCGTGCGCAGGACTCGATCGCTTTAAGGTCTTCAATGGTACGATATACGAAGCAATCCTGTGTTTCTGAGCCTTTGATCGGCGGGATCCACGGGTATGAGCCAGTCGCCATGATCAGCTTGTCGTAAAACACCGTGCGTCCGGCGCTGGAGTGAATCACTTTTTCCTGACGGTTGATGGTGATAGCGCGCTCGCCAATCAGCACTTTTACGCCATGCTTCTCGTAATAACCGTCACGGACCAAAGAAAGTTCTTCAGCGGTGTGGTGGGAGAAGTAGGAGGAAAGGTGCACACGGTCGTATGCTTTACGGGGTTCTTCACAGAAGACGGTAATATCAAACTGAGCGGCGTCAGCTTTATCGAGAAGGTCCTCAATAAAGCGATGGCCGACCATGCCGTTACCAATAATCGCGAGTCTGACTTTGCTCATTTTTGCCTCGATTTCTTTTCTATTACTGCCTACCTTAACGATTCAGCAAAGGTACTTATTGATGCAAATCAAATACGCCTTCAACTACTCCCTAGTGGGTAGATTACTGATTTGTCTGGTTTTTTATAAGTAACGGAAATAGCTCGCTTTTCGTGAGCGTCGATTTTGTGTACAAAATAGAGCGCTAATTTCTAAAATGGCGTACTCCTAAATTTCAGCAGCGTTTTTCAGGGGAAAGAGATGTCTACAACACCGCTTTGGCTGGTTCAAAATGTTCGATTGCCAGGTCGAGAAGGGCTTTGGCAAATTGCCATTGAGCAGGGGCGTTTTGGCGAAATTATCCCGATGGGAGAGGGGCGCGACGAGAGCTATGAGGTTCTGAACGCGCGCGGTGGCCTGGCAATACCGCCGTTTATTGAGCCTCATATCCACCTCGATACCACGCAAACTGCCGGTGAGCCGAACTGGAACCAATCCGGGACGTTGTTCGAGGGCATCGAACGCTGGGCGGAACGTAAGGCGCTACTGAGCCATGAAGATGTTAAAGCGCGGGCGTGGAAGACGCTGAAGTGGCAGATTGCCAACGGGATCCAGTTTGTGCGTACCCACGTAGACGTTTCTGATCCAACGCTGACGGCCCTGAAGGCGATGCTGGAAGTGAAGCAAGAGGTCGCTCCGTGGGTCACCCTGCAAATCGTGGCCTTTCCGCAGGAGGGGATCCTCTCCTACCCCAACGGCGCAGCGTTGCTGGAAGAAGCCTTACACCTGGGTGCGGATGTGGTCGGTGCCATTCCCCACTTTGAGTTCACCCGCGAATACGGCGTGCAGTCGCTGCATATCGCCTTTGAGCTGGCGAAAAAATATGACCGTCTGCTGGATATTCACTGCGATGAAATTGACGATGAACAATCGCGCTTCGTCGAAACGGTCGCCACGCTGGCCTATGAAGCTGGCATCGGTTCGCGCGTGACGGCCAGCCACACCACCGCGATGCACTCCTACAATGGCGCGTATACCTCACGGCTGTTCCGCCTGCTGAAAATGTCCGGCATTAACTTTGTCGCTAACCCGCTGGTGAACATTCATTTGCAGGGACGTTTTGACGATTATCCGAAGCGTCGGGGCATCACTCGCGTGAAGGAGTTGCAGGAGGCGGGTATCAACGTCTGCTTTGGTCATGATGATGTCTTTGACCCGTGGTATCCGTTGGGCACCGGCAACATGCTACAGGTGCTGCATATGGGGCTGCACGTTTGTCAGATGATGGGTTATCAGCAAATCGACAGTGGCCTCAATCTGATCACCCACAACAGCGCGCGTACTTTCGGCCTGACTGATTACGGCATTGAAAAGGGCAACCCGGCGAACCTGATTATCCTTCCGGTGGAAAATGGCTTTGAAGCGGTCCGTTGTCAGGTGCCGGTGCGCTGGTCGATTCGTCAGGGAAGGGTGATTGCGACAACGCAGCTGGCGCAAACGTGGATTCAGACGGATAGCGGGGGAGAAGAGGTGAGTTTTACCAGCAATAGCCCCTTCGCTGAGCGCAAAGGGGCCTAGAGACTTACTGTGAAGCCGCTACCGTGTTGTGCTGACGGTGGCGGGTCACAAAGCCCAGCACCAGACACATCACAAATACCACCGCGTACAGACCATTAGAGGTTTGCAGCGCCGCCAGCGGGCCGCTGTGCGCCACGATCGGCCCAGTGACCACGAAGGTCAGCATGGTGCCAATGGTACCGCAGGTCAGAACAAAGTTAACCAGCTTCGGCGAGGCCACTTTGGTCTGCAGGGAGCCGAGCGTAATAATGGAGGTATAAATTGCGCTGGAGAAGAAACCAAGCGTCAGAATGAACCACACCATATGTTCTGGAGAGCCGTTGATGAACAAATACATCAGCACGGTCGCCAGACCCGCCAGCACGGTCAGGATGCGTTGCAAATCGAAGAAACGCAGAATGAAGCTAAACGCCCACATCCCGAACATGTAAGACATCCAGAAATCGCTGACCAGCTTGCCCGCGTCATTCAGACTCATGCCCAGGCTTTTGGCGTATTCCGGAACCCAGGAGATAAAGCCCAGCTGGCCGAGGATGTAGCACAGGGCGGCAACGGACAGAAACAGCACACCAATCCCCCATTTTTCTTTCGCCACTGGCTCTGAGGTTTCCTGTGCTTTTTTGCCCAGGACCGGAAAGTCGCAGCCGAAGGTCAGAATGAAGATGGCAACGTACACCAGGCCGATACACGCATACACCCAGTACCACTCAATGCTGCGAGCCAGCAGAACGG
>JALCNW010000033.1 GCA_022649305.1 Enterobacter sp.
TTCCTGATGGTTGTCGGCGTTATCAACACCAATGGCACCATGACGCAGGAGGATATTTCCGACTACGTGGGCGCCAACATGAAGGATGCGATCAGCCGTACTTCTGGTGTGGGTGACGTGCAGCTGTTTGGTTCACAGTACGCGATGCGTATCTGGATGGACCCGAACAAGCTGAACAACTTCCAGCTGACGCCGGTTGACGTTATTGCGGCGATTAAAGCGCAAAACGCCCAGGTAGCAGCAGGTCAGTTGGGCGGTACGCCGCCGGTGAAAGGCCAGCAGTTGAACGCCTCTATCATTGCGCAGACCCGTCTCACCTCTGCCGATGAGTTCAGCAAAATTCTGCTGAAAGTGAATCAGGACGGTTCACAGGTTCGCCTGCGCGACGTTGCGAAGGTCGAACTGGGCGGTGAAAACTACGACGTTATCGCGAAGTTTAACGGCCAGCCGGCATCCGGTCTGGGGATTAAACTGGCAACCGGTGCAAACGCCCTGGATACCGCGACGGCAATTCGTGCTGAACTGGCGAAGATGGAGCCGTTCTTCCCGTCAGGTCTGAAAATCGTTTACCCGTATGACACCACGCCGTTCGTGCAGATCTCTATTCACGAAGTGGTTAAAACGCTGGTAGAAGCGATTATTCTGGTCTTCCTGGTGATGTACCTGTTCCTGCAAAACTTCCGTGCGACGCTGATTCCTACTATCGCCGTACCGGTCGTGCTGCTGGGGACCTTTGCTATCCTCTCCATCTTCGGCTTCTCGATAAACACCCTAACGATGTTCGGGATGGTGCTTGCGATAGGCTTGCTCGTCGATGACGCCATCGTGGTGGTCGAAAACGTCGAGCGAGTCATGGCAGAAGAAGGTCTCCCGCCGAAGGAAGCGACGCGAAAATCGATGGGCCAGATTCAGGGCGCATTGGTCGGTATCGCGATGGTGCTGTCAGCGGTATTTATCCCGATGGCCTTCTTTGGAGGCTCCACCGGTGCGATTTACCGTCAGTTCTCCATCACCATTGTTTCGGCGATGGCGCTGTCGGTACTCGTGGCATTGATCCTGACGCCAGCACTGTGCGCCACCATGCTGAAGCCGATCGCTAAAGGCGACCACGGCGAGAACAAGAAAGGGTTCTTCGGCTGGTTTAACCGCATGTTTGATAAGAGCACGCATCACTATACCGACAGCGTGGGCGGCATTTTGCGCAGCACCGGTCGTTACCTGTTGCTCTATATCATCATCGTGGTCGGCATGGCGTTCCTGTTTGTTCGTCTGCCAAGCTCGTTCCTGCCGGACGAAGACCAGGGCGTGTTCCTGACGATGGCACAGCTTCCAGCGGGTGCATCGCAAGAACGTACTCAGAAAGTGCTGGATGAAGTCACTGACTACTACCTCACCAAAGAAAAAGACAACGTTGAATCGGTGTTTGCGGTTAACGGCTTTGGCTTTGCAGGTCGTGGTCAGAACACCGGTATCGCCTTCGTTTCCCTGAAAGACTGGAGCCAACGTCCAGGTGAAGAGAATAAGGTTGAGGCGATTACGGGCCGTGCGATGGGTAAATTCTCTCAGATTAAAGATGCGATGGTCTTCGCCTTTAACCTGCCAGCGATTGTTGAACTGGGTACGGCTACCGGCTTCGACTTCCAGCTGATTGACCAGGGTGGTTTGGGTCACGAAAAACTGACGCAGGCACGTAATCAGCTGTTTGGCGAAGTGGCTAAACATCCTGACCTGCTGGTCGGCGTTCGTCCTAATGGCCTGGAAGATACCCCACAGTACAAGGTCGATATCGATCAGGAAAAAGCACAGGCACTGGGCGTTTCTATTAGCGACATCAATACCACACTGGGCGCGGCCTGGGGTGGTAGCTACGTCAACGACTTCATCGACCGTGGTCGTGTGAAGAAAGTGTACGTAATGTCCGAAGCCCAATACCGTATGTTGCCGAACGATATCAACAACTGGTTCGTGCGCGGTAGCGATGGTCAAATGGTACCGTTCTCTGCGTTCTCTACCTCGCATTGGGAATACGGTTCACCGCGTCTGGAACGCTACAACGGCTTGCCTTCGATGGAAATCCTGGGCCAGGCTGCGCCAGGCAGAAGTACCGGTGAAGCCATGAACCTAATGGAAGAGTTGGCGAGCAAGTTGCCTTCCGGTATTGGCTATGACTGGACGGGCATGTCCTACCAGGAACGTCTGTCCGGTAACCAGGCCCCTGCCCTGTATGCCATCTCGTTAATCGTGGTGTTCTTGTGTCTGGCAGCGTTGTACGAGAGCTGGTCGATTCCGTTCTCCGTTATGCTGGTGGTACCATTGGGTGTTATCGGGGCGCTGGTTGCCGCGACATTCCGTGGACTCACAAACGACGTTTACTTCCAGGTGGGCCTGCTGACAACCATTGGCTTGTCGGCGAAGAACGCGATACTTATCGTGGAATTCGCCAAAGATCTGATGGATAAAGAAGGCAAAGGCTTGATTGAGGCAACGCTGGAAGCGGTACGTATGCGTCTGCGTCCAATCCTGATGACCTCCCTGGCATTTATCCTCGGTGTTATGCCGCTGGTCATTAGCTCTGGCGCAGGCTCCGGTGCTCAGAACGCCGTGGGTACAGGCGTAATGGGCGGGATGGTGACCGCGACCGTACTGGCTATCTTCTTCGTTCCGGTGTTCTTCGTGGTGGTTCGCCGCCGCTTTAGCCGCAAGAATGAAGATGTTGAGCACAGCCACTCGGTTGACCATCACTGATACCGGTTCCTACCGATAAAAAGGCCGCGCTAGCGGCCTTTTTTTCTGCCTGAAAATCATAATTTACACTTATTGTTATTTCATTTATTTTCTGCCATCGTAATTAGGCATACCATATTTAATGGCTTTCTTAATCGATGAACTTACGGTTTTTTTAATTTCATTTCGCCTCATTAATTATTAGGACTATTCCTGGTAGTTTACCTTAGCCATTAACACGTCGGTTTCTGAACTTCATTTGAAGCTAAAAGCTAAGATGATGAATCCTAAGGAAGCTCTGAAAAAACAAGTCTTGAAACAGATAAAAATGGACCCTGGAAGAATGGTCATTTGCGTAAAGCTTCGCAGATAAGTCTTTTAATTGTAATTTTTCGTAATAGCGCGATGAAATCTTGATCAGAGTGTCTTATAGTTAAAGACATCAGGAAAACAGCACCCGTTGCGGCTAAGTATGTTGTATCCATCCCGACATTTGATGTTCGGTGAGTAAGAAATCACTCAAAAGGGGATGCACTATGGACGAGTACTCGCCAAAAAGGCATGATATTGCACAGTTGAAATTTCTCTGCGAATCCCTGTACCATGACTGCCTTGCCAATCTTGATGAAAGCAATCATGGCTGGGTGAACGATCCGACCTCTTCAATCAACTTACAGTTAAATGAGCTGGTAGAGCATATAGCGACCTTCGCACTTAATTATAAAATTAAGTACAATGAAGATAATAAACTGATTGAGCAGATTGATGAATATCTGGACGACACCTTTATGTTGTTCAGCAGCTACGGCATTAACACGCAGGATTTGCAAAAATGGCGTAAATCTGGAAACCGGCTATTCCGTTGTTTCGTCAACGTCAGCAGAGCCAATCCAGTGAGTCATTCCTGTTAAAACTATTACAATTACTTAGGTGAATTTATGTCTGATAAACCATTAACAAAGACAGATTATTTGATGCGCTTGCGACGCTGTCAGTCACTCGACACGTTAGAAAGAGTTATTGAAAAAAATAAATACGAGCTTCCGGATCGCGAGTTGGCGGTATTTTATTCAGCGGCCGACCATCGCCTCGCCGAGTTAACCATGAATAAGTTGTATGACAAAATCCCAACATCTGTATGGAAGTTTGTTCGATAATTACGAGTGATTTGTTTTAGAGGTTGTCACGTCATCTTCCTATTATGCTGAATTCACCTTTTAATTTACGATCCTTGAGCAACAGGCAGACTCACCGTTTCATACGCGCGGGTAGGCAATAATGTTGTGAGCTTCATCACGCCAACTCATCGGGAACGTTCCCTTTTTGAATGGGCTTCTTTACGCTAACGTGTATCGAATGAACCCTCTCAATAAGGCAATCTCATGAGTGAAGAAAAACAAAAGATGATCGCAGGTGAGCTTTATCGCCCTTCGGACGAAACGTTACGGGCAGAACGCCTGCGCGCACGTCACCTCGTTCACCGTTATAACCACACTGGCCCCGATGCAAAAGCAGAACGTCAGACCCTGCTGGCCGAATTGTTGGGGCAAAGCGAAGGGGCGTATATCGAGCCAAGCTTCCGCTGCGACTACGGCTATAATATTTTCCTCGGAAAAGAATTTTACGCAAACTTCGATTGTGTGATGCTGGATGTCTGCCCTATTCATATCGGCGATAATTGCATGCTCGCGCCGGGGGTTCATATTTACACGGCCACCCATCCGTTGGATGCAACCGAGCGTAATAGCGGAGCAGAACTGGGCAAGCCTGTGACTATCGGTAATAATGTGTGGATTGGCGGACGCGCGGTCATTAACCCCGGCGTCACGATTGGGGACAATGTGGTCGTTGCTTCTGGCGCAGTCGTGACAAAAGACGTTCCTGCCAATGTGGTTGTTGGTGGTAATCCCGCAAAGATCATCAAAACGCTCTAATCCGTGATTAAGTAACTGTTATGGTTTTTCCCCCTCTAACTGTTACTTTTTTCCACCCGATCGCTCCCCTAAAATAGTCAGATCCCCTGTATTTTGCAGAATTCATGAAGGCAATAAATGACAGAGATACAGCGCCTGCTTACTCAAACCATCGACGATCTTAACTCCCGCGAAAAGCGTGACAATCGCCCGCGCTTTAGCATCAGCTTTATCCGTAAACACCCGGGCTTATTTTTAGCCATGTACGCCGCTTTACTGGCGACGCTGGCCGTGATGCTGCTGTCCGAAACCCTTGTTGATTCGGTATGGCTGCTGGTGGTTTTGTTTGTCGTCTTTAACGTGTTCTTCTTCTTTGACGTTAATCCTCGCTATCGCTACGAAGATATCGACGTGCTTGATTTTCGCGTCTGCTATAACGGCGAATGGTACAACACACGCTATGTACCAGAGGAATTACTGAAAAACATTCTGCACTCTCCGAATGTCGAAGAAGAACAAAAGGCAAAACTGCAGAAAATGATCGCCACTAAAGGCGAACTGTCGTTCTACGACGTCTTCACCCTTTCGCGCCCCGCAGCTGCATAATAATACTCTGCAAGCGCCTGATAGCAGGCGCAAATTGCGACGCAGAGGTATTACCGTAGCCCAGAACCAGCCCCGACTGCCCCTGCGCTGCGTCAAGGTAATAGCCACTTAACGCCGCAGGTGCCAGCTGAAAGAATTTGCTCTGCTGCACCACGGCTTTGTCATCTATACCGTCTATCGCCACCGTCAGGTGCATTCCGCCTTCCCCGGCCAAAACGCGGTGCGCAACGTGAAGCTCGGCGTTAAGAACTTCCCGCAACTGTTTGTAGCGCTTGCGATACAGACGGCGCATGGCCGCAAGATGTCGCGCGTAATGTCCCTCCTCAATAAACAGCGCCAGCGTACGCTGTTCAGCACGATGCCCACCGCGAAGCAGCGACCCTATCGCAGGTTTCACGACGGAGGCTAATGCTGGTGGCAGGACCATAAATCCGGTACGCAGTGATGGAAATAACGTTTTGCTGAAAGTGCCTACATAGACGACCGGCGCATTTTTCATCATCCCCAACATGGCGGGAATCGGTTCGCCGCTGTAGCGAAACTCACTGTCATAATCATCTTCGATTATCCACGCACCCTGTGTGCGGGCAAATTCCAGCAGCGCAAGTCGTCGGCTGGCGCTTAACACGCTTCCGTAAGGAAACTGGTGCGACGGAGAGGTAAATATCAGTGTCGGTGAGCACTCACCTTGCCCATCCCAGCGCATTCCCTCGCCGTCAATCGGCATGCCGACCATGGTTAAGCCCGCTTTGGTGAATGCACTTTTCGCTCCGGCATAGCCGGGATCTTCAATCCAGGCGATATTCCCCGGCTCACTGAGTAAGAGCGTGCATAAACTCAACCCTTCCAGCGCGCCTTCGGTGATGATGATTTGGCTGGCATCGCAGTCAATTCCACGCGATAGCGCCAGATGACGGGCGATTGCCTCGCGCAGACTTATTTCTCCAGCCGGATCGCCATAGCCTAACAGCGCGCTTCCTTCTTCGCGCAACACGCGATCGTACAGGCGTCGCCATAAGGGCAATGGGAAATAGTTAATCGCCGGGGTCCCCGGCGTGAAAGCAGGAACCGGTGTCCCTCTTGGTGTTGGCGCGGGAAGTTTTGCGACACGTTGCGCTAACGTTACCCCGGGTGCATACGATGACTGCGCAATATCACGATGTGCAAGCTGCGCGACACGCGTTCCCTGTCGGCTACGCAGTAGATAACCTTCGAGGGTGAGTTGCTCTAGCGCCGCGTTGACGGTATTACGCGACATCGTTAACTGTTGCGCTATGACGCGGGATCCCGGTAGACGACTATCTGCCTGTAATCTGCCGTTAAGCACCGCTTCGCGCAGCGCGTGATAAAGCGTGCGCTGCAGCGTCTCCTCGCCGCGTTTTTGCAGCGCTTCATTCAGTAATGCATAAAACTCATCGCCTGGAATATTCATACCCGCCTCCGTGGTACCACCACAACATCATACAGTGGCTCTTATTAAGGAACCATAATTTCCTTAATCTGGAGTTCTCATCACAGCGACGGAAAACAAAATGAGTCAAATCAATCAGTTTGGACAACACATCGGCGATGCACTTATAGACTGGCAACCGTGCCAGCATCCTGAGCGAGTGACGCTAAAAGGTCGCACCTGCTCGCTTGAACCCCTGCGGGTAGCGCACGCCAACGCGCTTTTTAGCGCCTACCAGCAGGCGGAAGATACCCGGAGCTGGACATGGTTACTGCGTGAACCAGATGCGAGCAGTGAAGAGTTTACCGCATGGGTCGCCAGCGTCAGCGCGCTTGCCGATCCTATTCACTTCGCGGTTATCGACAATAAAACTCACGCCCCGGTGGGCACCCTCGCGCTGATGCGAATTGATGCCAAAAATGGCGTGGTGGAAGTCGGTCATGTTCACTTTTCACCGCGACTCAGCCGCACGCCGATGTCTACAGAAGCACAGTACCTGCTGATGCGTTACGTGTTTGAGACGCTCGGATACCGTCGATACGAATGGAAATGCAACAGCCTGAATGAGCCTTCCCGCCGCGCGGCGCTGCGCTTAGGTTTTCAGTATGAAGGCCGCTTTCGTCAGGCGCTGGTCATCAAAGGACATAACCGCGACACCGACTGGTTTTCAATTATTGATAGTGAATGGCAAGGGATAGCGCGCGCATTTCAGAACTGGCTCGCCGCCGACAATTTTACCGACGACGGCGAGCAGAAAAAATCCCTGGAAAGGTGGCGCAAAGCGATTGATTAACGTCTTTTCTTACGGCCCTGGACGGCCTTAAAACGGGGGTTGGATTTACAAATCACGTAAAGCCGCCCCTTGCGTTTGACAATCTGGCAGTCCGGATGACGTTGTTTGGCACTGCGCAGTGAGTTAAGTACCTGCATGGTTAACCTCGTTTCGCATTCAGGAAACCAGCAAAGCGCTGGCGGAAGCGCGCAGTGCTGCCTTCATTAGAGAAGGTTTTCTGCTTGCCGGTGTAATACGGATGCGATTTCGACGAGACATCAAGGGTGATGTACGGATAAGACACGCCGTCGAGTTCAATCTCGCGGTCGGTTTTAATCGTCGAACCCACCTTGAAGAATTCATTAACGCTGGTGTCGTGAAAAACGACGGTACGGTAGTGCGGATGGATATCAGGTTTCATCTTAGGCTCGGTATGTTTTGTTATAACATAACAAAAGTCTATCCGAGTCACTGAACAAAAACAACCCCCATCCAGGTGGACGGGGGCGAGATTATTTTTCTGCCGCCTGCTCTCTGCCCACCAGCATGGTGGTTAAGACAAATGACAGCACCAGCGCCATCACCACACCTGCCAGCGCAAAGATGAAATAAGGTCCGATATACGCAGGTAAACTAAAGATGCTTGAGAGAATGTAGCCGTACAGCCGGACACCAAAGAAGGCGATAAACGCCGACGCCAGCGAGCTCGCAACCGTGGCAGCAATAAACGCTTTTTTGTAGCGGGTCAGTACGCCAAACAGCGCCGGTTCCGTAATGCCCAGCAGCGCGGAAATAGCCGCCGAGAGCGTGACCGTTTTATCCTGGCGATCTTTACTTAAGCGCCAGATAGCAAAGGTTGCGCCGGCAATCGCCATATTTGCCATAAACATCATTGGCATCAGCATGTCGTATCCGCGATCGCTAAAGTTTTGCAATGCAATCGGCGTCATCGCATGGTGCATCCCCGTTAAGATTGCCACCGGGCGAATCGCCCCCACCACCAGCCCGGCGAAACTTGCCGACACGCTGAACAGCCCTTCGATAAACAGCGCCAACCCTTTACCCAACCAGATACCGATAGGGCCGATCACCACCAGCGCAGCCAGTGCGCCGATAAACAGCGTGAGCGTTGGCGTAAATACCGTTTTCAACACGTCCGGCATAATGCTATCGACCCAGCGGTGGATGTAGCTCAACGCCAGAATAGAGAAGATCACCGGGATCACGCTGGCGGAGTAGTTAAACACCGATACCGGAATAGCATTCAGTAGCCACAGCGCGCTGACAGCTCCTTCCTGATGCGTCGCCAGCGCTTTAGCAGCGTCAATCAATGACGGGTACATCAGACAAGCGGCGACGGCTGCCGCCAGATATTCGTTGGTTTTAAAAATTTTCGCAGCCGACACGGCCAGGAAAAAGGGCAGGAAATAAAAAACGCCGCTGGCAATAAGGTCGATAACCATCACGGTATCGCTTTTCGCTGAAACGACTTTCAGAGCAATCAGTCCGGCCAGCAGGCCTTTGATCATCCCTGCTCCCGCAATCGCCGGGACTATCGGGCCAAAAACACCCGAAACGGTATCCATAAATAGTGATACCAGACTCTTACGCCCTTTGGCGGCGGCAGGCGCTGCGGATTCGTTATCACCCAGAACATTGAGCATTTGCTCGTACCAGCTGTTCACTTTTGGTCCAATAATAACCTGGAACTGATCGCTCTGTAGCTGCGCGCCCAACACGCCCGGCAGTTTTTTTATCTCGTTCTGATCGACTTTATTATCGTCGATAAGATCAAACCGCAGTCGCGTCATGCAGTGCCAGACTTTATTGATATTCCCCTGACCGCCAACCAGACGAATAATATTGTTGATGGCTTCTTGCGTCCCCATAAAAACTCCTGCCGGATGTTGTTGTCGTTTTAATGTAGCCATGAAGGATAATTAAACGCACATAACAAAACAAACCAATAAAACTTGATGCTGCTCACACTTACCCACAATAAAGGACTTAAAATCTTTAATCAGGTTAAATTGGTCTGGTTTTTAATTGTTTTACTAACGAATACCTGACCAAAATAAATATCATAAAAAACGGTTTACCCATCTACATTTTTAGAGCGATGATATTCGCCATAACGTATTCCCACAGCGCAGCAAAGGAGTTATTTCGTGACGCCTGTGATTATCAAAAATATCGCGTGTTTTATTACCCGTCCCGACCGGCACAACCTGGTCACCGTACGAGTGACCACCGAACAAGGCATCACTGGCCATGGCTGCGCGACCTTTCAGCAGCGCCCGCTGGCAGTCAAAACGCTGGTTGATGAGTATCTGAAGCCTCTGCTCATTGGGCGTGATGCCAGCAATATCGAAGATTTGTGGCAGATGATGAACGTTAACGCCTACTGGCGAAACGGCCCGGCAATGAATAACGCTATCTCCGGCGTGGACATGGCCCTGTGGGATATTAAAGGCCAGATGGCCAACATGCCGCTGTATCAACTGTTTGGCGGTAAATCCCGCGACGCGATCCCGGCATACAGCCACGCCAGCGGAGAAACGCTGAAAGATCTGTTTTCCTCCGTCGATGCGCTGCTGGCGCAAGGATATCGTCATATTCGCTGCCAGTTGGGGTTTTACGGCGGCACGCCTTCGGATCTTCACTCTCCTGAAAACCCTACGCCTGGTGCCTGGTTCGATCAGCACGAATACATGGCTAACACCGTCGAGATGTTCCGTGCCTTGCGCGAAAAATACGGCTGGAAGCTGCATTTGCTGCACGATGTCCATGAGCGACTGTTCCCGCAGCAGGCCGTACAACTGGCGAAGCAGCTCGAACCTTTCCAGCCCTACTTCATCGAAGATATCCTGCCGCCGCAGCAAAGCGCCTGGCTGGAGCAGGTACGCCAGCATAGCTGCGTTCCGCTGGCGATGGGCGAATTGTTCAATAACCCTGCCGAATGGCACGACCTGATTGTGAATCGTCGTATCGATTTTATTCGCTGCCACGTTTCGCAAATTGGCGGCATCACTCCGGCGCTCAAGCTGGCACACCTTTGTCAGGCCTTTGGCGTGCGTCTTGCCTGGCATGGCCCTGGCGATATGACGCCGATCGGCGTGGCGGTGAATACCCATTTGAATATTCATCTGCATAACGCGGCGATTCAGGAGTTCATTCCCCGCTCGGCGACAACCGATAACGTCTTCCCTGGCGCACCCGAGGTAAAAGAGGGCTTTGTTTACCCGCCACAGGCAGCAGGAATTGGTGTGGGGTTTAACGAGGAGCTCGCGCTGGCGCATCCTGTTATTTATCGCCCACACGAGTGGACGCAAAGTCGCCTGCCGGATGGCGCGATTCACACGCCCTGATTTTGCCGCCAGGTTAAATTATCGCGGTTATAAGGGATAACGTAGGTGCAGGTGTAGTTGATGTCGATGATATCGCTCACCTCAAATACGCGCCCGCCATCAAGGATCCCGCGATTATTGATATGCATCGCTGGGCTGCCTTTTTTGCAGCCCAGCATCGTCGCCTGTTCACGACTGACGCTCATGGCGCGATAGGTGGTGAGCATATGAGAGATAACCATTCCCTTGCTCAAAACATACTGCTGGATTGAGCGCTCTATCGCCTGTTGATTGAGGTCGGGAAAATCAGCCACCGGCATACTGGATATTTCGAGCTGAACCGGCACCTCGTCGACATAGCGCAGCCGACAAAAATGCCAGATAAAACTCTCTTCATCGATGCCAAATATTTGCTGCGCCGCGCGATCGGGCCTCTTTTTATGCAGACTAATCATGCGGTAACGTATCTGATCGAAGCGCTTTTCCGTGATCGAGTTATAAACCAGAGGATTATTACGCGCTTGCTCGTTGATCCAGATCCCCGAACCTTGCACAATCCGCACCACGCCAATACTGACTAATTTTTCCAGCGCCTGACGGATCGTAAACCGTGACACGCCGTACTCTTCTGCCAGTTGCCTTTCCGGCGACAGTTTTCGCGGTCCTGCCGTCGTGTCCTGGTAAATTTTGCTGAGCAGATCTTGCGTCACAAATTCTTTTTTTTTCATTGCGCTTACCTGAATGAAATCAATCGCCACGGCATGTTGTAAGATTATCATTTCAGGGCGATGTGTTTCAGCACTTCAGCAAGGAATCCGTAGCATGACAACCCGACATTTAGTCAGCCTGGTGACTGGAATACTGATATTTTCCGTGCTGATCCCTATCTGCCTGAGCGTCTGGCTTGCGCATCGGCAGGCGGAAGAAAAGTTTGTCCAGGATCTGGACCGCTATTCTTCGCGCGTGCTGATTCGCACCAACAGAGTGGTCAGTCAGGCCAAAGAAGCCTTAACGCAATTGCAGGCTTTTAAAGGCGAACCCTGTAGCCACGAACACCTGCTCGAAATGCGCCGAGTGGCCTTCTCCTGGCGCTACGTCCAGGAAGTGATGTACATCGATAATCTGAAGCCTGTTTGCTCGTCATTGGAGCAGGTCAGCAAAGCGCCCGCCTTCCCTTCGCCCATGAGAGTCACCCCAGATGGATACGACGCGTGGCTAACGCGACAGAACGATTTAGGCATTAATCGTTATATGGCGGTGCTAGGAACAAAACAGTACGTCGTGATGATTGATCCCGCATCATTAATTGACGTGATCCCCTTCGGCGCGTGGCCAATTGAAGCCGCTCTGGTCGGCAATGACAGTAATCTGATCTTTGCCAGCAGCAGCCCGCTTGAGCAGCGCATCTGGGAGCAATTGCAGCATCAAAACCTTACTCCTTTGCAGTCCCGAGGGTCGATATATGTGGTGAAAGAAGTCCCCGATCTGCGCTTCTCTGTGGTGGCCTGGGCATCATTGAATCCACTTAAAGAAAGCTGGCATCAGCAGTTGTTGTTCTGGCTACCTTTCGGCAGCCTGGTGAGTCTGCTGGCAGCGATTTTCGTGCTGCGTATTTTGCGCCGCCTGCAATCGCCACGGAACCGCCTTATGGATGCCATTAATGCCCGCGAATTCGTCGTTCATTATCAGCCGATCGTGGCACTAGACAGCGGCAAAATCACCGGAGCCGAAGCCCTCACTCGCTGGCCGCAAACCGACGGGAGCCTTCTGTCGCCGGATATTTTCGTGCCGCTGGCCGAGCAAACGGGGCTGACGTCCCGATTAACCAAACTGGTCATTGAAAAAGTATTCGAAGATATGGGTGAATGGCTGCACCATCATCCAGACCAACATATCTCTGTTAATCTCGCGCCCGCCGATTTGGTGTCCGCCGAGCTGCCACCTTTACTGGGCCGCCTGCTAAATCTTTGGCAAATCCCCCCTAAGCAAATCGCTCTGGAGCTTACCGAACGAGGCTTTGCCGACCCGAAAATCAGCGTACCGGCCATCGCTCGATTCCGCCGTTCCGGCCATCCGGTCTATATCGACGATTTTGGAACGGGCTATTCAAGCCTCAGTTATCTTCAGGATTTGGATGTCGATACGCTGAAAATTGATAAGTCGTTTGTGGATGCGCTTGAGTATAAAAACGTGACCCCGCATATCATTGAAATGGCGAAATCGCTGAATCTGGACATGGTCGCAGAGGGCATTGAAACCGAAGGACAGCTGGAATGGTTGCGACGTCACGGCGTTCAGTATGGGCAAGGATGGTTGTACAGCAAGGCTCTGCCAAAAGCGGAGTTTATTCTCTGGGCTGAACATAATTTAGAGCAAGAGTGAGAAGTCGCCCGGCGCGCAGCCGGGCGCGAGCGATCACTCGTCCAGTAACGGCGCGAATCCGCCGTAAATCATTCTCTTGCCGTCAAACGGCATCGACTCACCAAATTCTTTCATCCGTGGGTCAGACATCAACTTCTTGTTCGCTTCATCGCGCACCGCTTTCGACGGGTATTCAATCCAGCTAAAGACAATCTCTTCACCGTCTTCCGCTTTTACCGCCATGCGAAAATCGGTGACGTTGCCGTCCGGAACATCATCGGCCCAGCACTCCACAACCCGCGTGGCGCCGAACTCCTTAAACAGCGGTGCCGCCTTTGCCGCCATCGCGCGATAGGCCTCCTTATTTTCCGCAGGAACGGCAACCACAAAACCATCGACATACTTCATGAGACAAACCTCCGAAGTGAGCGGGCGGCCACCAGGCGTGACCGCCACAGACGATTAAGTTTAGTCCTGTCGCCAGCTAAACGCGTAACGTAGCGAACTTTGTGGCAGGAGATATTCAGGTGAAACGCTGGGACTCCAGGAATCATCACCGCCCACGCCCATGTGGAACGCGTCGATGTTCAACCAACAGCCAGGCTCCTCTTTCAGCAGGTGATGATGCGAGACGTCACGCAACTGCTGCTGGCTGTAGCGGCTAAGCGAGAAGTGAAACTCTCCCTTCAACTGATGCCCGCCAAAGAGCAGTTCACGAGTATCACAGCGCAGTCCATTTTCCGTTGGGAAGATATACGGCGTGTGCAGATCGCAGAGCGGTAACGTCCAGCGTCCCTGCTGTGCTGCCAGCTTTCTGTCCGGATAGTTCTCATGTGGCCCGAGCCCCAACCAGCTTACCGATTCCGGGGCTTGCCTGAGCTGAACGCTCAGCCCGATTCGCGCAGGTTCAGGGATATCGGATGCCGCCTGCACCTGTACGTCACCGTGCAATACGCCGTTGCCATCGACTCGCCAGACCTTTCGGCTCAGGAATAGCGGCTTACCCTCATACTCCCACGCGTGCAGAGTCGTGATAATCACGCTGCCCGCCAACGGTTCGCCTTCACAGTGCAGCAGACGCGGCACCAGACCGTACATGCCCGCCGCTTTCCAGCGTTCGACCCAGGCATTCGGGTCGATCCGGGTGGCTTCGCTCACGCCAATATCGTTGTCGAGCGGCGCGCGGGTAAAATTATCGACCAGCGGAGCCAGCAGCGTTTCAACGCCTTGATTCCACCACTGTTCCAGATTTCCGCTTTCACGGCTGAATACCCATCGTTGCTTCTGATGCACAACTTCCAGGGTCGTTTCCTGGAGGATCAATTCTGGTTTTTCGGTAGCGGAAACCGGTGGAGCGATAAACAGCGGAGTGGGAAGTTGCCACTGATCCCAGGCGCAACGATGATGCGCTGGCGACCACGGCGTGGCTTCTGTCTGGACGATATCCACATTCAGCCATACTTCACCTTGTCCTGCGGTCATTTCTGGCAGTGCCACTTCCACTCGCTGCGTTTCCTGCGGCGCAATATTCAGCGCGACCTCGCCACTTGCCAGCACATCGCCCTCGCGGACGATACTCCAGCGCAGAGTCTCATTGTCGCTGTGGCGGAAGAGATAATCGCTTTGCACCTCAATCACTAGCGGCGATGCACTCACCTGCGTAAAGGTGAAAAATTGCTGCGCACGCTGCGCTTCAAACAGCGCCGGATGCGGCGTGCGATCCGGGAAAACCAACCCGTTCAGGCAAAACTGACGGTCGTTAGGCGTATCACCAAAATCACCGCCGTATGCCCAAAAAAGCTTGCCGTCGTCATCTTTTTTGCTCAGCGCCTGATCGACCCAATCCCAGACAAAACCGCCCTGCAGGCGTGGATGCTTGCGAAATGCATCCCAGTATTTTGCAAAACCGCCGAAGCTATTTCCCATAGCATGAGCATACTCGCAGAGGATCAGCGGACGGGTTTCATCCGGCATGCCGATCCACTTTTTGATCGACCATTTTGGCACGGCCGGGAAAGGTTGATCCTGATCGACGCGAGCATACATCGGGCACACAATATCGGTCGCCGCCGTGTTTGCTCCCCCGCCTTCATATTGCACTGGACGCGTAGGATCGGTGGCTTTAATCCAGCGATACAGCGCGTCGTGATTTGCCCCATGACCAGACTCATTGCCCAGCGACCAGATGATAATGGACGGATGGTTGCGATCGCGTTGCACCATGCGCGTCACCCGTTCGCTCATGGCGGGCAGCCAGCGGGGATCGTCAGCCAGACGGCTCATCGGCACCATGCCGTGAGTTTCAATATTGGCCTCATCGACCACATACAGGCCGTAGCGATCGCAGAGCGTGTACCACAGCGGATGGTTCGGATAGTGGGAACAGCGTACGGCGTTAAAGTTATGCTGCTTCATCAGTTCAATATCACGACGCATGGTGGCTTCATCCATCACCTGTCCATGCTCGGGATGATGCTCGTGACGGTTAACGCCGCGAATGAGTAAAGGCTTACCGTTTACTTTCAGCAGCCCGTTGCTGATTTCGACACGGCGAAAACCAACATCGCAGGCCTCCACCTCCTGTACCCTTCCCTGCCCGTCGCGCAGGGCGATGGTCAGGCGATACAGCGCGGGCGTTTCAGCACTCCACAGCGCCGGGTTAGCCACGGGCAGAGAAACGTTGAGTCTTTCAGCCCAGCCTCCTCGCTCGTCAACTATCGCCGAGCCGGGTTTTGCTGTGGCCGTCGCCACGGATTCGCCGTCACGCCATAGCGTTAATGCCACTTCGCCATCGGCAAACTCTCGTCCAGCGAGAACCACTTCAACCTGCAATTTGGCGCGATCGTAATCGGCGTTCAGTTCGGTGACGACGTGATAGTCGGCGATATGCGTTTCGGGCTTATGCAGCAGCGAGACGTTACGGAAAATACCGCTCATGCGCCACATATCCTGATCTTCAAGATAGCTTCCGTCGCACCAGCGTAGCACCAGCACTGCCAGACGGTTGCTGCCGGGGCGCAGCACAGCGCTGAGATCAAATTCAGCGGGCAGACGACTATCTTGCGAATAGCCGATCCATTCGCCGTTGCACCACAGGTAAAATGCCGAGTTTACGCCGTCAAAGACCACGCGCGTTTGCCCATTCTCCAGCCAGTGCGCATCCACATCAAATGTGAGCGAGTAACAACCGGTGGGGTTTTCCTCAGGGACAAACGGTGGATTCACGGCAATGGGATAGGTCACGTTGGTATAAATGGGCGTATCGAAGCCCTGCATCTGCCAGTTTGATGGCACCGGCGTGACTACCGCATTAGCACAGTCTTCCGTTATCCAGCCGTCGGGAACCTGCTCGGGTGCAGCGAAATAACTAAACGTCCAGTCGCCGTTCAGTGAACGCTTACGCAAGGATCCTGCGTCATCTTTTGCGGATTCTTCATCACGCCAGCTATGAAAAGGCGCATGGGCCGCCAGGCGATGCCACTGGGTGACGCCTGGGTTTTCCCAGTCACGACGGGCTAACAGTTGACGAAGAGAAGGTGTGGGTTTGGCGAACATATTGACCTCTTTGCGAAGCGCTCACAATTTCAGATACCATGCCCTGATTATAAAGGTCGGTAAAGGATCGAAAGGCAGCAAAGCGAGTCAGATCACAAAAGGTTTAGCCTCGCGCCAACTGCTCGGCAATAAGCGCCAGTGATTTTAGCTGCCGCGCGAGATCCTCTCGATCGGCCTGCTGCGGCGAATGCTGCGCGCTGGAGTGACGCTCCACCAGCGTAACGGGAAGCTGCATTTGCCAAAGCGAGTCCTCCGAAGGAGAAAGTAACCACTCGACGCTGCGCTCTCCGGCGTCACGAAAGGCCTGGCGAATCGTCGTTAACGGCGGAGAAAACCAGGCGCTGTCGGCGGTATCATCGAAACCGACCACCGAAATCTGTCCTGGGATCGACACGCCTTTCTCGGCGCAGGCGCGCATCACACCAAGCGCCATCTGGTCGTTAGCAACGAGAATGGCGTGTGGAAGCATCGCCCCCGCCAGCAACTGGTGTCCTTTTTCGTAGCCAGAAGCCGCGCTCCAGTCGCCATGAGCTATTGCGCAAGGTGACATATTGGCCTGCGCCAGACGCGCCTGCCAGCCTGCGAGACGAGCACGAGAAGAGACCGAGCTTTCTGGCCCGCTGAGTAAAGCAATGCGCTGATGCCCGAGCGCCAGAAGGTGTTCTACCCCCAACGCTGCGCCCTGCCCGGCGTTGAATGCCAGGCTGTGAACGTCTGCACAAGGCGAAACATCGAGGAACAGAACGGGAACCGGTGCGGCCAGCCGACGAATTCGTTCAGCATCAGCATCGTCAAGCGGGACGTTGACCAGCAAACCCTCGACGCGCTGCGCCAGCAACTCCTGAAGAGCCGCCTCGCAAAACGTCGGATGTTCCACCATTGAGATAAGCACGCCAGCCCCGCGCTCACCAGCACGAGACTTGACCGCCGACGCAATTTGCGACGGTGCATGCAGCGCCAGATCGGTGGTTATCAAGCCTAGCGTCCGAGTGCGTTTACCCGCCAGCTGCTGCGCCCCTCGGTTGGGCACATAATGCAGTTCGGCCATCGCCTGTTGCACCTTTTCTCGTGTGCGATCGGAGACATGCTCAGCATCGTTTATCACGCGTGAAACGGTTTGATAGGAAACGCCCGCCAGGCGGGCGACATCATAGAGCGTTATCGCTTTCATACTTTAGACATCAGTTGGGCAGAGCACGCCATTCTGGCACAGTGTCGCGGCTAAAGCATGTGAGCGCTTCGCAAAATCAAACAACGCTTTCGGGCTGTGGCGTTATGCTCATTTTCGGCTTCTGACGAAACCACGGCAGGCAAATCTGGATGAGTGGGCCGATGGCGAGCGCATACAGCACCGTTCCCACCCCAAACGTTCCACCCAGCGCGAAGCCAATCAGCAACACGGATATTTCGATGGCGGTACGAACGCTGCGAACGGACCAGCCTGTGCGGGCGTTGATACCGGTCATCAGCCCGTCACGTGGTCCGGATCCAAATCCTGCGCCAATGTACATCCCGGTCGCCAGCGCATTGACCACTACCGCAGCACCCAGCAGAACGCTGCGCGCTACCAGCGAACTTATCTCAGGGAGCACTGCGAGTGCGGCGTCGGCAGCTAGCCCAATAACGATAACGTTACTGATCGTCCCAAGCCCAGGCCGCTGGCGCAGTGGGATCCAGAACAGCAATACCAGCGCACCGGTCAGGATCATCACCGTACCAATATCCATCGCCAGCAGCTTTGCTACGCCAAGATGGAACACGTTCCACGGATCGGCACCAAGATCGGCCCGGACGAACATCGCGGTGGATAACCCGTAAAATCCCAGTCCGATGTAAAGTTGCAGTAAGCGACGCAGCATGGTTTTTCTCCTGAAGTTTATGCTTTCATCTTCGCTCGAATTGGTCCTATGATTAATGTCCAGTTTTCAAATAGTGGACTGCATATGTCATCTCGTCGCTTTGGTAGTCAGTCTCTGGTGCGTCTTATGGGGCACTGGCAGCAAGCCTCTTCCCGCACACCGCTCTGGCGTCAGCTGGCGGATGCGCTGCGTCTGCTGATCCTTGATGGCAGGCTGGCGTTAGATACCCGCCTGCCCGGCGAACGAGAGCTGGCAACGGCTTTAGATGTCAGCCGCACCACCGTCGGTAGCGCGTTAGCTCACCTGCGTGAAGCGGGTTATCTGGAAAGTCGACACGGCAGCGGCTCGCGGGTGATATTGCCGGATAGCCGTACGATCCCGACCGGTGCGGTTGCCAGTGCCGCGCTGGATCTCTCTACCGCCGCCCTCAGCGCTGGGCCTGAAATTCACCAGGCCTACACTCACGCGCTGACCGCCATAACGCAGCATTTGTCCCATACTGGCTATGATCAGTTAGGTTTGCTGCCGCTGCGCGAGGCGATTGCCGCCCGCTACACCGAGCGCGGATTATCGACTCGCGCCGACGAGGTGATGGTCGTTAACGGTGCGGTCAGCGGTTTTGCTCTGGTTTTACGGATGTTAACGGGACCCGGCGATCGCGTGGTGGTTGATCATCCGACCTACCCGCTGGCCATCGCCGCTATTCAGGGCGCGTCCTGCCGACCCGTTGGCGTATCACTCCCCGAATCAGGATGGGACACCGATGGCTTTGCGGCTACGCTGGCGCAAACTGCACCACGCATGGCGTACCTGATGCCCGATTTCCATAATCCCACCGGGCGCTGCATGGATACCGCCACCCGCCGTGCAATAACCGATATTGCGGCACAAACGCGCACTACCCTGGTCGTCGATGAGACGATGGTGGACCTGTGGTTTGATGCCCCACCACCTTTGCCATTAGCCGCATTTAACCCAAAAGCCACGGTAATTACCCTGGGTTCAGCGGGAAAGAGTTTTTGGGGAGGATTACGCCTGGGATGGATTCGTGCCTCTTCGCGCACCATTGCCACGCTTGCTCAGACACGCGACACGCTTGATCTGGGTTCCCCATTGTTAGAACAGCTGGCGACCCAGTGGTTGATTGAGCACTCTGCGACTTTCCTGCCCGCGCGTCGGCAAATGCTTAAGGAACGCCGGGATCGCTGTAGCGCGCTGATGCGCGAGCATTTTCCAGAATGGCATTTTCATGAGCCAGAAGGCGGGCTGTCGTACTGGGTCGAACTCCCCGGCATGGTCGCTTCCCAGCTTGCCGCCAGGGCACAAACCCAGGGAATTCATCTGGGGACCGGCACACGCTTTGGTCTTTCTGGAGCCTTCGACCGTTATCTGCGTATGCCTTTCTCGCTGGATCCCATCGAACTTGAGCGTGCATTTTTGCAAATCAAACCGCTGTGGGGAACGTTAAATCAAACGGAAGGTGTATTGAAGCGAGGTTTTATTTAAAATAAAAACTGCTGGCTGCAACGAATGCAGTCAGCAGTTTTCACAGGTTTGCATCAGTGCTGAGGAGGAATGGGAAAACCTTTGATAGAAATAATAAAATCCTCACCCTCTTTCTTTATTTTTGCGCCCGTATCACACCAGTCAGACGCAATGCGAAAGAACTCATCACTTCCTACATTCCAGCCAAGACGCACGTGTTTGACGTAACCTGAACGAAGCATGTCACAGGCTTCGTTGTAGTCATTGGCGGTAGACAGTTGTTGTTTCATTTTCTCTTCTTCAGAATTTTGCGTAGTGCCTTGATTTCTTTAGGAGTAAATGGAGTTACATTCTCTTCTTCCGTATGCTGATTATCGATATCCTCTTCCGATACTCCCGCCTCAGCCGCTGCTTCGAAAGCCAACAACAGCAGTTTTTCTGTAGTCACGCTTAAATTCTCGTTATTAACTTCTGCGTAATGGCGAAGTCTTTCTTTTAGCGCTTCATCGATTTTTACGTTTAATACCGCAGTGGTCATGTTTGCGACTTCCCTCAGGAATAAGTTCTTTATTTAATACACGAAGTTAACAGCGTAATCCAGAGTTATATTTTTTGCTTATGACAGTAAAAAGAACAGCCAATATTAATTTGCCAGTCTATTATTACAGGTTTATGACAATAATATTTCAGTGTAATGAAGGATATATTTCAAAACCATACAAAAGAAATGGATTTAAGAAAAATTATCGGCTGCAAGAGACAAGAAGCGGAATGCGGAAGTATGAGGAAGACACAAATGGGTGGGGGCCCTGCCAGCTACATCCCGGCACACGCGTCATCTGCTTTGGCTGCTTCCTTCCGGATCTGACCTGGTAAACAGAGTAGCGTTGCGGGAGAACCAACAGAGCCCCCATTGAGAACGTTGATAGTCGATAACCAACGCGCAGGCGCATTATCCCTGCTCAGTACCCTAATTGCAAGGCGGTGGCGTTTAGATGATGCTTTATTGCGCAAAGGACATGAGTGGGGTTTTGAGGTCGGTTTCTTCAATTAACTAACAGCGACTGCAACGACTAATATGGACACAGGCCAGTTAAGCCAAGGCCGCGCCAAAATGATGTCCCGCCAGAAGGTTTTAATAGACTATCCAACGATGAGTTCGATCGATTATTTCTGATTCATCAGCCTCACTGAATACAAAACTATCCTTTATTAAACAATCATTTAAATAGACTCACTAATTTACCCATCAGGACTAAAGGTTTAGACTCCTCCAAATTAACCACACAAATAAAGGAGAAAATATGGCAATTCCCTCTTATCTTTGGCTTAAGGATGATGGCGGAGCTCTCATCAAAGGTTCTGTAGATGTACAGGATCGCGAGCACTCCATAGAAATCACATCATTTAGCCATAACCTTTACATTCCAACAGATGGTAATACCGGCAAACTAACAGGGACACGTGTGCATGGCGCTCTTATGTTTGAGAAGGAGTTTGATAGTTCCTCCCCTTACCTAATGAAAGCTGTAGCCACGGGACAAACACTTCAAAGTGCGGAGTTTAAATGGTACCGGATTAATGATGCAGGTCAGGAAGTCGAGTACTACAACATGTTGCTGAAAGGGGTGAAAATTGTCTCAGTCACGCCCATGATGCATGACACAAAGACGGTGATAAATACCGGCCATCTTGAGCAAGTGCAATTACGCTACGCTAAAATTACATGGACGTTCAAGGACGGCAACATTCAATATGCCGACGCATGGGCGGAGCGTGTAACGGGATAACTCAACATGGATACAGTTGAAGAACTTAACGGAACGTACTTCTACAGGGGATTTTACAACCTTTCCGCTGGTGAGTTGCTCTTCTGGATTTTCCTTGATGAGACTGCTGAACAGTTCGAAACAGGTGATCTGCTGACAGTCGGGTTAATTCTGCTTGGTCAACCTGAGATAGCAACGAGGGGTAAGCCAGGGGGAACATCACCACTCAGTTCACAGCTACGTCATTGGCTAAACATTGAAACCAGACGCTTACCCACACTGACCAACTCCAGTATTAGAAGAATGAAATTTACTTACGTTACCAATCTTGGTGCATTTGTGGGGCGATGGATTCCTATCATTGGTATTGACGTTATTGCTGCTGATGTCTCTACCATCGCTTACAAGGCAACAACGAAATTCAATACCATAGCCAGAGGAAACGATAAGTTATGGTGACTGATAAGGAGGTCATGACCTGGTATAGCGAAAGATTTAACAAACCAGCTCTTTTCACCAATAAGAAGTGGCCAGTCACAATTGATACAAGTCTCAGCACTGGCAACTACGTTTGGGCTAGTGAGACAGGGGCAGATATCATGAGTGAGTATTTCGAACGCTTTGATGTTAATCCTTCTGGCTTCAATTTTTACAGATATTGGCCTGAAGAGACATTTATCCTTTACTCACTTTTTACTAGCGGGAAGGATGACGATGAACCTGAACCGCTAACGCTTCGTATGCTAGCCGAGTCAGCAAAAGTGGGAAGATGGTTGTATGACTAAAAAAAGATATGGGACGATTGAACCTCTTTGATTGATAGCTTTTGATAGCAATAAAATCTTGAATTTTCGCGCTCTCGCAGGGAACAAACAAAAACTAAATCCTTGTTTAAATTGTATTTTTTTGCCTGTCACAAGGGAGAACAGCATTGGACCAACATGATTCTTTCCCGCAGCGAGTCTGGCAAATTGTGGCCTCTATTCCAGAAGGTTACGTCACGACTTACGGCGACGTTGCCCGGCTGGCGGGTTCACCGCGTGCTGCGCGGCAGGTTGGCGGCGTGCTGAAGCGTCTGCCGGAAGGCAGCACTCTGCCCTGGTATCGCGTCGTAAATCGACATGGCGAGATTTCACTGACTGGCCCGGATCTACAGCGGCAACGTCAGGCGCTGTTATCTGAAGGCGTGCACGTGTCGGGAAAGGGGGAAATTGATATGCAGAAGTATCGCTGGGTGTATTAAAGCCCTCTCATAAATGAGAGGGCAAAGGGAACCGCTTAGTACTGGGTTGGCGCAGGCACCGCCGAAGACGGGTTCACCTGCGTTGGCGACGTTGACGGAACCGTCGTTGCTGCACCACCACCTTGCGGCATTGGAACCGCAGTCTGCTGCACCGGTACCAGCGTCAGATCGGCTTTAGTACCGCCCTGGTTGATCACCGGCTGTACCGTATCGGTGATGAAGACCAGCTTGTCATTCACGGTCACCGCCGCGCTCAGCAAGATTCGCGCATTTGGCTGGATGTCTGCCGGGTTAAACGGCAGCACAAAACTGAACGGCGACTGCTTACCTTCTGTGCGAACCGCTTTTTGCGACAAGACTTTCGATGGCGCGTCGGCCAGTGAAGCATCGGACAGAGTCACTGTCAGAACCGCATCAGGTGGTAAAGCCACTTTCTGACGGATCCAAACCGTACCTGAAACATTTGGCTGCTGCATGGTTGGCTGCGTAGTCGCACCCGCTGCATTTGGGTTTGGCGCTGGCGTCTGGATGTCCGCACTTTTATCCGCACAGGCAGACAGGGCAACCGCTACCGCTAAACCACTTAACATGTGCACGAGTTTCATTGAGTTCTCCTTATCATCAATGCACCGGCGGGATCGATACCGCCAGATAGTCGTTAACAGAAACATAACGTGACTAAGTGTGGCACAAATCACTTATTTCCGCCTGGTTTTGCCTCGTTATTCAGATTATTGCACCCATCGGACCACTTCCGTTTCTGCGTTATAATCAGCTTATCTTTCGCTGTGGCGTATTATTGAGGACGACTATGAGTCAAGCACTGAACAATCTGCTGACATTACTGAATCTGGAAAAAATTGAGGAAGGACTCTTCCGCGGACAGAGCGAAGATCTCGGCTTGCGCCAGGTCTTTGGTGGTCAGGTCGTGGGACAGGCGCTTTATGCTGCCAAAGAGACCGTGCCTGCAGACCGTCTGGTGCATTCATTCCACAGCTATTTTTTACGTCCGGGCGATAGCGCAAAGCCTATCGTTTATGACGTCGAAGTGCTGCGCGATGGCAACAGTTTTAGCGCCCGTAGGGTTGCGGCTGTGCAGAATGGCAAACCGATTTTTTATATGACCGCTTCATTCCAGGCTCCTGAACCTGGCTATGAGCATCAAAAAACGATGCCGCCCGCTCCCGCCCCGGATGAACTGAAATCAGAAACCGATATCGCCCGCGCGCTGGCGCATCTCCTGCCCCCGCAGGTTAAGGAGAAATTCCTGTGCGATAAACCGCTGGAGATTCGCCCGGTTGAATTTCATAACCCGATGAAGGGCCATGCCGCAGAGCCGAAACGCCAGGTATGGATGCGCGCCAACGGAACGGTGCCTGCGGATCTTCGCGTGCATCAGTATCTACTAGGCTATGCGTCGGACTTTAACTTCCTGCCGGTCGCTTTGCAGCCCCACGGCGTCGGATTCCTGGAAAAAGGAATGCAGGTGGCGACTATTGATCATTCCATGTGGTTCCACCGTCCGTTCGATATGAACGACTGGCTGCTGTATAGCGTAGAAAGTACCTCGGCATCCAGTGCACGCGGGTTTGTGCGCGGTGAGTTTTATACTCAGGACGGCGTGCTGGTCGCCTCTACGGTGCAGGAAGGGGTGATGCGAAATCGAGGCTGAGGGAACAAACACTAAAAACGGCAACTTGCGTTGCCGTTTTGCTTTTACCTAGGCGTTATACGCATTCTCGCCGTGGCTGTTGACGTCCAGACCTTCGCGTTCCTGCTCTTCCGGTACGCGCAGTCCAACCGTCATATCCGCAAGTTTGTAGGCGATAAAGGCAACCACACCTGACCAGACAATGGTGATGCCGATGCTTTCCAGCTGTACCAGAAGCTGATGGACCATAGTCACACCTTCTGCATAACCCACACCGCCCAGAGACGTTGATGCAAAGATACCGGTCATGATGCAGCCGACGATGCCGCACACACCGTGTACGCCAAACACGTCGCAAGGGTCGTCAACGCGCAGAATACGTTTCAGCGCCGTCACACCCCACATACCCGCAAGACCCGCGACCAGACCCACAATCAGCGCCCCGCCGACACCCACAAATCCGCAGGCTGGAGTGATACCGACCAGACCCGCAATGGCACCAGAACACGCACCCAGCAGAGACGGTTTACCACGTACGACCCACTCACCAAAGACCCATGACAGGATAGCGCCCGCCGTGGCGACAACGGTGTTCACGAAGGCCAGGGCTGCAATTTCGTTAGCCGCACTTGCAGAACCTGCGTTGAAGCCGAACCAGCCGAAGTACAGAATCGCCGTACCCGTAAAGACCATCGGCAGATTGTGCGGTTTAAACGCTTCTTTGCCAAAGCCCACGCGTTTGCCAACCAGATACGCTCCGACCAGACCGGCAACCGCCGCGTTAATATGGACGACAGTACCGCCTGCGAAGTCCAACGCACCGTGCGCCGCCAGCAAGCCACCGCCCCAAACCATGTGCGCAATCGGCACATAGGAGAGCGTCAGCCACACCACGACGAAGATCAACACCGCTGAGAAGCGAATACGTTCAGCCAGCGCACCAACAATCAGGCCAACGGTAATCGCAGCGAACGAGCCCTGGAAAGCAACGTGGATATACTGATAGAAGCTGCCCATTAATGCGGTCAGTTCGATATTTTTTAGCATCACCCAGTTGAAGTTGCCAAAGAAGGCGTTACCTTCGCCAAACGCCAGCGAGTAGCCGTAGACCACCCACAGCACGCAGACCAGTGCAAAAGTCACCGCAACCTGAGTGAGCATAGATAAAACGTTTTTACCGCGGATCAAGCCGCCGTAAAACAGGGCAATGCCCGGAATCGTCATGAACAGCACCAACGCGGTGCAGATCATCATAAAGGCGTTATCGGCTTTGTCTGCCACCGCAGGAGCAGCCATCGCCAGGCCCGGCAGCAGTGCCAGAGTCCCCAGAGCTGTTTTGATTGTTGCTATCTTCATTTTCTCGATCCCTATCACTGTGTGCCAGGAGTTACTTACAGTGCGGCTTCGTCAGCTTCGCCCGTACGGATGCGAATGACGCGCTGCAATTCGGCAACGAAAATTTTGCCGTCGCCAATTTTGCCGGTGTAGGCCGCTTTGCTCACGACATCGATCACTTCATCAAGCTGATCGTCAGCAATCGCCACATCAATCTTCACCTTAGGCAGGAAGTTGACGCTATATTCTGCTCCGCGATAAAGCTCCGCGTGTCCCTTCTGACGACCAAAGCCTTTCACTTCGGTGACCGTCAGCCCCTGAATACCCATTGAAGACAACGCTTCACGAACGTCTTCGAGTTTGAATGGTTTGATGACAACCGTAACCAGCTTCATAGATCCTCTCCAGTCAGAATTCGATAATGGCGGCAGCTAATACACATGAGATATTGCAAGCGCTGTGCCAGAGTTGAAAAAACGGAAGAAAGGCGGCGTAACTGGCGAAGAGAGAAGAGAAAGGGGATGACAGAAAAGAAAAACGCACCACGATAGTGCAGGGTGCGTTTCTTTTTTGCACCAACAAAAAATCCTGTTAGTGACGTGCTTAATTTTGGTGCATCAGGCGCTGAGTGATTCTTCCTCTCGAGCACTGGCCGCAAGCTCTTCGCCTGCCAGCTGCAGCTGATACATTTGCCAGTAGCGTCCTTTCGCTTCCAGCAACTCGCGATGCTTGCCACGCTCTACCGCTTGTCCGCGATGCAATACCAGAATGGTATCCGCATCAACAATCGTAGAAAGGCGATGTGCAATCACCACCAGCGTCGTATGCTCACGCACCACCGCCAGCGCCTGCTGGATGGCTTGCTCAGTACCCGAATCGATGCTGGCAGTCGCTTCATCAAGAATCAGGATTTGCGGGGTATCGATTAACACGCGCGCCAGTGCCAGCAGCTGTTTTTGCCCAACGGACAGGTTATTGCCCTGCTCGCCCAGCGTAGTAAAAATGCCGTCATTCAAGCCACGCGCCAGCTCCGCCAACTGTACTTTTTCCAGCACGTCCCACACCTGCTGTTCCGTAAACGGGCGGCCCAGCGTGACGTTAGCGAAGAAAGAGTCTGCCATGACGACCGGGTCCTGCTGCACCATCGCAATCCCTTTGCGCAGTACCCCGTGGCTCAGAGAGGACAACGGGCGACCATCAAGGCGAATTTCGCCCTGAGTCAGCGGGTAGTAGCCCATCAGCAGGCTGGCGAGCGTACTCTTACCGCTGCCTGTGTGCCCGACGAGCGCGACAAAGCTACGCGACGGAATATCCAGGTTGATATCCTGTAAAACCAGTCGGTCATCGCGATAAGCAAAGGAGACGTTCTCGACCGCAACAGAACCGCTTTGCAGTTCACGCTCGTCATCACCATAGGTTTGACGCGGTCTGTCCATGAGTTCAAATACGCGTTCACCCGCTACCACGGCCTGTTGCAGTATCGATTGCTGCGTCGTCAATTCGATCAGCGGCTCGTTTAAGCGCCCAAGATAGCTAATAAAAGCATACAGCACGCCAACTTCAATGGTGCCGCCAGAACCAAACCCGAACAGCATCAGCAGGCCGCATAGCACCAGGGCCGAAAACAGGCTTAACAACGGACGCAGCAAGAAGCCATCGAGACGCAACGTCTGCATACGCGCCATATAGTGCGAACGGCTGGCCTCACCCATTCGTTCGCCAAAGCGCCCCTGCTGACGGAACTGCTGGATAACGCTCATGCCGTTAATGACTTCATTGAAGCCGTCATTGATATCGGCAAGGTACGCACGTAGCCGACGCACAATCGGCGTGCTGTAGCGCTGATAAATGACCATCACGATCATCACGGCAGGGAAAATGGTGATCGCCACCAGCGCCATGCGCCAGTCAAGGCTGAACATTGCCACCAGCATCGCCCCGACGAGCGCAGCACTGCGCAGCACCGTCGCCACCACCGTGACGTACAGATCGCGGATCACTTCGGTGTCGTTGGTCACGCGTGAAATCACCTGCCCGACGGGCTGAGTGTCAAACTCGCTCAACGGCTGGCGCAGCGCCGCGTCCATGACATCGGTGCGTAACTGTTGCACGACGCCGACCGCAGCCTGATTAAAGAGCAGCGATTGTGCATAATGTAATGAGGCCGCCAGCAGTTGAAGGCCAATGTATGCAACGCCTAGCCCTGCCACCAGCCCTAGCGGCATATTGCTTTTGGCGACCATATTGTCGATGAAATAGCTAATAAGCAGCGGGCCACTCACCTCCGCAATCGCCGCGACCCACAGCATCACCACGGCGATAGAAAGCGGTTTGCGCCATGGCGAACCGTAAGCCAGCAGGCGTTTTAGCGTGGGCCACAGCTGTCCAAACTTATGCATCCGCGGCCTCCTCGCGCTGTTCAGGTGTGTCATTCAACGCGGCTTCCAGCTGCTGATAGCGATACATATCGCGATACCATCCTGGCTGCTCAGCCAGCCGCTCGTGCTCCCCGCGCTGGGCGATATGCCCGTGCTGCATAACCAGAATTTCATTCGCTTCGGTCAATGCCGATAAGCGGTGAGCGCTAATGATCACCGTGCGGCCTTCGCCCCACTGACGCAAATTATGCAGAATCTGGTGCTCCGTACGCCCATCAACAGCCGAAAGCGCATCGTCGAGGATCAGGATTTCCGCATTCAGCAGCAGCGCGCGAGCAATCGAAATACGCTGTTTTTGCCCCCCTGAGAGCATCACGCCACGCTCGCCGACTTCGGTTTCGTATCCCTGCGGCAGACGCAGAATATCGTCATGGACGCTGGCGAGCTTCGCCACCTGTTCAATTTCTTCCTGCGTGGCATTGGGATGGCCCAGCGCAATATTATTGGCTACCGTATCGGAGAACAAAAACGGTGTCTGGCTGACGACCGCCAGACGACTGCGCCAGTCATCCAGTTGCAGGTGGGTAAGCGGAATATCGTGAAAACGAATCTCCCCCTGCGTGACATCAAAGTGACGCTGAATCAGTGACAGCACGGTGCTTTTACCTGCCCCCGTCGGCCCACAAATCCCCAGCATCTGCCCGGGACGGAGGGCAAAATGCACGTTATCCAGCACCCGATGGTCTGTTTGCGGATAAATAAAAGTATCAATGGCGACATCCAGCGCCCCGCGCCCTTTTGGCACGGCTTCGCTGCCATCGTTAACGACCGGTGCTTCGGCAAGCATCGCGCGAATACGGCTATACGCCGCGCTACCGCGCTCAACGATGTTAAACATCCACGCAAGCGCCAGCATCGGCCAAATCATCAACCCGAGATACATGACAAAGCTGGTCAATTGACCCAGCGTCATTGAGCCGTTCACGACCATCCAGCTCCCGCCGCCAATGGCCAGCAGGTTTGCCGTACCGATCGCGATATAAATCGTCGGATCGAACCGGGCATCAATGCGCGCCACGCGCAGGTTTTTTGCGCCGGTATCAGCGGCATCGGCGGCAAAGAGAGCAGACTGACGATCTTCCAGACCAAAAGCTTTGATCATGCGGATGCTGGTCATGCTCTCCTGCGTTCTGTCGTTCAGCGACGAGAACGCCGCCTGCGCCAGCTTAAAACGCTCGTGCAATTGATCGCCGTAACGCTTGATCGCCAGCGCCATAATTGGCATCGGCAGCAGGGCAAGCAGCGTGAGCTGCCAGCTGATTTGCGTCGACATGACAATCAATACCGCGCACCCCATCACCAGCGAATCCACCAGCGTAAGCACCCCTTCCCCGGCGGCAAATACCACACGGTCCACGTCGTTGGTGGCACGCGCGATCAAATCACCAGTGCGATGACGCAGATAAAACTCGGGATGTTGACGACTCAACTGGCGATAGAAATCTTCACGCAGTTCAACGGCAAGCTGGTAAGACGCACCAAACAACAGCACACGCCAGACGTAACGCAGCAAATAAACGGTCGTCGCCGTAAGCACAAGCGTGCCGACCCACATCATCACCCGTGCGGTGGTGTAATGTTGTTCCGTGACGCCGTCCACCACATATCCCACCACTTTTGGCGGGATCAGTTGCAAGATAGCAATGATGATAAGCAAAGCCACTGCGCCGAGATAGCGTCGCCACTCCCGACGAAAGTACCAGCTTAATTGAGCAAATAATCGCACGCGGTAAATTCCTGAAGGTATTGTTCCGGCCTGGCCGGGAAGTTATTCAATGGGTAGTGCTGTGGTGTATTTTATCTGTTCCATGGCGAAACTTGAGGTGACATCTGACAGGCCCGGCACGCTGTTCACCAGGCGTTTGTAGAAGTCGTCATAGCGTTTCATGTCAGCCACCTGAACGCGCATCAGATAATCGTATTCACCCGCCATGCGCCAAAAACCGAGCACCTCTGGCATGCCTGAAACCTCGGTCACGAAGCGGCAATACCAGTCGCTGCTGTGATGCTGTGTTTTTATCAGAACAAACGCGGTCAATCCAAGCCCCAGTTTTTCAGGATCCAGCAGCGCAACGCGCCCCAGCAGGATGCCATCATCTTCGAGTCTCTTGAGACGCTTCCAGCATGGCGTCGTGGTAAGATTAACGGCATCAGCGAGTGCCTGCAAAGAGAGGGTGCAGTCCTTTTGCAGTAAGGAGAGCAGCTTACGGTCAATTTTATCTAACATACCCCACCTCACAGAGAAAATTTTTCTCCTGATATTCTATTTCAAAGGTCAGATAGCAACAATTTTTTCCGTGCTTTTCGCTATGCTGGGCACAAAATGACAAACGGATACAGACGATGAATAGCACTTGGGTCAAACATGCCATCAGCGAGATAAATGCCGACTATCAACGTTCGGCGGATACACACCTGATTCGCCTTGCGTTGCCGGGTTTTACGGGTATCCAGCTGTACCTGAAAGATGAGAGCACGCACCCGACAGGGAGCCTGAAGCATCGTCTGGCGCGTTCGCTGTTTCTGTACGGTTTATGCAACGGTTGGATCAAAGAAGGCACGACGATTATTGAATCATCGTCTGGCTCAACCGCCGTGTCAGAAGCCTATTTTGCTCGTCTGCTGGGCTTGCCATTTATCGCCGTCATGCCTTCCTGCACCGCAAAACGCAAAATCGAACAAATCGAATTTTACGGCGGCCGCTGCCACTTTGTGGAAAGCGCCTGTGAGATCTACGACGCCTCAGAAATGCTCGCCCGCGAGCTCAACGGCCACTATATGGATCAGTTCACCTACGCCGAACGCGCTACTGACTGGCGCGGCAATAACAATATTGCCGATAGCATTTTCCGCCAGATGAATAACGAGCCGCATCCTGAGCCATCTTATATCGTAATGAGCGCAGGTACGGGCGGGACGTCCGCGACTATCGGCCGCTATATCCGCTGCCAGGGCTACGACACCAGACTGATGGTGGTCGACCCGCAGAACTCCGTGTTCATGGATTACTGGCAGAGTCGCGATGCAAGCTTACGCAGCCCGGTGGGGAGTAAAATTGAAGGGATCGGTCGCCCGCGCGTCGAGCCGTCGTTTATTCCCGATGTGGTTGATGAAATGCTGCGCGTGCCTGATGCAGCAAGCGTGGCGACCGCGCACTGGCTGGAAACGCAGCTCGGTCGTAAAGTAGGAGCATCTACGGGGACCAACATGTGGGGAGTTTTGCAGTTAGCTTCACGGATGCGCGACGAAGGCCGAACCGGTTCTATCGTCACCCTGCTGTGCGACAGCGGTGAGCGTTATCTCGACACTTATTACAATGCCGACTGGGTGAAAATCAACGTAGGCGATCTTGAGCCGTGGAAAGCGCAAATTGCGCAGATGGTGAAATAAAAAAAGCCAGACCGAAGTCTGGCTTGCTGGAAGAGTCTCACTATTCGGGGGAATATGGGAGGTTTGGTTTGTCCAGCCAATGCGTCAAAAAGTGGGACACTGCTTCGTTACGGCAATGCCCGATAACCGGTAGATGAGCAAGCTCTGCAATTAACTGCGGCATCGCATTCCCCATTATCAGACCGCGACCGACGCTACCCAGCATCTCGCGGTCGTTCATGGCGTCGCCAAACGCCATGCAATCCTGCATCGTAAAGCCCAGGCGGTCGCTCAGTACTGCCAGCGCGGAACCTTTATTACATCCCACTGGTAACACTTCCAGACAATCCACCGCCGAGAAGGTGAGATGCGCACGAGTCCCTAACACCTCGTTAAGCTGAACACGCAGGCGGCAGAGATCGTCATGATCGCCACAAAAACAGATCTTGGTGACCAAATGAGCCGGTATACGCCGGAGATCGGTTAACTGATATTTGAATCCGCTGTAGACGTGGGCTTGTAACAGCTCAGGGATCTCCTGGCCTGTAAGCCATCCCGAGTCGTTAAACACGTGGACGCTGGCCTGAGTATCCCAGGTGCTGTGCAGAACCAAATCCGCGATTTCTGGATCCAAATCCTGACGGTACAGAACCTCACCTTCGACAGAATGAATCCGGGTACCGTTGCCGGTAATCAGAAAAGCATCAAGAGAAAATGCGCTCAGCAGATGACGCATTTCAAGCACATGACGTCCAGTGGCGAAAGTCAGGGTGACGTCACGCTCATGCAGCCGCCTCAGCGTGCTCAGGGTTTTCTCCCCCAGGCGGTGATCCGGCATTAAAAGCGTGCCGTCCATATCAAATGCTGCAAGCCGCGCCATGATGACTCCCGAAATGTGATGAGGTTAACTTGTGTATCAGTATCCCGTGAGATATACGGAAGTAATAGTGAATAGATAAAAATTATTGTTCCGGGTTTAACATGCGCCAGCTTAATCGTCTTAATCAGTATCAACGTCTGTGGCAGCCCTCAATGGGTGAAATGCAGCAGATCACCGTTTCCGAACTTGCCAGCCGCTGTTTTTGTAGCGAACGGCATGTGCGCACCCTCCTGCGTCAGTCTCAGGAGGCCGGTTGGTTAACCTGGCGCTCGCAATCTGGTCGCGGCAAGCGCGGTGAGCTGACTTTTCACGTTTCGCCAGAATCGCTGCGCAACACGATGATGGAAGAGGCATTGCAAAGCGGGCAGCAACACAATGCCCTTGAACTGGCTCAGATTGCCCCGCAGGACTTACGCGCGCTGTTGCATCCTTTTCTGGGAGGACAATGGCAAAATGATACGCCTACGCTGCGCATCCCTTACTATCGCTCCCTCGATCCTCTTCACCCTGGTTTTCTCCCTGGCCGGGCGGAGCAGCATCTGGTAGGGCAAGTGTTCTGCGGCCTTACGCGGTTTAACGGTAATAGCAGTGAACCTGAGGGCGATCTTGCCCATCACTGGGAAGTGTCACCCGATGGATTGCGCTGGCATTTTTATATCCGTTCTACGCTGCACTGGCATAATGGCGATAAAGTCGAAACCGCGCAGTTACAGGCCAGTCTGTCAGCGCTTCTTGCCCTGCCAGCTTTGCGGAAATTATTGCATAGCGTGATGCACATCGAAGTCACGCATCCGCAGTGTCTGACCCTTATTTTACATCAGCCGGATTACTGGCTGGCACATCGCCTGGCGAGCTATTGCAGCCGTCTTGCGCACCCCGAATATCCCCAGACAGGCAGTGGTCCATTTCGCCTGAGCGTCTACGAGCGGGATTTGGTTCGCCTGGAGTCTCATGAGCAATATCACCTGAGCCACCCGCTGCTCAAGGCGATTGAGTACTGGATAACGCCACAACTGTTCGAGCAGGATTTAGGCACGAGCTGTCGCCATCCCGTCCAGATTGCCATTGGGGAGCCTGACGAACTGGCCAGCCTGCGTTTAGTGAGCAACAGCATCAGTCTGGGATTCTGCTATCTGACGCTCAAACAAAGCGCGCGGCTAAGCAAAATGCAGGCACAACGGCTGATGAATATCATCCATCACACCACCCTACTGCACACGCTACCGCTTGATGAAAATCTTATCACGCCTTCACAGGAGCTACTTCCGGGCTGGACCATTCCTGAATGGCCGGACATGAAGGATGTTTCGCTCCCTGAGAGACTAACCCTGATTTACCATCTGCCCGTTGAGCTTCACACGATGGCGGAACAACTCAAACGCTATCTTGCGCTTCAAAACTGTCAGCTTTGCGTTATTTTTCATAATGCTAAAACCTGGGACGGCTGCAACGCCCTTGCCGATGCAGATTTGATCATGGGCGACAGGCTGATAGGCGAGGCGCCAGAGTACACGCTGGAGCAATGGTTACGCTGCGATGCCCTGTGGCCGCACCTGCTGAGCGCGCCGCAATATGCGCATTTACAGGCGACCCTGGACGCCGTGCAGATACAGGTGAGTGAAGATGCCCGAAGCGCGGGGCTAAAAGATATTTTTACCCGCTTAATGGAAAACGCCGTTCTGACACCACTGTTTAATTATCAGTATCAAATCAGCGCCCCTCCTGGGGTGAATGGTATTCGTCTTAATGCACGTGGCTGGTTCGATTTCACCCAAGCCTGGCTTCCGGCCCCAAAAACGTGAAGAAGCTGGTCGCCGCACTGACCAGACGTTACCATGACGTTTTAATCAATATTGGTGAGACTATTTATGAAACGTGCCGTCGTCGTGTTCAGCGGAGGACAAGATTCCACTACCTGTCTGGTTCAGGCTCTGCATCAGTATGATGAAGTGCATTGTGTGACGTTTGATTATGGGCAGCGACATCGTGCCGAAATCGACGTGGCTCGTGAACTGGCGTTGAAACTGGGCGCTCGTGCGCATAAGGTGCTGGACGTCACGCTGTTAAACGAACTGGCCGTGAGTAGCCTCACCCGCGACAGTATTCCTGTCCCTGATTACGAGCCTGATGCCGACGGCATTCCTAATACCTTTGTTCCAGGCCGCAATATTCTTTTTCTGACGCTCACCGCCATTTACGCATACCAGGTAAAAGCCGAAGCGATTATTACCGGCGTTTGCGAAACCGATTTCTCTGGCTATCCTGACTGCCGTGATGAGTTCGTGAAAGCCCTGAACCACGCGGTCGATCTGGGCATGGCAAAAGAGACACGCTTTGAAACGCCGCTAATGTGGCTTGATAAAGCTGAGACCTGGGCATTGGCTGATTATTGGGGCAAGCTTGACCTGGTGCGCAGCGAAACGCTGACCTGCTATAACGGGATTAAAGGCGACGGCTGCGGACAATGTGCCGCCTGTAACCTGCGCGCGAACGGCCTTCATCACTATCTGGCGGATAAACCAGCGGTGATGGCCGCGATGAAGAAGAAAACCGGGTTGAAGTAAGCTTCACGTCCTGATTCTTTCAAGAGCCGCCTGAGCCTACCATTCAGAGCGGCTTTTATATTTGGGATGCCTCCCTAAAAAAGTCACTACTCGATAATCAGCTCCAGCTTTTCCCTCAGTTCGCCTTCAAGCGGCAAGGCTTTTTGCGTTTTGAGATCGATACAGACAAAAGTAATCAGCGCATCGGCCACTATCTGTCCTTCGGGATCAAGCGTGACCGTTTGACTCAGCACCCCGCTTTTACCATTGAGTTGCTGCACCTGACTGGTAATGGTGAGCACATCACCAAGCACCGCCGGACGGCGATAATTGATATTAATATTGGCCACAATGAAAGCGATGTTGTGTGCCGTCAGCCATTTAAAACTGTCACTGTTTTCCAGCCCATCCCATCGGGCTTCTTCTAGAAATTCAAGATAGCGAGCGTTATTCACGTGCTGGTAAATATCAATGTGATAACCGCGTACTTTGATCTGTGTCTGCATAGCGCAATAGCCTTTGCTGTTGTTATAGGATGTGAGGTCACAACTGGTATGACCTCTTTATCCTGGCAAATTTTTGCCACTGTGCAAGTTATTAGGGTTACAACGTCAGGTGTGCAAGATTGCGTTCAACCAGCGAACTCCCCATACCGGGAACCTGTTTGAGATCGTCGAGAGTTTTGAAAGGGCCGTACTCGTCGCGATAGCTGACGATAGCCTCCGCCTTTTTCAACCCGACGCCATTCATCGCGCGTGCTAAATCTTCTGCTGAAGCTGAATTAATGCTTACCCGCGTACCATCATCCTCGGTGCTTTTACCGGCTTCGACAGCTTTCGTCTTTGCCGGAGCCTGTGCGTTGGTGTCGGCTTTCGCTTCAACGGCCTGCGCTTTCCCCGCAGGTGTTGCCGCAAGCGCGCTACCACTCATTCCAGCGGTGACGATTGCCAGGCTAATAAAAAGTGCTTTGATTCCACGTTTCATGCTGTTTTCTCCTTGTTTGTTGACAGCCAGGTCACGATAGCCGCGCGGTTAAACAAGAACAAATAGCAGATTTCAGAAATGGAAAAGGCCGCGAAAGCGGCCTTTTAATATTGCAGAGCGTTACGAAAATCTGCGAGGGGGTACGTAATTACTGCTGTTGAGTAATGATATCGCCCATCTTGATTTTGGCTTCTTTACGCAGATTGCTCATCAGCGCTTCGAAGGCGATCTGTGCATTGTTCTGAGTGATACCCTGCACCATCGCTTTTTTCTGCTCATCTGGCATTGTTCCGGCCTTCACTTCATCCAGTGCCAACAGAACGATGTTGCCCTGCATGTCGGAGGCCGTACCAAAGCTCGGCTTATCTTTAGCAGGAAGAGGCAGACCAAACGCAGCCTGACTAATCGGATCCTGACCCGTACGGCTCAGCGTTTTCGCCTCACCGAAGCTCAGACCGGCCGCTTTAAGCGCAACATCACCCTTGCCTGCTTTCAGCTCAGCCAGCAGTTTTTCTGCATCAAGCTTCGCCTGCTGTTCGGCTTTGGTATGTTTCACCAGCGCTGTGATCTGATCTTTCACTGCTTCCAGCGGTTTAATGGATTCCGCTTTGTGTTCGGTAACGCGCAGGACAAACGCACGGTCGCCGTCAACAGTGATGATGTCGGAGTTATTTCCCGGAGCACCATTGTCACCCACCAAACCGCCATTGAAGATAGCGTCTGATACCGATTTAAAGTTCAGCTCTTCCGGCAGATTCTGGTGACCAAACCAGCCAGTGACGACCGCTTTAGTGCCCGCTGCCTGCTCGGCACCAGCCAGAGATTCGTTGTCGTTACTCGCCGCGTCGCTGACTTTCTGTTGCAATGCATAGAATGCGTCCAGCGCTTTCTCCTGCTTCACCTTCGCCGCTATTTCATCACGAACGTCAGCCAGCGGTTTGGTTTTCGCGGGCTGAACATCGTCCAGACGCGCAACCAGGAAGCCCACGGAAGATTTGATCACACCAGAAAGCTGACCTTTGTCCTTGAGACCCGCGTTTTTCAATTCTTCCGGAGTGGTGGCATCTTCTAACCAGCCCATATCGCCGCCGTTTTTGGCAGAGATGATGTCAGTCGATTTTGCTTTTGCCACGGCCGCGAAATCTGCGCCTTTCGTCAGTTCTTCAACAACAGCCTTAGCATCAGCTCCTGTTTTAGTCTGAATCACGCTGTAGCGGTTACGCTGCGCCTGAGTGAACTGGTCCTGATGCTGATCGTAGTAAGACTGGATATCGCTGTCAGACGCGGTTTCCTGCATCGCAGCAGCGTCCAGCTTGATATAACTCACGCGGAACTGCTCAGGTGCGGTGAAATTGCTTTTGTTTTGCTCGTAGTAAGCGTTAATTTCTTCGTCGCTGACCTGCTGTTTAGCGGCCAATGCGTTAACGTCGATAGTCGCTTCACGGACCACACGCTGCTGCGCAACCAGCGCTGCCAGCTCGTCGGTTTCGCCTTTAAGCATGAAGTCAGTACCCACAACAGCGTTAATCAGTTGCTGAGTGGTCAGTTGGTTACGCAGCGCCTGTGCGTACTGATCGGCCGTCATACCCATCTGATTAACGATTGAGTTATAACGAGTGTTGTCGAATTTGCCGTTTGACTGGAAAGCCGGAGTAGAAATAATCGCTTTTTTGATCTGATCGTCGCTGATACCCAGACCCAAATGTTTGGCGTACTGATCCAGCAGCGCCTCGTCGATAAGACGGTTCACGGTCTGCTGACGCAATGTTTTCATGTAGCCTTCATTTGCCGCCAGCTCAGAGAACTGATCGCCCAATTGTTGCTGCATACGATTACGCTCACCCGCGAAGGCATTTTCAAATTGCCCACGGCTGATTTCCTGGCCATTCACTTTTGCGGCGTAGTTGCTGCTACCGCCGATCAGATATCCGCTCACGCCGGTCAAAATGAACGACAGGATAATGATACCGAAAATAATCTTGAGCACGAGACTGTTAGCAGCCGTGCGTAAGCTGTCCATCATGGTGTAACCACACTCCGCTGTAGGTGACTGGTGACCTCACGCTGACGGAAATCCTTACCGCAGCGCGCAAAGCCGTATTGTGACAAGAAACCGGGGCAATTGTCAGCCCACAACTCGTATAAACTCACATAAAGTAGCGCTAGACAAACAAAAAAGGCACATCAGATGATGCGCCCTTGTACTTTTCGGCTTCCCTTTAACGAGAAAGCGATCAGTTTACTGCGTCTTTCAGTGCTTTACCTGCACGGAAACCCGGCACTTTAGCTGCAGCGATGGTGATCTCTTTACCGGTCTGAGGGTTGCGGCCAGTACGGGCAGCACGCTCTTTAACAGCAAAAGTACCAAAACCTACCAGCGCAACGTCGTCCCCAGACTGCAGAGATTCAGTAACAGAAGCAATTAATGCATCTAACGCACGTCCAGCCGCAGCTTTAGAGATATCAGCACCCGCAGCAATTTTGTCAATCAGTTGAGATTTATTCACTGTTCTCTTCCTCTCTTTATAATTTATATCGCGCGTGAATCCCTCACGACGCGACCGCGCAGCAGTTATATCAGGCCTGCCATGACCTTACAACACCCGTTGTTGATGGCTAACCCAATCAGCAATCTAAATTAGCTATACAAAAAAAGGCTGGCAAGTGCGAATTCACTTACCAGCCCTGTTTTTATTGACGCTCTTTGCGCGAGGTCACTATTTTGCGGTTACAACCTGCATTCCTGAGGGTTCATTCTGCAGTGCAAGTGTCAGAACTTCCTCAATGCGTTTCACCGGATGAATATCCAAATCGGCAAGAACATTATCAGGAATCTCTTCCAGATCACGTTTGTTCTCATGCGGAATCAATACGGTTTTGATTCCACCGCGATGCGCAGCCAGCAGTTTTTCTTTCAATCCACCGATCGGCAGCACCAAACCACGCAGAGTAATTTCGCCGGTCATTGCCACATCCGCACGCACTGGGTTACCCGTCAGACAAGAAACCAACGCGGTACACATCGCGATACCTGCACTTGGACCATCTTTAGGCGTAGCGCCTTCCGGTACGTGAACGTGGATGTCGCGTTTCTCGTAAAAGTCTGGATTGATACCCAGTTTTTCCGCACGCGCACGAACCACGGTCAGCGCAGCCTGAATCGACTCCTGCATGACTTCGCCCAGAGAGCCGGTATAGGTCAGCTTGCCTTTGCCTGGAACACAGGCGGTTTCGATGGTCAGCAGATCGCCGCCCACTTCCGTCCATGCCAGACCAGTCACCTGGCCTACGCGGTTTTCGTTATCAGCACGACCATAGTCGAAGCGCTGCACGCCCAGATATTCATGTAGATTGTCGCCGTTGATCTCAATGTGCTTAAGCGTTTTATCCAGCAGAAGCTGTTTAACCGCCTTACGGCACAATTTGGAGATTTCACGTTCCAGGCTACGAACACCCGCTTCACGCGTGTAGTAACGGATAATGCTAACAATCGCACTGTCATCGACCGTTATTTCGCTATTTTTCAGCGCATTACGTTCAATTTGTTTCGACAGCAGATGGCGTTTGGCAATGTTCAGTTTTTCGTCTTCGGTATAACCGGACAGACGGATCACTTCCATACGATCCAGCAGCGGAGCGGGAATATTCATGGAGTTGGAGGTGGCAACGAACATTACATCGCTGAGATCGTAGTCCACTTCCAGATAGTGATCGCTGAAGGCCACGTTCTGCTCTGGATCTAATACTTCGAGCAGCGCAGATGCAGGATCGCCACGCATGTCCGAAGACATTTTGTCGATCTCATCCAGCAAGAACAGCGGGTTTTTAACGCCCACTTTGGCCATTTTTTGGATCAATTTGCCCGGCATAGAGCCGATGTAGGTCCGGCGGTGACCGCGGATTTCCGCTTCATCGCGAACGCCACCCAGCGCCATACGGATATACTTGCGACCGGTCGCTTTCGCGATGGACTGGCCCAGAGAGGTTTTACCCACCCCCGGCGGTCCTACCAGGCACAGAATCGGGCCTTTGAGCTTATTCACACGGCTCTGCACCGCGAGATACTCAAGAATACGGTCTTTGACGCGCTCCAGTCCGTAATGGTCGGTATCAAGGACTTCCAGAGCCTGGCGCAGGTCTTTCTTAACCTTGCTACGCGTATTCCATGGAACCTGAACCATCCATTCGATGTAGCCACGAACAACGGTGGCTTCCGCCGACATCGGAGACATCATTTTCAGCTTCTGCAGTTCTGCTTCCGCTTTTTCTTTTGCCTCTTTCGGCATTTTTGCCGCGTCGATCCGACGTTTCAGCGCTTCGTTTTCGTCAGGCGCATCATCCATTTCGCCGAGTTCTTTCTGAATGGCTTTCATTTGCTCGTTCAGATAGTACTCGCGCTGGGATTTCTCCATCTGCTTTTTCACGCGGTTGCGAATGCGTTTCTCAACCTGTAGCAGATCGATTTCGGACTCCATCATCGCCATCAGATATTCAAGACGTTCATTCACGTCGGACATCTCCAGCACGGACTGTTTATCAGCCAGCTTCAGCGGCATATGGGCCGCGATGGTGTCCGCCAGACGTGTAGGATCGTCGATGCTATTCAGCGACGTCAGCACTTCTGGTGGGATTTTCTTGTTCAGCTTGATATAGCCTTCAAACTGGCTAATCGCTGTGCGCACCAACACTTCCTGCTCGCGCTCGTCGAGCTGTGGCGATTCAAGGTACTCCGCTTTAGCAGAGAAATGTTCGCCATCATCAGAAAGCGTGGTAATGCGCGCACGCTGCAAGCCTTCTACCAGCACCTTTACGGTGCCATCAGGCAGCTTCAGCATTTGTAAAATTGAGGCCACGGTCCCGACGGTGAAAAGATCGTTTACACCCGGCTCATCCGTTGATGCTTCTTTCTGCGCAACCAGCATGATTTTTTTATCATGATCCATGGCGGCTTCAAGGCAACGGATAGATTTTTCCCGCCCTACGAATAAGGGTATGACCATGTGCGGATAAACCACCACATCGCGCAACGGCAATACGGGGATTTCAATGCGTTCAGAACGCTCAGGATTCATAGAGCTCTCTCTTAGTTTAGTGTCCGCCAGGTAATCAGGCTATGTGACTGTGCTACACACAACCATAAACATGTAACCAGTATATGGGGATGTTTCCCACACATTCAACGCTATGAATACGGAAAAATAAAAGGGGAGATAAAATCCCCCCTTTTTGATTAACTGCTTGTATGATTTGGTGAATTATTCGCCAGATGCCTGCTGCGCTTCCGGCTTGCCGTAAATCAGCAATGGCTTCGATTGTCCGCCAATCACAGACTCATCAATCACCACTTTCTCGACATCTTCCATGGACGGTAAATCGTACATAGTATCGAGCAGAGCGGCTTCAACGATGGAACGCAGACCACGCGCACCTGTTTTACGGATCATCGCTTTCTTCGCGATGGCAACCAGCGCTTCGTCACGGAATTCCAGATCAACGCCTTCCAGATTGAACAACGCCTGATACTGCTTAGTCAGCGCGTTTTTCGGCTCTTTCAGGATCTGAATCAGCGCATCTTCACTCAGTTCATTCAGCGTTGCCACAACAGGCAGACGACCGATGAACTCAGGAATCAGGCCAAATTTGATCAGATCTTCTGGCTCAACCTGAGACAGTAATTCACCTTCATTTGCTTTTTCAGACTTGGCTTTCACCGTCGCGCCAAAACCAATGCCGGAGCCGGTTTCAACACGGTTAGCGATCACTTTATCCAGGCCTGCAAACGCACCGCCACAAATGAACAGGATTTTAGAGGTATCGACCTGCAGGAACTCCTGCTGCGGATGCTTACGTCCACCCTGCGGCGGAACGGCAGCGACGGTACCTTCGATCAGTTTTAACAGAGCCTGCTGTACGCCTTCACCGGACACGTCACGGGTGATAGACGGGTTATCGGATTTACGCGAGATCTTGTCAATCTCATCGATATACACAATACCGCGCTGCGCTTTCTGTACGTCGTAATCGCACTTCTGCAGCAGTTTCTGAATAATGTTTTCAACGTCCTCACCCACATAACCCGCTTCGGTCAACGTGGTGGCGTCCGCCATGGTAAAGGGTACGTCCAGCAGACGTGCAAGCGTTTCCGCTAACAGCGTTTTACCGGAACCCGTTGGGCCGATCAGCAGGATGTTACTCTTGCCAAGCTCAACGCCATTACTGGTATCGCCATTACGCAGGCGTTTGTAGTGGTTGTAAACCGCAACGGCCAGCACTTTTTTCGCTGGTTCCTGACCAATGACATAATCATCAAGGTGATGACGGATCTCATGCGGTGTCGGTAATGCACTGCGCTCACGGTGCGGTGCAACTTCTTTAATCTCTTCGCGAATGATGTCGTTACACAGATCAACACATTCATCGCAGATATACACGGACGGCCCGGCAATCAGTTTACGCACTTCATGCTGGCTTTTGCCGCAAAAAGAGCAGTACAGCAGTTTGCCCGAACCATCTTTGCGTTTATCTGTCATGAGTCCAAACCTCTTTTTAAGTTCTTTGTGCCGCACATGACGACGCAAATGCCATTTTCAGACGCAAGTCGCTATGAAGCAAAATGCCGCCCTACCTTAGTATAGCGGCACACTCGCGCCGTGGGCATCAATTACGATGGGTCAAAATGGAGTCGACTAAGCCGTACTCAACTGCCTCTGATGCGGAGAGGAAGCGATCGCGCTCGGTATCGCGCTCGATCTGCTCAAGTGATTGACCCGTATGGTGCGCCATAAGTTCATTCATGCGTCCTTTAACCTTCAGGATTTCACGGGCATGAATCTCAATATCTGTCGCCTGACCCTGATAACCGCCAAGAGGCTGGTGAATCATTACGCGGGAATTAGGCAGACAGAAACGCTTGCCTTTTGCTCCTGCCGTTAGCAGGAATGCACCCATCGAAGCTGCCTGCCCCATACAAATGGTGCTGACGTCAGGCTTGATGAACTGCATGGTGTCATAAATGGACATCCCGGCGGTGATAACGCCACCCGGAGAGTTAATATACAGGTAAATGTCTTTTTCCGGGTTTTCTGCTTCCAGAAATAACATTTGCGCCACGATCAGGTTTGCCATGTGGTCTTCGACCTGGCCAGTCAGAAAGATAACGCGCTCTTTAAGCAGACGGGAATAGATATCAAAAGAACGTTCACCTCGAGAGGTCTGTTCAATAACCATTGGCACCAGAGCCATATGGGGTGCAAAGTTATCTCGTTCGCCACTGTATGACATTTCCGTCTCCTGGATAAATATAGAAAATACCTGCTGTACTGATTGTAACCTTGTGGACGGATTATCAGCCAGTCTCTTTCATCGTGCTTTCACACTTATGGGGTCAGTATCGCCATATTTCAAGCATAACAATCTTTTGTCGTAACGCTAACACCGAAAGGGCGTTTTAGCACTCTTCCTGGGCTATTACTGCGATAAAAAAAACCCGTCACCAGAAGGCAACGGGTTTTTGTTCAAACTTTAAACGGTTAGGCGAAATTACGCCTGCTGGTTCATCAGTTCGTTGAAAGAGGTCGCTTTTTCAGACACTTTCGCTTTAGCCAGAACAGCTTCAACAGCCTGCTCTTCCAAAGCCACGTTGCGCATGTTGTCCATCAGCTCTTTGTTGCTGCCGTAGAACTCCACCACTTCGTTTGGATCTTCGTAAGCAGAAGCCATCTCAGCGATCAGACCTTTCACACGCTCTTCGTCAGCTTTCAGCTCGTGGGTACGAATCACTTCGCCCAGCAGCAGACCAACAACGACGCGGCGTTTAGCCTGCTCTTCGAACAGTTCGCGAGGCAGTTCCAGCGCTTGCTGCTGGTTGCCACCGAAACGCTGTGCAGCCTGACGACGCAGAACGTCGATTTCGCTGTCGATCAGGGCAGCAGGAACGTCGATTTCGTTCGCTTGCACCAGACCTTCGATTGCCTGAGTTTTCACGCGGTTACGCACAGCGCCGTTCAGCTCGCGCTCCATGTTTTTACGCACTTCAGCACGCAGGCCGGCAACAGAACCATCTTCAACGCCGAAACGTTTGATGAACTCTTCAGTCAGCTCTGGCAGCTCGCGCTCTTCAACTTTTTTCAGGTTGATAAC
>JALCNW010000034.1 GCA_022649305.1 Enterobacter sp.
CCTCTGAAATCGCTCACTAACGTCAACGCGCAGTTCCAGCGCGGTATGGCGGCTTGTCAGACGCTGTTCAGCATTCTGGATTCCGAACAGGAAAAAGACGAAGGTAAGCGCGTTATCGAACGTGCCCGTGGTGATGTGGAATTCCGCAACGTGACCTTCACCTATCCTGGTCGTGAAACACCCGCGTTGCGTAACATCAGCGCAAGCATCCCGGCAGGCAAAACCGTTGCTCTGGTCGGTCGTTCAGGCTCGGGTAAATCAACGATTGCGAGCCTGATTACCCGCTTCTACGATATCGATGAAGGCGAAATCCTCCTCGACGGTCATGATCTGCGGGAATACACCCTGAGTTCACTGCGTAACCAGGTCGCTCTTGTTTCCCAGAACGTTCATCTGTTTAACGATACGGTCGCTAATAACATTGCTTATGCACGTACCGAAGAGTACAGCCGCGAAGAGATTGAGAAAGCGGCACGTATGGCTTATGCGATGGACTTTATCAGTAAGATGGACAATGGTCTTGATACGATTATCGGAGAAAATGGCGTACTGCTTTCCGGTGGTCAGCGTCAACGTATCGCTATCGCTCGTGCGCTGTTGCGCGACAGCCCGATTCTGATTCTGGATGAAGCCACTTCGGCGCTCGACACCGAATCTGAACGCGCGATTCAGTCGGCGTTAGATGAATTGCAGAAAAACCGCACTTCACTTGTGATTGCGCACCGTCTGTCGACTATCGAGAAGGCTGATGAAATCATCGTTGTAGAAGATGGCATTATTGTAGAGCGCGGCAGCCATGCCGATCTGCTTGAACATCGTGGTGTGTACGCCCAGCTTCACAAAATGCAGTTCGGCGCATGATTGCACGCATCTGGTCCGGAGAGTCTTCTCTGTGGCTGCTGCTATTGCCACTCTCCTGGCTGTATGGCCTGGTGAGTGGCATCATTCGTTTGAGCTATCGCCTGGGATTGAAACGCGCCTGGCGTTCACCCGTACCCGTTGTTGTTGTCGGCAATCTCACGGCTGGCGGCAACGGTAAAACGCCAGTAGTTATCTGGCTGGTGGAACAACTGGCTAAGCGCGGCATTCGTGCTGGCGTGGTATCACGTGGCTACGGCGGTAAAGCAGCAAAGTATCCGCTACTGCTGACTTCACAAACGACAACCGCCGAAGCGGGCGACGAGCCGGTGCTGATTTTCCAGCGCACGGGCGCTCCGGTAGCCGTTTCCCCCGATCGCAGTGAGGCCGTACGCGCCTTACTCAACGATCATGCTGTGCAAATCATTATTACCGACGACGGGCTGCAACATTACGCCCTGGCCCGTGATAAAGAAGTCGTGGTTATCGACGGCGTTCGTCGTTTCGGCAATGGCTGGTGGTTACCGGCTGGACCGATGCGCGAGCGCGCATCCCGCTTGCGTTCAGTTGATGCCATCATTGTGAATGGCGGTGAGGCTCGACCCGGCGAAATTCCAATGCGATTGAGCCCAGGACTGGCAGTTAATCTGCTGACCGGGGAACGTTGTGATGTCGCAGATTTGCCCGCACTGGTAGCGATGGCTGGAATTGGACATCCGCCACGCTTTTTTGCCACGCTCGAGTCATGTGGCGCCAGTGTTGAAAAAACAGTTCCGCTGGCCGACCATCAGGCGCTGAGCGTGGATCAGGTTGAACCACTGGCGGCCTGCCACCAGAACCTGATCATGACTGAAAAAGATGCGGTAAAATGCCGCGCCTTCGCCAAAGCCAACTGGTGGTATTTGCCCGTTGACGCTGAACTTAGCGGCGAAGAGCCTGAACACTTGCTCAAGGAACTGATCGCGCTGGTACACTAAGCGAAGGCGGTTCTAAAAGCGTGATGACTGACAGGAAAAAGCATGCCTTTACCGCACCTTTCGCTTTCAGCGGCACGTCATTTACACCTTGCTGCGCAAGGGCTCTTGAAAAAGCCTCGCCGCCGCGCGCAACCTGCCGATATTCTCTCGTCTATTCAACGCATGTCGCTGTTGCAGATCGATACCATCAATATCGTGGCTCGCAGCCCCTATCTGGTGCTGTTCAGCCGTCTGGGTGATTATCCGCCCGAGTGGCTTGATCACGCCCTGAGCCGGGGAGACCTGATGGAGTATTGGGCTCATGAAGCCTGTTTTCTGCCGCGTAGTGATTTTGGCCTGGTGCGACATCGCATGCTGGCGCCCGATAAAATGGGCTGGAAATATCGTAAAGAGTGGATGCATGAAAACGCGGCTGAAATAGAGCAACTCATTGCCCATATTCAGGACCATGGCCCCGTTCGGTCAGCTGATTTTGAACATCCGCGCAAAGGCACCAGCGGCTGGTGGGAATGGAAACCACATAAGCGCCACCTTGAAGGGCTTTTTACCTCTGGCAAAGTCATGGTCGTTGAACGGCGTAAGTTCCAGCGTGTGTACGATCTTACCCATCGGGTGATGCCGCACTGGGATGATGCGCGAGATTTTATCGAGCAGACGGTCGCAGAAACCCTCATGCTGGAAAACAGCGCACGCAGCTTAGGTCTCTTTCGGGCCGCATGGCTGGCGGATTACTATCGGCTACGTCAACCCGCGTTGAAACCCCTCCTTGATCGATGGGAAGAGGACGGGCGCGTCATGCGCGTTGACGTCGAGTCGCTCGGTGAGATGTGGCTTCATGCGGATTTATTCCCACTCTTGCCTCAGGCTCTGGAAGGGAAGTTAACCGCGTCGCATAGCGCGGTATTATCGCCTTTCGATCCGGTCGTCTGGGATCGTAAACGTGCGGAGCAATTGTTTAATTTCACCTATCGTCTCGAATGCTATACGCCTGCTGCGAAGCGTCAGTACGGCTATTTCGTCCTGCCACTCCTCCATAAAGGACAGCTTGTTGGCCGAATGGATGCCAAAATGCATCGCAAGACCGGTGTCCTTGAGGTGATTGCGCTGTATCTGGAAGAGGGGGTAAAGGTGAGCGCACAACTTGAAAAAGGGCTCTCATCGGCAATGAGTCATTTTGCTGCCTGGCAGGGAGCGAAACAGCTCACGCTATCGCGGTTACCCGATGGGCTGTTTACCGCGTGTCGGAGTGGCTGGGAAATAGACATAGCCTGAAAAAGGAATGTGGTAAGCTTTATCGATTATTGATACGGAGGAACTATGGATCACCGTTTACTTGAAATTATTGCCTGCCCGGTGTGCAACGGCAAACTGTATTACAGCCAGGATAAACAAGAGCTGATTTGCAAACTGGACAACCTGGCGTTTCCATTGCGCGAGGGCATCCCTGTTCTGCTTGAAACCGAAGCCCGTACGCTTGCGGCAGAAGAGAGCAGACCATGAGTTTTGTTGTCATTATCCCGGCGCGTTACGCTTCAACGCGTTTACCCGGCAAGCCGTTGGTCGACATTAATGGCAAGCCGATGATTGTCCACGTCCTCGACAGAGCGCGCGAATCCGGTGCGGAGCGGGTGATTGTGGCAACCGATCACGAAGAGGTTGCGCGCGCGGTTGAGGCGGCGGGCGGCGAAGTTTGCATGACTCGCGCCGATCACCAGTCGGGCACTGAACGACTGGCTGAAGTCGTTGAAAAATGCGGCTTTAGCGATGACACGGTGATTGTTAACGTCCAGGGCGATGAGCCAATGATCCCTGCAGTCATTATCCGCCAGGTTGCGGAAAATCTTGCGCAGCGTCAGGTTGGTATGGCGACCCTCGCCGTCCCGATTCATCATGCTGAAGAGGCCTTTAATCCCAACGCGGTAAAAGTGGTGATGGATGCTGAAGGCTACGCGCTCTATTTTTCGCGCGCGACGATTCCATGGGATCGTGACCGTTTTGCTGCTTCTAAAGAGACTATTGGTGATACCTTCCTGCGTCATTTGGGGATTTACGGCTACCGGGCAGGTTTTATCCGTCGCTATGTGACCTGGGCACCAAGCCCGCTGGAACATATCGAAATGCTCGAGCAGTTGCGGGTGCTGTGGTACGGCGAAAAGATTCACGTCGATGTCGCCCGACAGGTACCGGGAACGGGCGTTGATACGCCAGAAGATCTCGAACGCGTTCGCGCGGAGCTGCGCTAAGTTTACGTCATCCCCTCATCCGAGGGGATGTAATACCCCTTCGTTTTTTCTCATTTATCCTCTTTCTAATTGATCTTATCAGGGTGACTTCCTGCGACTACGCGCTCATTATAAAAGCAGTAGTTTTGATAGGGGTTATCTCATATGGAACAGTTACGTGCCGAACTGAGCCATCTGCTTGGGGAAAAACTCAGTCGGGTGGAGTGCGTGAGCGAGAAGGCGGATACTTCTCTGTGGTCGCTGTATGACAGTAGCGGCAACCCGATGCCGCTACTGGCAAGATGCTTTACCTCTCCGGGGCTTGCCAGGCAACTGGCGTGGAAAATGTCCATGTTAGCGCGTAGCGGCACGGTGCGAATGCCCACCGTTTACGGCGTCATGACGCATGAAGAACATCCCGGACCCGATGTGCTGCTCATCGAACGCCTGCGTGGCGTTCCCGTCGAAGCCCCCGCGCGTACCCCAGACCGCTGGGAGCAGCTTAAAGATCAGATTGTTGAAGCGCTGCTTGCCTGGCATCGTCAGGACAGTCGTGGGTTGGTGGGGGCGGTTGATAGCACCCAGGAGAATCTGTGGCCGCTCTGGTACCGGCAGCGTGTAGAAGTGTTATGGGGAACGCTCAACCAGTTCAACAATACCGGTCTGAGCATGCAGGATAAGCGGATTCTGTTCCGTACCCGTGAATGCTTGCCGGCGCTATTTGAAGGTTTCAATGATAACTGCGTGCTGGTTCATGGCAATTTTACCCTGCGCAGTATGTTAAAGGATCCTCGCAGCGATCAACTGCTGGCGATGGTAGGTCCAGGTATCATGCTTTGGGCGCCGCGCGAGTTTGAACTGTTCCGCCTGAGCGACAGCGGGCTGGCAGAAGGGCTGCTGTGGCACTATCTCCAGCGCGCCCCCGTCTCGGAATCCTTCCTCTGGCGACGCTGGCTGTATCTCCTGTGGGATGAAGTCGCGCAGTTGGTCAATACGGGACGTTTCAACCGCGCTAACTTTGATTTGGCCTCAAAATCACTCCTGCCCTGGCTTGCCTGAGGAGCCCTTAAGCCATTGCCAGATGCGCCCAAGCGTCTCGTAACCAACGCGATCGCTATGCATCAGCCACGCCGGGGACGGAATCATTCGCTCCCACGGATTTAGCGGCGCATCTATGGCAAGCTGATTAGCCGGTGCGGGTAGCGGATGCAAGCCCGCGTTTTCGAAGAAAATCATGGCGCGAGGCAGATGCGAGGCGGAAGTCACGAGCAGGAACGGAGCGTCGCCGATGGCGTGTTTTACCGCTGTGGCTTCTTCTTCCGTATCTTTGGGGCTGTCGAGGGTGATAATGTCCGAGCGTGGTACACCCAAAGATTGCGCGACGCGTGCTCCCGCTTCAGCAGTACTTACCGGGTTAGTTTTTGCCGCCGCCCCGGTGAAGATCATTTTCGATCCTGGATTAGCCAGCCACAGGCGTATTCCCTCGTTCAAACGGGGTAAGCTGTTGTTAATGAGGTTTGAGCTGGGTGCCCATTTCGGGTCCCAGGTATAGCCACCGCCCAACACCACGATGTACTCCACTTTCTGATTGCCCTGCCACGTTGGATACTTATCTTCAATTGGGCGTAACAATCCATCGGCTACAGGCTGTAGGCTTAACAGCAGCAGTGCCAGCCAGCCGGTCGTGATAATGATTTTGCCACTTTTCTGAAAACGACTGAACCATACCAGCAGTAGCCCCAGCGCGATGAACAGGAGCAACAGTGGGAGGGGAAGCATCATGCCTCCGATATATTTCTTTAGGGTAAAAAGCATCCTTTTTGGTTCCTTTTTTAACCATACAGCAGGTGATTACTCGTGATATTACACCAGACAGGTTTATTCTCTGCGCGGGTGTGACAAAATAGCGGTTTTGCTGTTAGCGGATGGAACTCTCCCAATGCGGGATCGCAATTTTGATGACATCGCGGAAAAGTTTTCGCGAAACATTTACGGCACCACCAAAGGGCAGTTACGTCAAACGATCCTCTGGCAGGATCTGGACAAGCTGCTTGCGGCCTACGGTAGCCGAAAGTTGCGGGTGCTCGACGCAGGTGGGGGGGAAGGCCAGACCGCCATTTTAATGGCAGAGCGCGGTCATCATGTCACGCTTTGCGACCTTTCTGCTGAAATGGTTGCGCGCGCGCAACTCGCGGCAGAAGAGAAAGGTGTGAGCGGGAACATGCATTTTATACATTGCGCCGCTCAGGACATTGCGCAGCATTTGGAAACTCAGGTTGATCTGATATTGTTCCATGCTGTGCTGGAGTGGGTTGCTGAACCGCAAGACGTATTAAAAACACTGTGGGATGTGTTGACCCCCGGCGGCGCGTTGTCGCTGATGTTCTACAATGCAAACGGCCTCTTAATGCGCAACGTACTTGTGGGCAATTTTGGCTATGTACAGCAGGGAATGTACAAAAAGAAAAGGCGCACGCTTTCACCGGATTTTCCGCGCGATCCCCAGCAGGTCTATGGCTGGCTGGAAGCGCAGGGATGGGAAATCACCGGGAAAACGGGCGTAAGGGTGTTTCATGATTATCTGCGTGATAAACAAAAACAGCACGACTGTTTTGACGCCTTAACAGAAATTGAAACGCGGTATTGCCGCCAGGAGCCTTATATCAGCCTTGGCCGCTACATTCACGTCACCGCGCACAAGCCGCAGATGCAAGGATAACCTATGAGTGATTTTTCCCAGACAGTCCCCGAACTGGTTGCCTGGGCCAGGAAAAACGATTTCTCCCTCTCGCTGCCGGTAGACAGACTCTCTTTCCTGCTGGCGCTTGCGACGCTGAACGGCGAACGCCTGGATGGAGAAATGAGCGAGGGTGAACTGGTGGATGCGTTCCGCCATGTCAGTGATGCGTTTGAGCAAACCAGCGAAACCATTAACGTGCGTGCCAAAAACGCCATCTATCGTCTGACGCCATTGGGCATCGGCATTACCGACTATTACATCCGCCAGCGCGAGTTTTCCACGCTGCGTCTCTCCATGCAGCTCTCTATTGTGGCGGGTGAGCTTAAGCGTGCCGCCGATGCCGCTGACGAAAATGGCGATGAATTCCACTGGCATCGGAACGTCTACGCGCCGCTGAAATACTCGGTAGCAGAAATTTTCGACAGTATCGATCTGACCCAGCGCCTGATGGACGAACAGCAGCAGCAGGTAAAAGACGACATCGCACAGCTGTTGAATAAAGACTGGCGTGCGGCCATCTCCAGCTGCGAAATGCTGTTGTCAGAAACCTCAGGTACGCTGCGCGAGCTGCAGGATACCTTAGAGGCGGCGGGCGATAAGCTGCAGGCCAACCTGCTGCGTATTCAGGATGCCATCATGGCCCATGACGATCTGCATTTTATCGATCGTCTGGTGTTTGATCTGCAAAGCAAACTTGATCGCATTATCAGTTGGGGTCAACAGTCGATCGATCTGTGGATTGGCTACGACCGTCACGTGCATAAATTTATTCGTACCGCGATCGATATGGATAAAAACCGCGTGTTTGCTCAGCGTTTGCGTCAATCTGTGCAGACCTATTTCGACGCGCCATGGACGTTGACTCACGCCAGCGCCGATCGTCTGCTGGACATGCGTGATGAAGAGATGACGCTGCGCGATGAAGAGGTCACCGGTGAACTGCCACCGGATCTGGAGTTTGAAGAGTTTAATGAAATTCGCGAGCAACTTGCGGCCATGATCGAAGAACAGCTCGCCATCTACAAAACCAGACAAGTGCCGCTAGATCTTGGGCTGGTGGTGCGCGACTATCTGGTGCAATACCCACGTGCGCGCCATTTTGATATTGCCCGCATCGTCGTCGACCAGGCCGTGCGCCTGGGCGTCGCGCAAGCAGATTTCACCGGACTGCCGCCGAAGTGGCAGCCGATTAACGATTACGGAGCCAAGGTACAGGCGCATGTCATTGACAAATATTGAACAAGTGATGCCAGTTAAGCTGGCCAAGGCGCTGGCAAATCCATTATTTCCGGCGCTGGACAGCCAGCTGCGTGCCGGTCGTCACATTGGTCTTGACGAGCTGGATAATCACGCTTTTCTGATGGATTTCCAGGAGTATCTGGAAGAGTTTTACGCCCGCTATAACGTGGAACTGATTCGTGCGCCAGAAGGATTCTTCTATTTGCGCCCACGTTCCACGACGCTCATTCCGCGTTCGGTGTTATCCGAGGTGGATATGATGGTGGGTAAGATTCTCTGCTACCTGTACCTGAGCCCGGAACGTCTGGCGAATGAAGGGATCTTCACTCAACAAGAACTGTACGACGAACTGCTGAGCCTTGCCGATGAAGCCAAACTGCTCAAGCTGGTGAATAACCGCTCTACAGGTTCGGATCTTGACCGTCAGAAACTACAGGAAAAAGTACGCTCTTCCCTGAACCGTCTTCGTCGTTTGGGTATGGTCTGGTTTATGGGCCATGACAGCAGCAAATTCCGCATCACCGAATCTGTATTCCGCTTTGGCGCAGATGTGCGTACCGGTGACGACCCGCGTGAAGCGCAGCTGCGTATGATTCGCGATGGCGAAGCGATGCCGGTCGAAAACCATTTGCAGCTCAACGATGAGCATGAAGACAGTCAGCCGGATAGCGGAGAGGAAGAATAATGATTGAACGCGGTAAATTTCGCTCACTAACGCTGATTAACTGGAACGGTTTCTTTGCCCGAACCTTCGATCTGGACGAGCTGGTGACCACGCTCTCCGGCGGCAACGGTGCGGGTAAATCCACGACGATGGCGGCGTTTGTTACGGCGCTGATCCCCGATTTAACGCTCTTGCATTTTCGTAATACAACCGAAGCAGGCGCGACCAGCGGTTCACGCGACAAAGGTCTTCACGGTAAACTGAAGGCTGGCGTCTGTTATTCCGTTCTGGACGTGATCAACTCCCGTCATCAGCGTGTGGTTGTCGGCGTTCGACTGCAACAGATCGCAGGCCGCGATCGTAAAGTAGACATTAAACCGTTTGCCATTCAAGGACTACCGACGTCCGTACAGCCTACTGCGCTACTGACCGAAACCCTAAACGATCGTCAGGCCCGTGTGCTGACGCTCCAGGAGCTTAAAGATAAGCTTGAGGAGATCGAAGGCGTCCAGTTCAAGCAGTTTAACTCGATCACCGATTACCACTCCCTGATGTTCGATCTGGGCGTGGTGGCTCGTCGTCTGCGTACTGCATCCGACCGTAGCAAGTATTATCGTCTGATTGAAGCGTCCTTGTACGGCGGTATCTCCAGCGCGATTACGCGCTCTTTACGCGACTATTTGCTGCCTGAAAACAGCGGGGTACGTAAGGCTTTCCAGGATATGGAAGCAGCGCTGCGTGAAAACCGCATGACGCTGGAGGCCATTCGCGTCACCCAGTCCGACCGCGATCTGTTTAAGCATCTGATTAGCGAAGCCACTAACTACGTGGCAGCGGATTATATGCGTCATGCGAACGAGCGCCGCATTCATCTGGATAAGGCGCTTGAATACCGCCGCGAACTGTTTACCTCACGTAAGCAGTTAGCGTCCGAACAGTACAAGCACGTCGAGATGGCGCGCGAGCTGGGCGAGCAGAACGGGGCAGAAGGCGATCTGGAAGCAGACTATCAGGCGGCAAGCGATCACCTGAATTTGGTTCAGACCGCACTGCGTCAGCAGGAAAAAATCGAGCGCTACGAAGCCGATCTCGATGAGTTGCAGATTCGTCTCGAAGAACAAAACGAAGTGGTGGCTGAGGCCACCGATATGCAGGAAGAGAACGAAGCTCGCGCCGAATCCGCAGAGCTTGAAGTTGATGAGTTGAAAAACCAGCTTGCCGACTACCAGCAGGCGCTGGACGTCCAGCAAACGCGAGCGATTCAGTACACTCAGGCTTTGCAGGCGCTACAACGTGCGAAAGAGTTGTGCCATCTCCCTGATCTGACGCCGGAAAGCGCGGATGAGTGGCTGGAGACGTTCCAGGCAAAAGAGCAAGAGTCAACCGAGAAACTGCTCTCTCTCGATCAAAAAATGAGCGTGGCGCAAACTGCGCACAGTCAGTTTGAACAAGCGTATCAACTGGTTGTCGCCATCAATGGCCCGTTGGCCCGTAATGACGCCTGGGAAGTGGCGCGTGAATTGCTGCGCGACGGCAACAACCAGCGTCATCTGGCGGAACAGGTTCAACCGCTGAGAATGCGTCTGAACGAGCTGGAGCAGCGCCTGCGCGAGCAACAGGAGGCTGAGCGTCTGCTGGCCGAATTCTGCAAGCGTCAGGGCAAAAATGTTGATATTGACGATCTGGAAACGCTTCATCAGGAGCTGGAGGCGCGTATCGCCTCCCTCTCCGATAGCGTCTCTAATGCCAGTGAACAGCGTATTGCCCTGCGTCAGGAGCTGGAACAGCTCCAGTCACGCACGCAAAAACTGCTACATCGTGCGCCAGTCTGGCTGGCGGCGCAAAGCAGTCTCAACCAGTTGAGCGAACAGTGCGGCGAAGAGTTTGAATCAAACCAGGATGTGACCGAATATCTGCAACAATTGCTGGAGCGCGAGCGCGAAGCCATCGTTGAACGTGATGAAGTCGGTGCGCGCAAACGTGCTGTCGACGAGGAAATTGAGCGTTTAAGCCAGCCTGGCGGCGCTGAAGATGCGCGTCTGAACGCGCTGGCGGAACGTTTTGGTGGCGTCCTGCTTTCTGAAATCTATGACGATGTCAGTCTGGATGATGCACCGTACTTCTCGGCGTTATACGGCCCGTCCCGTAATGCGATTGTGGTTCAGGATCTGTCGCTGATTGCCGATCAGCTTGCCGGTCTGGAAGATTGCCCGGAAGATCTTTACCTGATCGAAGGGGACCCGCAGTCCTTCGATGACAGCGTATTTAGCGTCGACGAGCTTGAAAAAGCGGTGGTGGTGAAAATCGCCGATCGTCAGTGGCGTTATTCGCGCTTCCCGACGCTGCCGCTGTTTGGGCGTGCGGCGCGTGAGAACCGAATCGAAACCCTGCATGCGGAACGCGAGATCCTGTCAGAACGTTTTGCGAACGTGTCGTTTGACGTGCAGAAGACCCAACGTTTGCATCAGGCATTTAGCCGCTTTATCGGCAGCCATCTTGCGGTGGCATTTGATGCCGATCCTGAGGCAGAAATTCGCAAACTCAACACTCGCCGTGGCGAACTTGAGCGTGCTATCACCAATCATGAAAATGATAACCAGCAAAGTCGCGTGCAGTTTGAGCAGGCGAAAGAGGGCGTTGCGGCACTTAACCGCATCCTGCCGCGCCTGAATTTGCTGGGTGACGAGACACTGGCCGACCGCGTGGACGAAATTCAGGAACGTCTGGATGAAGCCCAGGAAGCGGCGCGTTTTGTTCAGCAACACGGTAACCAACTGGCGAAACTTGAGCCTGTGCTTTCGGTTCTGCAAAGTGACCCTGAACAGTTCGAACAGCTGAAAGAAGATTACGCGTGGTCGCAGCAGGTGCAGCGCGAGGCGCGTCAGCAGGCGTTTGCCCTGACGGAAGTCGTACAGCGTCGTGCCCATTTCGGCTACAGCGACTCTGCAGAAATGCTGAGTGGCAATAGCGATCTGAATGAAAAACTGCGCCAGCGCCTTGAACAGGCGGAATTAGAACGTACCCGTACTAGGGAGGCGATGCGTAGCCACTCAGCCCAGTTGAACCAGTACAACCAGGTGCTGGCATCGCTGAAAAGCTCGTACGATACCAAGAAAGAGTTGTTAACCGATCTGCACAAAGAGTTGCAGGATATCGGCGTCCGCGCGGATAGCGGTGCTGAAGAGCGCGCGCGCATTCGTCGTGACGAGTTGCATAGCCAACTGAGCAACAACCGTTCACGTCGTAATCAGGTTGAAAAAGCGCTGACCTTCTGCGAAGCCGAGATGGATAACCTGACTCGCCGTCTGCGCAAGCTGGAACGTGATTATCACGAAATGCGTGAGCAGGTTGTCACCGCGAAGGCAGGCTGGTGTGCCGTAATGCGAATGGTGAAAGACAACGGTGTTGAACGTCGTTTGCATCGCCGCGAGCTGGCCTATCTCTCTGGAGATGAACTGCGTTCAATGTCGGATAAGGCGCTCGGTGCGCTGCGTCTGGCGGTGGCCGATAATGAACACCTGCGCGACGTGCTGCGTATGTCTGAAGATCCGAAACGTCCGGAACGTAAAATTCAGTTCTTCGTGGCGGTGTATCAGCACCTGCGCGAGCGTATTCGTCAGGATATTATCCGCACCGACGATCCGGTCGAAGCCATTGAACAGATGGAGATTGAACTTGGCCGTCTGACGGAAGAGTTAACTTCCCGTGAGCAGAAGCTGGCAATCAGTTCCCGCAGCGTGGCGAATATTATTCGTAAGACTATTCAACGCGAACAGAACCGTATTCGCATGCTCAACCAGGGCCTGCAAAGCGTGTCGTTCGGTCAGGTAAACAGCGTGCGTCTGAACGTGAACGTTCGCGAAGCGCATGCCACATTGCTGGATGTTCTCTCTGAACAGCATGAGCAGCATCAGGATCTGTTTAACAGCAACCGTCTGACCTTCTCTGAAGCGCTAGCGAAGCTATATCAGCGCCTGAATCCGCAGATTGATATGGGGCAACGTACTCCGCAAACCATCGGCGAAGAACTGCTGGATTACCGTAACTACCTGGAAATGGAAGTTGAGGTTAACCGTGGCTCAGACGGTTGGCTGCGTGCAGAATCGGGCGCGCTGTCGACGGGTGAAGCGATCGGTACCGGTATGTCGATTTTGGTGATGGTTGTTCAGAGTTGGGAAGATGAAGCGCGTCGTCTGCGCGGTAAAGATCTCTCTCCATGCCGCCTGCTGTTCCTCGATGAGGCAGCCCGTCTTGATGCCCGTTCAATCGCGACACTGTTTGAGCTGTGCGATCGTCTGGATATGCAGCTCATCATTGCTGCACCTGAAAACATCAGCCCGGAAAAAGGCACAACCTATAAACTGGTGCGTAAGGTGTACCAGAACAGCGAACACGTACACGTAGTGGGCCTGCGAGGCTTTGCCCCGCAGCCGCCTGAATCGTTGCCGGAATCCCTGCCGGGAACGGCTGACGCTTCCTGAGGCGTTTCCATTAAATAGCGGCGCGAATGCGCCGCTTTTTTTTTATTCATTTAACTTGTGTTGATGACTGCGTTATCTTTAAACTTCTTTACATAAGGCAATGCAACAGCGTATATGCCTTTCTATAATGAAGAAAAGCCCCGGTGTTGTGGGCATGATGTAAAGCAAACAGGGGGCAAGGGATGTTGCTAAAGAAAATTCGAGGACGTCAGCTATCTGCACTCAGTTTGTGCCTGACGGTAATATTTGCTCCGCTGTTTAACGCTCACGCTGATGAGCCTGAAGTGGTCCCGGTTGACAGTTCCGCGACCATGGGCGAGCAGCCGACGTCGTTGTCGCAGCCGCTTGAGCAGTCTCCGGCTACCGCTATCATGGCAGGGATTAAGTCACTGCCCGCGGATTTTAATACCGAAGCGCTCCGTCAGCAGTTGCAGTCCGAACTGCCGGCTGGCTACACCCCTGCCTATATCAGCCAGCTCACCCTTCTTTATGCCGCTCGCGATATGAAGCCGATGTGGGAAAACCGTGACGCTGTACGCGCTTTTCAACAACAGCTTGCTGAAGTGGCTATTGCCGGTTTCCAGCCGCAATTTACAGCGTGGGTTGAGCTGTTAACCGATCCGTCTGTTTCCGGCATGGCGCGTGATGTGGTGCTCTCCGATGCCATGATGGGATATCTGCAATTTGTCGCCGGTATTCCGGTGAACGGTAATCGCTGGTTATACAGTGAAAAACCGTACAAGCTGGCAACACCTGCGTTATCTGTCATCAACCAGTGGCAGCTGTCGTTAGATCAGGGGACGCTTCCTCGATTTATTACGAGCCTTGCGCCCGCGCATCCGCAATATGCAACCATGCATCAGTCGCTGCTGACTTTGGTATCGGATACTCAACCGTGGCCGAAAATGAGCGGCACTGCGACATTACGCCCGGGGCAATGGAGTAGCGATGTACCGGCACTGCGTGAAATCTTACAGCGCTCTGGCGTACTGGACGGTGGGCCGAAAATTGCGCTGCCGGGAGATGACCCACAAAGCGTTGTCGTCAGTCCATCCGCACCGGCCGTGGTAAAAAAATCGGCACCATCAGTCAACAAACCTGCGGCCTACGATCGCGATCTTGTGGCTGGTGTTAAAGCATTCCAGGCGACCCAGGGTTTAGGCGCTGATGGGGTGATTGGGCCATCGACGCGCGACTGGTTAAATGTCTCGCCGGCACAGCGTGCGGGTGTTCTGGCGTTGAACATTCAGCGTTTACGTTTGCTGCCAGGTTCTTTGACTACAGGCATAATGGTGAACATTCCGGCCTATTCGCTGGTCTATTATCAGAACGGTAGTGAAGTGCTGGCATCAAGAGTTATCGTCGGTCGTCCCGATCGCAAAACCCCGATGATGAGCAGCGCGCTGAATAACGTGGTGGTCAATCCGCCATGGAATGTTCCTCCGACCCTGGCGCGCAAGGACATCTTGCCGAAAGTATGGAATGACCCCGGTTATCTGGAGCGTCACAACTATACGGTGATACGAGGCTGGAACAGTTCTCAGGCGATTGACCCGTACCAGGTCGACTGGTCGACAATTACACCTTCGAATTTGCCATTCCGCTTCCAGCAGGCGCCAGGTGCGCATAACTCACTGGGCCGTTACAAATTTAACATGCCAAGCTCGGATGCGATTTATCTGCACGACACACCAAACCACAATCTGTTCCAGAAGGATACGCGCGCGCTGAGTTCTGGTTGTGTACGCGTGAATAAAGCGTCTGAACTGGCCAATATGCTCTTAGGGGATGCGGGCTGGAACGATACGCGAATTTCAGATGCCCTGAAGGAAGGCAATACGCGTTACGTGAATATTCGCCAAAATATACCGGTCAATCTGTACTACCTGACCGCGTTTGTTGGCGAAGATGGACGGACCCAATATCGTACAGATATTTACAATTACGATCTCACCGCGCGATCTGGCGCACAAATTTTGCCAAAAGCTGAACAATTAATCAGGTAAATGAAGTAGTTCGAGGAAAATGATTGTCGTAAGTTATGGTGAATAGGGGGCAATATGGCTGCAAGCCCCGTATTCACTGGGGTTGGCCGCCTTGACGTGAACGGTTTAGACAGTTAAGGTGCCCTTCGTGCGCTAAGCATATTTACGATAACATTGACCTGTAGACCTGATTATCATGGACAAATTTGACGCTAATCGCCGCAAACTGCTGGCGTTAGGTGGTGTTGCGCTGGGCGCAGCGGCCATCTTGCCAACGCCAGCATTTGCCACCCTCTCGACACCTCGTCCGCGCATTTTGACGCTCAACAATCTTCATACTGGTGAGTCGCTTAAGGCGGAGTTTTTCGATGGCAGAGGCTATATTCAGGATGAATTAGCAAGGCTAAACCATTTCTTCCGCGATTATCGCGCGAATAAAATAAAGGCTATCGATCCTGGATTATTCGATCAGCTTTTCCGTCTGCAAGGCCTGCTCGGAACCCGCAAGCCTGTGCAACTCGTTTCCGGTTATCGTTCGCTTGATACCAATAACGAACTACGCGCTCATAGCCGTGGTGTAGCGAAGAAAAGCTATCACACGAAAGGGCAGGCGATGGATTTTCATATTGAAGGCGTTTCATTAGCCAATGTTCGCAAAGCTGCGTTATCTATGCGCGCAGGTGGTGTAGGATATTACCCACGTAGCAACTTTGTGCATATTGATACCGGGCCAAACAGGCACTGGTAATAATGAAGGAGCAGTATGAACTATCGTATTATTCCGGTTACCGCGTTTTCCCAGAATTGCTCTCTGATCTGGTGTGAACAAACTAAACTGGCCGCGCTTGTCGATCCCGGCGGAGATGCTGAGAAGATCAAGCAAGAAGTCGCAGCGTCCGGCGTGACGTTGATGCAGATTTTGCTAACCCATGGTCACCTTGATCATGTGGGGGCGGCGGCGGAACTGGCGCAGCATTATGGTGTGCCGGTCATTGGCCCGGAAAAAGAAGATGAGTTCTGGCTGCAAGGCTTACCAGCCCAAAGCCGCATGTTTGGTCTCGACGAGTGTCAGCCACTGACGCCGGATCGCTGGCTAAACGAGGGGGAGACCGTTAGCGTCGGGAATGTGACGCTACAGGTACTGCATTGCCCGGGACATACTCCTGGGCACATCGTTTTCTTTGATGACCAATCACGTTTACTGGTTTCTGGTGATGTGATTTTCAAAGGCGGCGTAGGACGCAGTGACTTCCCGCGCGGTGACCATGCTCAACTGATTCAGGCGATCAAACAGAAGTTATTGCCCTTGGGCGATGATGTGACGTTTATTCCGGGGCATGGCCCGATGTCAACGCTGGGATATGAGCGTTTACACAATCCGTTCCTGCAGGATGAAATGCCGGTCTGGTAAACAGAATAAAAAAAGCCCGCTTCAAGCGGGCTTTTGTTTTTGACATAAACTACAGCACGGCGACAATCGCTTCGCACAGTGGTGCCATGTTATCAGGCGTCATTCCCGCCACGTTGACACGACCAGACGCAACAGCGTAAACACCAAATTCTTCGCGTAGACGCAGAACCTGTTCTTTCGTCAGGCCGCTGAACGAGAACATCCCGTTCTGCTTGATGATGAAGCTGAAGTCGCGGTCTGCGCCTTTCTCGGCCAGAGTATTAACGAACAGCAGGCGCATACGCTGGATGCGTTGACGCATGTCGTTCAACTCTTGTTCCCAGATAGCATGCAGTGCTTCGTTGCTCAGAATGGTTGCGACCACTGAAGCACCGTGTGCAGGCGGGTTGGAGTAGTTTGCGCGAATAACAGATTTCATCTGACTGAAGGCACGATCAACGGTTTGTTCATCAGATGCCACCAGCGTACAGGCACCTACACGCTCGTTGTACAGGCCGAAGTTCTTAGAGTAAGAGCTCGCAACAATCAATTCCTGATGGACTGCCGCAAAGGCGCGCAGGCCTTCAGCATCTTCTTCCAGCCCACGAGCAAAGCCCTGGTAGGCGAAGTCGAAGAGTGGTAACCAGCCTTTTTCAACGGAAAGCTTCGCCAGCTGTTCCCATTGCTCCAGCGTCGGATCGATACCGGTTGGGTTATGGCAGCAGCCATGGAACAGCACCACGTCGCCGGCCTGCGCGTCATTCAGGCTGGCCAGCAGACCGTCGAAGTCCAGCGTATGGTTTGCCGCATCGTAATAGGTATATTCACATACTTCCAGGCCCGCAGAGTTAAATACGCTCTTGTGGTTCGGCCAGCTCGGGTTGCTCACCCAAATACGTTTAACCGAGGTGTTCTTCGCCAGGAAATCCGCCGCGACGCGCAGTGCGCCGGTACCGCCTGGGGTTTGCGCGGTACGAGCACGCTTATCGCTGATAATCGTACTGCCTTTCCCGAACAGCAGTTCCTGAGTGCAGCGACCAAACTCCGGAATACCATCAATACCGAGGTAGTTTTTGGTGTTTTCGTTTTCCAGCAGATACTGCTCAGCTTTTTTGACGCTGGTCAGGACCGGTGTTTTGCCGGTTTCATCTTTATAGACACCAATACCCAGGTTGATTTTTCCAGGGCGATCATCGGCACGAAACAGATCGGCCAGGCCCAGAATAGGGTCGGCAGGAGCGGCGGTAATGTTCTCAAACATGACGAAGTTCCATTGTGATTACAGAAGTGAAATCCGCTATCAGGTTAACGGTAGATTTACAAAATGCCAACCGTTTGCGACGAAAAGCGTGAGGCTTTACGAAAGTCGCCATTTTTTGCTTTCAGACATAAAAAAACAGGGCCGAAGCCCTGTTTCTTAAGCATACAACAAAGTGGTGTACTGATTAGAACTGGTAAGTTACACCAACAGCAGCCATGTCGTCGTTGCCATTCAGGCCGCCAACTTCTTGAGCATATGCAGTGTCTTTGTCCAGCAGGTTGATGTAGTAGTCAGCCCACACGTTGAAGTTTTTGTTGAAGTAGTAAGTTGTGCCAACCTGAATAAATTTCGCCAGATCTGCATCGCCGCCGGAGAAGGCGCCAGATGCTGCCAGGTCTTTACCTTTGGTCTGAACATAAGAGATTGCTGGACGCAGGCCGAAATCGAACTGGTACTGAGCAACAACTTCAAAGTTCTGAGTTTTGTTTGCAAAGCCTGCATCGCCGCCGCTACCGGTACGGGTAGTGTTGCGGGTTTCAGCATAGGTGGTTGCCAGGTAGATGTTGTTGGCGTCATATTTCAGACCCACACCCCATGCTTCAGCTTTGTCGCCCAGACCATCAGCTTTCTGATCCAGGGTACGGTTTGCGTTGCTGTAGGATGCGATAGCACCAAAGCCTTCGCCGAAGTCATAACCCAGGGAGTAACCTACGCCGTCGCCGTTAGCAGTTTTAACGTCGGAACGGTCGTTTTTGCCCTGGTACTGTACGCCCATGCTCAAACCATCAACCAGGCCGAAGAAATCGCTATTACGATAGGTCAGCAAACCGGTGCTGCGGCTGGTCATGAAGTTGTCAACGTAGTTACCGCCCCAGGTCATACCTGAGAAGGACGGAGCCATATCGGTGTAGGATTCTACGTCGTATACGATACCGTAGTTACGGCCGTAATCGATGCTACCTGCATCACCTGCTTTCAAGCCCGCGAATGCCAGACGGTTTTTGTTGGTCTGGGTGCCGCCTTCAGCCTGGTTAGCCGCGAAGCGGTATTCCCACTGGCCGTAACCAGTCAGCTGGTCGTTGATCTGAGTTTCGCCTTTGAAACCGATCTGAGCATAAGTGGCATCGTTGTTGTTGGTGTCATCACCTGAAGTCACGAAATCGTGTTCGGCGTTAACTTTACCGTAGAAGTCCAGTTTGTTGCCGCTTTTGTTATAGATTTCAGCAGCGTTAGCTGCACCGGCTACCAGCAGAGCAGGGATTACCACTGCCAGGATATTGCGCTTCATCATTATTTATTACCCTCATTGGTTTTTTTTTATGACACTCGCCACTGCCGTCAATAAATTCTGTCAATAAATATGTCCGGAACTATTGATGAGAGTTAGGTGTCTTTATGTATCTGACAGGCATCTTTCCATTCATATACTCGTTTCGCTAGCCTGAAAGTGCTACAAATATAAAGATTGGGTAACAAAAAGAAATAATGTGTAACCAAAGATGTATTTTAGGGAACTTTGTGAACCACCTCAAATTTCAGAGCCGATCGCTGCATAAAAACACAATCCCATTCCTATATATATGAATTGCTTATATTTAATCTTGATATAGCCCTTTCTTATCGCCAGGGTACAAACAGGCAACTTTTTCTTAATGTCAACATTAGCCATCTGGGTGTCTATTTTGTTGGTTGATTTTTGTGCTAATGCATCGGAATTGTATTAGGCGCAATAAGAATGAGGTTTATTTTTTGTGCACGGATGTTTCGTGGAAATAAAACGTAACAGCTGGAGGATTTCACGGGGTTGCACTTTAAAAATGCTGACTTTCAACTGACATAAACTGACAGTGCAGAATAAAATAACGGCCAGCATTTGCTGGCCGTTATAAATTTAATGAGTTAGAAGCTGGCGTTGCGTGGTGTTCTTGGGAAGGCAATAACGTCACGGACGTTCTGAACGCCGGTAACGTAAGCAATCAGACGCTCGAAGCCCAGACCAAAGCCAGAATGTGGCACGGTGCCGTAGCGGCGCAGATCGCGATACCAGCTGTAATCAGCCGGATTCAGACCCATCTCGACCATACGGGCATCCAACACGTCCAGACGTTCTTCACGTTGCGAGCCACCGATGATTTCACCGATACCTGGCGCAAGGACGTCCATCGCCGCCACGGTTTTACCGTCTTCGTTAAGGCGCATGTAGAAAGCCTTAATGTCTTTCGGATAGTTTTTGACAACAACCGGGGCTTTGAAGTGTTTCTCAGCAAGGTAGCGCTCGTGTTCGGAGGACAAATCGACGCCCCAGAACACGGGGTTTTCGAATTTCTCACCGCATTTTTCGAGGATAGCGACTGCATCGGTGTAATCCACCTGCGCAAAGTCAGCAGAAACGAAACGTTCCAGACGAGCGACGGCATCGCTGTCAACGCGATCGGCGAAGAATTTCATATCGTCAGCACGTTCTTCCAGGACCGCCTTGAAGACGTATTTCAGCATGGCTTCGGCCAGACCGGCTACGTCATCCAGGTTAGCAAAAGCCACTTCAGGCTCCAGCATCCAGAACTCAGCCAGGTGACGACTGGTGTTCGAGTTTTCGGCACGGAAAGTGGGGCCGAAGGTGTAGATTTTAGACAGCGCACAGGCGTAAGTTTCGCCGTTCAACTGACCGGATACGGTCAGGAAGGCCTCTCTGCCAAAGAAGTCCTGGTCAAAGTCTACTTTGCCTTCAGGTGTGCGCGGCAAGTTTTCGAGATCCAGCGTGGAGACGCGGAACATCTCGCCTGCACCTTCGGTATCAGAGGCGGTAATCAGTGGGGTAGAAACCCAGAAGTAACCCTGCTCATCAAAGAAGCGATGCAGCGCTTGCGCCAGAGTATGGCGTACACGTGCAACCGCGCCGATCAGGTTGGTGCGCGGGCGCAGGTGGGCAACTTCACGCAGATATTCGATGCTGTGACGTTTTGCCGCCATCGGGTAGGTATCCGGATCTTCAACCCAGCCGGTCACTTCAATCGCAGATGCCTGAATTTCGAAGCTCTGGCCCTGGCCCGGAGAAGCAACAACGGTGCCAGTCACAATAACGGAGCAGCCGGTGGTCAGGTGCAGAACGTCGTCATTGTAATTGGGCAGAGAATTATTGATGACGGCCTGTACAGGATCAAAGCAGGAACCGTCATAGACGGCAAGGAAGGAGATGCCAGCTTTAGAATCTCGGCGAGTACGCACCCATCCGCGCACAGTGACTTCTTGGTCAACGGCAACACGGCCCTGGAGTACGTCGGCTACAGGCACAACGCTCATAATATTCTCTCTGTTAATAGTCGGAAAAAATAGACACTTGTCCGCCCTTATAGGGGGGATATCTATGTTACCTGGCATCCGTCGTCAGACAAGCAGATTTCGCAGTCAAAACCGAAGAAAATGGAAAATAATGAAGGGAAGGGAGCCTTATGGCTCCCAAAAACGATTAACTGGCTTTTTTAATCTGCGGCAAGTCGAACGCTTTTCGCAACGCGCGCACGAATGCTTTGTCATGACAAATGGTTTTACCCGGACTGTCAGAAAGTTTCGCCACCGGTTTGCCGTTACATTCCACCAGTTTGATAACAATATTCAGCGGTTTCACCTGCGGTAAATCGCAGCTCAAACGGGTGCCGATACCAAAGCTGAGGTTAACCCGGGACGAGAACTGGCGATAGAGATCGACCGCTTTTGGCAAATCCAGGTTATCGGAAAAGACCAGCACTTTAGTGTGCGGATCGATGCCAAGTTTCTCGTAATGCGCAATCGCTTTTTCGCCCCATTCGACGGGATCCCCGGAATCATGACGCAGGCCCTGATAGCGGTTGGCAAACTCAGGACCAAAATCGCGAAGGAAGGCGTCCATCGTAATGCAGTCAGTCAACGCAATGCCAAGCTGGTCGGGATACTCTTCAAGCCATGCTGCCAGGGCGGCGCGCTGGCTGGTCGCTAAATCGGGGCTGATTTGCTGATGCGCCTGGAACCATTCGTGGGCTTGCGTACCCATCGGGGTTAAGTTCAGACGACGCGCTAAATCATAGTTGCTGGTGCCAACAAACCACGACTCCTGCTGCAAGCGTTCAACAATGGCTTGCTGCACTTCGCGAGAAAAGCGACGACGAGTACCGAAATCCATCAGACGAAAACGAGACATATCCATCGATTCGGTCAAGCGAGAGAAATCCACGAGCTTGTTTTCTAAGGTGGCGAGCGCGTGCTCCACCCCTGATTGTGGAGAACGATAGCGGTGCACAATCTCGCTAATTACCGCCAGTAGCGGGACTTCCCACATGATCACTTCACGCCACGGTCCAGCAAGGCGAATATTCAGCTTGCCGTTATTGTTGGTGACGGTCACTTGATCAGGGTTATAGCGAAACTCTCGCAGCCAGTTCAGGTAGTCGGCTTTAAAGAAAGGCAGGCCCGAGAGCCATTGATATTCGTCATCCTGCAGAGTGAGATGCCGCATAGCATCGACCTGCTCACGAATAGCGTCGGCATAAAGGCCGAGCAGGTCGTCACCACGACAGCGGAATTCAGCCGCTACCTGTACGTCGTAGTAATGGTGAAAAACGGCTTGCTGCATATGCAGTTTATACGCGTCGGTATCCAGCAACGTATGCAGAACAGGAGAAGCGAATTGAGTCATAGGTGCGCCGTAGCATCCTCTCACGGGAGCGTTTAGTACAATAAACAACTATTGAAACCGCTGGAGTATACCTTGTTTAGCGATTTATTGAACCCCGATCACAACATAAGCCGTAACGATGGTCGAGAGCATTTTGTGCCACGTGTTATGAAAATGTAGCAAAAAAGGTGTTTGTTACTGAAAAGATGAACATTCTGCGTAGCGCGATCTACACAACAGGAATAGACTGGATTCGTTATTCGACAAACGATGCATAAAGGTTTTCTATGACACAACAGCCTCAAGCCAAATACCGCCACGACTACCGTGCGCCGGAATACCTGATTAGCGATATTGATCTGACTTTTGACCTGGATGCCACAAAAACCGTCGTAACGGCCATAAGCCAGGTCACGCGCCAAAGCGCAACCGCAGTGCCGCTGCGCCTTGATGGTGAAGACCTGACGCTGGTTTCTGTACACGTTAACGATGAAACGTGGTCTGACTATATAGAAGAAGGAAGCCAGCTGGTTATCAGTAACCTGCCGGAGCGCTTTACGCTGCGCATCGTGAATGAAATTAACCCAGCGACCAACACCGCGCTGGAAGGACTGTATCAGTCGGGTGAAGCGCTATGCACCCAGTGCGAAGCCGAGGGCTTCCGCCATATTACCTGGTATCTGGATCGCCCGGACGTTCTGGCGCGTTTCACCACCAAAATCATTGCTGATAAATCCAAATATCCTTACTTGCTCTCTAACGGTAACCGTGTAGGGCAGGGCGAACTGGACAATGGCCGCCATTGGGTTCAATGGCAGGATCCGTTCCCTAAACCTTGCTACCTGTTTGCGCTGGTAGCGGGTGATTTTGACGTACTGCGCGACACCTATAAAACGCGCTCAGGTCGCGATGTGGCCCTGGAGTTGTTTGTGGATCGCGGCAATCTCGATCGCGCACCGTGGGCGATGACTTCGCTTATCAACTCCATGAAATGGGACGAAGAGCGCTTTGGTCTCGAATACGATCTCGACATCTATATGATCGTCGCCGTTGACTTCTTTAATATGGGCGCGATGGAGAATAAAGGCCTGAACGTCTTTAACTCCAAATATGTACTGGCCCGTACTGATACCGCGACCGACAAAGATTATCTTGATATCGAGCGCGTTATTGGTCACGAGTATTTTCATAACTGGACCGGGAACCGCGTGACCTGTCGCGACTGGTTCCAGTTGAGTCTGAAAGAGGGGCTGACCGTATTCCGCGATCAGGAGTTCAGTTCCGATTTAGGTTCGCGCGCCGTTAACCGTATTAGCAACGTGCGCACCATGCGTGGTCTCCAGTTTGCCGAAGACGCCAGCCCAATGGCGCACCCGATTCGCCCGGATAAAGTGATTGAGATGAATAACTTCTACACCCTGACGGTGTATGAGAAAGGTTCTGAAATCATCCGTATGATCCATACGCTGCTCGGGGAAGAGAATTTCCAGAAAGGGATGCAGCTGTACTTTGAGCGTCATGACGGCAGCGCAGCGACCTGCGACGACTTTGTTCAAGCCATGGAAGATGCCTCTAACGTCGACCTGTCGCATTTCCGCCGCTGGTACAGCCAGGCCGGTACGCCGATTGTCACCGTGAAAGACGATTACAATCCTGAGACCGAGCAGTACACGCTGACCATCACCCAGCGCACGCCACCGACCGCCGAGCAGGAAGAGAAGCATCCGCTGCATATTCCGTTCAGCATCGAGCTGTATGACAACGAAGGCAAAGCGATCCCGCTGCAAAAAGGCGGTCATCCGGTTCATCACGTTTTGAATGTGACCCAGTCTGAACAGACATTTATTTTTGATAATGTCTACTTCCAGCCGGTTCCAGCTCTGCTTTGCGAATTCTCTGCTCCAGTGAAGCTGGAATATAAATGGAGCGACCAGCAGCTGACCTTCCTGATGCGTCATGCCCGCAACGATTTCTCTCGTTGGGATGCGGCGCAAAGTTTGCTTGCGACTTACATCAAACTGAATGTGAATCGTCATCAGCAGGGCCAGCCCCTGTCTCTGCCGGTCCACGTAGCCGATGCGTTCCGTGCGATCCTGCTTGATGAGCAGATTGACCCCGCGCTGGCGGCAGAGATTCTGACCTTACCGTCCGCAAACGAAATCGCCGAGCTGTTCGATATCATCGATCCGATCGCGATTGTGGCCGTGCGCGAAGCACTGACTCGCACGCTGGCAACGGAGCTGGCTGACGAGTTCCTGGCTATTTATAACGCCAACAAGCTGGATAAATATCGCGTTGAGCATGCTGATATCGGCAAACGCTCTCTGCGTAACACCTGCCTGCGCTATCTGGCATTTGGTGAGAAGGCATTTGCGAACGAACTTATCAGCAAGCAGTACCATGAAGCGGATAACATGACCGACGTGCTGGCGGCGCTTTCTGCAGCGGTTGCAGCCGAACTGCCGTGCCGCGATGCGCTGATGCAGGAATACGATGACAAGTGGCATCATGATGGACTGGTAATGGACAAGTGGTTCATTTTGCAGTCCACCAGCCCTGCCGCCAATGTCCTTGACCAGGTTCGTCACCTGCTAAAACATCGTTCATTCACCATGAGCAATCCGAACCGCGTACGTTCGTTGATTGGCGCGTTCGCCAGCAGCAACCCGTCAGCTTTCCATGCGGAAGATGGCAGCGGGTATCAGTTTATGGTGGAAATGCTGACCGAGCTAAATAGCCGTAATCCGCAGGTCGCGTCACGTCTGATTGAGCCGCTGATTCGCCTGAAGCGCTATGATGCGAAACGTCAGGAGAAAATGCGTGCAGCGCTGGAACAGCTGAAAGGGCTGGAAAACCTGTCTGGCGATTTGTACGAGAAAATTACCAAAGCACTAGCCTGATCGATGCATTATCCCTCCCTCTCCCGGCGGGAGAGGGGTTGGGGTGAGGGTATCAGGCATTGGCCTTCATTCGCTGTAGCTCGATACTTCCTCGCTTCATCACTCGATCCAGGACTTCCGCCTCAAGCTCCGCCAGTTTTGCAGAGCCTACGCGGCGCGGACGGGGAATATCCACTGTCAGATCCAGCCCGATTTTACCCTCTTCGATTAGCAACACGCGATCGGCCATAGCGACCGCTTCGCTGACGTCGTGCGTGACCAGCAGTACGGTAAATCCATGTTCTTGCCAGAGCGATTCGATCAAATCCTGCATTTCTATCCGCGTCAGCGCATCAAGCGCACCGAGCGGTTCGTCAAGCAGCAGTAAACCAGGCCGATGAATAAGCGCTCGCGCCAGGGCGACACGCTGTTTCTGCCCTCCGGAAAGGGCGGCAGGCCACTCTTTCGCTCGGTTTTCGAGGCCTACGGCGGCGAGTGCCCGACGTGCGGCATCACGCCAGTTCCCCGTTAGGCCAAGTCCTACGTTGTCGATAACGGTTTTCCAGGGCAGCAGGCGCGCATCCTGGAACATCATTCGCGTATCATCCTGAATATCGGCAAGGCGAGTGTTGCCAGCCAGCAACTGGCCGCCGTTCGGTGCTTCAAGGCCCGCCAACAGCCTCAGCAACGTACTTTTACCTCCGCCGCTACGCCCTACCACGGCGACAAACTGACCGGCCGGAATATGCAAATCCAGGGCGTTAAGAATCGTATTGTCGCCGTAGCGTTTCGTCACGCTATTCAGCAGCAGCGGCGTGCCTTGCGTCAATCGAGCCGTATTCATAGATTTGCCTCCGTGGTGGAGTAAGCCGGGTTCCAGCGCAGCCAGAGACGTTCTAACCACTGGGCGCTAAGGTCGGCAAGTTTGCCGAGCAGGGCATACAGAATGATGGCTACCACCACCACATCCGTTTGCAAGAACTCGCGAGCGTTCATCGCCAGATAACCGATACCGGAGTTAGCCGAAATGGTTTCCGCGACGATAAGCGTTAACCACATCAGGCCCAGTGCGAAACGCACGCCCACCATGATGGAGGGTAGGGCTCCGGGCAGAATGACATGGATAAACAGGGCAACACCGGACAAGCCGTAGCTGCGCGCCATCTCCACTAACCCGCGATCGATGTTACGAATACCGTGCCAGGTGTTGATATAAATAGGGAACAGCGTGCCGAGCGCGACCAGGAAAATTTTGGCACTTTCGTCAATACCAAACCACAAAATCACCAGCGGGATAAGGGCCAGATGCGGCACGTTACGCAGCATCTGAATAGAAGTATCCAGCAACCGCTCCCCCCAACGGGATAGACCGCTGATAAGGCCAAGCGTCAGGCCAATCGATCCGCCGATGGTGAAACCAATGGCAGCGCGCCAGGAGCTGATCGCCAGATGCTGCCACAGTTCGCCGCTGGAGCTCAGCGTCCAGAACGCTTCGACGACGCCTTCCGGAGAGGGCAAAATGCGACTGGACAGCCAGCCTAAAGACGAGGCGATTTGCCAGATAATCACTATTCCGACAGGCAAGAACCAGGGCGCCAGTCGCAGCAGCCATTTTCGAGAGGGGTTTGCCATATTAACCTCGTTAGCGTTGCGCCGCTTTCCGTGGAATGAATTCATTCGCGACGGCTTCGCCCTGAGGCAGAAGTGGGCGAGGCTGAGGAATCTCAGGAATGGCGACATCAAGATGCGGGAATAACAGTTCACCCACCTTGTAGGCCTCTTCCAGATGCGGATAACCGGAAAGGATAAAACTATCGATGCCTAGCTCGGCATATTCGTTAATGCGCGCAGCAACCGTTGGACCATCGCCGACTAGCGCGGTGCCCGCGCCGCCGCGGACCAGACCGACGCCTGCCCACAAGTTTGGACTGACCTCCAGCTTTTCCCGCTGTCCATTATGCAGTGATGCCATTCGGTGCTGGCCGACGGAATCCGTTTTGGCAAACGCGGCCTGCGCTTTAGCAATGGTCTCATCATCAAGATGTGAAATCAGGCGATCGGCCGCGCGCCAGGCTTCTTCATTGGTTTCTCGCACGATGACGTGCAGGCGTATCCCAAAGCGCACGGTGCGTCCATGCGCGGCCGCTTTGGCACGCACCTCTTCAATTTTTTCTTTCACCCGTTCAGGCGGCTCGCCCCAGGTGAGATACAGATCCACTTGTTCTGCGGCCAGATCCTGCGCGACGTCCGATGAGCCGCCAAAATAGAGCGGTGGACGCGGCTGCTGCACCGGTGCAAACAGCAGTTTTGCATCACGAACATGAATGTGTTTGCCTTCGAATGTGACGGTTTCACCCTCAAGCAGGCGACGCCAGACGCGGGTGAATTCAGCGGAGGCTTCATAGCGCTCGGTGTGATCGAGGAATACGCCATCCCCAGCAAGCTCTTGCGGATCGCTGCCTGTAACCAGGTTAAACAGTGCGCGACCATTAGAAAGCCTGTCAAGCGTGGCGGCCTGACGTGCAGCCACCGTTGGCGAGACGACGCTTGGGCGCAGCGCGACTAAGAATTTAAGCCGCTGGGTGACTGGAATCATTGATGCGGCAACCAGCCAGGCATCTTCGCAAGACCGCCCGGTGGGAATCAGCACCCCGGTGAAACCGATGCGATCCGCTGCCTGGGCGATTTGTTGCAGGTATCCGTAGTCAACCGGGCGAGCACCTTCTTCCGTGCCCAGATAATGTCCGTCGCCATGGGTCGGTAAAAACCAGAACAGATTCAAACTCATGATTTTGATCCTTCTTTGCCAGAGGGTTGCCAGATGCGATCGCGAATATCGATCTTTTTCGGGAGCAGACGATTTTCGTAAAACAGGTCGGCAGTTTGCTGCTGCAATACTGCGGTCTTAGCGTCCACTGGTTTGATGACGGTAGGCGGGCGATGGTCCAGATAGCTGGCGATGACCGGCTCTGGCAGGCCCATGGTTTTCGCCAGCAGGGCGATACTTTCCTGGCGTTGACTGTGGGTAAGCGCGTCGGCTTCGCTGAAGGTATTCAACACGCCTTGCACAAATTCACCGTTTTTTTCTGCATATGGACGAGCGGCAAGATAGAAAGAGCCCGTTTGCTTCAGCGTTTCACCATCTTTCAGCACCCGAACGCCGCCCTGCAATAACGCGGCGGAGTAGTAAGGATCCCAGATAGCCCATGCATCGACGTTATTTTGCTGGAAGGCCGCACGCGCGTCGGCAGGGCTCAAAAAGATGGGTTGGATATCCTTAAATGTCAGCCCCGCCTGTTGCAGGGCACGGAGCAGTAGGTTGTGAGAACTTGAACCCTTCTGAAAAGCAACCTTATGGCCTTTGAGATCCGCCACGGTTTTAATCGGGCTATTTTCAGGAACCAGTATCACTTCGGCTTTTGGCTTGGCGGGCTCTACCCCGACGTAAACCAAATCAGCTCCCGCGGCCTGGGCGAAAATAGGAGGAATGTCGCCCGTGCTGCCCAAATCGATACTGCCTACGTTCAGTGCCTCAAGCATTTGTGGTCCGGCGGGGAATTCAATCCAGGAAAACTGCGTCGTCGGATAGCGCTTTTCCAGAAGCTGATGACTTTTTGCCAGCACCATGCTGATGCTGCCTTTCTGGTAACCGATACGTAAACTTTCAGGCGCAGGGGCTGCCGCCTGGACTAAAGCGGACACTGCCAGCAAACCGCTTAGCCCGATACGGAACACGTTTTTAAACATGAGCGACTCCTTTCAGATGACCAAAAGCAGGAACCTTAACGTCCCGGCGGTGAAGCGCCTGCCAGAATGTCTCCAGCGCGGCATCGAGGCGTAAATGAAGATTGGGAGTGAACTGGGGTTTGTGTTGATAATCGATAACCTGGGAATCATCAGCGAAAACACCGTGGAGGATCTCCTGGGCCTTGAGCGCATTGAGTACCGGTTTGAGGGCATAATCAACCGCAAGCATGTGGGCAACGGTGCCGCCGGTTGCCAGCGGTAAAACCACTTTCCCTTCCAGAGCTCGCTCGGGTAACAGATCGAGTAGCGTTTTCAGAGCGCCGGAAAAGGACGCTTTATAGACTGGCGTTGCGACAATAAGCCCGTCTGCACCTTTTAACTGCTCTACCAGCGTTTTGAGCGCGGGACTATCAAAGCGGGCATACAGCAGATCTTCCGGCTCAAAATTATGCAGATTCCAGTGACACACCTCGATATCCAGAGAGGTGAGCTGTTCACGGGCATACTCCAGCAATGCGCTGGAACGTGAAGGGAAACGCGGACTGCCAGCCAACGTAATGACGCGCATGCTTGCTCCTTATAACTAATTGTTTGCTTTTATCTAACATTGATAACAATTTCCAGGAGTGTGACACTGCGTAGTTATTCCACTAAATGATTTATCTGATATTAAAATGCCAAAAATTGCATAAGAAAGGAGCAGAAAGGAAAACGATTGCGTTTTACGACGATTTTTTTGCCACAGGTCAATTCCCTTTCCCGTCGCGATCGCTGATAATCCGTGTCCGGTTTGCACACCGGAATCCAGGAGAGTTCATGTACTACCCCTTCGTTCGTAAAGCCCTTTTCCAGCTCGATCCCGAGCGCGCCCATGAATTGACATTCCAGCAGTTACGCCGCATTACAGGAACGCCGCTTGAAGCGCTGGTGCGCCAGAAAGTGCAGGAAAAACCTGTTCAATGCATGGGGCTGACGTTTAAGAATCCCCTTGGCCTGGCAGCAGGTCTGGATAAAAACGGTGAGTGTATTGATGCGCTGGGGGCGATGGGTTTTGGTTCCATCGAAGTCGGCACCGTGACTCCGCGCGCTCAGGCTGGTAATGATAAACCGCGCCTGTTCCGTCTGGTCGAGGCCGAAGGTTTGATCAACCGTATGGGCTTTAATAATCTCGGGGTCGATCATCTGATTGAGAACGTGAAAAAAGCACATTTCGATGGCGTGCTCGGCATTAATATCGGTAAAAATAAAGATACTCCGGTAGAGCAGGGCAAAGATGACTATCTGATTTGTATGGAAAAAACCTATGCTTATGCCGGTTATATTGCGGTGAATATCTCTTCCCCCAATACGCCCGGTCTGCGTACCCTGCAATATGGTGAAGCGCTAGACGATCTTCTGGACGCCATTAAGAATAAGCAGAAAGAGCTTCAAATTACGCATCATAAATATGTTCCCGTTGCGGTAAAGATCGCCCCGGATCTTTCCATTGAAGAATTGATCCAGGTGGCCGACAGTTTAGTTCGCCATAATATCGATGGTGTTATTGCAACCAATACTACCCTCGATCGTTCTCTGGTACAGGGAATGAAAAACTGCGATGAAATGGGTGGCTTAAGTGGCCGTCCGGTTCAATTAAAAAGTACAGAAATTATTCGTGCCTTATCCGCAGAATTAAAAGGTCGTTTACCGATTATCGGCGTGGGTGGTATCGACTCAGTTATCGCCGCCCGCGAGAAGATGGCGGCGGGAGCATCACTGGTGCAAATCTATTCGGGCTTTATTTTTAAAGGCCCTCAGTTGATTAAAGAAATCGTTAATCACATCTAATCTTTTTTCTTAATCAGACAACCAGGGCTTTATTTCCAGCCCTGGTTGTTTTATATTCCGTCATTGTTGCTTATTTAGACATTATGGTCTTTTATTATTGATGTTATAAACGAAGCGAGAAGCAGGACTTTTTTAGAACAGGATGTTGAGGAATTGGGAGAGGAAAATGCGAATTAAACCTGACGATAACTGGCAATGGTATTTTTGCGAAGAGCACGATCGAATGATGCTCGATTTAGCCAATGGCATGTTATTTCGTTCTCGTTTCGCTCGCCGGATGCTGACCCCAGACGCCTTTGCACCGTCCGGTTTTTGTGTCGATGATGCCGCTCTGTATTTCTCATTTGAAGAAAAGTGCCGCGATTTAGTGCTCTCCAAAGAGCAACGTGCCGAGCTGGTGTTGAATGCGCTGGTGGCTATTCGTTTCCTGAAACCGCAGATGCCGAAAAGCTGGCATTTCCTGGCTCACGGACAATCATGGTCACCCGTCACAGGCGATGCAGCCTGCGTCAACCTCAGCGATACCGCAGAGGAAGTGAGCCTGCTGGTGGTTGAACCGGGTGAAAATGCCGCCCTGTGTTTACTGGCGCAACCTGGCGTGGTGATTGCCGGGCGCATGATGCAGCTGGGCGATGCGATCAAAGTCATGAATGACCGGCTGAAACCGCAACTGCGTATTGATACATTCAGTCTCGAACAGGCCGTTTAAAGCTCCAGCTGTAGCGATGTCTTCGGAATACAGCTACAGCACAGGATCGTACCATCATTGCCTACCGCCGATTTTTTCAACGCCGTGACCTCACCCTCTACTAACGTTATGCGACAGCTCCCACAGATCCCCGCGCGACATGAGTAGGGAACACGTATCCCCGCTTGCTCAAGCTGTTCTAGCAAGACCTGCTGATTATTCCCTGGAAGCATTTTACCTTGCCACTGAAGGGTCACTGCCGTAGCCGGATGAACCTCGATATCAGCTTCGTCTTCGTCGGTACCTGGGCCGTAAACTCTGCCTGGGGCGGTTGCAAGAATCTCGACTTCATCACCCGCGCGGATTACGCCGCTGGATCGCGGAATAAGATTCTGACCGAAATCAACGTCGCCGTTATCCTGCGCGGTTCGGAAAGATTGCAGCGTTTTCAGCGGTTCGCCGGAAGGATGCTTTTGTCCTTTTTCAGGGCTGATGGTGGTGAAAATGCAACGGCTGCACGGTTTCACTACATCAAAGACCACGCTGCCAATACGAATGACTTTCCAGGTGTCCTCTTCCCATGCTTGCGCACCGGTAACGACGAGATTGGGGCGAAACTGCTCCATTTTCACGCTGGCCGGGCAGCGGTTCTGTAAATCTCGCAGCGACGCCTCGTTGGTCAGCAGGAAAGGGAAGCCGTCGGCAAAGGAGAGGGGAACCGCTTCGAATCGCTTAACACGACGTGTCGGCTCAGGCCCTACCCAACGCAGCTGTACTTCCCGGGAAAAGAAGCTCGTTAACCAACGGTTGATATCGTCGGGAGCAACGCGCGCGGTAAAGTGATTTCCCCACACTTCCGTTGGTGCGTCAACAGAGGCAAAGTCGTTAAAGCGGACGATGACGCTGGAGCCGTCTGGTGCCGTGAGATGTAAGCCGTCATGCAGCGGTGCGGGAGTAAAGCGCACCATTTGCGGAAACTGACGCGCGGTGATGAACGTTCCGTCAGGCTCGGTGACCATAAAGATGCGATCAAAGGCAAAACCGCTGACGTCTGCAAGCGCATGAGTCAGCCCAATTCCGCGCATCGATTTAACCGGATGGATGAAAAGCCTGGATAACGTCGCCACTGCGCACTCCCTCAAATGAAAATAAGCCTTCAACTTTATGACATAGAGCTCATATTAGCTATAATGCGCAGCAATTTTCTTAGAGTAACAAGTGACGATATGAATTCTCTGTTTGCCAGTACGGCCCGTGGGCTGGAAGAGCTGTTAAAAACTGAACTGGAAGGGCTTGGCGCGAAAGAGTGCCAGGTCGTTCAGGGTGGCGTCCATTTTGAGGGCGACACGCGGCTTATTTACCAGAGCCTGATGTGGAGTCGCCTGGCATCGCGCATTATGCTGCCATTAGGTGCCTGTAAGGTCTACAGCGACCTCGACCTGTATCTCGGTGTGCAGGCAACTGACTGGACAGAGATTTTTACGCCTGGTGCTACCTTTGCCGTGCATTTTAGCGGGCTTAACGACGAAATTCGTAATAGCCAGTACGGTGCCCTGAAGGTGAAAGACGCCATCGTGGATAGCTTTACGCGTAAAAACCTGGAACGCCCGAACGTCGATCGTGAAAACCCAGATTTGCGCATCAACGTGTGGCTCAATAAAGAGACGGCACATATTTCTTTGGATCTGTGTGGCGAGGGCTTGCATCAGCGCGGCTACCGCGAACGCGCGGGTATTGCGCCGATCAAAGAAAACCTGGCATCGGCCATTGTGATGCGTTCTGGCTGGCAGCCAGGCACTCCGCTGCTCGATCCAATGTGTGGTTCTGGTACGTTGCTGATTGAAGCGGCAATGATGGCAACCGATCGCGCGCCGGGTCTGCATCGCGGAAAGTGGGGCTTTGGTGGCTGGGCTCAGCACGATGAGGCTATCTGGCAAGAGGTTAAGGCCGAGGCGCAAACGCGCGCCCGTAATGGTCTGGCGGATTATGGCTCACGTTTCTATGGCTCCGACAGCGATTCTCGCGTGATTGAACGCGCTCGCAGCAACGCCCGTCGCGCCGGTATTGGCGAACTGATCTCCTTTGAAGTCAAAGATGTCGCCCAGTTAAGCAATCCACTGCCAAAAGGCCCGTATGGCACGGTTATCAGTAATCCACCGTACGGTGAACGTCTGGATAGCGAACCGGCACTGATCGCGCTTCATAGTCTGTTTGGTCGCACCATGAAAGACTATTTTGGTGGCTGGAATCTGTCTATTTTCAGCGGCTCCCCGGAACTGCTGAGCTGCCTGCAACTGCGCGCCGAGCGCCAGTTTAAAGCCAAAAACGGTCCGCTGGATTGCGTACAGAAAAACTATCATCTGACGGAAAAAGAGGGTGACAGTAAACCGTCCACCGTTGCAGAAGATTACGCTAACCGCCTGCGCAAGAATCTGAAGAAATTTGAGAAATGGGCGAAGCAGGAAGGCATTGAATGTTATCGCCTGTACGACGCTGATTTGCCGGAATATAACGTGGCGGTAGACCGCTACGCTGACTGGGTTGTCGTGCAGGAATACGCTGCGCCAAAAACCATTGATGCGCAGAAAGCGCGTCAACGTTTGTTGGATATTATTGCCGCAACGATTGGCGTATTAGGCATTGCACCGAATAAACTGGTACTGAAAACCCGTGAACGTCAGAAAGGTACGAATCAATACCAGAAGATGGGCGACAAGGGTGACTTTATCGAAGTCGGCGAATACAACGCGCGCCTGTGGGTTAACCTGACGGATTATCTCGATACCGGTTTGTTCCTCGATCACCGCATCGCCCGCCGTATGCTGGGTCAGATGAGCAAAGGTAAAGACTTCCTGAACTTGTTCGCCTACACCGGTACTGCGAGCGTACACGCAGGTCTGGGCGGTGCGCGCAGCACCACCACGATGGATATGTCACGCACTTACCTTGAGTGGGCAGAACGTAACCTGCGTCTCAACGGCCTGACAGGGCGCCAACACCGCCTGTTGCAGGCTGACGTATTGGGATGGCTGCGTGATACCGACGAACAGTTCGACCTGATCTTCATTGATCCGCCGACGTTCTCCAACTCCAAACGTATGGAAGACACCTTCGACGTTCAGCGCGACCACATCCGACTGATGACCGATCTGAAGCGTCTGCTGCGAAAAGGCGGCACCATCATGTTCTCAAACAACAAACGCGGCTTCCGTATGGACAATGACGGACTGGCAGCGCTGGGACTGAAAGCACAAGAAATTAGCCAAAAAACACTGTCTCAGGACTTTGCCCGTAATCGTCAAATTCACAACTGCTGGTTGATAACCACGGTCTGAAAGGAAATATAAATGTCATTAATTAGTATGCACGGTGCCTGGCTGTCATTCAGTGATGCACCCCTTCTCGATGATACTGAACTGCACATCGAAGATAACGAACGTGTGTGTTTAGTGGGTCGTAATGGTGCGGGTAAATCCACGCTGATGAAGATCCTTAATCGTGAACTGGGTCTGGATGATGGACGTATTGTTTACGAGCAAGACTTGATCGTCTCCCGTTTGCAACAGGATCCGCCGCGCAACGTCGCGGGCAGCGTGTACGATTTTGTCGCTGAGGGGATCTCTGAGCAAGCTGAATATCTGAAGGGATATCACGAAGTTTCTCATCTGGTGATGACCGATCCGAGTGAAAAAAATCTCAATGAGATGGCGCGTCTTCAGGATCTGCTCGATCACCACGGCCTGTGGCAGCTGGAAAGCCGTATTAACGAAGTTCTGGAGCAGTTAGGTCTGGAAGCAGATACGGAACTGGCGTCTCTTTCTGGCGGCTGGCTGCGTAAAGCGGCACTGGGTCGCGCGCTGGTGAGCGGGCCGAAAGTGTTGCTGCTTGACGAACCGACAAACCACCTGGATATTGAAGCAATAGACTGGCTGGAAGGGTTCCTGAAAACCTTCAATGGCACCCTTATCTTCATCTCGCATGACCGTTCGTTTATCCGCAATATGGCGACCCGTATTGTCGATCTGGATCGCGGCAAGCTGGTGACTTATCCGGGTGATTACGACACCTACCTGCTTGAAAAAGAAGAGAACCTGCGCGTTCAGGAACTGCAAAACGCCGAGTTCGATCGCAAGCTGGCACAGGAAGAGGTCTGGATCCGTCAGGGCATTAAAGCACGTCGTACCCGTAACGAAGGCCGTGTTCGAGCGCTGAAAGCCATGCGTAACGAACGTAGTGAACGTCGCGAAGTGATGGGCACCGCGAAAATGCAGGTTGAAGAGGCCTCTCGCTCTGGCAAGATTGTCTTCGAAATGGAAAATGTCGATTACCAGGTCGATGGCAAAGTGCTGGTCAAGGACTTCTCCGCTCAGGTTCAGCGCGGCGATAAAATCGCATTGATTGGTCCGAACGGCTGCGGTAAGACTACGTTGCTGAAACTGATGCTGGGCCAGTTACAGGCTGATAGCGGACGCGTACATTGCGGTACAAAGCTTGAAGTTGCCTATTTTGATCAGCACCGTGCTGAACTCGATCCCGACAGAACGGTGATGGACAACCTGGCGGAAGGTAAGCAGGAAGTGTTGGTGAACGGTAAACCGCGCCATGTCCTGGGCTATCTGCAGGACTTCTTGTTCCATCCTAAGCGTGCAATGACGCCGGTTCGCGCGCTGTCTGGCGGTGAGCGTAACCGTCTGTTGCTGGCTCGTCTGTTCCTCAAACCAAGTAACCTGTTAATTCTCGATGAACCGACTAACGATTTGGATGTCGAAACGCTTGAATTGCTTGAAGAACTGATCGACGGCTATCAAGGCACCGTGATGCTGGTCAGCCACGACCGTCAGTTTGTCGATAATACCGTGACGGAGTGCTGGATTTTTGAAGGTGCTGGTCATATTGGTCGTTATGTTGGCGGCTATCATGATGCGCGTGGACAGCAATCGCAGTCTCAGGCGGTAAAACAGTCAAAAGCCAAAAATGGACAGGAAACTGCTGTCGCAAAAGCAGAAACTGTCAAAAAATCGACCGTCAAAATGAGTTATAACCTGCAGCGCGAACTTGAAGGCCTGCCTCAACGTCTTGAGGAGCTGGAAGGGAACCTGGAAACGCTACAGGCACAAGTTGCAGATGCGTCCTTCTTTAGTCAGCCGCACGACTATACTCAGAAAATATTGGCCGATCTTAGCCTGGCCGAAAAGGCGCTGGAAGAAGCATTTGAGCGTTGGGAGTACCTTGAGGCTCTGAAAAACGGCGCATAAACAGGGATACACTATGTGTGATCAGCACCATGCCGACCGGCATATTTTATGTTCACAATGCGATATGCTCGTGGCGCTGCCCGAGCTGGGTTACGGACATAAGGCGGCATGCCCGCGGTGCGGGGCAACGCTGACAACCGAGTGGGACGCGCCAAGGCAGCGTCCCACTGCTTATGCTATTGCAGCGCTGTTTATGCTGTTGCTCTCCAATCTGTTTCCCTTTATTTATATGAAAGTCGGGGGGATGACCAGCGAAGTCAATTTGCTGGAAATCCCGGGCGTGATGTTCTCTGAAGATTACGCGAGCCTTGGCACTTTCTTTCTCCTTTTTGTCCAGATTGTCCCGGCCTTTTGTCTGACCATCATTTTATTGTTGGTCAACCGCGTTCGAATGCCAGTGAAGCTTAAGCTCATCCTGGCCCGAATTTTCTTCCAGTTAAAAAGCTGGGGAATGGCGGAGATTTTTCTCGCCGGTATTCTGGTGAGTTTCGTCAAGCTAATGGCTTACGGCGACGTGGGGATCGGCAGCAGCTTTATTCCCTGGTGTCTCTATTGCGTGCTTCAACTTCGCGCCTTCCAGTGCGTCGATCGTCGCTGGGCTTGGGATGACATTGCGCCTGCACCAACGTTACCGCAGACGGTGAAAGTGGGCGTGCCGGGTATCCGCCAGGGCTTACGCTCCTGCTCCTGCTGTACCGCGGTTTTACCTGTTGATGTTGAAGTCTGCCCGCGATGTGAAACGAAAGGCTATGCGCGACGTAAAAATAGTCTCCAGTGGACGATGGCATTACTGGTCACTTCGATCATGCTTTATCTGCCAGCGAACATTTTACCTATCATGATAACGGACCTGCTCGGCGACAAGATGCCCTCGACCATCCTTGCCGGGGTGGTGCTGTTATGGGGTGAAGGCTCTTACCCGGTCGCCATGGTGATTTTTATCGCCAGTATTATGGTGCCGACATTAAAAATGATTGCGATTGCCTGGCTATGCTGGGATGCGAAAGGGCATGGAAAACGCGATAGCGAACGCATGCATTTGATTTATGAAGTGGTTGAGTTCGTTGGGCGTTGGTCAATGATTGACGTGTTTGTAATAGCCGTACTCTCTGCGCTGGTGCGCATGGGAGGGCTGATGAGTATTTACCCTGCTATTGGGGCGCTAATGTTTGCGTTGGTCGTCATTATGACGATGTTTGCGGCCATGACCTTCGACCCTCGTTTATCGTGGGATCGTGAGCCAGAGTCAAGCCATGAGGAAGAGTAAGAGCATGGAAAATAAGAGTGGAGAGGCGAAAGTGCAGAAGGTCAAAAACTGGTCGCCGGTGTGGATCTTCCCCATCGTGACTGCGCTGATCGGTGCATGGATCCTGTTTTATCATTACAGCCATCAGGGACCGGAAGTCACGCTGATCACCACTAACGCGGAAGGTATTGAAGGGGGGAAAACCACCATCAAAAGCCGTAGCGTGGACGTAGGTGTGGTGGAGAGCGCCACCCTGACTGACGATTTGACGCATGTAGAAATCAAAGCGCGCCTCAATTCTGGAATGGAAAAACTGCTGCATGGTGATTCCGCATTCTGGGTAGTGAAACCGCAGGTTGGCCGTGAAGGGATCAGTGGTCTTGGAACGCTGCTCTCCGGGGCCTATATCGAACTACAGCCGGGCACAAAGGGCAGTCAGCCGGGGCAATATCAACTACTGGATGCGCCGCCGTTGGCACCGCCGGATGCGAAAGGCATCCGCGTGATCCTTGATAGTAAGAAAGCCGGTCAGCTTAGCCCAGGTGACCCCGTTCTGTTCAGGGGTTATCGCGTAGGCTCGGTTGAAACCAGTACTTTTGATGCGCAAAAACGCGCTATCAGCTACCAGCTATTTATCAACGCGCCTAACGATCGTCTGGTCACCAGCAACGTTCGTTTCTGGAAAGACAGCGGTATTGCTGTGGATCTGACCTCTGCCGGTATGCGCGTTGAAATGGGCTCATTAACCACGCTCTTTGGCGGCGGCGTCAGCTTTGATGTCCCGGAAGGAATGGACTTAGGCCAGCCAGTTGCGGCGAAAACGCCATTCAAACTGTTCGACGATCAGAAAAGTATTCAGGATGCGCTTTATACCGATCATATTGATTACCTGATGTTCTTCAAAGATTCTGTTCGCGGTTTGCAGCCTGGTGCGCCGGTTGAGTTCCGTGGTATTCGACTGGGAACGGTGGGTCAGGTGCCGTACTTTGTGCCGGGGCTGCGTCAGGTGCTGGACGATGATTATCGTATTCCTGTTCTGATCCGCATTGAGCCTGAGCGTTTGATAAACCAGGTTGGCGTCACAACGGACATTGCGTCGCATATCGCCGGGCTGATGGATCGTGGCTTACGCGGCTCGTTGAAAACCGGCAATCTGGTCACCGGCGCGCTGTATGTAGATATGGACTTCTACCCGAAAGCACCAGCGGTTACGGGTGTGCGTGAATTTGGCGGGTATAAGATCATCCCAACAGTGAGCAGTGGCCTGGCGCAGATCCAGCAGCGTTTAATGGAAACACTGGATAAGATCAACAATCTGCCGTTGAATCCGATGCTTGAACAAGCGACAAACTCGCTGAGTGAAAGCCAGGTAACGATGCGTCGCCTGCAAACAACGCTGGATAATATCAATAAGATCACCGCTAATCAGTCGATGCAGCAGTTGCCTCAGGATATGCAGAAAACGTTGCGTGAGCTTAATCGCAGTATGCAGGGCTTCCAGCCAGGCTCGGCGGCGTATAACAAGATGGTTGCAGATATGCAGCGCCTGGATCAGGTATTGCGTGAACTGCAGCCGGTATTGAAAACGCTGAATGAGAAAAGCAACGCGCTGGTATTTGAAGCGAAGGGCACAAAGGATCCTGAGCCTAAGAGGGCAAAAGAATGAAAAAATGGCTATTGATCGCCGGGGCAGTTGCATTAACGGCCTGTAGTTCAGGAAGTGACAACAAAAGTTACTATCAGCTGCCGTTGGCGACGCAAGCAGCGGGGCAAACCACTGCTGCCCAGGGCAACCGCCTGTTGTGGGTTGAACAAGTTTCTGTTCCTGACGCCCTCGCCGGAAACGGCGTGGTGTATCAGACCAGCGACGTGCAGTACGTCATTGCCACGAATAATCTCTGGGCGAGTCCGTTGGATCAGCAGTTACGCAATACGCTGGTGGCTAATCTTAGTAGCCAGTTACCGGGCTGGGTTGTGGCTTCTCAACCATTGGGTAGCGATCAGGACACGCTTAACGTGAACGTTACCGGTTTCCACGGACGTTTCGATGGCAAGGTGGTGATTAGCGGTGAATGGCTTCTGAACCATCAGGGGCAGCTGATTAAGCGTCCGTTTTACCTTGAGCTGAAACAGCAGCAAGACGGTTACGACGAGATGGTCAAGATGCTGGCTCAGGGTTGGGCGCAGGAATCAACCAGCATAGCCAGAGAGATTTCTCGTCTGCCATAAGTAAAATTCATTACCACAAGCCGCCATCCGCGTTTCGCTGATGGCGGTTTTTTTTCGTTTTCATTTCAGTTTGATACTTGTGCCAGCTCACAAAAATTGTACAAACGATCTTCTGTCTAGCTCACAAATATGACACTGGTGTGAATTTTGCGCATTGACGCTGGGAGGGATTCGGGTTATTCGTTAACTGTGCTTGCATGTTTTGCAACCACTGTTTTCTTTCCACCAGACCAAAGAATGAGGGAAACGAGGCATGAAGAGACAGAAACGAGATCGCCTGGAACGGGCGCACCAACGTGGATACCAGGCTGGCATCGCCGGACGCTCAAAAGAAATGTGTCCTTACCAGACGTTAAATCAGAGGTCATACTGGTTAGGAGGCTGGCGAGAAGCCATTGGGGATAGGGTATTACTTGCGTGATACGTCTCTTTAGAAACAGAAACCTCCGCATTGCGGAGGTTTCGCCTGATTGCCTTATTCAAAGCAATAATCAGAACGCTGAAGTATCCTGGAACAAGCCTACTTTCAGATCGTTTGCAGTGTAGATAACTCGACCGTCTACCAGTACTTCGCCATCAGCCAGACCCATCACCAGACGACGGTTCACAATGCGTTTGAAGTGAATACGGTAGGTTACTTTCTTCGCTGAAGGCAGAACCTGACCGGTGAATTTGACTTCACCCACGCCAAGCGCACGGCCTTTACCTTCACCGCCCAGCCAGCCCAGATAGAAGCCAACCAACTGCCACATTGCATCCAGGCCCAGACAGCCAGGCATTACCGGATCGCCGATAAAGTGGCAACCAAAGAACCACAGATCCGGATTGATATCGAGTTCCGCTTCCACGTAACCCTTGTCAAAGTTGCCGCCGGTTTCTGTCATTTTTACGACACGGTCCATCATCAGCATGCTTGGTGCTGGTAACTGCGGGCCTTTCGCGCCAAACAGTTCACCGCGACCAGAGGCAAGAAGATCTTCTTTTGTATAGGATTCGCGTTTATCTACCATGTTCTCAGTAAGCCTTATTTTAGTGAAGCACGCAGGATAGCTAACACGTGTACGCTGAACAAGTCCGATCAGTTAGGATTAAACCAACCTAACCAGCGTAACGGCCATGGATAACGATGACGAGCATCCTGCTGCATTGCCTGTGCAATACGCTCCTGGATGGTCTGCATCAGTGTTGTTTGACCTTCGCCATCCCACACCAGGTTTGTCAGTAAGGGTAGCGCATCCGTAATATCTTCAATGGCCCAGATGGTGAATTGCTCTGCTTCTACAGCGTCGAGCACGGCCTGGCTCAAGCTCAGATGGCGAACGTTAGGAGCCGGGATAATGATGCCCTGTTTGCCGCTAAAACCACGCTGCTGGCAAACCGTGAAGAATCCTTCGATTTTCTCGTTCAAGCCGCCAACGGGCTGAGCACGGCCGAACTGGTCAACGGATCCGGTCATCGCGATGCTCTGATTAATCGGAACGTCTGCCAGCGCACTGATTAATGCACAGAGTTCGGCCATTGAGGCGCTATCACCATCCACTTCGCTGTACGATTGCTCAAAGGTGAGTGAGGCAGAGAAGGGGATCTGCTGCTCCAGCTGGAGCTGTGACATCAGGAACGCTTGCATGATCATCATGCCTTTCGCGTGAATATTCCCGCCCAGTTCCGCCTTGCGCTCGATGTCGATAAATTCGCCATCGCCAATATGCACTACGCAGCTAATGCGGGACGGCTCGCCAAAGGCTCTCGGATGCCCGGGAAACTCGATAACCGACAGGGCATTGATCTGCCCGATACGTTCACCTTCGGTTTCGACAAGAATTTGCTCGAGCAGAATCTCATCTTGCATACGGTCGGCCAGGTAGCCTTCGCGCCATTCACGCTGTGCCAGCATTTGGATAAACTGTTCGCCGGTAAATGGACCCTGGCCGCCGATTGCGCCAACTTCACGTAGCTGCTTGCTTATCCATAGCGGGCAGAGGGGAAGCGTTTCTTGATCGCCGGTGTAACGCACGGCTTCTCGCATCAGACCAGTCCATGCATCTGGCCCAGGGGTTGGCAATGCGTAACGCTCAGCGACAGCCATCACCCACTGACACCACTGCGTCATATCATCGGTATCGGCAATCTGGATGTTGTCTTCAAATTCGGTATAAATCGCCTGATCGGCTAACTCTGGCTCCATTTCCTGGAAATCAGCCAAAGACTCACGATCGCCAGTCAATATCACTTTTAGCGAAATGGGCATGGACGGGATGGCAACCGGTAACGGTCGCGATTCGTCATACGAGACCCAGTCAAAACGCTGGTGAGTGGCGATCGACTTCAGACGCATCCAGAGCAGGGGCTGGGCGAGAAGAGTGCGAAGCGAGATGACCAACACCCCACCGTTGGCTTTATGTACCAGGCCCGGGTGTAAGGTCAATTCACCGTTGAACTGCCGTAGGCAGCCAAACAGTTGTTCTGCTTCAACCCATTCGGCAGTAATGACTTTGCCAGATGCGGCAAAAAGGTCATCGGCCTGTTCGGCGGGTTTGAAAGTGATATCGGGGCCAGCAATACGATATTGGCCGCCAAAAACGGCGCTCTCTTCCGGTTGCAACTGACGCAATGCATCCGCCAGAAGCGCGAGATACTCAGCTTCTTCTGGTGCTTTCAACAGCATGAAAGGAGAGGTCGTCCATGGACTTAACACCTGCTCAAACGCGTAATGCAAACGCGGTTGTGTATCGCTAAGGATGAAGTCGTGCTCTTTTGCGGTGTCTGGCTGTGCAAATAGCTCCTGATAGCTTTCAGCATCAGGAACCAGATCACGCCATGCTAGTTTCGTAATGGTCAAAGTTGATGTTTTTTAGTTAGATGTAAAACCGTGGAGTATACCGTAAGCTGCGGTCTCTTCCCAATCGGGAATAAGTTTTTCAGCCAGTGAAAGCGGCGTAACGGCTCACAGGATATGATTTCTTTTCAGCAGATTGCCAAAAAACTGATATTCTGAACAGAGTTACGAGGTGACACTGAGATCGCAATGAAATATCAACAACTGGAAAATCTCGAAAGCGGTTGGAAATGGAAGTACCTGGTCAAAAAGCACCGTGAAGGGGAGCTGATTACCTGCTACATCGAAGCCAGTGCTGCGAAAGAAGCGGTGGATTTATTGCTGACACTCGAAAACGAACCGGTTCAGGTGAATGGCTGGATAGAAAAGCATATTAATCCGGCCCTGATGAACCGCATGAAGCAGACCATCCGCGCACGCCGCAAACGGCACTTTAACGCCGAGCATCAGCACACCCGTAAGAAGTCTATTGATTTGGAGTTTGTCGTCTGGCAACGCTTAGCCGGGCTCGCTCAACGACGCGGAAAAACGCTGTCGGAAACGGTTGTTCAACTCATCGAAGATGCGGAACACAAAGAGAAGTATGCCAACCAGATGTCGACACTGAAAACTGATTTACAGGCTCTGCTCGGCAAGAAATAACATTCACTTTTGTTCAGGCAATAAAAAACCCCGCATGGCGGGGTTTTTTTATAAGACGATAACTTATGCCGCAGGCTGAGTTACAACGTCTTTGATACCTTTAACTTCGATCTCAACGCGACGATCTGGTGCCAGGCAGTCGATCAGTGCAGCGCGAGCTTTCACGTTGTCACAGGTAGTACCAGTAACTGGGTTAGATTCGCCCATACCACGTGGAGAGATCTTGTTAGCTGGGATACCTTTAGATACCAGGTAATCAACTACAGACTGTGCACGTTTCTCGGACAGACCCTGG
>JALCNW010000035.1 GCA_022649305.1 Enterobacter sp.
CCGTACACTCGAAGAAGAGGAGATTGCCGCTACCGTCGCCAAATGTGTAGAGGCATTAAAAGAGCGATTCCAGGCATCATTGAGGGATTGAACCTATGGCGCTTACAAAAGCTGAAATGTCAGAATCTCTGTTTGATAAGCTTGGGCTTAGCAAACGGGATGCCAAAGAGCTGGTAGAGCTGTTTTTCGAAGAGATCCGTCGTGCTCTGGAAAACGGTGAACAGGTAAAACTCTCCGGTTTTGGTAATTTTGATTTGCGTGACAAAAACCAACGTCCGGGCCGTAACCCGAAGACGGGGGAAGATATTCCCATTACAGCACGCCGCGTGGTGACCTTCAGACCCGGTCAGAAGTTAAAAAGCCGTGTCGAAAACGCAACGCCCAAACCAGAGTAATCTGAACTAACTAAAAAGGCCGCAATCGCGGCCTTTTTTCTTTGCGCTCTGGCATACCCACCGTAAAATCAACTACATCTCTCATCCGAAAACGAAGACCATGCCTGATTTTTCCCGTCATCAACATCGTTCCGATCTGCGCTGGATGCTGTTACTCCTGTTGTCACTTTTCGCCGCCGTTGCGGTGAGCCTCTGCGCGGGCGATCGGTGGATTGGTCCCGAAAATTGGTTGAGTGAACAAGGCAAACTGTTCGTGTGGCAAATTCGACTGCCGCGCACGATGGCCGTGGTGCTGGTCGGGGCCTCGTTGGCTCTGTGCGGCACCATGATGCAGGCGTTGTTTGAAAACCCACTCGCCGAGCCTGGGCTTCTCGGCGTCTCTAACGGCGCAGGCGTGGGTCTTATCGCGGCAGTGATGTTGGGGCAGGGCGAACTGTCGGTTTTAGGTGTTAGCATCAGTGCCATCGCTGGCGCATTGCTGATCACCGTTATATTGCTTCGTTTTGCCCGCCGACATTTATCGACCAGCCGGTTGCTGCTGGCTGGCGTCGCGTTGGGGATTATCTGTAGCGCGCTCATGACGTGGGCAGTTTACTTCTCAACGTCTTTCGATCTGCGCCAGTTGATGTACTGGATGATGGGCGGTTTTGGCGGCGTCGACTGGCGACAAGGCTGGTTAATGGCGCTGCTCATTCCGACGATCCTATGGGCTTGCCTACAGGCCAAACCATTAAACATGCTGGCCTTAGGCGAAACCTCCGCTCGCCAGTTAGGCCTATCCATAGCCTTCTGGCGCAACGTCCTGGTGATGGCGATTGGCTGGATGGTGGGCGTGAGCGTCGCGCTGGCCGGTGCAATCGGTTTTATCGGGCTTGTGATTCCGCATATGTTGCGACTGTGCGGCATAACTGACCATCGTACATTATTACCTGCATCGGCAATTGCCGGAGCAGCGACCTTGCTCATTGCCGATATTATTGCTCGCCTGGCGCTCACCGCCGCTGAACTGCCTATCGGGGTAGTTACCGCAACGCTCGGCGCGCCAGTCTTTATATGGCTACTATTAAGAGCGAGTAGCCAAAATAATTGAAATATATATAGATTCTATGTTTCTATCAGGGGCGTAGTGATTGTATCTCTTTATAGTTTTGGCGTTCGCGAGTGCCTGCAACTGTCACCGAAATGCGCTCAGGTTAAGCAACTTGTTGGTGGGCTCGGGTAGGAAGTGGATTATCGATAGTTACGTGTATGCAATTATGTCGCGACAACCATGCGTAAACATTTCTTCATAGTTATGCGCCGCGATGGACAGCCCATCGTCTGGCCGGACGCAACTCACAGTGACTCGGAGTAACGAGCGCTTTATCATGGATCATTGGACACCGTTTATCGCTCGCCAGTATCGGGTACAGAGCTGGGTAACCCGGTAAGCACTGTAACGGCCAGGCCAGAGGCAACAACTTCGCGACGATTTGCACTGTCCTTGCTCTTGGGATTAGACGACTACAGAACGCAACGTGGGAGTGCTGCGCTTAAGTTTTTTTGAGCTCGAACGATTGCCTAACGGTGACTGGGTGTCGATATTCGAGTATATGTTCACTGAGACTAAAGATAAATACTGGGTTGAGGGCTACAGCATAGTGGCGAACTGCTCAATTAGTAATTTATCGGTGAGACTTAGATAATTGCAGGCAAAATGTATGGAAGCAAACAGTTTGTATAGTTTCCGATACTCATTGCTGTAATATAACGCCACACGATTTGAAGCGCGTCGGGACGGGTTGTTTATGCATTTCTCACGTAGCGCTGCAACATTGGACTTACATGCAGCAATGGCTACCCAACCTGATATTTATATCAGCAACAGCATATTTGATAGGATTTCAGCTGCAGTCGATCTGATAGGAGCAACGGCTAAAATTTACTTTAGGAATGTTATAGTTCCTATACTTCAGGGCTAATATCCATTTTGTTCGAGTGCTGATAGACGCTTTCTCAGTGGCGATGTTGATATCAATGGACTAAATACTCAGGAAATATCAAATAGTGGAACAATTAGATAGGTTGGGAGTATATATAACAATATATGCGAATTTTCTAATGCATCTCTTTCTTGTAGTGTTGATATGGTTACAGTGTAAAACAAAATCTGGAAACGCCACTTACATAGGATCAACCCATACAAATACTATTTAATCAGTTTTACCTTGGCCCGTTTACAGGCCAGGGTAAAGGCTCCGTATGACTTATCAAATAAATCTTATCGTAACGGATTGAAACTTAAGATAATAAAGTGTTCATGGGTGAAAGTCATTCTGAAAAATTGATGCATCATTGTAGGTAGATGCGATACAATCAAAACACTATTTACTTTGCAAAAACAGACAAAAGCATGGAAATTTCGGTTTATAGTTTAGCGGCAATTCTCACATTACCAGTTATAATAATGGGTTTAGTTTATGTCTTGAGTCCATCCTTTATCAAAGCATCTTTAGATAATGACCCTGGTAAATATTCGATGATAGAACCTTTACGTGGGGTTGCTGCATTGATTGTGGTTATACATCACAGTTTTTTTTCATATAATTTGACTTACCATGAGCATTGGAAGCCTATAAATTCTGCGGTAATTGATCTTCCGCAGCAAGTGATAAATATAATTTCTTCTCTCGGCGGAATGGGGGTTATATTTTTCTTTATGATTACTGGATTCTTGTTTACAGATAAAGCATTAACCTCAGAAGGAAGAGTAGATTTCAAAAAATTCTACATTGGTCGATTCTTTCGGATAGTACCTGCGTATTTATTTTTAATCGTCCTTGTAATATTTATAGTTATCGTGACAGGCTTTAGAGAATACGGAGCTTTATCGGATTATGTATCAGTCCTGGCATCGTGGCTTTCAATGGGAATGACAAAGCCGTACACAATATCATCAAGAATAGATAATTATTTAATTGTTGCTGGTGTATTATGGACGCTTGGCGTTGAATGGAAGTTCTATTTTCTATATCCACTTTTATGTCAGTTTGCTAAAGTTAAAGTTGCTTTAATATCACTTATTTCAATATTGTTACTGGTTTGCATTTTGATGTTAACGAACTTCTTTGAGGGGATTAATGGAGGTATTTTCCTTAGTTTTATTACTGGGGGGATTTCAGCAGTAATAATAAAAATTAATAATGGTAGGTTTAATTATCTATTGAGGGGGAGTGCTTTGCCATTGATAGGATTAATCGCTTGCGGATCTGCATTGTGGAGTGGATATGATGTATATTCTATCTATTCAATATTTGGCATGTTTATTATATTTATATCAATAATCAATGGTTCGTCTATTTTTGGTCTTCTACGATTGAGTCCAATTAGATGGTTGGGTGCAATTAGTTATTCTTTATATTTATCACATGGTGTTTTTTTGTTTGTCTTTAACAAAGTAGTGCTTAATGGTAGCGGGTATTTCATTCCGGCTATATTTGCAATATTTTCTGCAATTGTATTTAGCGTTATTTCATATTGTTATGTTGAATGTCGTGGTATTTCGTTTGGGCGAAAATTATCAAATGGAACTCCAATAAATTCCAGTGGTCTGACCACGGTATAACATTCCTTAACACAGTCTTTGGTATGATAGGTAACTAAAGACGATCAATAATGACAGAAACCTGCAGGATTTGGTTGGAGGCTTCTGTCATTGAAGTGTATTAACCTATCAAATATGGATGAGCCATGTTTTGATGCTTGCTGGATATTCTCTGCAACTACATGAGTAACGCAAGGAAATCATCAATATAATAGTGCGGAGCCAACTGCAAAGGTCTAGGAATAATTAGGTTAGATCAATCATGACTTCCTGTTGATAATGTAAGCGCTCTATAATGTTCACTGTCGTTAGGGTGTTCCAAAACAATATAGTGGTATATAAGCAAACCTAGTGTAAATATCAATTAATTACGCCAACGAGATTGAAATTGCAAAAATGTGAAGCATTAACTGGTCGTTACTTAAAAGCTATCATTTTTTACTAACTGATACCTTAAACGTTTATTTTGGAGTGAGGCAAGGTTGTTTTTTATTAAAATAATGGGTGGTGTACTTGTTATTATAGGTTTATCTACGGCTAATGCTTTTAAATGCAAGCGCCCCAGAGGGGCGCTTTTATTATAAAGGGACACCATATTTGAGATTCATATTTCTGTCAGGCTGGATTTTTATCTCAATATTTCGGGGGATTAACCCATTAGATTTTAGCGTTTCTGATATGGCCTTTCCTCTAGTTACCGGGAAAGGCCAGTTATCATTATTGTCTCCCTTTGGAACATGGAGAATCATGGTTCTTTGGTTTTCTTGAGAGGCTTTCTGAACCTGTTCGATCATATCTTGACCAACAGCGTAAGCAACAGAGAAGGGAACGTTGCCGTTATGGGATTCGCGCAAAGAATGTGATTGGTCTGTAGCTTTATTTACTAAACAAAGAAGCACAATAGGGGCGATGTAGTTGGCTGCTTTAAATCGATCTAAAATGTAGCCAATTCCTATGCTAGCGGCGACTATCAGATACATGAAGGTGCCCCACATGGCTACCGGGCGTGTAGCATAGTTAGCGCTAGCTTTTGCGCATACCAATATAAGCGCAATTGTAGTTATGATACCTGTTACTATGCATGACCAGAAAACATATCTTTTACTGCTCGATGGATCATTTGATTGTTTGTAAAGTAAGAATACAACACCGCAAACTATGCCTACTGCTAACACTACGAAAAACGTACGATCAGTGAGTTTAAGCAGAGAGTAAAAGGCATTCACTGTACCTGCAATATCAAGATGGTCCTTAGACATCCGGTCCGCTCTTCCACCGTTCATCTCAAACAAAGCTGAAATAACCCACATAATCAATGTCACAAGATGAAATGGATATGACTTTATAGTTTCAATAACATTGAATTTATTTTTGACGAAACTGAAAAGCATTACTACACCACACAGCACGGCCAGAATAACGCTTGCGAAGATGTTAGAGAATACACACAAGTAAATAGTGAATATTAATATCCCTGATGAAATAGCGCTTTCTTTAAAGGAATGACTTAAATCATCAGCTTTACGCATAATGTAAAGAGCAAGGGAACTGTTGATTAATGCAGGAATGATGTAGTGATAATAGCAAGTCAGATTCTGCTCCCATAGCAAGTATGGGCTGTGGTTATTGTTTAGCGTCCTGAAAAGTCCAAATAGGCACAAAAGGTAAAAAACAACCAGAACTGAACTGGTGTATGTGGATAGACCGGCTGTTTCTCGCATCAGTAAATAGAACTGATAAAGGAAAATCGCTACCAGGCATGCGATTAAAACCGCTGTTAAATATGCAATTGATTCTAGAAAGGTAAAGCCAAGTGGCATAACAATAGATGATGCTATGTTACCAAAAAGTGGGAAGGACAATTCTGGAACAACCTTGATTGGGTTGAAACCTCCCCACTGAGGATATGCTTGCCTACCGGAAGATAGGTTAATCCATTCATCACCTGAGATGATAGTCACGGGATGGATAACCATAAAAAACACCGCTACCACAGCAAAAATAAATGTGAACAGAATCCACTTGATGGACTTTTCATTTTTTAAATATTGATTAATCATTATCCCTTCTTCCCATTTCCCTTGCGAGTATTTTTAATTATGTAACGAGGCCTTCCTTTTACTTCAAAGTAAATCCTGCCTATGTATTCACCAAGCACACCAATGCCAATTAACTGTACCCCGCCAAGGAAAAGTATTGATACCAAAATAGAAGTGTAACCTCGAACAGGGTTGCCAAATGCAAGAGTATCGACAATCATCCATGCTCCATAGATAAAGGCTGCTCCTGCCACTAGTAACCCTATGTAGGTCCACATACGCAGAGGAAATGTGGAGAAACTAGTTATCCCCTCCAGCGCAAGATTCCATAGTTTCCAGCCATTGAATTTTGAATCGCCAGCGACACGTTCTGCACGCGCATAATCAACAACATCAGTACGTCCACCAACCCAGCTCAACACTCCTTTCATAAACAGGTTGCGCTCAGGCATGAGCTTGATGTTTTCGACAACATCGCGAGACATCAGACGGAAGTCACCCACATTTTCTTCAATTTTGGGATTGCTGATTTTGTTGTGCAGCTTGTAGAACCATTCAGCTGTTTTGCGCTTAAGCCTGCCATCGGTAGAGCGGTCAGTTCTCTTTGCAAGCACCATTTCAGCCCCAGCTTGCCATTTCTCTATTAAGTGAGGGATGACTTCGATAGGGTCCTGCAGATCAACATCAATTGGGATAACAGCTTCACCGGTAGCGTGGTCTAGTCCGGCGAACAGCGCAGGCTCTTTGCCAAAGTTTCTGGTGAATGACAGCGGCATAACAAGCGGGTCAGCAATCGCAAGCGCGTTTATAATTGATTCTGTCGCGTCAATGCTACCGTCATTAATGAAGACTATCTCGACTTCATGCTGCTCAAGCCCTTCAAATTCCCGTACGGTTTTATAGAAGATTGGAATTGCTTCCTCTTCATTAAATACCGGAACAACGAGAGAAATTCTCATTTCGCATCCCTGAATACAATGAATTTTGAGTATATAAATCCGGCGACCAAGCTGAAGCCGGAGAACGCTATAAGGGTTACAACAGGAGGCGCACCGATAGCATCAGCGATGTATCCGGTTAACCCAGCCATGATTCCCATGAAAGCGACGAATGCGATATAGCGCCCTGAAGTAGCCTGCGATTTAAACGTCCATTTTGCATTAGCAAAAAAACTAAAAGTTACTGCTATGCAGAACGCGATGACATTTGCAATGGCCTGTGTAGCACTGAAGAAATGCAGAAGTATTCCAAAACACACCCAGTGTAGGGCCGTGTTGATAACACCAACTGAAACGTAACGAGTAAATAACTTTAACATTATAAAAATCAGTGAATTCAGAAAAGTCTGAAGTTTAGCACCCGATAGTTACTTGATCGACCCTTATGATTGACGGCTCTATACGTATATAAAGTTATTGTTATAAGGTCATCATAGGATCACCTGGCCCCACAGCAGACGATCAGGCTTGACGACTGGCAGCCATCAACGATGTGACTTTCATAATAAAGATGATGCAAAGAATAATGGCGCGTTGGAATGGTAATTTTTAATGTTGTAAACCTACCAGGATTGGTGGTGTTAAGCATTCTGGTTTGTGCTCCGATGTGGCTTAAAGCAGAGATGTTTGGCGGCAAATTGGCATTGGGGGCATCAAAAGGGGCATGATATTCTCCGTTGCTCTCTTTCATTTGCCGTTGAGTCAAAAGCTAATCCATTGGTTTTAATGTAATGTTATGATTAGTAAAAGATTTGTTAAAAGGCCCGTTTATCGAGCTACTATTAAGGGCCGGACATTAAGATCCGCTCAACCGTAAGACAAACTAAGGGGAAGCTATGCAATCCGAAATCCTGAAAACCGAAGTGACAACCATCGACGGTAAGCAAACTACGCTGGAAGGCTACGAAGGTAAGGTCCTGCTGGTGGTTAACGTGGCATCCAAGTGCGGGCTGACGTCACATTATGAGCAGTTAGAAAACATTCAGAAGGCCTGGGAGAATGATGGACTGGTTGTGCTGGGATTCCCGTGCAATCAGTTCCTGGGTCAGGAGCCGGGTAGTGAAGAGGAGATTAAAACCTTCTGTAGCACCACCTATGGTGTGACATTCCCCCTGTTCAGTAAAATTGATGTGAACGGCGAGAACCGTCACCCGCTTTACAAAAAACTGATCGCTGCTGCACCCACTGCGGTCGCCCCTGAGAGCAGTGGTTTTTATGAACGCCTGGCCAGCAAAGGTCGCGCGCCGCTCTATCCGGACGATATCCTGTGGAATTTCGAAAAATTCCTGATTGGTCGTGATGGTCAGGTCGTCCAACGCTTTTCTCCAGACATGACTCCAGAAGACCCGTTCGTCATGGAAGCCATTAAGCTGGCGCTGGCGAAGTAATGACCATGCTGATGCAGCTGACAGCGGTTGCTGAAAAAGGCCGACTGGAAGCCATTACTGCGCAGGTGAACACAGGTGAGATTCTGCATCTGGTAGGGCCCAACGGCGCGGGTAAAAGCACGTTGTTGGCCCGTATGGCGGGGTTGACGACAGGCGAGGGTGAAATCCTGCTGGAGGGTCGCTCGCTCCGTGAGTGGCCTTCTGTATCGCTTGCACACCGGCGCAGTTATCTGGTTCAGCAGCAAGTCCCGCCGTTTGCCATGCCGGTCTGGCATTATCTGACGTTGCATCAGCATGATAAAGGGCAGTCTTCTTTGCTTGAGGATGTCACTGGCGCGCTAGGTCTGGAAGATAAACTGGCGCGCGGTGCGAATCAGCTCTCTGGTGGCGAGTGGCAGCGCGTGCGGCTCGCCGCGGTCATTTTACAAATCCATCCTGCCGGTAATCCTCATGGACGTCTGTTGCTGCTGGACGAGCCAACCAGCGGCCTGGATGTTGCCCAGCAAGCCGCTCTGGATAAAATTCTGAGCGACCTCTCCCGCAAAGGCATTGCCGTGGTGATGAGTAGCCATGATTTAAACCACACGCTTCGTCGTGCTCATCGAGTCTGGCTCTTAGCGCGGGGGAGACTACTCGCGAGCGGTGCGCGAGACGACGTGCTGACGCCACCCAATCTCGCCTGCGCCTATGGAATGGCCTTTCGCCGACTGGATATCGAAGGTCATAGAATGTTGATTTCTACTGCCCAGGAATAACCGTTTCTTGCAAGCTTGCGTAATCACAGGCTAAATTACGGAAAGGATATAAAAAGCAGAGGATTCGTCTGAAATGCGATTCTGGTTACTACTGGTGGGCATGCTTACTCTTGCAGGATGCAGCAGCCATCGAGCGCCGCCGCCAAACCCACGGCTATCTGATTCAATTACCGTTATTGCTAACCTCAACGATCAGTTGCGGAACTGGCGCGGTACGCCGTATCGCTATGGTGGTATGAGCCGTGGCGGTGTGGATTGTTCCGGCTTTGTGCTGATGACGTTCCGCGACAAGTTCGATCTGCAACTTCCGCGTGAAACACGTAAGCAGGCAGAACTCGGTACCGAAATAGATAAAGACGATTTACTCCCCGGCGATTTAGTGTTTTTCAAAACAGGATCGGGTGAAAGCGGTCTGCATGTCGGCATTTATGACACCGATAATCAGTTTATTCACGCTTCTACGAGTCGTGGCGTGATGCGTTCATCGCTGGATAACGTCTACTGGCGAAAAAATTTCTGGCAGGCTCGCCGTATATAAATTTGTTATGTAAGTGCCTGTTTTCGCTAAAACTGGCTATTATTGAATAACCAGGATAAGATTATTTTAGATTGATGGATAAATCTGAAAATTAAAAAGGAAAGAATGAAATTAATCTTATTAAAATCAATAAAGTTGAATTGTTTTAGCAATTGCTCCAGGATGCAAAACATCATCATTAATGTGGGGCGGGCGCTATGATTGTCAGCCTGAATAATCCTTATCAATCTGAACTGTTATTACTCCCTACCAGAAATAGTGTTGGGGAGTTAAAAGGTTTAGAAATTTTAGCTAACTTTGTTAGTGTGGGCGCGGACGTCCGCATTCCCACGGAACTTGTCACTCCGCATCTTTCCACGCAAGATGAGTTAACCCTGTTCCAGGAAAAACTGGTATTGCTGGATGCCTGCAAACTTTTCTTCATTCAGCATCAGCTTATCGCCTGGATAAATATTTCCCCGGTAATAGTGGAGTTCCTATTAACCGATGGGAACGTTGTTTCAATATTAGATCGGTATCCATTTCTTGAGTTTACTGTTAATGAGAATTTTCCCGGTTTAAATAACGGTAAAGACGATCCGTTGTTGGCGAGGATGACCATCCAGTTCCCGATGGTATTGGCCAACTACGGTGCGGGTGTGGCATCCAACAAAGCCATTTTCGATGGGCTGTTTAAACGTGTCATGATGGACAAAGGCTTTATCCATCAGCGCGTCACCGAATTTTCATTTGAACCCTTTATGCGCGCCATCCTTTCGCAAATCTCGCCTTACTGCCTGTCAGTGATGGTGGCCGGGGTGGATGATGAAGACATCTTACAGCGTGTTTCACTCTTCAACTTTGGTGCCATGCAGGGGAATCTGTGGTCCGCCGTCACGGCTGAACGCGTCACTTCTCTAGTTCAGGGATAACCCTTGTATTCACCCGTGTTTAACGACGGGTAAACCCTCTACACTATAGACAGGAGGACTTATGACCCTGTCTTTTACTGCCCACTGGCATGATGAACTACCCGGTTTTTATACTGAGCTCAACCCAACACCGCTAATCAATGCCCGTTTAATCTGGCAAAACCATGGCCTGGCGGATGAGCTAGGCGTGCCTTCGACATTGTTCCAGCCGTCCAGCGGCGCTGGCGTATGGGGTGGCGAAGCCTTATTACCCGGTATGCAGCCGCTGGCACAGGTTTACAGCGGGCATCAGTTCGGCTCGTGGGCCGGGCAACTTGGCGATGGTCGAGGGATCCTGCTGGGCGAACAACGTCTCGCGAACGGGCAAACCGTCGACTGGCATCTGAAAGGCGCGGGTCTGACACCCTACTCGCGTATGGGTGACGGTCGCGCCGTCTTACGCTCGACAATCCGTGAAGCGCTGGCATCCGAAGCGATGCATGCGCTGGGGATCCCCACCACGCGCGCATTATCCATTGTGACCAGCGATACGCAGGTGGCGCGCGAAACCCTGGAGCAGGGGGCAATGCTCATGCGCATTGCGCAAAGCCACGTACGCTTTGGCCATTTTGAACATTTCTACTATCGTCGCGAGCCAGATAAGGTGCGCCAGTTGGCGGACTTTGTGATCAATCACCACTGGGCGCAGTGGAAAGACGATGCCGATAAGTACATCCTCTGGTTCCGTGACGTTGTCACGCGTACTGCGTCCTTAATCGCCAGTTGGCAAACGGTCGGCTTTGCTCATGGCGTGATGAATACTGACAACATGTCCATTCTCGGGCTGACCATGGATTACGGTCCTTACGGTTTTCTGGATGATTTTCAGCCGGGTTACATCTGTAACCACTCGGACTACCAGGGGCGTTATAGCTTCGAAAATCAGCCTGCCGTGGGGCTGTGGAATCTTCAGCGTCTGGCACAGTCTTTATCGCCGTTTATCGACGTAGAAGCGCTCAATGATGCGTTAGATTTATATCAGGATGTTCTGCTGCAAGCGTACGGCAAGCTGATGCGTCGTAAGCTTGGTCTGGTGACGCAGGAGAAGGGCGATAACGATATTCTGAATGGGCTATTCTCGCTGATGGCTGGTGAGGGTAGCGACTATACCCGCACCTTCCGTATGCTGGGCCAAACTGAACAACACATGTCGTCTTCGCCGCTGCGCGATGAGTTTATCGACAGACAGGCCTTTGATAACTGGTTTGCGACCTATCGTGAACGTTTGCAGAAAGAAGGCATTGATGATGCCGCGCGCCAGGAGCAGATGAATGCGGTTAATCCGGCAATGGTGCTGCGTAACTGGCTGGCCCAGCGGGCGATTAGCGAGGCAGAGCAGGGCAATTACGCTGAACTGCATCGCCTGCATGCCGCGCTGATAACGCCCTTTGCCGATCGCAACGATGACTACGTCAGCCGTCCGCCGGACTGGGGTAAGCGGCTTGAGGTGAGTTGTTCGAGTTAAGGGGCAAGGAAAACCTGCGGAGTGTGATGCGCAGGATGCAGGCCGACGTGAACCTGAGCACCGTACCAGCGTGCCAGGTCATCGGCCTGTAACACTTTCTCCGGCGCACCTTGCGAAACAATGCAACCTTCATGGAGCAGCACGATTCGATCGGCCCACAGCGCGGCCAGATTTAAATCGTGCAGCACTACGCAAACGTGGAGATTTCCCTGCGAGGTTAAGGATTTCAACAATCGTAGCAAATGCTGCTGGTGGTAGAGATCCAGCGCCGATGTGGGTTCATCCAGGAAAAGCCAGCCGCGCGGACCGCCGTCGCACCACAGTTGCGCCAGGGCGCGGGCAAGCTGCACGCGCTGCTGTTCACCGCCTGAAAGCGCGGCGTATTGCCGTCCTGCCAGCGGCAGGCAACCCGTCATCTGCATGAGCTGATAAATAACCGATGATTCTGGCCGCTGAGTCCAGGGTGAACGGCCCATGCCGATAACGGCCTCAACCTGCCAGTCGAAACCGAGCTGCGTTTGCTGACGCATAACCGCGCGATGACGCGAAAGTGTCTGCGTGTTCCAGTTATCTAGAGGTTTGCCCTCAAGCGTACAGCGTCCAGAATCAGGTTTAAGGAAGCCGGTTAATAGCCGCAATAATGTGGATTTACCGGCACCGTTGGGGCCAATCAACGCCACCAGCTCCCCTTTTGACAGAGTCAGCGACACATCACAAATTACCGCTCTGCCAGCTGCGTGATACGTCAGATCCTGTGCGAAAAATTGTTCAGCCACGTTGCCCACCTTGTCGGAAAATAAGCCACAGGAACCACGGTGCGCCAAGAAGACTGGTCAACAGACCCACTGGCATTTCGGCGGGGGCGACCACCGTCCGCGCAATTGTGTCGGCAATCAACAGCAAAAAAGCGCCCGCCAGAACCGAGCCGGGGATCGCCGCGCGATGATCCGAGCCCAGCCACATGCGCATCAGATGCGGTACCACCAGGCCAATAAAACCGATGACGCCGCTCACGGCCACGGCGGATGCGACCAGCAGCGCGCTGCACACTAATAAAATGCGTTGAACCACGCGAACGTCCACGCCAAGATAATGGGCTTCTTCGTCACCTAGCTGCATCAGGTTAAGCGCGGCGGCTAAACGCCAGATAACCAACACCGTTGGGATCATCAGTGAAGTGACCGCCAGCAGCGTTGACCACTGCGCCGATCCCAGGCTGCCCATGCCCCACAGCGACAGCTGCCGGAGCTGGGCATCGTTGCTGATCCACGACATAACGCCCACCGCCGCACCACATAGCGCATTGATCGCAATACCGACTAAAAGCAGGCGCGACAGCGACCCGTTCCGTTGTTGGCTGAGCAAAAAAATGACCACCGTGGCGGCGAGAGCGCCGAGAAAGGCCGCCAGCATAGGTGCGTATAGCATCAACAGCGCCGGTAACGACACCGGCAACACCACCCAAAGCGCAACGGCACACGCTGCCCCGCTGCTGATCCCAAGCAAACCCGGATCGGCGAGTGGATTGCGAAAAAGGCCCTGCATCACGCAGCCCGCCAGCGCCAGCGAGCCGCCAATCACCAGGGCCAGCAGCACGCGCGGCAGGCGAATGGTGAGCCAAATCTGCCGTAGTGCTCCATCGCTGTGATTCCACAGCAGGCTGACTGGCAGATGCAGTGCGCCAAAACCGGTAGCCAGAAGCGTCATCAGCGCCAGCAGCAATGCCAGCATCCACAACGAAAGGGTGATGCGACGGGACATCAGGGGAGTTGCTCCGCTTTTTCACGCAACTGCTGAATAGCCTGAGGTGTGCGAATACTGAAACCGAGTAAGGCCATATCATCAATCAGGAGTACCTGCTGATGACGACCTGCTGGCGTTTGCGCCAGCCCCGGTAATTTCCACAGGTTCGCTTCGCCTCCCATCGCCTTTACGCCATCGTGCGAAATCACTACCAGATCCGGCTGGCTGGCAATAACGCCCTCCTGCGACAGCGGCTGGTAACGCGAAAAGCCTTGCATCGCATTTTTCAATCCGGCTGCATGAATCGCGACATCCGCCGCGGTTTGCTGGCCAGCCGCCATTGCGTTCATTCCGCCGTGGCTAAGAATGAACAACACACGCTTGTTCAGCGGCGGCGAAGGCAGTTTCGCTATTTCCTGATGCAAGACGGTGCGCAACGTTTCACCTTGTTCCACGCGATGGGTTGCCAGCGCGACGATGCGCACCTTCTCGTCGATCGCGCTGAGATCGTGGCTGCCAGGAACGGTCACCACCTTGATGTTGCTTTGCTCGACCTGTTTGAGCGCCAGCGAAGGCTGCGCTTGCGCACTCGCCAGCACCAGCGTCGGACGCATCGCCAGGATCCCTTCAGCGTTGAGCTGGCGTAAATAACCTACGTCCGGCAGCGCAGAGACCTGTTGTGGCCAGAGGCTGGTGCTATCGCGGGCGACCAGAGACGATTCTGCGCCCAGGGCATAGACTATCTCGGTCACGTCACCGCCCAACGACACAATTTTTTCTTGCGGCGCAGCAAAGGTAGCCAATGGCAATGCGGCAATCAGGGCAAGCAGTGTTCTCATGCGGCCAGCCCTTTTGGCGTCAGGGCATCAATCTGCGCGCGCCACTGCGTCTGCTCGGGTTCGCCTTCGGTACGCTGACCGTACAGTTGGGCAATCTGTGTCCCGTCGGCCGCAAAGAGCTCAAGACTGGTAACGTGACCCTCGGCCGTTGGTTTACGCGTGACCCAGGTTTCAGCAACCGTCTCTTCCAGCAGATGCAGGGTAAAGGTTGGATTGAAGATATTCAGCCAGCCCTTCATCGGAACCAGTTTTTCAATGACGCCGGTAAAAATCTGCACACAGCCGCGGTTGCCCACGAAAACCATTATCTCGTTGCCATCCTGACGCGCGGTCGTCAGCAACTGCGCCAGCGCACTATTATCTACCTTGCAGGCCAGGTCATCGCCCACCAGGCTGAATGCCTGCTGGCGGCTCAGGTTGTGGCGTTTCAGCAGGCTAAAGAACTGATGCACATCGGTCATGGCCCGCCACTCTTTGTCCACCGTCACGGCATCGGCGGCGTCCGCATTTGTGACGGCTTCTGCGGCTTTCAGTTCCAGCGGTGAATTATCGGCGATGATAAAGCGCGTCAGCACCTCGCCCCAGCCAGAAAGGTCGGTATTGTCGGTCGCGTAGACCTTCAGCAGCGCATCGCCCTGATGGTCGAAGAATTGAATACTCTGTTTTTCGCCGCGCGCTGTGGCTTCGCTGATGTGAAATACGCTTGCCCACTGGTTTAGAAACAGGCGCAAATCCAGCGCGCGAGGATTGAGCACCAGCCCAGCGTGGCCGTTAAGGTGCTGATTGGTAAAGGTCCCGACCTGTTCATGAACCGCATATTCATTACGGCAAATACACTTGGTTTCGCCGACGGCTTCCAGTGCGCCGAGGATCTCGCGAATGTCGCCGCGCAGACGCCACGCATCGTGACCCACGCGCGCGAAGGTCAATTCAGCCTCGCTGATGTTCATTAACCCGGCGATGTCACGCGCATATTTACCCGGGTTTTCGTCTTTAAGCTCACGCCAGCGTGTGTAGTGATTCATTGTTTTTCCTTCCAGATGTCAGCGCCCCGGCGAACCGGGGCAAGGGGATTACCACTGATAACTCACGAAAATCTTACCGTTGCGGCCATCCTGCGGGATGCCCTGCGGTGACCAGTACTCTTTGTCGAAGGCGTTGCCCAGCACAAGCGTAGTAGTGACACCTTTAAGTTGCTCCTGGCCCTGATAGCTCACGTAAAAATCGTTCACCGCATAGCCCGGCTGTTTGCTGTAGCTGCTGCTGATGTGCGTCGAACGATCCACAAAGGTACCGATCCAACCTACGGAGAAGCCGCTTTGCGCAACCGGTACGTTCAGTTTGCTGGTGACGGTGTCCGGGTTAATGCTGGAAATAAACTCGCCGGTATCGGTATCTTTTCCACGCGTGCGGTTATAGGCCATGTCCAGGCTGAACAGATCGGCAGAGTATTTCGCCATCATGTCCCAGCCCCAGATTTTGGCGTTCGGTACGTTATAGGACATGGTGGTCGCGGCGGCAAAGTCGACCGTGGTAGAAATGTAGTCTTTCGCTTTGGTATCGAAGTAACTCGCTTTGAACTCCAGCGCATCGTTAGCCAGCATCAGGTCGTCAAAGCGCAGGCCAAAACCAACTTCCTGCGTTTCGTTGGTTTCTGGACGCAAGTTCGGGTTTGGTACCCAGTAGTTGGTGTAGAAGCTCCCGATGGAGAAGTGCTTAGCGTCGTTGTACATCTCGCCCATCGTTGGGGCGCGGAACGCCTGGGCGTAAGATCCAAACAGCATCAGCCAGTCGGTCGGACTGACGGTTAAGCCCGCGCGAGAAGACCACCTGGTTGCATCCACATCGTCGTAGCCGTCGCTGCTGCCGCGATAGTTGTCGTAGCGCGTGCCGCCAAGCAAGGTGATCGGCAGATCGCGCAGGGTGATTTCGTCCTGCAACCAGCCGGAACTGAAGTCGATTTTAGCGTCCGGGAAGCCCGTGGTTGCACCGCCTGGATTTTGCTCCTGGCGATAATATTCACCGCCGTAGGACAGCAGGTGAGAAGCGAAAGAATCAGTGAAAAGACGGGTGCGGTTTTCTACTTTTGCGCCTGTGGTGGTCTGCTTGCGGAACTCTCCGCTGTTATCAACGTTCTGCGCATTGATACGCGCTTCGGACCAGTAGACTTTTGCATCCGCGTCCAGCCAGTCGTTGCCCTCTGGCGCGATACCGTAGGTCAATTGAGCATCACGCTGGATGGTAGAACGGTCTGTCATCGGATTGCTGCTGTCCGAGGCCTCGATGGTTTGCGGGTTTTTAGGTTCCTGCGATGCATTATTGTAGTAGCGCAATGAACCGCCCAGCGTCTGGGCGCTATCGATCTTCCAGCTTCCTTTCGCCAGCATATTGCTAATGGACTCGTCGTTTGGCGCGGTGCTGCCGTCACTTTGACGTAAATCACCGCGATCGCGGCTGGACCAAGACAACAGACCATCCAGCGTATCGGTGCGACCAAAGGCGCTGGCTCCCATGCCAATGCTGTGATCGCCCGTGGCACCGGTGCCAAATACGCGGAACCCGCTGTTTTTACCCACGTCGAGCAAATCCTTCGCATCGACCGTATCGTAGGAAATCACGCCGCCCAGTGCGCCGCTGCCGTACAGCAAGGTAGAAGGACCGCGTACCACCTCGATACGCTTGATCAATGCCGGATCGAGAAATGTGCTGTTAAGGTGGCCGGTATCGGTTCCCTGACGAACACCGTCAACCAGAATCAACACCCCGCGGCGATCGTAACCACGCAGATTCACATCCTGCCCATTAGTCCGCCCGGAGCCATCCAGGGTGATCCCCGGTACCCTACGCAGAAGATCGGCGGCAGAGCTGGCGGTTTGGTTTTCAGGGTCGGTCGCCTCAATGACGCTTACCATCATCGGTGCTTCAAAGGCGCTGCGGGCGTTGCCCGTCGCGGTGACGGTAATATCGTCAGCAGCAAAGGCGGCGGCAGGTAGGGCGCTGACAATCGCCAGCGCCAGCAGGGATGGGCGCAATGGCGCGGAATGCAGGTATGGCATAGCAACTCTCCATGTGGAAATCGAAAGTGCTGGCTGCCTGGGGATGACCTGGGTGGCTGGCGAAGAATAAAGTGTTTATTTAGTCAGAATGAGTTTTCCGGCATGTGTCTGGCGCAGCAAATACAGTTGGCCGTCATGCTCGATGATCACCCGTCCCTCGTCGCCAAGCAGACTTTTGCTGTCAATGCGGCGATCGGCTGGAGCAGGTATTGTGTGTGTTTTTATTGGCGTTGCCGCGCTGTTATTCGTACGTGACATAATGTTTATAAATGACAATCAATGTAACAATGATAATCATTATCAATAAACTGGAAAATTACGGCAAGTATTTTTGTGAAAATATTGTGACGGGATCAAATTTGGGGATTCGGTATGAACTGCGAACGACAGGCCGGGTAAGGCGAAACCGCCGCCCGGCAGGTATTTAAATTAAAATCGGCTCTCCACCGCCGCCGCCAGTTTATCCAGCAGCAGTTCGCTATCTTCCCAACTCAGACAAGGGTCAGTAATCGACTGGCCGTAAGTGATGGGTTGCCCGGCGACGACTTTTTGCGTGCCTTCCTTCAGGAAGCTTTCTGCCATGATCCCGGCAACGGCTGTTGAACCACTGCGGATCTGCTGGCAGATTTCGTCGCAAACGTCCAGTTGACGGCGGTGCTGTTTCTGGCAATTGCCGTGGCTGAAGTCCACCACCAGATGCTCCGGCAGGTCGAACTCATGCAACGTATCGCAGGCAGCAGCGATGTCCTCTGCATGATAGTTCGGCTTTTTGCCGCCGCGCATAATGATATGCCCGAAAGGGTTACCGCTGGTTTGATAGATGGTCATCTGGCCGTTTTTATCCGGCGAGAGGAACATATGGCTGGCGCGTGCGGCACGAATGGCGTCTACGGCGATATGCGTATTCCCGTCGGTGCCATTCTTAAAGCCGACCGGGCAGGAGAGCGCAGAGGCCATCTCGCGATGGATCTGGCTTTCGGTGGTACGTGCGCCAATCGCGCCCCAGCTGATCAGATCGGCAATAAATTGCCCGGTCACCATATCAAGGAATTCCGTCGCGGTCGGGACGCCAAGCTCGTTGACCTGAAGTAACAGCTTGCGCGCCAGCTCAATCCCGTGATTCACGCGATAGCTACCGTTCAAATCCGGATCGGAAATTAATCCTTTCCAGCCCACCACGGTGCGTGGCTTCTCAAAATAGGTACGCATCACGATTTCAAGGCGGTCCTGATGCTTATCGCGCAACACCTTAAGGCGCTTCGCATAGTCCATTGCAGCATCGAGATCGTGAATGGAGCATGGCCCAATAACCACCAACAAACGGCGATCTTCACCGTTGAGGATTTTTTCAATGCGACGGCGGGATGCGGTCACATGTTCCGCAACGCTCGCGGAAACAGGATGCCGCTGCGCCAGTTCTGCGGGCGTGACCAGGCTTTCGATACGCGCCGTGCGAAGTTCATCGGTTTTATTCATGGAATGTCTCAGAAATTTTTTGCTTCATCGGCAGACTACCGGAAGTGATGGGCATCACCTTAAACCAATCCCTGCTGATTTCAAGTTCGGGGCAATGCGGCCCCGAGAGTGAAAGCGATCATAACTGAAAATGAATTATCGTACTAGCATATTAGTACATACGACGGTTCAGCCCCATGATGTCGAGGATCTTAGTGGCGATTTCCTCAACGGAATAGTTGGTACTGTTGAGCCAGGGGATCTGGTTTTTACGGTATAAGGCCTCGACTTCAGAGACTTCCATCCGGCACTGGCGCATTGAGGCGTAGCGGCTGTTTTCACGACGCTCTTCACGAATGGCGGCAAGTCGCTCCGGATTAATGGTCAGACCAAACAGCTTGTGCTGCAACGGTTTCAGCGCCGCAGGCAGTATAAGATTATCCATATCATCGGCAATAAAGGGGTAGTTTGCCGCCCGAATACCAAACTGCATCGCCAGGTAGAGGCTGGTCGGGGTTTTACCGCAGCGTGAGACGCCCAGCAATATCACCTGTGCCTGATCGAGATTACGCATTGAAATGCCATCATCGTGGGCGAGGGTGTAATCAATCGCGGCGATACGCGCGTCGTATTTAATCAGGTTACCTGGATTAAGGCCGTGTGTTCGATGGGCAATTGGCGTGGGGTCCAGCTTTAACTCGCCCTGTAACGGGGCAACCAGCGCCTGGACGATATCCTGACAGAACCCTTCACTTTGCAAAATAATGGTGCGAATTTCGGGAATAACAATGGAATAAAACACCAACGGTCGCACGCCGCTTTGTTGATAAATGGCATCAATTTGCTCTTTGACCGCTTTAGCGCGGCTTTCGTTTTCCACAAACGGCAGCGTGATGCTGTTTATCGCCACCGGGAATTGCGACATGACCGCATGGCCGAGGACTTCGGCGGTGATTGCCGTACCATCAGAAATATAAAAAACGTGGCGATCGACAGCATTATCCATTTTATCCACCCTGAATATTGTAGCTAATTGACTGAAAGCATAAATTAAAAAAGTAAAAACCACAGCAAAGAACTTATCTTAATTATAAATGAAATGGTGTTTTTAATTTTAATGAAAAGTGGATTTCATTTTTCGAATAGTCGCTTTAGTTTGAGGGTTTTTAGAGGAATCTATAGGAATCATCGAGTTAGGCACTGATGGGAAAGTGTCCGAAAAGTCGAAAAATAAAAGTGCTTACACGATTCACCGTTTTTTTGCTGGGCATAAATATGCCAGTATAAATACGAAGTCAGGTGTTTCTTACTCCGATCAAATATCACAAAAGGATTGTTTCGATGTCCAACAATGGCTCGTCACCGCTGGTGCTTTGGTATAACCAACTCGGCATGAATGATGTAGACAGAGTTGGAGGCAAAAATGCCTCCCTGGGTGAAATGATTACAAATCTGTCCGGTATGGGTGTTTCCGTGCCGAATGGGTTTGCCACAACCGCTGATGCGTTTAACTATTTTTTAGACCAGAGCGGTGTAAACCAGCGCATTTATGACCTGCTGGACAAAACGGACATCGACGATGTCACCGAGCTTTCCAAAGCCGGTACCCAGATCCGCCAGTGGATTATCGACACACCTTTCCAGCCGGAACTGGAAAAAGCGATTCACGAAGCCTACAACCAGCTTTCTGCCGATGATGCTGACGCCTCGTTTGCCGTGCGCTCTTCAGCAACGGCAGAAGACATGCCGGACGCCTCTTTTGCGGGCCAACAGGAAACCTTCCTCAACGTGCAGGGCTATGACGCGGTGCTGGTGGCGGTGAAGCATGTGTTTGCTTCATTGTTCAACGACCGTGCGATTTCCTATCGTGTGCACCAGGGCTATGACCATCGCGGCGTCGCGCTTTCTGCTGGCGTGCAGCGTATGGTGCGTTCCGACGTTGCCTCCTCCGGCGTGATGTTCTCCATTGATACTGAATCCGGATTTGACCAGGTGGTGTTCATCACCTCCGCATGGGGTCTGGGTGAAATGGTCGTACAGGGCGCGGTTAATCCTGATGAATTCTACGTGCACAAGCCGACGCTGGCGGCCAATCGTCCGTCGATTGTTCGTCGCACGATGGGCTCGAAAAAAATCCGCATGATTTATGCCCCGAACCAGGAGCACGGTAAACAGGTCACTATTGAGGATGTGCCGCAGGAACAACGCGATCGCTTCTCGCTGACCGATGCCGAAGTGCAGGAACTGGCGAAGCAGGCGGTGCAGATTGAGAAACACTACGGCCGCCCCATGGATATCGAGTGGGCGAAAGATGGCCATACCGGTAAGCTGTTCATCGTGCAGGCACGTCCGGAAACCGTCCGTTCTCGTGGTCAGGTCATGGAGCGTTACACGTTGCATGCGCAGGGTAAAATCGTGGCGGAAGGTCGCGCCATCGGTCATCGCATCGGCGCGGGTGCGGTGAAAGTGATTCACGATATCAGCGAAATGCACCGCATTCAGCCGGGCGACGTGCTGGTCACCGACATGACCGACCCGGACTGGGAACCGATCATGAAAAAAGCGGCCGCGATTGTCACAAACCGTGGCGGCCGTACCTGTCACGCGGCGATCATCGCCCGTGAACTGGGCATTCCCGCCGTGGTCGGCTGTGGCGATGCGACCGAACGGATGAAGGAAGACGAGAAAGTCACGGTCTCCTGCGCTGAAGGTGATACCGGTTATGTTTACGCCGATATCCTCGACTTTAGCGTGAAAAGCTCCAGCGTAGACACCATGCCCGATCTGCCGCTGAAGATCATGATGAACGTCGGTAACCCGGATCGGGCGTTTGATTTCGCCTGTCTGCCAAACGAGGGCGTCGGTCTGGCGCGTCTGGAATTCATCATCAACCGTATGATCGGGGTGCATCCTCGCGCGCTGCTGGAGTTTGACGACCAGGATGCCGCGATTCAGAAAGAAATTCGCGAAATGATGAAGGGCTACGACTCACCGAAAGAGTTCTATGTCGGTCGCCTTACCGAAGGGATCGCCACGCTGGGTGCGGCGTTCTACCCGAAACGAGTCATCGTGCGTCTATCGGACTTTAAGTCCAACGAATACGCGAACCTGGTCGGTGGTGAGCGCTACGAACCGGAAGAAGAAAACCCGATGCTGGGCTTCCGTGGAGCCGGACGCTACGTTGCTGACAGCTTCCGCGACTGCTTTGCGCTCGAATGTGACGCCGTAAAACGCGTGCGCAACGAGATGGGTCTGATTAACGTGGAGATCATGGTTCCGTTCGTGCGTACCGTGGACCAGGCGAAAGCGGTGGTCGAGGAGTTAGCTCGTCAGGGTCTGAAGCGCGGCGAGAACGGGCTTAAAATCATCATGATGTGTGAGATCCCATCCAATGCCCTGCTGGCAGAGCAGTTCCTGGAACACTTCGATGGCTTCTCTATCGGCTCCAACGATATGACGCAGCTCACGCTGGGTCTGGATCGCGACTCCGGCGTGGTTTCCGAGCTGTTCGATGAACGTAACGACGCGGTGAAAGCGCTGCTGTCGATGTCCATCCGCGCCGCGAAGAAACAGGGCAAATACGTTGGGATTTGCGGTCAGGGTCCGTCCGACCATGAAGATTTTGCCGCATGGCTGATGGAAGAAGGGATTGATAGTTTATCTCTGAACCCAGATACCGTGGTGCAAACCTGGCTGAGCCTGGCGGAACTGAATAAGTAAATCTGAGTAAACCTCACTCCTGACTAATATGATGGTGGGAGTGAGGTGGTTTTCGCTTATCTGGCATTCTGATTCTGCGCCGGTGCTTGTCGGCTCCATGCGTCGCTGTACTTAATCATGCCTTGTGGATAGAACCATTCGATGCCGGTATAGCGAATGCCGACAGACTCAATCATATTTGCTGAACGAGAGCCCGGAATATAGGTGTGATTTGCGCGGGCGTACATCACCACAACGCTGTCCATGGTCACTCTGTAAACCTCACGCTCGATGCCAGATTCGGCAATTTCATAATACCGAACTTCCGCTTTCTGTAATCGTCGACCTTCACAAACACAGATGGCCAGATAAGGGCTGACTTTATCGATTTGTTTATGAAGCGTAAACGCATCATGTTGCCGGGTTCCACCCATTCTTCCAGTGTGGGGGTCGACAGGCTGACTCACACCGTAACTGCTGCTCATGATTTCTGTCGCACCTTCGCGGCCTAAAACTTTACAGTCGCCATTAACGAGTATTCCATTTTCATCGTATAGAAATAAATAAGCGGGTAATGACATGATTATCTCCTTGATAAATTCACTACGTTCCAGTTATTGTCTATAAAAAACTCATAGTGATAAGTTGAATTATTTAACGTGTATAATGTACTGTATTGATACCCCGCGATAAGTTTAATTTTAAGGCAAGTATTGGGGTAATAATATTTAACGGGTCTGCGTATATCACTGGCCAATATTATCTTGTTAGGCATTTCATTCGATTCTAAATAATAAGAAGTCAAGACATCATTCTTATTAAGGCTGTAACAGACCATTTCATGATTGACGCTGATTTCACGAAGTTCGCCGATGTTTGTCCCTTTATGATTAACCAGCAGACAACCAGGTAAAAGTAAAATAAAAGTCACCACAACTATCCGTCTCAAGAGGGGAATCCTCCAAGGGCCTGTTGATAGTTGATCAACATTTTGCTTTCCTGAACAGAGCTGTTGTAATCCTTATATTCAATCAAATATTGCAGATGATAAAAGCCATGATGCTTTAACAGCCAATAGTCACTGACTATACTGGCCTGCTGTTCCAGGCCATAGTCCAGCAAATTGGGTTTATCCAAATGGTAAGAATAATCTGCGGCCCATGACATGAGTCCGCGCGTTCTTACCCATAACCCACGTTGGTGTTGCCAGATGTGCATCATTTCGTGAAGAAATAAATGCTGGAAATAAACGCTTGCTAATGAAAAATCATGTTGATATTTTTCCGGCCTGAACCACATTTCTCCGTCAGGACTCATTGCCTGTGTGGGGTTTTGAAGATTAAATGGTAAATAGCTCTCCAGGTGAATCCATACCTGATGATAGTGAATACTGAAACCGAAAAGAGAACTGGCTAAATTAATTTCTCCCAACGTTAAACGTCTTAATCCACCCTCTTTAATCGCATCATATCTTACAGGTTCATGAAGCATGGTTATAACCCTCCATTCGATATGGGTATGTTAGCACTTCAGAACCAATAAACAATTATTTAAATAATGAATGCGTTAGTATTAAAAATAAGAATAGTGAATTATGAGAACGCGTAATGATAGTCGCTAATAACGCCTTTAATAAAAAGCTTCAGGAGTTGCACCTGGTGTTTAAGACCGGTACATAGCATGGATAATGCAAGTGCGCTCAAAAAAACCATAAAAAAAAGCCCATCGTGGGAGATGGGCAAAGACTACACACAGCAATTCGTTGTTTCACTCAGGGGATTTCCATGCTTATAAATCAACGTGTTGATTCATAACCGTGACCTAATAGTAGGCATGCTCCCTTTTTGCGTCGATAAGATTCGTCTCAATACTTTAAGAGGCGTGAAGATTATGTGAGAAGAATGAGGGACTCAGCGGAAGAATTGCGGGTCGGACCAGAGTTCAGTAAATATATTGATAAGTACTGCTTAAGTATCAGGCGGGTTCCCCCGCCTGATTCAGGCCTATTGCTTGTTCTTATCTTGCAGCGTTTCGAGTTCGTGAAGCACCACGTCCGGATCGGTCGCTGGTGGTGGGATTTCATGTACCCATGCAGAGAACAGACGCCAGGTGACGGCCAGCAATACGGGACCGATAAACAAGCCGATCATGCCGAACGCAATCAACCCGCCGATGACGCCCGACAGAATCAGAATCAACGGCAAGTCTGCGCCCATACGAATCAGCATCGGGCGGATAACGTTATCCATCGTACCGACCACGCAGCTCCACACCAACAGTACTGTCCCCCAGGTAGTATCACCCGTCCAGTAGAGCCAGATAATGCACGGGATCAGCACCAGTAATGGCCCAAGCTGCGCCAGGCAGGTCAGAATCATGATGACGGTAAAAATGGTAGCGTAAGGCACGCCCGTAATCGCCAGACCAATCCCGCCAAGAACCGCCTGCACCAGTGCGGTGACCACCACGCCGAGCGCAACGGCACGTACCGCTTGTGCCGCCAGCAGAACAGCAGCATCACCGCGCGGCCCCGCAAGGCGCGTCGCGAAATGACGGATGCCCAGCGCCACTTGTTCACCCCGCCAGTACAGCAGGGCGCTGAAAAGCAGCATCAGCGTACAGTGCATCATAAAGCGACCAATGTGCGCCGCTTGCCCCACAAACCAGGTTGTCGTGGTGCCGATATACGGGCGTACTTTCGCCATAATGGCGCTGCCGCCCATCTCCAGCAGGCTGTGCCAGCCGCTATAGAGTTTGGCGCCGACAACAGGAATACTGTTTAACCAGGCCAGATCGGGAAGGGTCATATCACCACTGGAGATGGCGCGAATCACCGGCCCACTGGTATCCACCAGGCTATTCACCAGCAGGGCGATAGGAATAATGAAGACTAAGAAAAGCAGTAATGTCATCACCAGCACGGCGAGTGCGCGGCGGCCAAACAACAGTTTCTGCAAACGTAACAGCAGAGGCCAGGTGGCGACCACCACCGTACCGGCCCAGGCGAATCCCAGAACAAAGGGGCGAACAATCCACAGACACGCAATAATCATGATTGCTAAAAACAGCACCGACAGCAAAATTTGCGCAACATCCCTGGGCTGACGAAGATTGACCATAAATGAAACTTCCTTAGATGACACCAGCCAGGCTGGCGGGAACATAAAACCGCATCTTACTAATCATTAGTGATTCCTGCGATTTTTGACAGGCGGATTTTGCCTGTAATTCTGCTGAGCGTATAAGAAAAAAATGTGATAAAACTTTTGTTATACAACGCAAACGATTCCCACAACACTAATTAGGGTCGACAGTAATGATCCCACTGATTTCTCAGGCACCCGGCGTCGTTCAGCTGGTGCTGAATTATTTGCAGGCACTGGAGCAACAAGGTTTTACAGGTGATACCGCCACAAGCTATGCCGACAGGCTGACGATGGCGACCGATAACAGCATCTACCAGCTTCTTCCTGATGCCGTCGTTTTCCCTCGATCAACCGCTGATGTGGCGCTGTTAGCCCGTCTGGCTTCGCAGGAGCGCTTCGCGTCGTTAATCTTCACCCCGCGCGGTGGCGGGACGGGGACCAATGGTCAGGCCCTGAACCAGGGCATCATCATCGATATGTCGCGCTATATGAACCGCATCATTGAGATCAATCCTGAAGAGGGTTGGGTGCGCGTAGAAGCGGGCGTGATTAAAGACCAGCTAAACCAGTTCCTTAAACCGTACGGTTATTTCTTTGCGCCTGAACTGTCAACCAGCAACCGCGCCACGCTTGGGGGGATGATCAACACCGATGCCTCCGGGCAGGGGTCGCTGGTCTACGGCAAAACGTCCGATCACGTCATGGGCGTGCGTGCGGTATTGCTGGGGGGGGATATTCTTGATACGCGCCCGATGCCGGTAGAGCTTGCCGAAACGCTCGGTGACGAGAACACCACGTCAGGACGCATTTATCGCACCGTGCTGGAAAGCTGTCGCGAAAACCGTCAGTTGATTATCGATAAGTTCCCGAAACTCAATCGTTTCCTGACCGGGTACGATTTGCGCCATGTCTTTAATGACGACATGAGCGAATTTGACTTAACGCGCATTCTGACCGGTTCTGAAGGCACGCTGGCCTTTATCACCGAAGCGCGTCTGGATATCACCCGGCTGCCAAAAGTGCGCCGCCTGGTCAACGTCAAATATAACTCCTTTGATTCCGCCCTGCGTAATGCACCCTTTATGGTGGATGCCCGCGCGCTGTCGGTAGAAACGGTCGATTCCAAGGTACTGAACCTGGCGCGAGAGGATATCGTCTGGCACTCGGTCAGCGAGCTGATTACCGATGTACCCGATAAAGAGATGTTGGGGCTAAACATCGTTGAATTTGCGGGCGATGACGCTGAGCTTATCGAAAGTCAGGTGTCGTCGTTGTGCCATCGTCTGGACGAGCTCATCGTCCGGGGAGAGGGCGGCGTGATAGGCTGGCAGCTGTGCAACGATCTTTCCGGTATCGAGCGCATCTACGCGATGCGTAAGAAAGCGGTCGGTCTGCTGGGGAATGCCAAAGGCACGGCAAAACCGATCCCGTTTGCGGAAGATACCTGCGTACCACCGGAACATCTGGCGGATTACATCGTTGAGTTCCGCGCGCTGCTGGATTCCCACGGCTTGAGTTACGGCATGTTTGGCCACGTGGATGCGGGCGTGCTGCACGTTCGCCCGGCGCTGGACATGTGCGATCCGCAGCAGGAGATCCTGATGAAGCGGATCTCCGACGACGTGGTAGCCCTCACGGCGAAATACGGTGGCTTGCTGTGGGGTGAACACGGGAAAGGGTTCCGCGCTGAATACAGCCCGGCTTTCTTTGGCGAGCAGCTTTTTGGCGAACTATGCAAAGTGAAAGCCGCATTCGATCCCGATAACCGTCTCAACCCCGGCAAGATTTGTCCGCCAGCGGGCGTTGACGATCCGATGATGCAGGTCGATGCCGTGAAGCGCGGCACTTTCGACAGGCAGATCCCCATTTCGGTGCGTTCATCGTGGCGCGGGGCGATGGAGTGTAACGGGAACGGATTGTGCTTTAACTTCGATGTGAACAGCCCGATGTGTCCGTCGATGAAAATCACCAGCAATCGCATTCACTCCCCGAAAGGGCGCGCCACGCTGGTACGCGAATGGCTGCGTCTGTTGGCCGATCGCGGCGTCGATCCGTTGAAACTGGAAAGCGATCTGCCTGAAAAGCGCGCCAGCCTGCACGCCCTGATCGAGCGTTCACGAAATAGCTGGCATGCAAGAAAGGGTGAATACGATTTTTCACACGAGGTGAAGGAGGCGATGTCCGGCTGTCTGGCCTGTAAAGCCTGCTCCACGCAATGCCCCATCAAAATCGACGTACCGGAGTTCCGCTCGCGCTTCTTGCAGCTGTATCACTCGCGTTATCTGCGCCCGATGCGCGATCATCTGGTGGCGACCGTTGAGACCTACGCGCCGCTAATGGCTCGTGCGCCAAAGACGTTTAACTTCTTTATTAATCAGCCGCTGGTGCGCAAGCTGTCTGAGAAACATATCGGTATGGTCGATCTGCCACTACTCTCTACGCCGTCTTTACAGCGCGAGCTGGTGGGGCACCGTTCCGCAAATATGACGCTGGAACAGCTTGAAGCAATGAGCGATGAGCAAAAAGCGAAAACCGTGCTGGTGGTGCAGGATCCTTTTACCAGCTACTACGATGCGCAAGTTGTTGCCGATTTTGTGCGTTTAGTGGAGCGAGTGGGTTATCAGCCGGTGGTGCTGCCTTTCTCGCCGAACGGTAAGGCTCAGCACATTAAAGGTTTCCTCAACCGCTTCGCGAAAACCGCGCAGAAAACATCTGATTTCCTCAACCGGGTGGCGCAGCTCGGCATGCCAATGGTCGGCGTCGATCCGGCGCTGGTGCTGTGCTATCGCGATGAGTACAAGCAGGCATTGGGCGACAAGCGTGGGGATTTCCATGTGATGCTGGTGCACGAGTGGTTACCTGCCGCGTTGCAGACCGCTGTCACGAACGACGTGAGCGGAGAATCCTGGTATCTGTTTGGTCATTGTACCGAAGTGACTGCGCTACCCGCAGCCACCGCCCAGTGGGCCTCTATTTTCGCCCGCTTTGGCGCGAAGCTTGAAAACGTCAGCGTCGGCTGCTGCGGGATGGCGGGAACCTACGGGCATGAAGTAAAAAATCACGCCAACTCGCTCGGGATATACGAGCTGTCCTGGCACCAGGCGATGCAACGTCTGCCGCGAAACCGCTGTCTGGCAACGGGGTATTCCTGCCGTAGCCAGGTGAAGCGTGTTGAAGGCAGCGGCGTACGCCATCCTTTACAGGCTTTACTGGAGATTATTGGATGATCTGGAAAAGAGCAGTGACGCTACAGGCGCTCAATGCGATGGGCGAAGGAAATATGGTTGGTCTGCTGGATATCCAGTTCAGCCGAATTAGTGACAACGATATCGAAGCGACCATGCCGGTGGACAGCCGCACGCATCAGCCATTTGGCCTGCTGCACGGCGGCGCGTCCGTTGTGCTGGCCGAGACGCTGGGCTCGGTGGCCGGTTATCTGTGTACGGAAGGGGAGCAAAAAGTGGTGGGGCTTGAGGTTAACGCCAACCATATCCGTTCTGTCCGAAGCGGACGTGTACGCGGTGTATGTCGTGCGCTCCATCCTGGCGGGCGTCATCAGGTGTGGCAAATTGATATTTTTGATGAGCAGGAACGCCTGTGCTGCTCGTCGCGTCTGACGACGGCGGTGGTTTAAAGCGGGGGGCAACATCGGATATGTTTTGCTTTTGGTCAAAAATCGGCCAGTGAAAAGTGCTATACTGGTCAGGTTTTAACCATCAACGAGGATATTATGGATACCGAATTAAGCCCAACCAAGCTGGCAGTGGAATTTTTACGTCGCGATAAGAGCAATCTTTCTCCGGCACAGTATCTGAAAAAGCTCAAGCAGCTTGAACTGGAGTTTGCCGATTTGCTCTCGCTCTCTTCGATGGAACTTAAAGAAGAGATCTACTTTGCCTGGCGGTTGGGCGTTCACGTCCATTGATTGTTGAACCTTGTAAATAGGCCGCGTCTGCGGCCTTTTTTTATTTATGCAGCCTAAGTGATGACCGTTATATAACCACAAATGGATAATGGTTTATCCCGTCTAATAACCCTATAATCTCCGTCCCTTTTCATGTCTTAAGTTTAAGCTGGAGGATACATGGAGTTTAGCCGGAGGCAGTTCTTTAAGATCTGCGCGGGCGGTATGGCAGGAACAACTGTTGCATCTCTCGGATTCTTATCATCTTTTTCCGCTCAGGCGGAAACACGTCAATACAAACTCTTAAAAGCAAAAGAGACGCGTAATAACTGTACATATTGCTCCGTTGGTTGCGGCATGATCATGTATAGCCTCGGCGACGATGCCAAAAACGTCAGACAACGTATTTATCACGTCGAAGGCGACTCGGATCATCCGGTCAGTCGCGGCTCGCTGTGCCCGAAAGGGGCAGGGGTGCTGGATTATATTCACAGCGATAATCGCCTGCTTTATCCCGAATATCGTGCACCGGGATCGGACAAATGGCAGCGCATCTCCTGGGACGATGCTATCGAGCGCATTGCTCGTCTGATGAAGGCCGATCGCGATGCCAATTTTATCGAGAAAAACCCACAAGGGCTAACGGTCAACCGCTGGACTACCACGGGCATGCTGTGCTCATCGGCGGCCAGTAATGAAACCGGTATTCTTGACGGCAAATTTGCCCGCGCGCTGGGCATGGTGGCGATCGACTGCCAGGCTCGTCTTTGCCATGGCCCCACCGTTGCCGCGCTGGCACCCACTTTTGGCCGCGGTGCGATGACCAATAACTGGGTCGACATTAAAAACGCCAACGTAGTGCTGATCATGGGCGGTAATGCCGCCGAGGCTCACCCGGTCGGTTTTAAATGGGTGATTGAAGCGCAAACCAAAAACGACGCCACGGTGGTGGTGGTCGATCCTCGTTTCAACCGCAGCGCGGCGGTGGCCGATCTGTATGCCCCCATTCGCGCTGGTTCCGATACCGCCTTCCTGCTGGGGGCCATCCGATACCTTATCGAGCATAACGCTATCCAGCACGAATACGTCCTCGCCTATACCAACGCCGGGCTGATCGTTCGCGAAGACTACGCTTTCGATGACGGATTATTCAGCGGCTACGACGCTGACAAGCGCCAGTACGATAAATCGAGCTGGTGCTATCAACTGGACGAGCAGGGTAACGCACTGCGTGATGACACGCTCAGCCATCCTCGCTGCGTCTGGAATTTGCTGAAAAACCACGTTGATCGCTACACGCCGGAGATGGTCAACCGTCTTTGCGGAACCTCGATTGATGATTTCAACCGTATCTGTGAGATCCTCGCCAGCACCAGCGTGCCGGATCGCACGGCGACGATTTTGTACGCGCTGGGCTGGACGCACCATTCGGCGGGTGCGCAGATCATCCGTGCGGCAGCAATGCTACAGCTGCTGTTGGGTAATATTGGCATGGCGGGCGGGGGTGTTAACGCGCTGCGCGGCCACTCTAATATTCAGGGCTATACCGATTTGGGTTTGCTCTCGACCAATCTGCCGGGCTATATGCCGCTACCGTCTGAAAAGCAGCCGGATTATCAGACCTATATTTCGCAGATCACTCCGCCGTCTTTGGGCCTGAATGAGGTCAACTACTGGCAAAATACGCCGAAGTTCTTCATCAGCATGATGAAAAGCTTCTGGGGCGAGCACGCCACGGCTGACAATAACTGGGGCTACGACTGGCTACCGAAATGGGATCGTCTGTATGACGTTATGACCCAGGCCAAGTTAATGCTTGAGGGTAAAATCAACGGCTACATCGTTCAGGGGTTTAACCCGCTGGCGGCGTTCCCGGATAAAAACAAATCGTCCCGCGCGCTTTCGAAGCTGAAATACATGGTGGTTATCGATCCGCTGGTCACCGAGTCTTCCACCTTCTGGCAGCATCACGGCGAAATGAACGACGTCAACCCGGCGGATATTCAGACCGAAGTCTTCCGTCTGCCGTCGTCCTGCTTTGCAGAAGAAGACGGGTCGATTGCCAACTCCGGGCGCTGGCTGCAATGGCACTGGGCGGCGGCCGAGCCACCGGGTGAAGCGATGCACGATGGTAAAATTTTGGGCCGCTTGTTCATGCGCCTGCGTGAACTGTATCAGGCTGAAGGCGGGGCAAATCCTGCTCCGGTGCTGAACATGTCGTGGAACTACAAAAATCCGCGCGATCCGCATCCGGAAGAGATCGCTCGCGAAGCTAACGGCACGGCGCTGGTGGATCTCTTTGATGACCAGGGTCAGTTGGTTGCGAAGAAAGGTCAGCAGCTCAACAGTTTTGCGCAACTGCGTGACGATGGCAGCACCAGCAGTTTCTGCTGGGTGTACTGTGGAAGCTGGACCGAGCAGGGTAATCAGATGGCGAACCGCGATAACAGCGATCCATACGGACTGGGCTGTACGCCAGGCTGGGCGTGGTCATGGCCGGCAAACCGTCGCATCCTGTATAACCGCGCCTCTGCCGATCCTGCCGGTCAACCCTGGGACAGTAAACGAGCGCTACTGCACTGGGATGGCAAAAAATGGACGGGTCAGGACGTGGCGGACTATAACGCCTCGGCACCGGGCAGTAACGTCGGGCCATTTATCATGAACCCGGAAGGCGTGGCGCGCCTGTTCTCCATCGACAAGATGAATGACGGCCCGTTCCCGGAACACTACGAACCGATAGAGTCGCCGATTGGCACCAATCCGCTGCATCCAGACGTGATCTCAAGCCCCGTTGCGCGCGTGTTTAAAGAAGACTTGCCCAACATGGGCAAAGCGGACGAGTTCCCGTACGTCGCCACCACCTATTCCATCACCGAGCTATTCCGTCACTGGACCAAACATTCGCGCCTGAACGCTATCGCTCAGCCGGACCAGTTTATTGAGATTGGCGAAGCGCTGGCACAGGAGAAGGGCATTGCTGCCGGGGATGAGGTGAAAGTGATGTCGAAGCGCGGCTACATCAAAGCCAAAGCGGTGGTGACCAAACGCCTGCAAACCCTGACGATCGATGGTCGCAAAGTCAATACCGTCGGCATTCCGTGCCACTGGGGCTTTGAGGGCGCGACGCGTAAAGGGTTCCTGGCTAATACGCTGACGCCATCCGTGGGCGACGCCAACTCGCAAACGCCGGAATACAAGGCGTTTTTAGTCGACATCGAGAAGGCGTAAGGGAGGCCACGTATGTCTATGCAATCACAAGATATTATCAAACGTTCGGCCACCAACGGCTTCACGCCGCCCCCGCAGGCGCGGGATTTCAAAACGGAAGTCGCCAAGCTGATTGATGTGTCCACCTGTATTGGCTGTAAAGGTTGTCAGGTGGCCTGTTCAGAATGGAATGATATTCGCGACGAAGTGGGCGTGTGTGAAGGCGTATACGATAACCCGATGGATTTGAGCGCCAAGTCCTGGACGGTAATGCGCTTTAGCGAAACCACGCAGAACAACAAGCTGGAGTGGTTGATCCGCAAGGACGGCTGTATGCACTGCGCGGATCCGGGCTGCCTCAAGGCTTGTCCGTCAGCCGGGGCCATTATCCAGTATGCCAACGGGATTGTGGATTTTCAGTCCGATCACTGTATTGGCTGCGGTTATTGCATCGCCGGTTGCCCGTTCAATATTCCGCGCCTGAACCCCGACGATAATCGGGTCTACAAATGTACGCTGTGCGTAGACCGCGTCAGCGTCGGTCAGGAGCCGGCCTGTGTGAAAACCTGCCCGACCGGTGCGATTCATTTCGGCAGCAAAAAAGAGATGCTAGAAATGGGTGACGCGCGCGTGGCGCAGCTTAAAAAACGCGGTTACGCCAATGCGGGCGTCTACAACCCGCAGGGGGTAGGCGGTACGCATGTGATGTATGTTCTGCACCATGCCGACCAGCCGGAGCTTTATCACAACCTGCCGAACGATCCGAAAATCGACGTACCGGTCAACCTGTGGAAGGGCATTCTCAAACCGCTGTCGGCGGCCGGATTCATCGTCACCTTTGCCGGGCTGATTTATCACTATATCGGCGTGGGGCCAAACAAAGAGACGGACGATGACGAAGAGGAGAACGATCATGAGTAAGAGCAAAATGATCCTGCGCACCAGGTTTATCGATCGCGCGTGTCACTGGACGGTGGTGATTTGCTTCTTCCTGGTATCGCTTTCCGGTATTGCGCTGTTTTTCCCAACGCTTCAGTGGCTAACGGAAACTTTCGGCACGCCGCAAATGGGGCGTATTCTGCACCCGTTTTTCGGCGTGCTGATCTTCTTTGCCCTGATGTTTATGTTCGTACGCTTTGTTCATCACAATATCCCGGATAAACAGGATCTTCCCTGGATTAAGGGCATCGTTGAGGTGCTGAAAGGTAACGAGCATAAGGTGGCGGACGTCGGCAAATATAACGCCGGGCAGAAAATGATGTTCTGGACCATCATGAGCATGATTTTTGTGCTGCTGGCAACGGGCGTGATTATCTGGCGTCCGTACTTTGCTCACTACTTCCCGATTAAGCTGGTGCGCTGGAGCCTGTTAATCCACGCCACGGCGGCAATTATTTTAATTCACGCGATTCTTATTCATATGTATATGGCGTTCTGGGTGAAGGGATCGATTAAAGGGATGATCGAAGGGAAGGTGAGTCGCCGCTGGGCGAAGAAACACCATCCTCGTTGGTATCGTGAGGTCGAGGCCGAAGAGCAACGCAAAGAGTAGTATGGTTTTGCCGGGCGGTGGAGATGCCACCCGGCGATTCCGCTAGACGTTCACCGCACTAATTAACCGCGTTTTCATCGACTGATACGCCGAGGCTGCATAGTCTTCCGCCCAGCGCTGATCGTCTATCGCCTCAATCTTTACCGCACAGTATTTGGTTTCTGGCGTTTTGGACGTCGGGTCGAGATTATCCTGCGTCAATTCGTTACAGGCGCCAATCCACCACTGATAGGTCATGTATACCGCGCCCGGGTTAATACGTTCACTGATGCTGGCGCGGGTAATGACTTTCCCGCGACGCGAACGCACCCACACCAGTTGACCGTCGTCGATGCCCATCTTCTCGGCATCGGTTGGGTGCATCTGCACGTGGCCCGGTTCATCGGCCAGGCTTTGCAGCGCGGCACAGTTGCCGGTCATGGAGCGACACGAGTAATGGCCCACTTCGCGCACGGTACATAATATCAGTGGATAATCTGCATCCGGCACTTCTGCCGGCGCGCGCCACGGCGCGGCGAACAGCTGGCCTTTGCCGTTAGGCGTATCGAACTGGTTATCTTTGTACAGGTATGGCGTGCCGGGGTGATCCAACGTCGGGCATGGCCATTGGATATGACCCATATCGCCCATTTTCTCGTAAGTAACGCCGTAAAACAGCGGGCATAGATCGCGCATTTCATCCCAGATCTGCTGGTTTGAATCGTAGTGCATCGGGTAGCCCATCGCCGTTGCCAGCAGGCTGATTATCTCCCAGTCGCGCTTCACGTTGCCGCTGGCATCAATGGCTTTACCAAAACGCTGGAAGCCGCGATCGGCACAGGTAAAGACGCCGCCATGTTCGCCCCAGGAGGTGGCAGGCAATAGCACGTCTGCCACTTCAGCCGTTTTGGTCATAAAGATGTCTTGTACGACGACAAAATCGAGCGCCTCGAAGCCGCTGCGTACTAGGCCTAAATCGGCCTCGGTTTGAAGCGGATCCTCGCCCATGATGTAGTAGGCTTTGACTTTGCCTTCGAGCGCCAGATGTGGAACTTCGGTGATGCGGGTGCCAACCTGGTCATCCATAGTGCTGACGTCAATCCCCCACGCATCGGCGAATTTCTGACGCGCATCGGGATCGGTGACGTCCTGGTAGCCTGGGAACATATTCGGCAGGACGCCCATATCGCAAGCACCCTGGACGTTGTTTTGCCCGCGAACCGGACCGACGCCAACGGCAGGGCGGCCAAGATTGCCGGTCAGCAGCGCCAGGCTCGACAGTCCTTTCACCACATCGACAGCCTGCCCAAACTGGGTGACGCCCATTCCCCACATCACGGTGGCAGACGGTGCCGCCGCAAAGGTGCGCATCGCCTGACGCACGTCCCGCGCCGAAACGCCGGTCAGATGTTCCACTTTCTCAGGTGCATAATCTTTGACGATTTGCCGATACGCTTCCAGCCCATCGGCAAAACGCGCCACGTAGTTTTTGTCGTATAGCTCTTCTTCCAGTAGCACGTAACCAAACGCATTCACCAGTGCCATGTTGCTGCCGTTCTTCAGCTGGAGATGCTGATCGGCGATGCGCGCGGTTTCAATGCGACGCGGATCGCACACGATGATCTTTGCGCCATTCTGGCGGGCTTTAATCACACGTCTCGCCACGATAGGGTGTGAGTCCGCACAGTTATAACCAAACACCAGCAGGCATTTTGAGTTTTCGATATCGTTGATGGAGTTGCTCATTGCGCCGTTGCCGAGCGTTTCCTGCAAACCTGCCACTGACGGGCCGTGACACACGCGAGCGCAGCAATCCACATTGTTCGTTTTGAGCACCGCGCGGGCGAATTTTTGCATCACGTAGTTGGTTTCGTTGCCCGTTCCGCGTGACGATCCGGTCGTCATGATGGCGCGCGAACCGTGTTGCTCTTTAATCGCACTCAGCTTGTTAGCGGTGTAGCGAATGGCTTCTTCCCAGGTGACCGGTGTGAACTTTTCACCTTTATGGTAACGAATCATCGGCTGGGTGAGGCGAGGGGTGAGGAGACGGGTGTCGTTGAGGAAATCCCAACCGTAAAAGCCCTTCAGGCACAGTGTGCCCTGATTGGTCACACCGTCGGCGGCTTCGGCGCGGATAATACGATTGTTTTCAACCACGAGATTTAATTTACAGCCTGCACCGCAGTAGGGGCAGACGCTGGCGATTTTTTTCATCAATAACAGACCTGTTAAGAAATGAACGGAGAGTTAACTGGGAACCAGTCTCGAAAGCATGTTCTAAGCAGAATTCATGCCAAATATTCATTTCATTGATATAACAGGGTTTATTGTGATACTGCGCGTGTCATCGTCACGATGCTCGTCACATATGACGATGACACGTTGAGGGAGCCATCATAGCGTTTGCCGATTAGATATCATCCACAGTGTAGCCAACAACGATTTCCAGGGTTTTGCGGATCACATCGGCCTGGACAACGTCATCCGTGACTTCGAGCGCCTGTATCAGCCATAAAATAATGCCTTTATTTGACAGATGCCCGTCCGAGGCCAGGACACCGCTTACCGCGGTAGAAAAAATGGCAGATTCATCGGCAAAACGATCGCCAGCCGTGCGGAAGTATTCTGACATTGCGCTATCAAAAATGGCTGTATTGAACTCGGGTTGAACCTGAATATTCTGTCGCATCATTTTCACCGTGACGGTTAGGTTAAGGGTTGCTGTTAATGTATTTTTTTTGGATCTGCTGGCTTTCCATTGCCAAATAGAGGAACAACGTTGTCATTGTTCATGGTACGAACTCCTTCTCGCGGCACGCTGTGTTGCACTGCTTTGTAATGCTTAAATGCGTCATCCGTACTGTCGCTTATTTCAGCAATAACCGCTGAAATGGCTTCCTGCCGCTCGGGATCCTTCTCGTGAATTCTCATGCTCCGTAATCTTTGCACTAAGGCATGCGTATTGATGGGGCCATTCTCTTTCAACAGAGAAAGAACGGCCTCACCAATAAGCTCGTCAACCATTTTATCTACGCGACTTCTATTCATACCCGCATCCCTGATAGCCTGGTCTGTGAGCCAAAACATTCCCTCGTTCTGTTGGCTGCATGCCCAGGTCATCGTTTAAATTGTGCAAACCTCAGCGATCGAAAAGCAGACCGATAAGCATCTGATAATGCTGCTCCTCTTCATGGCCCGACGCCCCTTCAAGGCGACCTAACAGCTTGGTGCATAGCGTTTTACGATTCAGGCTGCGTCCGTCGCGGAGGATCTCTACGACTACCTGGCCTAGCGTTTCCTGCTGCGTAGGGAGAGACGCCTTATCAAAGTACTGTGCTATTGCAGCGGCGGCATCCGGCTGATATCCATTCTGGCGCATGTTTCGCTCCTGTAAAATTTTGTAATCAATCGCGTTACAAATAAGGTATACGGTTTTTTAAAATCTGTACATTAAAAATGTACAATATTTTACTTATTTTTAATGATTGAGTTAAATTAATAGATAAATCATGGTGTTATTTAGCTATATTGGTGTTGAGTTTTCGCAGGATATATTGTACAAGATGTGTGTGTCGCTCCGGGCTGTACAAGTATCAGAAAAGCGCCTCAGAGACCCCCAAATCATTGAACTGTAGATTATTTGTTATGCCTCAAATGTGCTATAACTGAAGCTATCCGCATTGTGTGTTCGTGTGGCCCACCCTGTAACTCTGGAAAATCATGCTCACAACCATTATTTACCGCAGCCATATCTGCGCGAACGTTCCAGTTAAAGCTCTGGAAGAAATGGTTAATGCAGCAAATCGCATGAATCGGCACTCGGACGTCACCGGGATTTTATTGTTCAACGGAACGCATTTCTTCCAGCTGCTTGAAGGGCCAGAAGAGAGCGTAAACACGATTTACCAGCATATTTGCAGCGATCCGCGCCATTCCAATGTGGTGGAGTTGCTTCATGACCACGGCCCGCATCGGCGGTTCGGTAATGCCGGGATGGAGCTTTTTGATCTTCGCCACTACGACAGGGAAGAGGTGCTTCAGCAGGTGCTGGATAAGGGAACAACCCGTTTTCAGCTGACCTACAACGATCGTGCCCTGCAGTTCTTCCGCACCTTTGTTCAGGCGACTGAAAAAGAAAACTATTTTGAAGTCCCACCTGGCGATTCGTGGGATTTTGTGCCAGAAGAGAGCGCGCTTTCCCGACAGCCGGTGGTTATCGCACAGGGCGCTGACTGCAGCTTTGCTTTTCAGCCTATTGTTGACCCCTTTTCCCAGGCTGTTGTCTCCTGGGAGGCGTTGATTCGCACGCCGTCGGGAGACTCACCAGAGGCGTACTTTGAGGCGCTGGCGGACGAAGATATCTACGAGGCAGACCTGAAAAGTAAGCAGGTCGCGCTTTCAATGGCCAGCGCGCTGGGCCTTCAAGGACAAACGCTCTCTCTGAACCTGCTGCCGATGACGCTGGTCAACGTGCCCAACGCCGTCCGCTTCCTGCTGAGTGAAATCGAAGCTAACGGCCTGGTGCCTGAGCAAATCATTATCGAATTCACCGAAAGCGAAATTATTTCGCAGTTCGCCGATTTTCAGGGCGCAGTGAGACAGCTCAAAAGCGCGGGTATCAGCGTGGCGATCGACCACTTTGGTGCCGGCTTTGCGGGGCTATGGCTGCTGGCGCAGTTCCAGCCGGACCGCATTAAAATTAACCGCGAACTGGTAGCGGATGTCCACAAAAGCGGGCCACGGCAGGCCATTATTCAGGCCATTATCAAATGCTGTTCCTCACTGGAGATTCAGTTTTGCGCCGTTGGCGTAGAAAAGGCCGAGGAGTGGATGTGGCTTGAAGCTGCCGGGATTTGCGAGTTTCAGGGGCATCTTTTTGCCAGCCCAAGGCTCGGCGGTATCCCGCAGATTGCCTGGCCGGATAAGAAATTCGATTTGTAAAACTCTTCACTTTCCCCTTCGCGCAGGCTGCACGCGGCTTTAAAAATTGTACAACAATGTTTAAACAATTCGCCGGTTCGATGAACAGACTCTTGCTCTCGGACCGGTTCTTAGTTATACATTTTAGTTGTACAATCTGATAAGGTAAGCTTGTTGTCGTATGGACGTCTTAAGCGTGAGGGAATTAATGGCCTATTACAGTATCGGTGAAGTCGCCGAACGATGCGGGATTAACCCCGTTACGCTTCGTGCCTGGCAGCGACGCTATGGATTGTTTAAACCCCAGCGTAGCGAAGGCGGCCATCGTCAGTTTGACGATGAAGATATTCTACGTATTGAAGAAATCAAACGCCTGATGAAGAGTGGCGTGTCCGTAGGCAAGGTCAAAGACCTGCTGACCACGCCGGACGTCATGACTCAGAGCGGCTGGGCATCCTCTCAGGAAGAGATGATGCTGGCCATACGCACTGCCAGCCCCGCCAGGCTGCGCGCCAGGCTTGCCGATATGCGCCGCGAGCATTCTGTTGAAGCCCTTATCGATAACATTCTTGTGCCGGTTCGCCAGCGAATGAGCCACGATCAAAACACCGTTCGCCATATGGCAAGCCTGTTAGACGGCGTGCTGATTGAACTTGCCGCTGCTCGGCTGGTGGAATCACGGAAAAAGCCCGGGAAGGATGCGCTGTTAATCGGGTGGGAGTGTGACGATCGTACGCGTCTGTGGCTGGAAGCTGCACGCCTTTCTCATAAAGGATGGCATATTGACGTGCTGGCGGAACCGATCGATTCTCCACGTCCTGAGCTATTCCCCGGCCAAAAAATCTTTGTCTGGACAGGTAAGTCCCCAACGGCACGTCAGCAGGAGCAGTTGGATCACTGGAGAGAGCAGGGCTTTGCGGTATCGTTCCATGAGGCAGGGATATAAAAAAGGCCCTTGCGGGCCACAGTAACGTTCGACTATTTTCGCCCAACCAGCAGGCCAATAATCAGGCCGATTGCACCAGCCGCCATCAACCCAGTCAGCGGGTTATCACGAACCCTTTCAGAGACATCATCCGCCACATCAGAAGCTTTGGCGGCGTATTTACGCGCGGCACCTTTGATCTGATGTTTAGGTGAATCCACTGCATCACCAAACTGGGATTGGGCTTCACCCGCGAGTTCATCAGCTTTATTAAACGCTTTGTTTGCCAGGCGATCGGCTTCATTCTCAAAATCATGTGATGACATAGTAATCTCCTTTAGTGTCACCTTAATTCTAGCCGCTGAAACCTGAAGCGCTCGTTAACGGAAGGTGTTTCAGTGTTATCTGATAAAAATAACGCAAACTCATTCTTAGCAGCGCGTATATCAGAGGGTTATCCCTGTTATATCGTCGTGTTACTTAATCAGAGTCGCCGATCTGATTTTCCACTGTCCCTTTTCCTGTACGAGGCAATCTGCAACAACATGATCCTGTTTCTTGCCAAACGAGATATACACGTTCGTGCAAACAGCATCAAAATCAGAGTGCAGTACAGTTACCTGGTCCCAGTCTTCACCCCAGTCCTGAGATTTGATAAACATATCTGCGTCTGGCATGTCCTTATCGTTGCTGTCGCCAGAGTACATTTTTTTTATGGCTGTGATGGTTTCTGCACAAACGTATTCCTGCATGAGGTCTGGGTTAAGAACGGGCGGCTTATCCTTCTCTAACTGGCCGATGTACCATTGGTTGAATTTCAGTGCCACGAAGCCTGGTTCATAAATGCTGTCTGCGAACGCAAGCGGAGGTAGGGCGAGAAGAAAAATTAAAAGTGTTTTCATTAACCATGCCTGAAGAGTTCGTAATGTGGTTGTATGTTCCGATAAGCCTGCCCCGGATACATTGTGCGTTGCAAGAAATCACTGATCCACCGCTGGCCATCGTATATGCAGACATGACCGCTATCATGTCCAACAATATTTTGTATAACCGCTACATCACCGACGTGGGGTTGGTCATATACGAGGCGAAAACCAGCATTGACTAATGTCAGTCCCATGTCTTTAGCGAAGTGTGTATTTGGGATCTTTAATCCTCCTCCAGACCGGATTGCCTCGGTGACGTAATGAGCGCAGTTGCCAGTGCTTTGAGAATGGGCATGTGATTTCGCATACAAAATTGCGCCATCTTTATTCCATGACATAACGTTTCCTTTTTTTTGAATAAATGACAAAGGGAACGTTACGCCGATAACTTGCTGATTTGTGTAATGAATAGTGACGTTTGATTAACCACCATCAATCTGATTTATGCAAATCAATATAACAATAAACCAACTTGATGCCTGCCTGACGCGGGCATATTTATAGACGAATGAAAATGTCCTATAAACACAAACATTTCAGAAATGTTGCTGATGTTCCTCACGAACCCGCAAGAGTGAGATATTTCCTGTATTTTGGCCTTCTTATTGTCAGGAGCCAAAAATGCTAAGTGTTTGATTTAACTTTAATCGCATGAATTTATTACAATTAAAAAAACTATCTTAAAAATAGGCATTATCTATACATCTTATACGCGGTAACCCATCGCGCTGATTAGCCTGTTTTATTCCATTATTAATCAATCTATTACACATCTTTATCCATCTCTCCTGCCTTGCGCGTCAGGGTCTATGCTTAATGAAAGTAGTCAAAAAGGGCGGTTAAGCGGAAAGCCCCTGCTGTCAGGGGGTTGTACTGATAATCGTTATCACTAACATGGTGATATGCCCTTAGCGGCTTAATCGATGAGGTGGACCTATGGAATTGCAGTCAGAAACCTTTAACCCCGCAGATTTTACATGGCGCGGTCTATCGCTGACGCCAGCAGCGGCGGCGCATATCCACGAGCTGGTGGCCAAAAAACCTGAAATTATTGGCCTGCGTTTAGGCGTCAAGCAGACCGGTTGTGCCGGATTCGGTTACGTGCTGGATACGGTGACGGAACGTGAAAAAGACGATCTGATATTTGAAACCGACGGCGCGAAGCTTTACGTGGCATTGCAGGCGATGCCGTTTATCGACGGAACTGAAGTCGACTACGTGCGTGAAGGCTTAAACCAGCTGTTTAAATTCAACAACCCGAAAGCCCAGAACGAATGCGGCTGCGGCGAAAGCTTTGGGGTATAGGCGGTACTATGTCTCGTAATACTGAAGCAACTGACGATGTAAATATCTGGAGCGGCGGACACCTCAATTACAAAGAGGGGTTCTTCACTCAGTTACAAACCGACGAGCTGGCGAAGGGCATCAACGAAGACGTTGTCCGCGCTATCTCCGCAAAACGTAACGAGCCAGAATGGATGCTCGAGTTTCGCCTGAGCGCGTTTCGCGCGTGGCTGGAGATGGAAGAGCCGCATTGGCTAAAAGCACATTACAAACACCTGGACTATCAGGATTACAGCTATTACTCCGCGCCATCCTGCGGCAGCTGTGATGACACCTGTGCCTCACAGCCTGGCGCAGTACAGCAGACGGGCGCGAATGCGTTTTTGAGCAAAGAGGTTGAAGATGCGTTCGAACAGCTCGGCGTGCCGGTACGTGAAGGTCGTGAGGTGGCGGTCGATGCCATTTTTGACTCCGTGTCCGTGGCTACGACCTATCGCGGCAAGCTGGCCGAGCAGGGCATTATCTTCTGTTCCTTTGGCGAGGCGATTCACGATCATCCGGATCTGGTGAAAAAATACATCGGTACCGTGGTGCCCAGCAACGACAACTTCTTTGCGGCGCTTAATGCGGCGGTGGCCTCCGATGGGACGTTTATCTACATCCCGAAAGGCGTGCGTTGCCCGATGGAGCTTTCCACCTATTTCCGTATTAACGCAGAAAAAACCGGTCAGTTTGAGCGCACCATTCTGGTGGCCGACGAGGGCAGCTACGTCAGCTACATCGAAGGTTGCTCCGCCCCGGTTCGCGACAGCTACCAGCTGCACGCGGCGGTGGTGGAAGTCATCATCC
>JALCNW010000036.1 GCA_022649305.1 Enterobacter sp.
CAGAGTGAACATATTCCTTGTCGATTTGTTCGATCTGCTGAGCAATTACGCCACGGCGCTCTGTCTGCTCATCATCATCAAGGTAGTAGAATCGCTTAAACTCCATTTGACAGATGTTTTCAAGAGAATCAGCAACATCGAGATCGCCGTTGACGTGTTTAAAATCAATATCTGATGTTCCAACAGACTGCATCTGTGTCCATGGAATGGTGGACGAAGGTGTATCCATAGCAGAACTAGCCAGGTTCCGGACAAAAAGATTACCGGACATTCCTGTGAAGATTTGCTGTCGGCGACTTAGGTCATACCCGCATACAATTCCCGATCCTGATTGCGGCGCCCAGGCAGCACCACGGGCGTCAATGCCATAAAACCCTGATTCGGTACTCCCTAAAACGTTCACAGTTGGAATACCGAAACCAAAATATCCAACCCCCAGGACATTGCCAGTATTAGGGCCAACATCCTTAGTGGCGGCACTTCCCAAACCGAGGTTTGTGCGAGCGTCAGCATCATTCTTTGCACCTGTACCGCCCTGGCTGATACTGAGCGCGGTAGTCAGGCCGCTTAGGCTGGTTATATCGCTGTTAGCCCCTTTCTTCGCCAGTGATTTCTGGCCCGGTACGGTAACGGCCACACCGTTAATCGTGATAGTGACGTCTGTAGTACCGTTCATCACATCAGCGAAACCGCTCATGTAACGCTGGTACATAGTGAATGTTTCAGCGATATCCTGCGCCAGACCGTCAACGCTAAGGCTGTCGCTCAGAAGAATGGCATATTTGGTTCCAGCAGGGATAGCAGGGCTTGCCGCAGGTGTCACGGTGAGACTGGTTGCCCCGCCGATAGCAGTAATCTGGAATACCTTGGCAGGGCTGGTCAGCGCGATAACTGTGCATCCGTTGCGGATAAGTGAGCCCGCAGCATTAAAGGCTGTACCCGTTCCGGTAAGCGTATTGCCGCTGACTGCAATCGTGCCTGTTGTGTAAATCATATTTTCTCCACGCAATAAAAAACCCGCCGAAGCGGGTTATAAATCAGGTTGAATATCAGGAAGGTCAGGCAAATGAGCCGGTACCGCGGGTAATGGTTAAAGTCGGGGATGATATGGTCTTACTTGCCGTTCCTGTTCCGGTAACCGTTATGGTCCCGGTTACAGTGGCGGAGGTAATCCCTCTCACTGCATGTCTTACTGTCATCCAGAGCCCGCCTGTCCCGGCAGGCACATTGATTGTGCCCAAATCTCGCGTGTTACCGTTGATGCTGAGAGTGATGGATACCGTTGTAGTGCCAGACAAAGAAGAAACAAAAATCAGCGACTCAAGAAGTGCTGATTTACTGAGTGCTGATGATGAGGAATCCGTAAACGTAATTGTTCGTGTCGCAACCCCGCCGCCGGAAATCTTAGCGTCACTGCCAATCCCCACGTTGGCAATATCACCGACAAAAGTGGTCGCCTCAACTGTCCCTTTGAAACTGCCATTAGTGGCGTATACCGTTCCACGGATCGTGACATTATTGAATGTCGCAAACCCAGATTTATTGATATGCCAGCCAACATTACCCGAGCCATCCCAGGTGGATGACTGTATGTAATTACCAATTTTAGCGTTGGCAATTGTTCCATCCTGGATAAAGCTATCGCTTATGAAAGTTTGCCCGTTCTGGATAACAAATGGCAATGTAACGGCACCTCCTGCCTGGCTCATCACCGCAAATCGATCGGCAAGGACGAGAACCTGAGACTGCATACCAGATGGAGTATTCTGAACACCAATTCCCATGCCAGCGGCATACTGGTTGCCATTTGAATCAATAGCTACCTTGATGCTGTACATCGCATTCAGGTCGCCGTTGACGTTCGCAATGGCCTGCGCGTTGGTGGTGATCGCTGAAGTGTGCCCGTTGATGGTCGCCGTAATGCCGTTTATCTGCGTGGCCGTGGCCTGCTGATAATTGGAAAACGTCTGGTTCAGGCTGTTGATTGCTGCCTTGTTGCCGTTCACGTCAGTCTGCAAACTCAGCAGCGAACGCGCTGTTGCCTCCCTGTCGCTTGCCATAACATTATCAATACGATCGATGCTGGCCTTACTGTCACCGTACTGCGCGCTGAGTCTCACCTGCTGATCAACCTGCGCCAGCGTACTCGTTATTAGCGCGATGGAGTTACTCTGAATACCGCCGCTGGCCTTATCAGTTTGTGCACCCAGCTCTTCCAGGCGTGATGCCATTGAGGAATCGAGGTCCGTGACAACCTGGCTAAGGTCAGTGATTGATGCTGTATTCTGAGCACCTACAGCAGCTGCTGAATCAGCTTTGTCAGATGCGGCCTGAGTGGCAGCCGACAATTGACTTACCGCAGAAGCGCGAGCTTCAGTTTCCGTTGCTAACGCCTGGCGAACATCAGTAATACCCGCTTCATTCTGTGCAGTTTGTGCCTCAAGACGAGTAACATCCGTGACGCGGGCTTCCGTCTCAGTAGCGATCACTTCCCGGAGCTGTTCGAATGTCGCAGAGTTAGCCCCCTGCTGCGCAGTCTGGCGCACAACAACATCAGCAATAGCCAGGGCGTTCCCAATGATTGCTTCTGCTGTCTGCTTATTCGAACCTACTGCTGCAGCCAGACCATCGGCGTTCTCCTTAATCGCATCAGAAAGTTCGGCCAGTTTCTCGCTACTTTCTACGGCACTCTCAATCAGATCCTTGAATACCTCAGAATCTTTAATCTCCTCCAGGATCACATCTGTGATGTCGGAAACATCGATGCTCGCCTGTCCGCGCACCCAGTCGGTGTATCCGGACTCGTTGCCGCTGCGGTCCACCAGCTGCGCGCGGTACCAGAAAATCTGCCCAGCCTTAAGGCCCATCTGCTGATATTTGCGCTGTGGGTAAGGCACATCGGCCAGCAGCATCGCATCGTCCTCGGCACCGGTCAGGTTGTACTGAATTTCCGTCTTCAGCGTGTCGTCGGTATTCGCCGGGAATCCCCAGTTCAGCTCAATACCGAATACCACGTTTTCAGAAGCGATGAAGCCGACAGGTTTCGGCGGATTACCCACTTTACCCGTAAGATTCACTTCTGATGATGTCGCCCACACCGATGAAACGTCGCTGGCGTTCACCGCCCTGACGCGGACCAGATAGCGACCCGAGTAGATACCCTGCACTTCAAAACCGAGAGAAGACGTTCGGGGCACGCTTACCCAGTTTCCGCTGTCACGCCGCCATTCCGCCTCGTACGCAACTGCACCCTGAACAGCATCCCAGGCAATGCGCATGGTGGTAATCGCAATGTTCTGGTTAACCGTAGAGTAACTGTCTACGACAATATTTCCTGGTGGGGCCTGAACCCCAGGTGGAATGACACTGACTGGACGCTCGTCCAGTCTTGCGCCGGTATCAACGGCGGAATAGATGTCAGGGTTGTAAGTCGTCCCGGTGACTTCGAAAGTGCCGTCGTTGTTGTCCCGCGTTCCCGTAACACGGAAAAGCGCTATAAACAGATCGTCAGAGTCCACACCCCAGTTACATTCAGCCTCCGGCGTTTCGCTGTAGGATGTGGTGACAGTGACTGTGTTTCCGTTAACGGCCTGGACGGTTCTGGCCTGAGCTGTGCCTGATGGAAGATTCAAAAACAGCCGGTTCCCGGCCTTCACATCAGCGGCGCGATCGAGGGTTATGTTGCGGCCGTTAACCGCACTCACCCTGCCGCCGATAGTTCTTCCGGCCAGCTCGTTAGCAGCCACGCCGATCACCTCCCCGACAGGGGGAACGTCCATGCCAGTACTGAAGGTCACCACCTCGCCGATACCGTTAGTGAGCAGCGCCCAGCGCCCCCGCCGGTTTGCCTCTGACTGCCTGGTGCAGCCGATCGCAGTCATTTCGAGCTGACGATAATCGAAGCGCATGGCCAGATCGTTATCGTAAACAGGCTCAGGAGTGTCTTTATAGTGGTTGGCTGGGTCTGACCAGTTCACCAGCGCGGCAGTGTTTCGTGTGGTTTCACTCGGGTCCGAAAAGGTAAATTTACCCTCAACAACGCTGGCATGGTTATAGATGTGCCACACATCCCGTGGCATATCAGCCAGGACATACATCTTATTGTCGCCCCAGTACGTCATGCCGCGAAATATACCAGCCAGGTCACGAAGTACGGTCCAGGCGTCATTACGGTCCTGGATATAAACGTTGCAACGAAAACGAGGCTCCGTCCCGCTTCCGCCCTTGCCGTCGGGTACCGGCTGATCGCAATACTGGGCAATGCGATAAAGTTCCCATTTGTCTATCTGAGTCGCATCGATTCTTTGACCCAGCCCGAAGCGCTCATTCAGAATGATGTCGTAATAAATCCAGGCAGGGTTATCCGTCCACGCCCATTTAAATACGCCCTCCCATGTACCAGAATAAGTGCGGGTTTCGGGATCATAAGTATCAGGTACACGGATGATTCGCCCTTTCGGATTGCACACAACCTGAGGAATGCCATTAGGGAACTGCTTTGCGTCAAACTCTACATACAGCAGCGCTGTGTTAACGTAGCGAAGTTTGGCGTCAATAATTTCAGTAACGGCCACAACGCGCATGGTGTCGACGATATTCACGCTCGTGGAATCCGGCGTGATTCTGCGAACCCGTAACTGCCATCCAGTCGAGGCTTTTGGAAGGTTAACGCGGTGACTGCGCTCATAAAGCGACGTAGTTTTGTCATCGACCGCACCGTTAACCACCGTTTCATACGGCCCGCCATCGACCGACAGATCGATAGCATACTCAACGCGGGTGCCGACTTTATCACCGTTGTTTTTCTGGAGTAAAAGAGTTGGCCATCCCAGGCGAATTCGCAGCGCAGAGAGCTGCGTGTTGGATACCGCGCGCACGTACGGCACAGCCTGTTTCAGCTCGTATGAAACCTGAAGTTCGTTTTCAATGCCGGGGAAGCCCTGAATGTAGTCCTGGTCCTGAGTACCGGAACGGAACTCATATTTCACATTATTGAAGTTATAACTTCCGTCGGCGTTCTGAAGAGGCGTGTAGGAAGATGAGTCACCAAGAAAAATGTTTTTACCATCAAGCCCGCCAGCGAACTCACCCTCTCCAAGCGCAATCAGCACCTTTGCCCTTGCAATGGACTGAATGCTGTCCGGTGCTTCAACGGGTGTTCGGGTCTGATTGCTGCCACCTTTACCGCGGCCTTTGATGATTGTCGTCGTCATATCGCGTCCATAAAAAAGCCACCGTCAGGTGGCTTGCAGTACGTGGTTTGGTTTATTGCTGATCTTCTGCATAAACCCCGGCGGATATAATGGCGCCGCCAATTTCCCGTTGCCCATAAAGCAGGGGGACGGGATTGCCAGATGCCGTCGTGTTAACGGGACCACCAAACGCATAGGAGGGTTTGTTATCAGGTTCCTGACGCATTCGCAGACCTGAAACCTGAGGAGAGAGCATTTGCACTACACCGCCAACGGCCATAGAACCAGCTGCGGCATAGAGTGCCATTTGTGTGCTTGCTGCCCATCCTATTGGGTTCCACCAGGTAAAGGCTGCAATTGCGGCGGCAGTAACAATTTGAAAGAGGCCCGCCCTTTTACTACCGCGTATGACAGGGATAATGCGGATCTCATCGCCAGGCCCAAGAAGATCAAACTCTTCCTTGCCTATGTTTATTTGGTTTCGGAAGATGACAAAATCCAGCCCTTTCGCTCTGGTCTCGCGCAAGTAAGCATCAAATCCATCAATGGTGTTAGAAAGCGCCCTGAAAACTTCGCTGGCGGACGTTAGTGCACGGCGATGTGTCCTGCCAAATCGCTGAGCCATTGAGCCGCTGAGTTTGATAACGGTTTTTCTTTCCATTACATCAAATCCTTATAACGCAGAATTTTGATGGTACGGTCACGGTAATAGCCACCGTAGGGAATACGCTGGCTTAGCTGGCCATACATGTGATGCAGTAGCATGTTGCCATCAAGCAAAATCCCGGCATGGTTCGGGACCGTAGACTGTACCTGCATGATAACCATGTCGCCTGGCTGAGCGGGACCGTCGTACTCACGGAAACCGCATTCTCGCCAGTTATCCATATAAAGGTTTTCGCCCTGCTCCCACCAGTGGCGATCTACGCTGTAGTTGGGCAGTTCAATTCCGTGATCGATGCGGAAATAATCCATGATGAGAGACCAGCAGTCTGCGTGCCCGAGAACAAACTGGCGCCCAGTTAGGGGTCGGTCTCCGCGAGGCATGACGGTGCGAATGTCTCCCTCCGGCCACGATGCAATAACCCAGGGCAGTTCCGTGGCATCACACATCAGCATGTCGAGCTCGCTCGGCTGAGTTGTCGCGCCGTCACCGGGATGACTGTGGACGATCGCCACCACAGTGCCCTGCTCTTCGGCGGTGGCATAATCCTCAGGATTCAGTTCAAACTGTTCATTCGGCGATTCCGCCTGATTTTTGCAGGGGATGTATTTCTCAACCCGCCCCTTTTGGATAACTACGCCACAGCACTCTTCAGGGAAGGATGCGGCGGCATGCGCCAGAATGGCGCTAACTGTTTTCTCGCGCATTATTATCCTCTCAGAAGCGAAGCGCCGGGGAACCCGCCATAATCCAGCTGTTCATTCTCTCCGAAACGAGGTTTACAGCCCGTTGACAGCAGTCCGGAGCAAACATCCTTCGAAGGATCGTCTACCTGGTTCCCGTCTTTGTCGAACCAGCCGTTTTGCCCGGCGTAGGTGCAGCCATTTCCGGTTTTGTACCAGCCCCTCATGCACCATGTGCACATTGGCTGAATTTGCCGGGTCGGAATGAGTTGCCCGCGCAGATCGGCTGGGCTGGAAAGCTCAAACTCTACGGTTTCATCATCTGAGCCTGATTTACGGTCGATGTAATAAACCTGTTTGCGCTCCTCGTTGGGATTCGCAGTCGGATTCCCGCCAGGAAAATTTCTTGCATCCAGGTAGTGGACGAAGGTGTCATGGATGATCACCTTTGCTTTAGCCATCCCCTGAAACCTTCGGCACATCGCGCCAATCGTGCCGCTGATGTTTGCAACGGTGAGAGACGGTCGTGAACTCTGTCCGTCACTGCTGACAGATATGCCGGTTAGTTCATACGGCCACGCGCCATACTCCTGCCCCTGCCACCACACTGATTTCAGCTCAAGTTTTGACTCGTCGCCGCCTGCGGCGATGATTTCCGCCTCGGTGTGCGGGATTGTCTCGTTGTGAAAGCGAAGAATACCCGCACCGAAAGCTGATCCGTCCACCTCGATCAGGCGGACGCGCTTACCCGGCTCCAGTTTCTGGACATCAGATGAAATACTCATGGATGGTATGCCTGTATGAATGTGCTGCTGAGGGTGTATTTTTTGTTGCCGTGGGTAGATATCTGGAAGGATTCCGCGCGCCATAAGCCTGAGGGCTCAAGCGGCGGCTTCCAGATAAATGACTTCCACCCGGCATGACTGTTGAGAAAGTTTTTTATGGCCTGAATGTAAGCCTCGTCGCCGGTAAAGCTCACGCTCCATTGAGGTGTTACCGGGTTGATACCATCCCCTGCCACCTGCGTATAGCCATCGCCAAACTGTGCCTTTCGGGTACGAAAATTTGTATCAACCTGAGAGGCAACCTTTGGGCACCATCTGAAGGTTTCTACTGTCATGGTTAAACTCCCTTGATTAATCGCCACAGAGGCGAGCCCGGCATGCTGGCCTGTTCGTTAATGACGCCAGTGATGGCATCCTTAAGCTGCCTGCCTGCTGCTCCAGCAGTACCCTGACTGGCCGCCTGTGGATTTCCGCCCTGGATATTGATATCGCCGAAGTTAACTGAAGGTACACCGCCAGAGACCTGAGGGGTGCCAACTGCCCTAACGCCCAGCGAACCATCAGCGGCGCGCGTGAGCGGCATAATAGCTTCCGGACCCGCCTCGCCGAAAACGCCCGCCCCTTTGGCAAAAGCAAACAGCTGAGGCGTCTGAAAAACGCCATTGCTGTAAGCGCTCAGGGACGGAGAGTCGTAAACATTACCCTTCGCATTAAAGGTAAAGTTCGCGCCGGCATTCTGAATAGCGGTACCGCTGCTGGCGGTTGCGGCTGACGAGGCGCCAAAACTGAACAGTGATCCAATTGAGCTGACGCCATTAGCAACAGCCATGTTGACCAGAACGTTCTGGATAATCTTCAGTACGCTCACGCCCCAGTCCTTCCAGCTGTCAACGTTGCCATTGAGCATGTCGGTGATCGTGGTGACCGCGCCACCCATGGCCTGCTTCATGCCGTCAGCAGCCATGGAAGAATAATCAGTAGCTTCGTCCACCCAGTTCGCATACCCCTCAGACAAGCCCGTCATCCAGTCGTCACGCTGCGCATCAGAAGCGACGTAATATCCCTCCTGGTCGCGCAGACGCTCTTCGAGGTAGCGCTTATTAAGTGCCAGCCCCTGCTGATAGAACGTCTCGTCGATTTCACCAGCCTGACGCTGGCGGAGAAGATCGGTATTCTTCTGCTCGAACTCCTTACGCAGATTGAACTGCTCCTGAAGTCTTTCACGAAACCTGGTTCCCTGCCCGTATCCCAGCAGTTGCGCTTCATTGGCTGCGCGGGCGCTGGCGTTACTGTCAGCAAGGTTGGCTTCGTAATTTCGCAGTTGCTCATGCAATTTAACCTGGTCAATCAGCGCAGCATTCTGCAATACCGTCTTTTTCTGGGCTTCTGTCAGAGAAGCAAGCTCCCCCTGGCTGACCTGGTATTTAACCTTCGCCAGTTCAGTATTCTGGCCTTGCAGGGCAATCTGCTCTTTTTGCTGCTTTATAAGGCGCTTATAGACATCCTCTGTTTTCTCGCCTTCGGTTTTACCGCCCTTCGCCTTAGGTTTGTTGGCCTCATTATTCCGCCATTCAGCAAGACCGTTATTAATCAACTCCTGACGGCCTGTCTGGAATTGCGGAGCACTGGTTAACCCCAGGTCATCGGCTGCATAACTCAGTCGCAGATGCTCTTTTGCTTCACCCTTCAGGCGTGACAACTCCAGATCCCGACGGCTCTTTTCGAGGGCATCGGTTTGCTTTTTGTCGAGGTCGGTCTGAGGAAGTCTGAGAGGGACGTTCGCCAGCCCCTGACGTGCCATAAGAAGTTGATTACCCAGACCAAGTAACCGGTTAAATTCGTCATGCTGGCCATTCATCAACAGGAGAGATTGATAAGCCCGGTTCTGATTGGCGGCCTCCTCCCGAATTAATGTCACCCGTCGGTGTTCAAGTCCTTCAAGCACCTGTTGAATAGAAGCCGATTTTTCCTGCATCTGAGCAAGTCTTTCTTGCTCAGATGATAACTGCTCTGTAGCCGTAGCCAGCCCACGAGTTACAGTGTCCAAAGATGTCAGGTGGTTAATCATGAAACCACCGCTGGTCGTTGGGCCAGGATTGCTGATAACTGACTGATAACCAGCTATCTGTTCTTTCAGGCTTTCAATCTTGCTTTTTTGTACATTGATCAGCCTGTTCTGCTCATTCAATGCTGCGCGCGTTTTCTCGGCATTGTCTGAAGCTTCAGGCAGAGACATTGCCCTCGACTTTTTACTGACTTCATCTATTGTGCTGGCGTATTCAAGAGCAGAGCGACGCGCCTGCTCTTGGTTTTGATACACCGCATACCAGGCACCAGCACCCAACATTACCAAACCAGGAACTCCGCCGATGAGGCCAAGTGCACCGCTCATAAGGCGAGTGCCAACTGATGTCACACTGTTGAGGTTGCTCTGAGTGGAGACGCGATTTGCCAGATTTCTGTCTCTGGCTGCCTCCGCGGTAGCCAGCCGTCTTTCAGCGATAGCTTGGGTATCGGCATTTTTTGCAGCCACCAGCCCAGCCTGCGCACGCTCAAGCGCAGTTCTTGCCCTGACTTTTTCTGTGGCGGAGCCACTTGCAAGAGCAGTAGTCAGTCTGGCTTGAGCTGCTGTAACTTTTGCTTCTGCGGCCGCAATTTTTTCTTGCTGAGCGGCCTGAACATCTGCACTTCGCGATCGCTGAACCGCCTGCTGGGCCCGATAAACTTCAGCCCTGGAAGCTGCAACAGCAGACTGAGCCGCTTTGTCCTGCGCGACAGTAAGGGCAACCTCTGATTTCGCAGCTGAAATTAGCGCACCTGTTGCACTCGTGGCGCTGGTTACAACTCCGCTGAGGTATCTTGCCAGCCCAACGCCAACAAGCGCTCCAGCTACTGTTGTTATTGTGGACATGTTGTCAGCAACGTCACTAAGCGCACCGCTTACTGCTGATGAGGTAAAAGAATCAAGCGTCTGAGCAACACTGTCCAGGCCACCAGATAGGGCATCGGTAGCACCAGTAGCCTGGTTGACACCTCCCACCCACGCCATGAATGAGTTAGTGACTTTTTGTAGGGAGCCGGAAACAGTTTGTGGCATGTTGGCAAATTCGCCCTGCAGTGCTCCCAGCTGGCTCATTAAAGCTGGCACAACCTTATCAATCGTAAGTTGCCCCTGATCAGCCATGCTCTTCAGGTCTTTGCGTGCCACGCCCATTCCGGCGGCAAGCGCTCGGATTACGCGATCACCCGCTTCGTTAACGGCGTTAAATTCCTCACCGCGAAGAACGCCCTGCGCCAGAGCCTGGCTGAACTGAGTGATAACAGAACTTGCCTCCTGAGTGTTAGCCCCCGAAAGTTTTAGGCCCGTTGAAACGGCCTCGGTAATTTTCAGAACTTCATCAGAGCTATACCCGTATTCGCGCATTGAAGCAGCTGCGCGTGAAAAAAGGTTTGCGTTATCTGAAAACGCCGTGCCGGTTCTCTGGCTGATTTCCATTAACTGATGCTGAGAGGCAGCAAAATCATCTGCAGAAGATGATGCCTGCTTAAGACGAGCGTTTACCGAATTCCACTCATCAGCAATCTGCACAATCTTACCAGTTGCAAAAGCCGCCGTAGCAGCGGTTGCGGCCCTTCCAGCAGATGCAAATCCGGTAGTCAGATCAGATAGTGCCCTTTCGCTCTCTCTGGCAGCAGCAGCGGCCTGTCGGCCACCATTTTGCATGGTGCGGTAATAATCCTGCCCCATTCGTGAGGCACGTGAAATCTCTGTCTGGAAAGATTGAGAATTGGCGGAGATTTTGATTATTAACTCACGTAAGGTTGCCATTTTTTCAAACTCCAGACGTAAAAAAACCGCCGAAGCGGTTTAGGTTTATTGTTTCCAGACTTTGTTCCTGGCCTCTTCGAGGTATTCTTCATCAGTCTTGGACGGTGGTGATTCACTTGCAAGATCGCTACCACAGTGTTTGCACTTAATAGCTTCGCGTTTGATTAATTCAGCGCAGAATGGACACTTCTTCATGCCATCGTTTTCGATTAAATCTTTTTCTTCAGCTGCAACATCTTTCTTAATTACCAAAGAGTGCACAAAGGCAATAATAAAGAGAAATGCACCATAAACCCACCAAGCAAAGAAAGAGCGGCCTTTGCTATGAGCAATTAGGGCTGGAATTAAGCCTATTACAATTGAAACAAGTAAAATTTCCATTTTTTATCCCCAGAATCATTAGTAGCTAAAATCCTAATATTTTCTGTGGAAAAAGTCACTGGGTCGCAGCGGTAAGTGCAACCTCAAGCCCAGCAAACGGGTCCTTCGGTGCTGATTGCTCGTCACCACCCCAGCGCAGGATCGCATCGTCCAGCGGTACTTTTGCCCCCTGTGAACCGTAGATGGCAGAGGCGATCTGGGCGGCCTGAATGTCGCCACGGATATCGCCAACCGGACTTTGCCTGTCGTACTCAATCCACATCAGAAGCTCGCTTGCCGTCATATTCTGCCGAAGCTCTGAGAGCGTGCGCCCCATCCGGAGCGCAAGCGACATCAGAAACTTTACGCCGGGGGTTGAGACTTTTCCCGCGCTTCGTCCGCGTTATTGATCAGGTCAAGCGCCTGTTTGAGAAGGCGTGAATGGACGGGGCCGTAGATTTCACGTACCTGCTCTTCTTCGTCTACGCTGAATACCGGTTGCTTATCGGTGTCACACAGAACGTCAATGAAGAGCACCACGTCAGCGCAAAGATTACGGTGTGCCTTTTCCGATACCGACACATTTTCATCATCAGTACCCGCTTTCACCACCTCCTGCCAGCGCAGCCAGGCTTCACCAGACGGCTCACGCAGAACCACTTTGACGCCTTCCCACTCAGGAACGGCGACCGTCTTATGACGGAAACCCGACATCTTAGCCAGGGCGAGATTTTTAATATTCTTCATGCGACCTCTCAGGAGCCAGACTCGATATTTTCAGGCTTACCTTTCAGACGCAGGGAGAACGTTGCCGCCACTACGCCGTTGGTACCTGAAGACCAGGTGTGCTGGCGGATTTCAGCCAGGAACTTAAAGCCCTTGCCGGACGGGAAGATAACCTGGAAAGCGTAGGTCGTATCGTTGTCATACGCATCACGCAAGGCGTCCTGCGCCGGATTCTTGTAGAAGTTTCCGGACAGAGAGATTTCTGACGGAGAAGGCAGGCCGTTAATGTTCTCCTGCTCGGTCGAGCAAAGCGTTGTTACGTCGATATCCTGCTTCTGACCACCGGTGAACTGAATTTCTTTGATGGTGCAACTCAGATCGAGGAAGGTTGCGGTATCCATCGTTTCTTTGGTGGCTGGCGCAGAGGAAATAAGGATCTTCGTCAGCTGCGATTTTTCATAAAGTGCAGACATAGCTGTCTCCTGGTAAAAGAAAACCCGCCATTAAGCGGGTTCGTTGGGTGAATGATTTATCAAGGTGTAACTTTAAAATCCAGGGTGGCACGGTATAGCCGATAATATGGCTCGTATCCGGGGATTTTTACCACCTCTGTAGGGTTTAACGACTTAAGCGAAGCAAGCGCCAAATCTCTCAGAGATCGTGATTCAGTGATCGTTGTGGCATACACATCGACCTGAACGGAAACCCTGCTCTCTGCCTGGCCACACATCACGTCAGCGGAAACATCATCGACGATGGAAAAGATAATCCAGGGTGGAGTGACCGACGGTTTCCCGTCACTACCTAATGGCGCAACATAGGGATATACCCGTCCTTCTGCCAGGGGAGAAAGCAAGGCGTAGATATTATCTTCATTCACTTGCTCAATACCTCATCAATAGCCTGACTCATCCTGGCAATGGCGACGCTGGCGGCCTCTTCCTCGCGCGTATCGTAAGCGGGTCGCACAAACGGATGTGCAGGCATGTTCGCGGTGCCCATTTCTACGAATCGCCAGTAAAAGGCGTTTCTCGGGTTATTCGCCTTCATCGTGTTATCGCTGTTGCCGGTGCGCGGGTTAACGCCACGAATATGGACACCGGAAGAAATTTCCCCGCGACGGCGGCTTTTTTGGGTCACCACCACTACGTTTTTTTTCAGTTTCCCAGTACGTACCGGCGCACGCGCAATAACTTCTGCCTTAAGCACCTCAGCACCTGCGCGGGTAGCATCACGTAGAACCTTGTTGTTTTCAGCGCGGCTAAGCGCCTCCAGATCCTTTGCGATGTCATTTAACCCGGAAAAATCGAGGCTCGTCTCAATCATTTTTCAGCTCCCGTTTTGCAAAGAATTTCCAGGCGAGTGCCGGTCGCATTTGCTACAGGAGGACCGATGATATTTAGCACCTGACCTTTATACGGGCCGCTGATCACTTCCAGACGAGAAGAGGCATTCAGCTCTGACCTGAAGCGCATCCAGACTCGAATGGTTGCCTGCGCCGTTTCCGCGCCGCCTGAAAGCTGCTCTCTGCCGCTGATCCCCTTTACCTCAGCCGGGACCGGGTTGCCACCAGTCCACGATTCAACCGGCTGACCAGATGGATCGCGCGAAGTCGTGAAGGTGAGAATTTTTACCCGGTGCCTGAATCGTCCAGGTTCCATCAGGAGCCCTCCTCAGGTTCAGATTTACCGCGCCAGTTGCGATGAATGAACATCATGCGTTCGGCGGATCTATTCTCATAAAGCTGGACTTCGCTTTGTGCGGTCCGGTGTTCAAACATGTCAGCAAAGACAAGAAGAACGGCGCCCTTAACGGCTGCTGGAATATCAGTGGCAATCTTCCATGCAGGTTCATCGCACCAGCGTATGCAGTAGTCAAAGGCGGCCTGCGCGTACAGCGTGACCAGCTCATCCCTGTCGTCTTCTTCAAACTCAATCTGCTGCTTAAACAGCTTGAGGCCAATTACATCAAGAACATCTATCGCCATACGTTAAAAGGGCGGGTCACCCCGCCCCCTCCATCATGAGCCAGAAGAGAAGGTGCCCTTGATGATTGCCGTTGGGCGATAGTGCGCCAGCGCCAGGCGTTCTTCACACAGGATGGTCAGCATGTTTTTCACGAAGTTGTCGCGGTCTTCACGGCTAACTTCCACGGTGGCATCCATGCGATCCCAGACCTGAGACGCCATGTCGAAGCCACCAACAGTGAACGTACCAGCAGCCTGCGCTTGGGTTGGAACTACTGGCAAGCCCCACATAATATTGCTTGCGAACGCCTGCGGCCCGCCAAAGAGATAGCGACCTTCGTTATCCTTCAGCAGTGCGATGTTGTGCCAGTCACGCGGGTTAAGGACGATACCCGATGCACTGAACTCGGATTCTGTAACCTGGTAGATGGCATGAGCGATGATATCTGCACGGGTATCGCCGGCGACGTTTAATGCAGTGTCATAGGCCGTTGCTACTTTGTTCAGGCCTTCCAGGTCATCCCCGGTTCCATCGCCGTTCAGCAACTGACCTTCTTCCTTCAGCGCCAGGCCGTACATGAGGCGGTTGTTGACGTATGACTGCAGCATTGGCGCATCGTCCATAACCTGACGTGACGCTTGCACCCAGTGGGCGATAGTCTTCACGTTCGCGGTCTGCTTGCTGAATGTAATATCCGATTCAGGCTTCAGCGCCTTCTCGGCCACCACGTCGGCGTTATTGGTAAACACCTCTTCACGGACGTATTCCAGGGAGTTACTGGAAATACGGCCTTGCGCCAACAGGTCACGAATAGTCAGGCGGCGCAGGCCAGGCATGATAATACCCGGTACCTGCATCGGCTGGATCAGGCTGCCAGCAGATGCAGCGTCACTACCCAGTGATTTGTTGAAGGTCTTCGCATCGAAGCTGCCCTTACTGCCGTTCCAGGACTTCTGCAGCTCATCAGCCGCACGCTCAGAGAAGGATTTCTTCTCACCGGGATTTTCGGCACCAGAGGCCCATTTCTGCTCCAGATCGAACAGGCGGGTGCCGGATTTCTGCAGCTCTTCGTTTACCTTCGCCAGGTCATCCTGCAGCTGCTTTGAAACTTTACCGGTGCTTTCGATTTCTGCTTTCTGCGCATCGAAAAGCTGGGTCATTTTTGACTGTGATTCTTCGATGGCTTTTTGAATGAGAGCGAGTTCAGACATAATTAATTACCTAAATTAGAAGGGAAAGATTTGATGCTCTGAAGCAGAGCGTTGATTTGTGCTTCGTTTCCGTCGCCCTCGGACTCGCTCCGAATCGCTGACTTAAAGCGGGCTATTAGCCCAACAGCCTGTGATTTGGTGAGGCCGACTGAATCCCTCAGCCAGTTCTCCACATCACGGATCGTTTCAATGCCGTCGACACTTTTCATGGCTGCAATGCCAGCCTGTTCGTTGGCCGGGAATGTACAGACGCTGATTTCGCGCAGGGCCTGGATATTCTTAAAAATGCGACCGGTGGGAATGATGGTGTAATCGTCTTTAGTAACCGAAAATCCAACCGACATCCCCTCAACCGTACCGTGCTGCATTGCCGCTTTCAGATCGGTGGCGCCACTATGTCCTGACGTCAGTTGACCGCGTACATACAGGCCTTTTTCGTCTTCGGACAGGCTGTCCCATTTACCAACCGGTAGCTCCCACGTCTTGTGGTTAAAAAACATCGCCACTTTGCGGGTCTGGTTAGCCAGCGCATTTTTAAATGCTCCGGGCAGAATGATGTCGCCATCAGAATCGGTGTTATTGAAGACAGAGGCATAACCTTCAAAAATGCCCTGCTTCCCGTCACCGGTGAACTTGATTTCTGTCTCATCGAAGGACAGTGTTTTTACGATCTCAGGCATTACGGCCCCCATAAAAAATTAAGCCCCGTCATTGCGGGGCTCTTTGTTGGTTCCTAAATCGGTGATCGGCACGTACTGCGACTGGCGCATTGCCACATCCCCACCCGGTAATGGCGGCAAGTTGTCTGTTCTGCGCATCTCGTTGATGGTGCGAAGACCTGCCTCGCCCATTGCCTTCATAAAGGCTGCGCGGGAGGCAGAATCACCGCGTAACAGGCCATCAAGGTTATGCTCAGCATGATATCTGCCCACATCAGAGGCGGGGATCAACCATCGCTGGATGCTGTTTTCCCAGCGTGAGATATAGGGCTGCAGGGTGTACTGTAGAAATCCTAAATTTTGTTGTTCGATGCCTGAACCCCAGCTAGTTGACTTCTCAACATCGCCAACGAGATGAGGTGGAACGCCGAAGAATCGCGCTATCTCACTAACCTGGAATTTTCGGGCCGCCATCATTTCGGCATCCTGTGGCGTCACACCAATTGCGGATGTCGTAAACCCCGCCTCCAGAATCCAGAGTCTTTTTTTAACCGGACCGCCAGCAATCTCTTTAAAGTTCTCTTCGAGCTGGTCGCGCTGAGGTTCAGTCAGGACTTTTTCACCGGTTGAGAGAATTTGCGGAGACTTAGCGCCATTCGCGTAGAAATCACGTTGCTGATCTTCCATAGCCACTGCTACACCTGCCGACTTGCAGGCAAAAGCAATCGGAGACAGACCCACAAGCCCGGTAAAGCCAAAGCCTTTTAGGTGGAATATTTCTTTCTGGGTAAAGTCTGCGTATTCGGTATCTCGCTTGTATCGATAAACCACCTTTCTACCGACAAGTTTCACATCCATGTTTGCTGACTGAAGCGGTAGAAGGCTGATCACGTCTCCAGCGGAGTTACGGTCCACCAGTGCATAGGCATTCCCGTAAAAACACAGCTGGAATGTCATGGCCTCCCTAAATTCCTGGGCTGTCATGTACTGATTAGGTGAGTAACGCAACAAGCGAGCCAGCGGGTTACTCAGGTCAACCTTACTTCTGTTATTGCTTTTATCAGTTTCAAAAACATCCAGAGGGAGGCATGCTGTTAACGTAGAGATCAGGCTCACGCAGCGCCACACCGTTGAAATTTGCAGGATTCGCTCATCATTTACTGATGAATCGCCCAGGTGTCCGTGAGCCGAAACAGGCCCAGTCTGTGATCCCTGGTTTGGGGTGACTAATCGTCCGCCGACAAACCAGGACTGCATCCTTGCCCACCAGCCATTGTTGGTTCGCAGGTCAATCGTGTATTTAGGTTCTTCCATCACATGCTCAGCGGTCGGAAAATGAAGTCATTGAAGTCACCACCTTGCTCGGTAACTTCCCCATTAGCGGCACCGACAGACATTGTCATTGCGACCATGCCATCAATACGGCCCGTTGCTTTCGATTTATCGAGCTTGCGGTTACCGGCAGCATCTTTCACCACTACCGCATTTACGGCGCACATTGTTAATACTGGGTGCATACCATGCCTGACTCGCCCGTTCAGCATCAGAGATTCAAGGGTGTCAACTGCCGGGCCCATATCCTTAAAGCCCTGGCCAAACTCAACCAGAGGAAGACTCAGTCCAATGGCATCAGCATCTTTCCTGAACTGGTCAATACGCCAGCGGTCGAAGGCCATAGAGGTCAGATCAAAATCACCGATAATTTCTGCGATATCAGCGACCACAAATGAGTAATCAACGGAAGCGCCAGGCGTAGTGCGAAGAAGCCCCTCCCTCGCCCAAACGTCATAAGGTGCGCGGTCTGTTTTGGAGCGTTCTATGAGGGTTTTTTCTGGTGTCCAGAAGAACGGAAAAACATCCCAGATACCGTCGTCTGCCTCTCCTGCAATGATTAGGGCCGTTAAGTCGTTCCTCGCCGAAAGGTCGAGGCCTGCATACCATTTCCTCGGAGTATTAAGCGGTATCCCGCCGCACAGTTCCCAAACGCTGCGGGAGATGAACGGCGATACCGTAGACACGCGCTGATTCAGGTTCAGGTTGCGGTAGGTGTTTTCGAAGCTCGGCATTCGTCCAGCCTTTTCAGCCTGGCGCGCCATGTCTTTTTCGGATCTGAACGTTCCAAGTGCCGGGTTAGCTGCCAGCCAGGATTCACGCTTACTGATATCTGCCTCTTTCGGCGCTTCGTAAACGTGACAGACGATGTGCGGATCTTTCGATTTGACCGCGTCATCTATCCAGATGCTTAGCAGGTCGGCGTCGTTTGCCGCCTGGGTACTGATAACAATCAGCAGCGGGTTCTCATGTGCGCCCTGTGCGGTAGTAATCGCATCAATGAAGTCATCTTGTGAACCGCGTACCTGACCGGTTTCATCCAGAATTGCCAGAATGGGGGACAGGCCGTGCGTCGTTTTACCTTCGGCAGAAAGTGCCTTGTATTCGACGTTACACGGAAGGCCAATAAGTTTTTTACCGCTTGGGGTGATGTGGACAATATCCTGTAACGCCGGATTAAGATTGACCATCTTCACAGCGAGGTTGAATACAATAGATGCCTGCTCACGACTTAGTGCACCACTCACAATCTGCGAGTTTTGTACTGCTTCTGGTCCCACCAGGTGTGCAAGAAGAATCCCAGCAATCAGACCTGTTTTACCATTCTTACGGGCGATACTGAGAATCGCCATATCGGTACCAACAGGGTTATCGTAGATATCCAGAATGAATAACTTCTGGAAGGGGTCTAATCTCATCGGCTGACCGATTAGTTTTCCCTCGGGAACAACACAAAAGCGTTCGATGAACGCTATTACACGCTCACCTCGCGTCATAGTATTTTATCCGTGCTTGGGAAAGGCGATCAGGTTGTCGTCTTGGCTCTGATGCTCGTTTTTGGTATTTCGTGCATCTCGATCATTCTTATTGCGATTCTTCTGGTCGCGGCTTTCACCGTTGGTTGCGTGGGAATGGATCTGCAGGTCACGGCGCTGTGCCAGGATGGTTCGCTGCAATTCAGTAATTTGTTTGCGGAGGTCTTTAATAAGCCCCTCATTTCTCGCTTCACCGCGCGCACGTTCTTCTTTACGCAAATCTCTGCGTAAAACGGTGATATAGAGCTGGTTATTTGCCAGTTCTGCGGCAGCCAGAAGGTCGGCCGGAGTCCAGCTGTCCAGAGATTTCGATCTGATATTGTCATGCCAGAATGGTTCGGCTTTTTTTTCCAAACCTGCATGGGACGGAGGATAGATGGTGTCCGCTGCTGCATTTTTCATGGCCTGAACCGCCGCCGTCGAACTGTCGGAACGGGTTCGTTTATCTGCCATATGTCAACACCTTAAAACTAAAAAAATCGGGTTAGCGTTAAATTCAAACTTTGGCGGCGGTCATTTGGGGCAAAGGCTTTGAAGATTTACCCTCCCCCCTACCCCTGTTGAGATTTATTCTCATTTGACATGATTGCAAATGAAATTATTTCACTTGTTAACATATTCGGGGCCATCGCATTGCAGCTCGGCACCAATCAGTCCCAGTGCTACAGTTGCCTCTCCATCGGGATAATCAGTCAGGAGCTGACGAATAACATTCTCTGCCTGCTTAACTTTCGCCTGGCTCTCTTCAGGCAATGAAGCAATGAGTCCTTTGAACATCAGGATCGTCTGTTGGTCTTGCGTCATTACGTGCTCCAGTGAGACGCAGGATCGAGCGGGTAGCCGTTGGCATCACAGCCTATTACCGCGCCGCTCTTCTCCATTCTCTGTTTCGTTGAGTCATGATGCGCTTTGCACAGTGGCTGCCAGTTCTCTTTACTCCAGAACAGGAGCTGTGCTTTCGATATGGCCAGCGGGTTACCTGACTTAAGCGCATCTTTGAGTTTGTGGGGCTCGATATGGTCAACCACCGTTGCTGGGGTAATGCGCCCCTGCTGCTCGCACATCACACATAGTGGGTGCTGCTGCAGGAAACGCAGACGGGCTTTATCCCATCGGCTGCCATATACGCGGGGCTCTTTGTTCATGCCAGTCTCCATGCGCGGCGGCGTTCCGTCCTCGGCTCGTTGTCAGGGTGACGCTCAACCGTCGGCATGTCGGCGTGATCCACCAGCGAGTAACACGGGTAAATCACCCGGCCACCGAATGCCTCACCGACGGCGTAATCAGCTGCCAGCGTTTTATTCCAAGTGCTGAGCATGCGCGCCAATCTGCCCTGAGGAGGGCTATAACATACGCCGTGAATCAGCTTGCTTAATGCGATGTGGTCACCACAGACGCGATCCGCATCCACCAGCATTGCGGCAATTTCTTTCTGATACTGCGGTGGTCGGCCGGTACCGAGATAAAAGCTCAACATGTCATCAGGGAAACGCGCCAGCCAGTCAGTTACCTTTTCGGTGAATCCCTGCACCAGTTGCGCGTCGTCTTCCAGCACTACTACACGGCAAAGTTGCTCAGCAGCCCATTCGATAGCGAGCCGGTGATTCCAGTTAGCACCGTGGTCGCCATCATCTACCTGTAGGTGTGCACCTAGGGTTGAGGCCAGTGCCTCAGCCTGCTGTAGTCTCGTGTGATGGCCGACCACCACAAACTTTATTTGTTCAGCCACCAGCTAATCTCCAATAAAAAAGCCGCACGATGGCGGCTACTGTTTGAATATCAGGATGTTGCTTTGTTTTAACCCTGGTTAAGGTAAGCATTCAGCCCGTCAGTGGTGGGACACTGGCGAACACATATCCGGGGGGATGGCTGTTTACCTCTGTAAAGGAATAAAGATGAATTATAAGTTTGAAGAATCAATTGCAACTGAGATGCCTCTGCCAGATAGCACTACCGCACTGTACGCGATGCACGGAGCGTATGCAGTTTTGGCAAGAACTTTAAATGATGAGATGCCTGGGTTCGCTGAAAAGCTCCTTGCGAACATTGATCGCTATTACGCTCAAAATGAAGGACAGGCATCAGCGCAATTAGCTATTGCACAAATTGGTGTTATGGTTAAAAAGCTAACAAGCGGACAGAAATAACGTTATCGATATTTACTGATACCTCATTTTCTGAGATTTGCATATATGCAGTCTGCTCTTGGGCTGCATTTTGTGAATATTCATCATTTTTTGGCACATCGATATCAATTTTTTGATCCATAGCTTTCCTCACTTATTTATGTTTCCACCAGGCCAATTCTTTACCAATGCCATCTGTTTTGAAGATGGTGTGTACCCTAGGTCCGGTTACGATTCGATCACCGAATGACTTTGCCACAATTCCGAACGCGCCCATGTCTACCTGCGTGGCGGGTGCTGTATCCATCTTCCAGAAGCGATGGCTTTCAATCAGGTAGTGCTGCCGGATGATCTGGTGAGCAAACTCCATTACATCTTCACGGCTGCCACCAAGAAGGCCAGCGTTAAGCAGTGGTTCATCCCGATGCAGTTCAATGAACTCGCTATAAGCTTTGCCGTGGTGGTTTGCTTTCATCCATTCGTCGGCATAGGTCTTGTGCTCAGAGCCAACATAGATTTTACCCGGCTCCATTTCCGCCCAGGGCTCTCGCAGCATCTCAACGTCGGTACCATCAGTACACCAGACGAGATGATATTCAGGATGCGCCCGAAGGTGCTGATAGATGTGAAGCCAGCGCGCAAAGTAAGGGCTCATGCCCAACGGCGGGACTTCAAACAGACCAGCACCAGTTGGCGACTCTTTTAATTCGTCAGCCAGGACAATCGGCAGCGCGCCGGATATTGAGTCTGCCCAAGCCTGCAGAGCCTGCGGCTCGGGTTTCATCTTCTCGGCGCGCTGTGGGTCTGTCTGGCTCGTGAGCAGCGTCGTAATCACCAGGTTCGGATTGGTACCATATGATGCGAATCCGGTATAACCACTGTCGCGCCGGGAGTTGAATATCGCGACGTTGCGTTTCACCAGTGCTTCACGGTCAGGCCGGGGAATAGAGCGCGTAACCTCTTCGTGCTCGTCCATTGAGTGAATGAGTTTTTCAGAGCCAACCACATCAGCGAATGCCCAGGTTGATAGCCCAGCGTTGTAGATGCGAAGTGCCAGATCAGGATGCTCGTACATGCCGCGACCGTAAACCGGATCGAATCCGCCAACCTTCTCGATGGCGCTGCGGTGGTAATAGAGCATCACGCCGCGCTGCCCTGTGTAAGCGATATGCTTATCATCCCGGTACAGTACCGTCATATCGTTAATCTTTCGGGGGCCAGCGAGATCAAGAAATTGATAAGCCAGGTGCGGCTCTGGTGATTCGATATAAGGCTGATGCCAGTCATCAGCAATTGGCCATGCATCATCATCCCAAAGGAAGATATGTTCACATCCGGCGTCCACCAGAGCGGTAAGGCTGGCGTTCTTCGAAGCAACAATACCGCGCGATGATTCATGCCGTAGCAGCTTCACACTTTCAGGGACTGATGCTGAAGGTTTGGAACCATCATCAATCACTACCAACAGCGCACCAGAAGGAAGATGTTTAATGTGTTGCTCAATAGCACGCTTCAAAACTTCTGGTCTGTTGTGCGTCGTTATGGCAATGCCTATTTCTGATCGCGAATCGCTGACGGGCGCATAAGAGACACCGTCTATTTTGACCTGCATGTGCGTTTCCTTTTAGGCGTGAGCCTGCCGCACGGCAATGCCGCCCGAGAGGTAAACGCAACCTAACGGCATCACCCAGGCTCACTACTGAAAGACTCTCTTCATGGTGCGCGTGCGAAGCGCTGGAAATGGTGTTTCGTATCCCCTTGCGGGGATATTTGTATTTTATCCCCGCAAGGGGATAAACATTATCAAGCCCACCAGCAGATGAGCTTTGTAATGGCTACTGTCGTGGGGTGTGCTCATAACGGGAAATGGTCTTACCATTAGCGTTCATCACATACGCAACCTCACCCTCTTTAAGAAAGATGTTTTGGTCCATGCCTGCTACAGCTATGCTTTGCTGAGCCTGATTGAAGCCCACGCTCAGGCCACAATGAATCTCTTCTCCGCCACACGGCGACATTACCTTTACTGTTAACATGCTGCTTCTCCTGCTTCTTCTGGGGATAAAAAAAGGCCGCCAATGGCGACCTTTGTTAAGTTTGGTTTTGTTAGGTTGTGTGGCACGGTTTGGAGCAGTAGTAGCACCCATTTGCTTTGTAACCAAGGCGCTTAGCCTCAGTAACAGCAGGGGCACATGCATCATAACTGCCAAGATATTTTCTGTTCGATTCTGATGGCATGTAATTGCAACCAGAAACATGAACTTCATTATCACCGTTAGACTGCTTATTCGTATTTACATAATACAAAGCCATTCTAATATCCCCAAGGTATAGCTGCGTCATGCAGCAAGGGATATGTTAATGACTTTACCGCTGCGCCTGGTGTTATATATCCTTAAACTTTGAGTGGGTTCACTTTTAAATCAAACAAGGATGCGGTTATTTAGGCCAGTGAACGAAAAACATGAAGCCGATGAAGGCGCAGATAAGACCGGTAATACCCGCGATGCCGATAATCAGCCAGACCAGCATTGTGCCGATGGTTGCGATCACTTGGACCTCTCTTCTTTGGATTTCTGACAGTTTCCCTGCCAGGCTTTGTTATGCGCCAGAATGTCTTTCTTCGTCTGGCGGCCCATGACGTCAATATCATGATCGGTCAGATAGATTGGCTTTACCCAGTCACAGGAATCGTGGACGAAAACATAGCTGGGCTTTGGAGGACCACCTACACAGCCAGCAGCCAATGCTGACACGGAAAGCATAGAGATAAACATGAAATATTTATTCATTGTTGCCCTGCCATGGTTGAGTTAGCAGCGCCTTTTCAACACTCCATCCCCTGCTCAATCGGTGCGCGATTGTCTTTACTTTTACACCATAGGTTTCGGCTGCTTTGGTAATGCACATTCGACCAGCTGGTGTATCGAGCATATGGTTACTTCGTCGGTTTCTTGCCTGGTCTTTGGGTGTCGCCCATCGGCAATTTTCTGGTGAGTACGCCTTATCTACATCAATCCGATCAAGTGTATGACCTGCTGGACGCTCGCCCATATCTTGCAGGAATGCTTCAAAATTGCCCCAACGCTCACAAACTGAGATTCCGCGTCCACCATAATCTACGTAATACGCATCGCCGGGATAATTGCAGCGCCGCTGCATTGACAGCCAGCTGATATAAGTGGGAGAAGTTTCTGACGGTCTGCGATGCCCGTGTTTTACACCTGACATGCAACCGCAAGATTGTGTCCTGCCAGAGCGTAAGGCGTTTGACCTGATTATTTTTTCTGTTCCACACTCACAACCGCACAACCACATTGAAACGCCCGATTTATCCTTATTGGCGTAGGACTGCACAGTCAGCTTGCCGAACTTAACGCCGGTTAAGTCGATTGTTTTCCTCATGTTCACCCCTTATGAGCCGCGCTTCCACGTGTCACGCAGCTCGCGATTAACATCGTTATCAGGCATATGGTTAACAGTCTGCTGTACATTGCTGGCCTCTTTCGTTGCTTCTAACCGGCGTTCGGCTACTGCTTCAGTGGCAGCGGCCTTCTCTTCGGTTCGCTGCTTGTCTGCTTTCACTTCTGCTTTACTGGTACCGCGCGAATGACCAATACCAAAAGCACCAGCGATGGCAGCCATTATCAGTGCAGCAAGACCAATGATTGTTTCAATCCCCATATCAACCTCACACCAGTACGGTTTTGGCTTGACCGAAGCGAGCGCGACGATCTTCCAGTCCGTTCGTTCCGCCGTTGATAATCTTCGTCACCTGCAGTACGTCGCCGGAATACTTCAGGCATCCCTTAGTGGCGAAGAACCACGCCGCGCTTCTGGCTGCGTAAACGTCTTCGGCTAATAGCTCAGGCTGCTTTACCAGATCAACCTTCAGGCCGTTGCCGCAATCACGGTAGTTATTGAGGCCGGTAATCTGGATAAGTCCACGCCCACGGTATAACCAGCCGTCACCGGGTGCGTTGTTCCCCATTCGCTTGCTGTATACCAGGTTCGCGATGGCACGTTGTCGCTCAATTGGTAATGTTCGCTCTTCAGGACGACGCCCAAGCGCGTTAGCCTGGTCTGCAGTGAGGCGTCCCGCACGGATGAAGTTAACCAGTCCAGCAATGCGATAGTTGAAGCTCTCCACCAGCAGAGTGAAACCAGCTGATTCATGCCCTGCCTGAGCAATGAACATCGCCTGGTCTACCGGCTTGGTGATGCCGAACTCTTTCATCGCCTCACTCACGGGCAGAAACCAGCGCGCAGCTAACTCGACGCTTAGCCCAGCCGCCTTTTGAAATTGTGATTGGTTCATTAGTGCCTCAGTGCATCAAGCAGGCGTGCCACGTTTCCCCGAGCCCAGAGAACGGCAGCACAAATCAGGACATTGACCAGCACCACAAACCAATGGGATTCATGGTACAGGCCGAACAGGTAACGGAAAGGGACGCTGGCGTATACCAGCACCGTGAAATAAGCCATCAGCGATATCAGAGGGCGATGTCTCGCCCCGCCGCGCTGGTAGAACATCAGTGCAATAACGATAACAGCAGAGATAATTGCGTTTGCCATCGCACTCGGATCACTTGTTACCATTGCTGGCCCCTCCACCACGTAAACGCGAGAGAATTCCAAACAGGCTACCCAAATCCTGGCTGTTAACGAACGTCAGCAGCTTAATAGCAATAGCGGCTACGATTACCGCGCCCAGCGCATCAAGTGGCCTGTCGCTATACCCCGTCCATTTGGAGAAGTAAGAGCCAAGCAGTGGAGCGCCGATAACGCCGAAGATGAATGAGGTGATGAAGTAGCCCACCAACTTAAGGCGGCTGATATTAACCGCCGTAGCGACGTAAAACACCGCGCCAGCAAATGCGCCAAACACCACACCGTAATCTATGCCGGTTGCCAGGCCGAACATACTGGCCCCCATCAGACCGCCAGCCGCTACCGTAGTGCCAGAAACAGGATCGGACATTGAGCCCCCTCTTATTGCCGTGAGTCCTCTCAGAATGAGGGGAAACAAAAAAGGCCGCCCATAGGCAGCCCTTAAAATAAAAAAACCCGCAGCAGTGGCGGGTTTATGTTTTGTTTTGTTGCTCAGTTCGCTTTAACGTCCCGAGCCTACCACAATTTAAGCGCTTTCTTGCTCACTCTGCAACTTAAATCTGTCGCTATTTGTGCCGAACGCGTCACAAAGTGGTGCGTAAAGGATCGATTCTGCAAGACTAACCCATGTATCAATTCGACGGCGGCATGTGATGAGGGTCCAGTCAGGATGTTTTGCATTAAGCTCGTTGGCCATCTGCAGCTTGCTCTTACGGAGTCGGTGGCGGTCAACGATAACTCTATAGAGTGATCGGTAGTCGTCATTCATCAGGACGGAAGCAATGACACCATCAACCTTCAGCCCTTCTTCATCTGAGCAGAACGCCAGGCCGCTTTTGTTTTTACTGTTGAGGATCTCTTTGAAGAACGCTTCCAGCTCAGGTTTAGTTAATCCTGATTTTTTCATACGGCGCAGCGCTTCATTGATAGCTGTCTTAGTGATTTTTCCGGATGCAAGGAGCGTGTTGAACATGTTCCCTCCAGAACCGCCGCCGATGTATGACCAGCGTCCCCACATGCGGAGCTTGCCCTGTATCCAGATGCTTTCGAGAGTGCGAAGGCGAATTGTTTCGCCGGATTTGCCAACTTCAGAAGGGTTAATCATTTTGCGTCTCCACTTACGCCAGTACGCCGATTGCCAGCACACGATTAATAAATCGAAATAACAGCGTTAACTGGTCGCCGTATTTCGCTTCAAATGCCACAAGGTCAGCGTGCAACGCGTCGTGATGCTCTCTGCACAGAGGTATCACAAACAGGTCATGCGCCTTCGTACCCATTCCACCCTGTCCGTGGCCTATCAGGTGGTGGGGATCGTCTGCTTGTCTATTGCAGCAGACACACGGCTGTGTCTTCACCCAGCGCGTGTATTTCTCGTTTTCCCAGCGGCGGCGCTTAGGCCTCAACATGAAGGATTCTGGCGTCTCCGGGTCAACCTTAACCGCGACTATCTTTTTAACTTTTTCCTGAAGAATTTCTGTAGCCGGTAATGACGGGACAATGTCGCTTTCTCTCATCACCGAACTGAATGATTCAGGCTTTATCCTGAGGGCTTTGCTGGCCACCGATTCAGGTATGAGGTCAGCCAGGTCATTACGTACCATCCACCAGCAGAACTCCGGTAACGTCAGCTCATGGTCATCATTGAAGCCTAACTGACCATTAACACTCCGTACCAGCCAGGATACCAGGTTTCTACGGGCAATTCCTCCCAGTTGTTCAGTGGACTGATCACGAATTTGATTGTCACATGCATAGCAGAGCCGAATGCTGCCAGGTACATGGCGCATCAGTGTGAAATCCTTCGCATGCCAGTCACTATGAGGCCACTGGCATTCATATTTTCTTTCCAGCCAGGCATCCAATCCCGCCAGTCCACCTGCGCGCTGAATAACTCTCTCATGCTCAAATACTGCCAGCATACTGACATCCTCTGTCAGTGGTTGCCGACCGGCAGGGATAAATCCTGACGGCAAATCAGCCATAGACTCGGGTGGGGTTTCGATTACCACCCTTCCATGACGGAACAGCCACAGCAGCTCGCTGCCGGGTCTGAATATGACAACCCCCGCAACAGGTGCAATTTCTGGTGTCAGTAGTGCTCTCACGCTTCTGGCCCCTTCAAATTAGATTCATGCCTGGTGATCGAAATCTCCACACGTCCTCCTGATACCTTCGGCCCCCACTCCACCAGCATTCTTTGCACCTGACTGTCGTCCTCCCACACGCCAGCATGTGTAAGCGCGTCGAACAGCGCTTTGTTGTAATTGTCGATATCACGGCGGCGCAAATCAGGCGGATAGAGAACGATCTCTACCGCAGCAGGTGAGTTAGATGGCTTTGGTAGTCGGCGCAACTGCTCAATAATCGCGGCACATGCGGCGCTCTGGTAAGCCCTTCCCTTTGCGCTGATCAGATGGCGACCTTTCAATGGACCACTGTTCGGAGCACGCCAGTAAGTGTTCACGCTTGGCGGGAACGGGAGAACTAATTTCATTTAGCCTCCAGATCAATCGCCAATTCGAATGCATGTGGAGCGCCGTTATAGAGAATTTCTCCGAAGGTGCTCATTACGTACCATAGAGTCATGGTGGCGTAACCGTCGCTGTCGAGTTTCGGGGCTTCGTAGGGAATATTTAGCTCCTGACAGTGACGCTTCAGGTGTTCAATGCCAGGTTCTAAAATCCTGATTTTTACCTGGTCGTTTAGCCCAAGGGGAATTCTCTTTGGTTTTTGCTCAATCAGAGAGATCCCCCGAGCAGCACCTGGAGCAATTGAGATGTAACCTTTTTTCTTAAGTGCTTTCACGTGTTCAGCAGCTGCGTTCGGAGAGGACACGCCAATCAGCTCTGCCAATTCCTTCACTGTCGGCGGAAATCCCAATCGAGACTGATAATCTTTGATGGTGTTCAGAACTTCGCTTTGACGGTTAGTAAGCCCGATCATGCCGCACGCTCCTCTTTTTTAGAAATAGGCACTGCCCAGCCTGATACAAGCTCAACATCCGGTGATACTGCCTGATTGCCCCAATGATCCCAGCCAGGCGCACCACAACGGCTAAACAGTTCAATGCGACGAACGTCACCGTAAAGTTGTTCCAGCCGAAAGCGAGCTTCTGCTGGTTTCTGACTGTGTTCTCCCAGCGGGCTGTAGATAACCTGTTTCACGCTGGCGCTAAGGCGCTCAAGTCCTTTCCCCTTGGTGGCGATCAGCATGTCTTCCGTGTTGGCGCGGGTGTAGTTGCCACCATTCATCCGGGTCTGTATGTTCAGAAGGTCGAGGAAGTCGTAGAAGTCTTCAACATTGCCAGAAGCGAGTGCTTTGTTGATGTGCTGTTCTGCTAGTGGGTTGAACTTCACCCAAGTGAATCCCTTCATCGTTCTGACCTTAAAGCCCCAGGCCTCAGCCAGCGCAATCGCTTCACGGGTGTGAGTACCGGTGAACCACATAGCAAGAACGGCATCTTCAGCAGCCAGCTCCCACACAGGAAGGCGCTTCATGTCGATAAGTTTCATCGTGCCGTAGTGGTTAACAGCTGCACCGTTGCTGACGGTGTTCCCATATTCCCAGGCTGGGTCTGCGTAAATGAGCGAATATTTAGTCATACCCTATCCTCAGATTTCGAAAGCAAGTTGCGGAGTGAAGTGATCTTTCTTCTCGTCGTACTGTAAAGCGCTGGCGCTGTTGTAAGCCTCAATACGCTCCACAAGTACGGCTGCTCGTGTTTCCTTGCTGGCCGGGGCATATGCTGATTTCTGCCAAGCTTTATCAATGCCAATGTTGCGGGCAACATTCGTGCTATCAGCCGAGGACAATGGAATATGCGTAAAAATGTCTTTGTTGAGCATTCTCAGGCCATGCAACTTAGTAACTGGATATCCATTCACATCAACAACGTGACGAATTAAATCGCGCAATTTTGCACGGCAGGCTCTCGGACGCTTGGCATCGTATTCACCCATGGAGCCAATGCAGACGCGGGGGAATTCATGGCACAAGCGGATGAACCTTTCGTCAGGTTCGTTCATGTGCCAAACGGGAGCGCCAACAAACTTCCCATGGGGCCATTCGGAAATAAGATCGTCGTTCTCTTCGCTCGTTCCGCCGATAACATCAGGGATAACAGCGAATGCGAAGCGAGGATGATTCCCCCAGCGTTCAACAAAGGCGTAATACTCGTTCCAGTTCACCGATTGTTGCTTTGTCCAGAAGCTAAATGCCCCATTATCAAGTGCGAAAGACTGCGTTACCTCTGACGCCAGATTAATTTGCCCTGCATTGGCGAAACTGATAAACGCATGGCGACCCTTCCACGCTTTAAGCGCGCATGTATCTGGGGTGATTGGTCCTCCGTGGAAATGGATCACTGATCACCCCCGTTAAATTTCCCTGCCAGATACCAGTCACATTGTGACGTTGACTGTTTGGCGTTCCGCAGGCAGCGCTGACGTTGTTTCAGGCAGTGTTCTCGCTCGGAGCCTCCTTCAGAAAGGCGGAAGGCTTCCAGCCAGCACGTTGCTGCACGGCGATACATGCCTCTGTCCTGAAGTTTTTTAGCCTGTGAGATGTATGCGGATACGGTTTTGTTGCAAGAACGGTTTCGCCCGTTATCGCGATCTCCGGAGTTAATGGCGTAGTAGCGGTACTGGTTGCCATCCAGCACGCGAGCTGCAAAGTTGTAATCGTGAAGCCTGCAAACAGTGCGCTGAACAGATTCAACGGAGTGACTGGCAAACGCTTCTGCAATCTCACGGCTTGTTAAGCCAGGATTATCAGAAATGAACGCTTCGAGTTTTTTCATCAGGCTCATGGCTTAGCTCCTCGGAAGCCAGCAGGGATCGCTTTGTCTGGAGAACTAAAGCTCATCAGGTCATTGGCTTTACGCTGCCCTTCCCAGTCCTGGCGTTTTGGCCGACCCTTGCTGTCCCAGCGGGATGCGCTTTGCAAATATGATTCGAATTTCTTTGGGCCGAACAGCGTTTCAGGGCGCATGTACTGATACTGGTCGTCGTTACCGCTCCAGTGCTCATGCTTCAGGTCGATAACCAGTTTCAGGTCGTCAACGCTGTAACCATCCCGCAGGCGTCCTCGGATGTTCTCCAGAGAGGTTTTTGATTTCTGATAGCGCGAGCCGCTGACCTGGTTGAGATGGGTTAACACCAGAATTGCGTTGTCAGTGATCAGCACTTCAGGGTCTGGTTGCGACGCAACCGGACAAGAAGGGGTTTTATTCTCTGTAGTACTCTCTGTTGTATTCTCTGTAAGAACATCAGGCCATTTTGACCTGATGACAGCAGTTCGTTTTGACCCGATGGAGCGTTTCACTTTGACCTCTTCCATCGGTTCATTTTGACCTGATGGACGAGTGCATTTTGAACTCTTCGAATTGGTCACTTTGACCTCATCTAAAAGCTCGCTTTCGTAGTTGATCGTGTAGTAGTTCGTCATGTCGCGCTGCGATTTATTCAACTGCTCAATTTTCAGTACGCCAAGCGCCTTAAGACGGGTGAAGGTGCGCTTAAGAGTGGACTCAGACCAGAACGGAAACTGTTCAAGCCACTGCTCGTTCGTGTTGTAAATCCAGCGCTCACCGTCACGCTCCAGGCCGGAGGTGGTTTCTTTAAGCCAGTAGTTCACCTGCTGCAAAGCAATGGCCTCGTTCAGGCCAATGCTGTATGCAAGGTCAGGGTTTATCACTATTGGCCGGGATGGCATCAACAGGCTCATGGTCGTCCTTTAACTCTGTAAATTTGCGCTGGAATTGCTCAAGAGGACTGAAGCACTCATGCTCGTAGCCTTCCCGCAGGTATATAACGCGTCGACTCTCTGGCTCCCATCTGATGACTCGCACCGGGATACCCCTGCGGTCTTTAAATCGCCTGTTAAGATCGCGCATACGGACTCCGCTTTTCGACGCCACACACCCACAATTGCAAGAGCCCTGCTGTGGTTACACGCAACCCAGCGGCCTGATACCATGCGCTCATACCGAAACGACGAGGTTCCAAGAATCGGAACACCACGTAGTTGCGGCAGACGGTGATTTACCGTTAAACTGTTCATGCGTTAGTTTCTCCACTGATACGACACGCCAAGACGCCCGGAGCTGCACACTCGCGGGCGTCACTCTTTTCTGGTGCGCAAAACACACGGAAAAGCAGAGTCAAATGCTCCTGCCACTTAGCCATCACCTGATAGCTGTTCTCTTCGATCTGCGCGCGTTCCGCTTCATCAATAACACCATCAGCAGTGGCTTTCCGAAGGTACTGGGAATGCTTTCCAATCCACTCGACAGACTCCATCAAGCGCTGATTGATATCCCCGTTCTCCACTTCTTCAACTTCTGCCAGTGGTACGAAGACACCATTTGAATGCCGTGCGATTGCATTTGCGATGTGGTTTGACCCACCAGCTCGCTGAAGAACCATTGCCCAGCCAAGCGGGAAGATCTGATCGCCATCCATGCGAAGGCGATTGAACAACGCGTTTTCAGTTACTCCCAACCACTCCGCAGCTTCGCTATATCCGCCAGGCAATTCGGTGATTGTTTTTTTGATAGCAGCCACCAGCCAAACTGGTTGCCTATCAACTTTCCATTCTGGTTCTATTCCCACGGTTTACCCCTTGTTTCTGTGGTTACTGCTTCAGTTAAGAATTGTTAGGCTTGTGGTAAAGATAGGCATCGTATTTGAGCTTTCCCTTCGTCAGCCTTTCGATGTATAGCGCCTGCTTTTCGGGGATAACCTTCCCCCACTGACAAACCGCGCTGTGAGTTACACCAAGCGCAACAGCAGTTTTTGAAATGCCGCCGTAGTAGTCGACGACGTTGCCTTTTAACATTTTTAGCCCCTCAATAGTTAGCATTCTTACATCGTATATGGACAGCATGCTTACGTCAATTAAATGTAAGATTGCTAACATGAAATGCGAGGAGATTTTATGGACACCGTTGGCAGCAGACTGAGATTTAGGCGCAAGCAAAAAAAACTTACTCAGCGTGATGTGGCTAAGTGGGCTGGAGTCAGCGCGTCTGCAGTAACACAGTGGGAAAGTGATCTCACAAAATTATCAGGCGAGAATCTTATTTTGGTTTGCAAGTGTCTTCTATGCTCACCAGAATGGTTGGTGTTCGGGACTGGAGACATTGAAAACGGGATCAGCATTAATCTTATGTCGGCAAGAGAAGTCCCATTAATCTCTTGGGTTCAAGCGGGTAATTGGACAGAAGTAATTAGCAATCCAAATAACGAACTAATAAAAACAACCCGGAAGCTATCAGATTCTGCCTTTGCTCTAAGGGTAAAGGGTGACTCTATGACCTCAAGTCACGAACTAAGCATCCCTGAGGGATCGATAGTAATAGTTGAGCCTGAGTATGGATTTGTTGATCAGGCGAATGGGAAAATCGTTGTCGCTCAAACTGTTTCTGGAGGAGAGGCTACTCTGAAGAAGCTCGCAATAGACCCGCCGTATTCTTACTTGATACCGCTCAACCCAGCTTTCAAACCGATTGAAGTTAATCAAGATACTAATTTAATCGGAATAGTTAAGCAGATAATTATAGATCTCTAACTTTACAACCTTGTTGAAGACCCGCTTACTGCGGGTTTTTTTATGTCCAAATTGATAAAAGTAAGATTACTTACAAAATACCCTTGACTATAAATGTAAGATGTCTAATATTTACTTCATTAACAGCGAACATCTCAGGTGAACATGATGAGCGGTAAGCAGAATGAAACAATGTGTTTGAAGACTGGATTCGTGTATGAGCCAATTGCAACTGAAAACGCTCCGGACGCTGGTACCGACCCGGTTATTGATGCGCGCGGAATGTCTGATGAACAGATCTTCGGCTGGATGGATAAAAAACTTGGTGCGGTGAAGCGGCTTCAAATCCGTTAATCATGAGAATTACCTTCTTGGCTGTGTGAGAACGCCAAGAATACCACCGAGCCCGATGAGGTGAAAAGACAGGCACACAATATGAAAGCGCACTCCCTATCAACCAGTTGTGGAAGACAGGTGTGTAACAAAATCGGAGTGCGCTTCCAGTTGTGGTAATTGCGGCTATGCGCTCGTGACGAAGCCAAATCATTCAACTCAAATATGAATGCGTTCTTGATAGTGTGACGTCGCCGGTAATGGCTTAACCGGCAGGTGGAGGCACCACCACCACAACTTGAATCCGTAGTCCCTGTAACAACGATGCTGTGTGTAGTCTTGGCGGTACCAGTTACTCCCTTTGTGTCCCTGGTACCGCACTTTTTTACATAACACAAAAGAGCACCACCGAGTGACGGGCCCATAACCCAACCCATTCGGGCGAGATTGGGAGCGAAATTCTCCCTCCTCCTGAAATCGTAGGTGCTCTTCTGTGTTGTGTGGAGAGCTAACCCCCTTGTGCAGAGGAAATGAAAATGAAATTACCTAAGTTTCGTAATGCGATCGTATTTCGGGCAACACTTCCAAGTATTGAAGCAATTGAAGTACACCTGGCTGAAATGCAATTTGAAGAAATTGGCGAAACAGAATTTGCCCGCGCCGCTTTTGTGCCCAACCCGGTTACTGGCGAACTGGTAACGCCAATCACAAATGGCTATGCAATCGTTGTTCGTCGTGACCAGAAAATTATTCCTGCTCAGGTTGTAGCTAAAGAAGCTCAGTACCGCATTCAAAATATCGAAAACAGAAGTGGTGAAAAATTAAAACGGCAGGAGCGTAATGCGATCATTTGTGATGTGAAAGTTGAGCTTTGTAAGCAAGCATTCGTCCAGTCTTCACTTGTTCTGGCGCTTTACAATAGCGAAGAAAAACTGCTGATCATCAACACCACTAACAAAAATGTTGCTTCGATGTTTGGCGCGATGCTCGTTAAGGCTGTCGGTTCTGTTAAGACTGAAACTATTCATATCGACAACATTAAAAATGGTCTTACCACTCGTCTTCAAAACCATCTTGAAGGTAATGCGGAAGCATTTGGTGAGTTCCAGGTTGGCGATTATATCCAGCTGTCTCGTTATGCCGAACACAAAGAAGTTTTACGTTATTCGGCAGAACATTCTTCAGTCTCAACTGAATTATCAGAAAGCCTTAATAGCGGATTCTGCGTTGATCAGATGGAATTATGGGGAATGGGAATCAATTTCCTGCTGACAGAAAGATTCCATTTTCGCCGTGTTGATACACAAGACAATGTATATGGCGATGATGATGACAAAGCCTTCCGCTGGCGTCATCAGGCCGGTACTGACATGTTCCAGTTCAGCAAGGTAATTAACCATCTCTGCGAATTGCTCGCATACAAAGAAACTCAAGAGCAAAAGCCAGCAGCCTAAATCTTTTTTGCAGCAACTACCCCATAACAATGGGTTGGGTTGCTGCAACCAAAATTCAGCGGTGTATTCCACTGGAGGAAAGATGAACCACCTCGAATTCATTGAGAAAAACGTTAAGGAACAGCTTATTAAGCAAGGCTTTTCCTCTTCGGTGGCTCAGGGGGGGCGTGGCAAGCGATTGATTTATATAAGCGCATGTCACAAGCCAGTAAGAAAGGCGGAATGTTTGATGATGTGATGCGTCATGCCAAAGCTTGGGCAGACAAGCAGGTATCGAAAGTTGATGTTGCCAAACGTAAGCGTGCGGCACCCAAAAAACAAGGCGGCCTCTTTTAAGTTGTAAGGCCAGAAATTAGCGTCGTGCAGGGCGCAAATAATACGGAGAAACTATCCATGACTAACACACAGAACGTCACCGAGTTACAACCACGCATGACCAGAGAGCAGTTGATAGACGCAGCGCGTACCGCAGCGAAGTTCCTGCCAGTTGCATCAGCTCAGCTTATGAATGAGCTTGCTAACCGTCTTGATTACACCAGCGTGGCGCTTTGTGAAGCGATGGCGCAGCGTAAAGAACTGGCCAAAGAAAACAGCACCATAAAATTTGGCGTCCAGAGCATCAAGGATTCTTTCCATTCTGGAAGCAACGAAGATATTTCCGAAGCTATCAAAGACGCTCTAAATCTTCCATGCACAGCGACTAATGCTGTTGCTCGCGAAATGGCTGCTGACAATATTCAATCCGCGATCGACCTCATTACGTCATTGTTGAACCACCAGGCCTCCGGCGTCGCAGCTGTATTAAATATTCTTCAGAACCACTCTGATAACCTCCGCGCGGGAGCTGTCGTCAATGGCTAACTCATTCAAACAGATGACTCAGGGCGGAGTAATTAAGCGCACCGATACCGGGATGTTTATCGCTCTGGCCGATATCCACGTTCGCGAAGGCTTCAACAAACGTGAAGACGATGACCGCACCCGCCAGGCTGATGATGACCTGTTCAACTATCTGATGAACGGTGGTTCAGTTCCTCCGCTGGAAGTTACCGCTCGTGATGAAGGTGGTGTGTGGGTCGTTGAAGGACACCGCCGCCGTCGCTGCTTTGCTCGCTGCGCTGAAGCTGGCAAGCCAGTAGACCGCATCCACATCATGCCGTTTAACGGCAACGATGTTCAGCGCCTGGCGCGAATCATGACCAGTAACAACCAGCTCCCGCTTTCAGATATGGAGCAGGCAGCTGTTATCCAGGAACTTCATAACGCTTTTAACCAGACCACCAGCGAGATCGCAAAGCTCGTCAATAAATCAGTAGCTACGGTCGAGAAGTTGCTGTTACTGAGCACCGCGAATCATGACGTGCAACGCGAAGTTAAATCCGGTGCCGTGTCAGTCGATGTCGCCGTTGACCGCGTTCGTGAGTATGGCGAAGAAGCAGGAAAAGTCTTGCAGCACGATAAAGCAGTAGCAGCTGCACAGGGTAGAACGAAAGTTACTCGCAGCTCTATCGCTCCAGAACTCAGTATCAAGAACGCACGGCGGTTTGTCGAGCTGATGGCTCAGGCCGCGATCAGTGATGATGGTGTATTTACTCTCGAAGGTACTGCTCTGGCTGAGGCCTTATCCATTATTGATGAGCATAAAGCGATTAATGAAGCGCGCGAAACCTACCGTATGTCACAGCCAATTCCGACCACTGAGATTCGCGGAAAATCCCTGTATGTGATGCTCGACGGCAAGGATATTGGTCTGGCCTCAATTTATCGCGGTAAAACTGTCTGGCTGGACGTGGGTGATAAAACCATTGTTGCCAGCCAGTCAAAAGCAGTCGCCCACTTCGTTAAACAACACAAACTGCAGCAGGAAAATAATCATGACAGCCAATAAACCAATGACTAGCGAACAGCTAAGCGACCTGATGACGGTTGCAATCAGCATGCAGCGCGATAGTGAAAAAGCAGGTGACCGCCCCGCCGCTATGTTCGCTTATGCAGTTCAGGTCGCTGTTCTTGAACTTAGGACGGTTCGTGATGATGCTGCTGCACTGGCTGCTGAGAATGATGGGTTGAAAAAAGCGAATGGTATTGCACTGAAGATACTGAACGATGAAGAAACAATGGTTACATCGCTTTGGGCCTCAAGCGTTCAGAAAGTTGAAGTGCAAACCCCAGCCACGGACGCATTTCTTGCCGAAGTGCGGGCCAGTGCCATTCCTGAAGGTTATGTGCTTGTTCCACAGGAAATGCATCTGTCATCCGAAGCTATGGAGGGGATTTGCTTCCACTGCGGCGACGGCGACCACCAGTTTGGCGAATTCACTGACGGCACGTTGTTTGTCGGGGAAGTTGATTACGGCGATGGGAAGAAGGTGCATGGCTTGCACATCGCAACAGCTGATTATCCCGAGGAAGGGTGCGCAACAATCTGCGAGTTCGCAGCCCAGCTTCGCCAGGAGGCATCCCAATGAGCAATTCAATCGCTGAGTTCGTCAAGCGCATGGCCAGTCAGGGTCGAACTCTTAAGGTTAACGGAAACTTTGTTGTGATTTCTCCCGCCGCTGGTCTGTCCATCGCGGATATGCTGGAAATGCAGAAGCTAAACAAAACGGGTGAGCTGGCTGATTACGTGAACAAAATTAGCAAAGGAGCATCCCAATGAGCATCGACATCAGCAAACATCCGCTCATTAAACAAGCGCATGAAGTCTGTCAGGCCATCGAAAAATGCGGCGCTTCTACGGAGCTTACCGACGCGGTAACAAAAGCATCGGCGCTTATGCAAGGAATCGCTAATGCAATGGCGCTACTGGATAAATGGCAGCAGGAATCATCAACCTGGCAATCAGTAGCTGAAAAGCAATTGGCTATTGCGATTGAAGCAGAGAAGCGCATCGCTGAGCAACGAGAAGTTATGCGAAGTGCTGCCAATGATATTGCCTACGCAATTTTTAATCTTACCGGTTCTGATTTGACGCGCCTTAGGCCTGGCGTGGTTGAAACTACAGACCCGACAGATACAGCGCTTATTGCCGAACGAAGCTTGCGCGCCGCCGCTGGCATCTCAGTAAAAGGGGAATGAGCATGGCTGAAGAATTGAAGATTCGCGCTGAAGACGTTGAGCCTGGTGATGTGGTAATCACCTTTCACGGCAAGCGATATACGGTCAAATCGTTCTGGATGGAGGATGACATCGTTACTCTGTTCGGCACTGACGGCTCTGAAACTGAATATGACTACGACGACTTGCTCGGCGTTGAGAGGGACTAACCCATGACATTCACCAAAGAGCAGTTAATCGCACAGGCTCGCGAAAACGTTAAGGCGCTGAAGATGGCCGTCGTCCAGAACGCGTTTAAAGATATCAGGCCAGCAATTGAACTGGATTTAGCGCTGGCAGAGCTGGCCCTCGCGGGGATGGAAGCGGAGCCTGTTGCCTGGCTGTGGTCTAACAGAAAACACTCGAGCGAAGTCACGCTGATTCGCCCTGAAGATGATGAGCGGGCAGAGGCTGCGCAGTGGTCAGGGTGGAGTTGTCAGGCACTCTATTCTGCTCCGCAGTCCGATATGGTAGTGCCTGATGAAATGCCTGATAGCGTGTATGAGATTCTATGTCAGGCCTGTGGTGGCGGTGAGAAAGCATGCGATTTCGCTGACGAACTCTGGAACGCCTGCCGCGCCGCCATGCTTCAGGCTAAAGCCGAACCTGTAAGTAATCGTGATGAGTTGGCCACAATGACCAACCAATCCGAGCAAGTGCTCGACATGGTCAACTCTCCGGTGATTCAGGATGGTTGGGTGGCTTGCAGTGAGCGGATGCCGTCCGCAGGGGATTATGTGTTGGCATACCGTCCAGACGCACCGGAAAGTAACGATCCATTAATCAAGATGGCAAAGTACATTAGCAGGTCAGCGCACGGACACGGCTTCGATTGCTACTGCAAGCCTACCCACTGGATGCCACTGCCAGCAGCACCGCAGCAGGAGGTGAAGCCGTGAATAAATCAGAACTCCTTCAGAAGGTAGCGGCCCTTGCTACCGAATGCCATAAGCTGGCTTGTGAGCTGGACATTGGCGATGAGCGAACCGAGATGTTCGAAATCTACGGCGTGCTGCACAACTTAGGTCGCAGCGGCTACGCTACCCAAGTAGGCCGCCGAATGAATCCTTTGCTCGCATCTTGTGATGAAGATGATGAGGATGACGATTAATGCCTAACCCATTCGACTTCGTGATGTTCGTTCTACTCACCTGGGGTGTTATCGATCAGATGGGGTGGCCATGGTGAGCAAACTCAAACTGCGGCGTACGCGCCGCCTTAAATCCGATGTGGCCTGGTGGATTGCCGAAGCCGCCGACTGGAAGCAAGTCGCAATGGAACACGCAGCAGAGATAGACAGACTCAGGAAGTTGGTTATTCGCGTGCCAATGCCGGTGATTGTACCGCGTGATATGGCCCACCAGCTCTATCACACCGAAACAAAAAGATGCCGTACCTGCAATGATGGACTCCGTGGTGGATGCTCATCTTGCGTATTCAATAAACAGTAACCGGGTGCAGCCGGGAAACAGTGGAGGATTTATGCGTACAGATTTTTTGAAGGGAACAGAAGTGACGCGGGGTGTGAAATAAATATGGCTAATATTGAAATGATTGATGAGAAAGAGGCGATGAGCATGCTTAAGGTATCTTCCAGAGTCACTATCTGGAAATACACCGAACATCATAATTTTCCAAAGCCGATCAGAACCCACCCCAAACAGTACCTGAAGTCTGCGGTGGAGAACTGGATTTTAAGTGGCGGAATTAACCGGATATCTTCTTGATGTGTTCGAATATCTTTTCTGCGTAAAGCTCATAGGCGGCTTTCTGTTCAGCAATCCAGTCGTGTTTGTTGTAGACAGAAAGCACGCCTCCCAGTTCGTGACCCAGCATCTTCTCTATAACGTGTGGCGCTACCCCTTCCTCAGATAATCTTGTAGCCAATGTTCGCCTGAAGTCGTGCGCAGAAAACTCGCCAAAGCCCAACGACGCTTGAATTCTCCCAAGGTATCGGTTAGCTCCGGCGATAGTCATAGACTTCTTCAAATCAGGACCGGGGAATAGCACGCTCCCATAAGTCATTTCAGCTTTTTTAAGTAAATCGTCAGCAGCATCGAATAATGGTCTCCGGATCATCTTTTTCGTTTTACTCTTGTCAGCCGGGACGACCCACGCCCCCTCTTCACGATCAAATTCATCTTTCACCGACAGTCTGAGCTCGCTGTTTCTTGCCCCGTACAGCATCAACAATTGATGGAGTAATTTGTTAGACGTTGATCCCCTGCTTCTCTCGATAGCAAGCCAGATTTTAGCTAGCTGGTTATAGCTGAGCGTAACCTCTCCCACTGAAGACTTAACGCCAACATCTTTCGGCTGGATCAGCATCAGCTCTGTTGTGCCAATAAATTGCCGCCTGGAACACCAGCCAATAGCTGATCGCAACTGAACGAGAAGTTGCCTGGCACGTCGGGGATTAATTTTCTCTTCTTCGGTAAACCTCTCCACCCAGAGCCGAACCGGAATTTCTTCTATAGGCATGCCTGCAAAGGCATCTCTCATATGCTTGATCACCGTCGACTTATAGAGGGCTTTAGTTTTCTCACGAAGGGATGTTTCGACATAGTTTTCCTGCCAGTAATCGAGACACTCTTTGACGGTAGGCTTTTTCTTTGCGTGGCCTCTTCCAGCCATCAATCGCGGATCTATTCCCCTGTCGACTGACTCCCTTAAATCTGCAACCATGTTACGGGCTTCACGGATGGTTAACGAAGGATAGCGCCCAAGACCAAGACGGTGCTGCTTTCCTTCCCATCTGAAACGGAACTGGAAGCTTATAACCCCCTTAGGAGTTATACGAATACCCAGCCCGTCAGAATCTGTAATTTCTGCTGGCCCCGAATATGGTTTACCATAGATAGAACGAAGCTTAGTGTCACTGATAGCCATTAATATTTTGTACTCAATAAATTAAGCGTTTATGTACTTATCCTGTACTCAATATGACATGTACAAACATTAACGACAATATTTCATCGTGTACAAACAAGAGCAATCAAAAGCAATTCATCAGGCATTAACAAGAAAATTCATGAGCATAGACAATCGGGCGTGTACATCAGGTGACAGATAAAATCGATAGCGTACAACCATCATTCCTCTTCCACGATTACGAAACCTTTGGTACTAGCCCCTCGCTGGACAGGCCTTCGCAATTTGCGGCGATCCGCACCGATGCTGATTTCAATGTCATTGGTGAACCCGACGTCTTCTACTGCAAGCCTGCCGACGATTATCTGCCGCAACCGGGTGCCGTAATGGTGACGGGCATTACGCCCCAGGAAGCTCGTGAGAAAGGCGTTAATGAAGCTGATTTTGCGCGTCGCATCCACGATTTATTCACCGTGCCGAATACCTGCGTAGTGGGCTACAACAACATCCGTTTCGATGATGAAGTCACGCGCAATATCCTGTATCGCAACTTTTACGACCCTTACGCCTGGAGCTGGCAAAACCGCAACTCACGCTGGGATTTACTCGATGTGATGCGCGCTTGCTATGCCCTGCGTCCCGAGGGCATTAACTGGCCCGAGAATGACGACGGTTTACCCAGTTTCCGTCTTGAGCATCTGACCCGCGCTAACGGCATTGAGCACAGCAATGCGCATGATGCGATGGCCGACGTTTACGCCACCATCGCGATGGCGAAATTGGTCAAAACAGCACAGCCCAAATTGTTCGAGTATCTGCTGAGCTATCGCAGCAAGCAGAAGTTGATGACGCTGATTGATGTCCCTCAGATGAAGCCGCTGGTGCATATTTCTGGCATGTTTGGTGCGTGGCGCGGCAACACCAGTTGGGTTGCGCCTCTGGCGTGGCATCCCGATAACCGCAACGCGGTCATTATGGTGGACCTTGCAGGCGACATGACTCCGTTGCTGGAACTTGAAAGCGATGCGCTACGTGAGCGGCTCTATACGCCTAAAGGCGAGCTGGGTGATAGCGCCGCCGTGCCGGTGAAATTGGTCCATATCAATAAGTGTCCGGTACTGGCGCAGGCGAACACGCTTCGTGCTGAAGATGCCGACCGTCTGGGCATTAATCGCCAGCTGTGTCTCGATAACCTTAAACTGCTGCGTGAAAACCCTCAGATTCGCGATAAAGTTGTCGCCATCTTTGCAGAAGCGGAACCCTTTGTTCCCTCCGATAACGTGGATGCGCAGCTTTATAACGGCTTTTTCAGCGATGCCGATCGCGCCGCGATGAACATCGTGCTGAAAACCGATCCTAACAATTTACCAGCGCTGGATATCACCTTCTCAGACAAGCGTATTGAGAAGCTGATGTTTAACTATCGGGCGCGCAATTTCCCGGGCACGTTGGATGAAGCAGAACAGGCGCGCTGGCTACAGCACCGACGTAATGTCTTCACGCCGGAGTTTCTGCAAAGCTATGCTCAGGAACTGGAAATGCTCTACAACCAGTATGAAGGTAACGCCGAGAAGCAGTCGCTGTTGAAAGCGGTATATCAATACGCGCAAGAAATTGTCTGAGAACATTAGGCATAAAAAAACCGGAGACATTTAGCCTCCGGTTTTTTTTACGCTGCGTCGTATTTACTGTGCGATATCTTCGTACTGCGGTACAGGATTGCGGAAGCTTTTGGTCACGCAAGCCAGGTAAATCAGGCCAATAGCACCCCAGATAAGACCCAGAATCATGGAGCTCTCTTCCAGGTTAATCCACAATGCCCCCACCGTCAGCGCACCACATAATGGCAGCACCAGGTAGTTGAAATGGTCTTTCAGCGTTTTGTTACGCTTCTCACGGATCCAGAACTGAGAGATCACAGAGAGGTTTACGAAGGTAAAGGCCACCAGCGCACCGAAGTTAATC
>JALCNW010000037.1 GCA_022649305.1 Enterobacter sp.
TACCGGTCGGCTGTCCGCCGTTGCCAATACCCCAGATAATGATGCCGAAACCCGCGACAATCATGATGATAATGGTGGCGACTTTAAAGAACGAGAACCAGAACTCCAGTTCACCAAAGACTTTAACGCTCATCAGGTTCACGCCGCAGATAATGAGCACGACGCTCAGCACCCAGATCCAGTGCGGCACCAGCGGGAACCAGACGCCCATGTAAATACCGAAGGCGGTGACGTCAGCAATCGCCACTATCAGGATTTCGAAGCAGTAGGTCCAGCCAGTGATGTAACCTGCCAGCGGGCCTAAGTTCTCCTGAGCATAGCGCGAGAAGGAGCTAGCGGAGGGATTGTGTACTGACATCTCTCCCAGCGCACGCATGATAATATAGGCCGCCACGCCGCCGATAATATAGGCAAGCAGGACGCTCGGCCCCGCCATCTTGATAGCATCAGCCGAGCCATAAAACAGGCCAGTACCAATTGCCGAGCCCAATGCCATAAACCGAATATGGCGGGTGCTCAGTCCACGTTTTAGTTTGTTCGTGCTTTCCATTTAAATCTTGCCATTCAACTCAAAAAAAACAAAAAACCACGGGGCCTTAAGCCCCGTGGTTAAACAATTTTATCGTTGATTAATGCGCGCTGGAAGTTACCTGACGCCCTGCTGCACGGTCCCAGACAATCACCAGAACCAGTGCCACAACCGTTGGCATCAGCCAGGCCAAACCTTGTTCGGACAGCGGCAGGCGCTGTGTCCAGGCTGGCAGGACTTCACCGAATGCCGACGCTTTAATCCCGTCAAGAATACCAAAAAGCAGACTGATAAACATCGCTGGCGCAATAATTCGTGACGAATTATTCCACCACGAACGGGTGAAGCTCAGGACAACCAGCACGATACACGGCGGATAAATCGCGGTCAGCACCGGAATAGAGATCTGAATCAGATGGCTCAGGCCCAGGTTCGAGACCGCCATTGAGAAGCCGCCCAGGATAAACACCAGCGTACGGTAAGAGAGTGGCAGATACTGCGCGAAGAACTCGGCACACGCGCAGGTCAGGCCAACCGCCGTCACCAGACACGCCAGGAAAATCAACGCCGCCAGCAGCATGCTTCCCGCACCGCCAAAGGTATGCTGAACATAAGCATGCAGAATCGCTGCGCCGTTTGCATTTTGATCGACCAGCGTCGCGCTGTCGGAACCCAGGCGGAACAGCGCCAGATACAGGAGCGTCAGGCCAACACCGGCCATCAGACCAGCCCAGATGGTATAGCGAGTCAGCAGACGCGCTTCGGTCACGCCACGAGAACGCGCCGCGTTGACAATCACAATACCGAAGACCATTGCGCCCAGCGTATCCATCGTCAGATAACCGTTCACAAAGCCGTTGGAGAAGGCCGCATTTTTATAGGCGTCCATCGCATCGCTGATAGGGCCTGCTGGCCACACAACCGCAGCGACAGCCAGTACAACCAGCGCAACGATTTTCATCGGTGCCAGGAAGTTACCCACGGTATCCAGCAGTTTGCCCGGATAAAGCGAAACCAGAATAACAATCGCGAAATAAACCAGGCTGTAGATAAACAGCGGCATTGCGCCATCGCCCGTCAGCGGGGCAATGCCCACTTCAAAGGAAACCGTCGCAGTGCGCGGCGTCGCAAACAGCGGGCCAACGGCCAGGTAGCAAACGGTCGCCAGCAGAACGCCAGCCACTTTACCGATTGGCGTACTGAGGCTATCCACCCCACCACCGACTTTCGCCAGCGCGACAACGGTGAGTACCGGTAGACCCACAGCGGTAATCAGGAACCCAAAAGCCGCTGTCCAGACGTGTTCACCCGCCTGCAAGCCAACCATGGGAGGAAAAATGATATTTCCTGCGCCGACGAACAGCGCAAAAGTCATAAAGCCCAGCGCGATGATGTCACGCGATTTTAAATGATGGGTCATAGAACCTTACTGCCTGTGGATGTGGTGTTGTAAACGTTGAAATTTTCGCCATCCCAAAGGGACAATACGGCGGAAAATTAACTCTATTTCAGCGGGATATGCTCCCATGCTGGCGTGGCGAAGAATAGTTTTTCGATTTACCGCGCAAATACAGTCGGTATGACAGTACATGGGGTGCAATTTAAACGCTTATAACGTTTAAAGGCAAGGTGGGATCGTAAAACCAGAACAATATGCCAGCATGGGAATGAGGTCTGGAACAATACGCTAAGTATAAGAAAAACCCATGGGTAATCATGCGAACAAAAAAGCATCAGCCGTATAAAATTCACGCGCGTTTTTCTTGACTGCAAAGTAAACAGGCCAGCAAAGGCTGGCCTGTGGAAAGGAAATCTGACAACCGCGATATCAGGCGCTTTTTTTGGCAATTAATCGTTCCGGGATGATAAAGCTGAATCGCGTACCTTTGCCCGGTGTGCTCTGAATATCCAGCCGACTTTCGTGATGATTGACGGCGTGCTTCACAATCGCCAGGCCCAATCCGCTTCCGCCAGTTTGTCGGGACCGCGCCTTGTCAACGCGATAGAAACGTTCGGTCAGGCGCGGAATGTGCTCCGCTGCGATACCCGGCCCATTATCTTCTACGCTGAACTCTGCGCCCGTCGGACGATGCCGCCAACGAACCACAATTTTGGTTCCTTCCGGGGTGTGATTGACCGCGTTGTAGACCAGGTTAGAGATCGCACTGCGCAACTGCTCTTCGCTTCCGAGTACTTTCAGCGCGTTATCCACCTCAAACACAATGTCATGTTTTTTGTGGCTCAATGTCTGAGCTTCTCGCTCCACAACCCGCAGCATCATGGGCACATCGATAGTCTCATTCAACGCCAGCGTCGGTGCCGCTTCGATTTTTGAAAGCGTGAGAAGCTGCTTCACCAGCCCTTCCATACGATGGGTTTGCTCGCGCATGGTGTGCAGCGCTTTCTCGCGCGGCGCGCCTTCCAGCGTTTGCTCCTGCATCATCTCCAGATAGCCCTGAAGCACGGTGAGCGGAGTCCGAAGTTCATGGCTGACGTTGGCAAAGAAGTTGCGTCGCGCGCCTTCAAGCTGGTGCATCTGGGTCACATCTCGCGCCACCATCAGCCATTGCCGATCGCTATAAGGCATCACGCGAATTTCCAGGTGTCGACCGGTGTTTAATATCAAATTATGTGGCCGAGAAAAGTCACGTTTTTTTAGGTAAACCGTGAATTCGGGATAACGCAGGAGGTTAAGGATATTTTGGCCATTATCGTCGGGCCAGCGTAATCCCAGCAGCTGTTGCGCCAGTCCGTTGCACCAAAAAATCGTTCCTTCTTCGGTAGTCAGGATCACGGCATCCGGCAGCGACTCCGCGCCACTGCGAAAGCGTTTAATCAAACTACCCAGCTCACGACGGCGCTTTTTGTTACGCATTTGCATCTGGTGAAGGCCGTACAGTAAAGGCTCCCAGCTGCCGCTGCCGGGGGGCGGCGTCATGCTGCGATCCACCCACAGCCACCAGGATAGTCTCAGTAAATTCCAGAAATGCCAGATCAACAGACTCGTCACTGCCGCCAGTAAAAACCACGGCAAATGACCAAAGATAGCCCCCAAAATGAGGGCCGGAAGACAGCATAAGATCAGTTCAGAAACGAGCCTTTTCCATGACAGACGTTCCAGCACGCGTCACACTCCTGTCATTAATCAGAAACGGGTTGAAAAACGATAACCCGTGCCGCGAACCGTCTGCACCATGCGATCGTGGCCGCTGTGTTCCAGCGCTTTACGCAAGCGGCGAATATGCACATCGACCGTTCGATCCTCGACATAGACATTAGTTCCCCAGACGTTATTCAGCAACTGCTCTCGGCTGTATACGCGTTCCGGATGAGTCATGAAGAAGTGCAATAATTTGAATTCAGTTGGTCCCATGTCGAGCGGATTTTCACCGGTCATCACACGATGCGAGGTCGGGTCCAGACTCAATCCCTGCATCTCTATCACCTCTTCCACCGCCATCGGTGAAATACGGCGCATCACCGCTTTGATACGCGCCACCAGCTCTTTCGGCGAGAATGGCTTGGTGATGTAATCATCGGCGCCCGTCTCCAGACCGCGTACACGGTCTTCTTCTTCACCGCGCGCCGTCAGCATGACCACTGGAATATCACGCGTCATGGCTTCACGCTTAATATGTTTGATAAATTGCAGTCCAGAGCCGCCTGGCAACATCCAGTCAAGCAGAATCAAATCAGGCCAGGGTTCGTTCAGCTGATTCACCGCGCTGTCATAATCTTCAGCCTCCACCGGCTGAAAACCGTTTTGTTCGAGCACGAAGCACACCATTTCACGAATTGGAGCTTCATCTTCTACGACCAGAATACGTCTCGCCATACTTTGCCCTGTCTTATTTAAGTTAATAGTTTGTAATGCGGCGTCATTATGCGTCAGATTTATGACAGATTTATGAAAAACATCACTACCACAAATGGCAAACTGTTGTTTTGTTACAGCGGTTATTTTCCTGCCTCTGAAAGTTTATAATCCTCTTCACCTTTTTTTGCCACGGATCTGTTATGCGCATACTTCACACCTCGGACTGGCATCTGGGTCAAAATTTTTACAGCAAAAGCCGCGCCGCTGAACATGAAGCCTTCCTGAAATGGCTGCTGGAAACCGCCCAGTCACACGAGGTAGACGCGATTATTGTCGCGGGCGATATTTTTGATACCGGATCGCCACCCAGCTATGCGCGTGAGTTATACAACCGCTTCGTGGTCAATTTGCAGCATACCGGCTGCCATCTGGTGATCGTTGCAGGCAACCATGACTCGGTGGCAACGCTCAATGAGTCTCGCGATATCCTCGCGTTTCTGAATACCACCGTGGTCGCCAACGCCGGTCAAGCTCCGCAAATCATGAAAAAACGCGACGGCACGCCAGGTGCGGTGCTCTGCCCGGTTCCTTTTTTACGTCCTCGCGACATCGTGCAAAGCCAGGCAGGACTTTCAGGCGGCGAAAAACAGCAACATCTACTGCAATCCATTACTGAATATTATCAGCAGCAGTATACCGATGCCTGCGCGCTTCGCGGCGACGCCCCTCTTCCGGTCATCGCCACCGGACATTTGACCACCGTGGGTGCCAGTAAAAGTGACGCGGTCCGTGAGATCTATATCGGTACTCTGGATGCGTTCCCGGCGCAAAACTTCCCTCCTGCCGATTACATCGCGCTGGGCCATATCCATCGCGCGCAGGTTATTGGCGGGTGCGAGCATATTCGCTACTGCGGCTCACCGATATCACTGAGTTTCGATGAAACAGGTAAGCCTAAAAGTGTCCATCTGGTGAGTTTTTCCGAGGGAAAACTGAGCACCGTCGAGACCCTGCAAGTCCCCGTTACGCAACCGCTGGCGGTGCTAAAAGGCGACCTGGCGAGCATTACCGCGCAGCTCGAGCAGTGGCGTGACGTCGAGCAGGATCCTCCCGTCTGGCTGGATATTGAAATCACCACCGACGATTATCTCCACGATATGCAGCGCAAGATTCAGGCGTTAACCGAAGATTTACCCGTTGAGGTTTTACTGGTGCGCCGTAGCCGCGAGCAGCGCGAGAAAATCCTCTTAAGTACACAGCGCGAAACGCTAAGCGAACTGAAAGTTGAAGAGGTCTTTGAACGTCGGCTGGCACAGGAAGAGATCGACGATGCGAAACGCGAAAGAGTGAACGAGCTTTTTGCCCATACGCTACACACGCTGAATGATGAGGAAGAAAACGCATGAAAATTTTAAGCCTGCGTCTGAAAAACCTCAATTCTCTGAAGGGTGAATGGAAAATCGACTTTACCGCCGAGCCCTTCGCCAGCAACGGTCTGTTTGCCATCACTGGCGCAACCGGCGCGGGTAAAACGACTCTGCTCGACGCCATCTGCCTGGCGCTGTATCACGAGACGCCGCGCCTCAATACGGTGTCTCAGTCACAAAATGATTTGATGACCCGCGATACCGCAGAATGTCTCGCTGAAGTCGAGTTTGAGGTGAAAGGCGTCGCCTATCGCGCTTTCTGGAGCCAGAACCGCGCGCGCAATCAGCCAGACGGGAACTTACAGGCACCGCGTGTCGAACTGGCCCAGTGTGAAGATGGCAAAATCCTCGCCGATAAGGTGAAAGATAAACTGGAGCTGACCGCCTCGCTTACCGGGCTAGACTATGGCCGCTTCACCCGTTCGATGTTGCTCTCGCAGGGCCAGTTTGCGGCGTTTCTGAATGCCAAACCGAAAGAGCGGGCCGAGCTGCTGGAGGAGCTAACGGGAACCGAGATCTACGGTCAAATTTCAGCAAGGGTATTTGAACAACACAAGGCAGCCCGTACAGAACTGGACATTCGTGAAGCGCAGGCAGCGGGTGTTGTATTGTTGAATGATGAGCAACAGCAACAGTTGCAGCAACGTTTGCAGGCGCTCACTGACGAAGAAAAATCGCTGCTGGCCGATCAGTTAAGCCATCAGGCCCGGCATCAATGGCTGGTGCGCAGCGCGGAACTTTCGCAGGAACAACGGCGGACCCAGGAGGCGCATCAGCAGGCGCTACAGGCCCAGACGGATGCTCAACCTGAGCTCGATAAGTTAACGCTGGCGCAACCTGCGCTCGCCCTGCGCCCACTCTGGGACAGACAGCAAGAGCAGACGGCAAGTCTGACCCGAACGCAGCAGCAAATCGAAGAAGTAAACACTCGCTTACTGGAGCGCACGGCGCGGAGAGCGCGGATCCGTAACGGCGCGGTACGTCAGGTTGAACAACTCCAGACTCAACTTAAGCAATTCACGCACTGGCTCGAAGAGAACAGCCGTTTCGGACTGTGGAGCCAACATATTGCGGGCTGGCGGGCACTCTTTACCCAACAGCAGCGCGATAAGACTCAGCACTCTGCGCTGGCTAAACGCGTCGCTGAGCTACAACAAAAAATAGCGGCGCTGCCGGCCGGGTCGCTCGCCCTTTCCGCTGAAGAGACCACGGCGGTAATGGAGCGTCAGGTGATGCTGCGGCCTGCACGTCAGCGTCTGGCAACCTTGCATGCGCGCTATCACCCGCTGAAAAAGCGCCTGGTTCATAGTCTCGATGCTCAACAAAAAGGACAGGTGGAGCAAAACCGTCTCGACCAGACTTTAGCGACGCGACGCCAGCAGTATAAAGAACGAAACCAGCACTATCTTGACCTGGAAACCTTGTGTAAACAGGAAGAGCTCATCAAGAGTCTTGAAGCGCATCGCGCCAATCTTGAAGCTGGTATGCCGTGCCCGCTGTGCGGCTCCCTTGAGCATCCAGCGGTTGCGCAGTATCAGGCGCTGGAAATGACCGCCAATCAGCGTCGTCGTGATGAACTAAAAAAGGACGTCAAGCAGCTCGAAGAGGAAGGACTGCTGCTGCGCGGACAGCTAAAAGCGCTGGTCGAACGGTTACAAAACGAGGCAACAGAAGCACAGACACTCACTCAGGAAGAGCAGGCGCTTATCAAAGAGTGGCAGGAAGTGTGCGCTTCTTTGAACGTTAGCCTGAATATACAAGATGATATTGCCGCGTGGCTGGACGAGCAGGAGCAGTACGATCGTCAGCTGTATCAACATAGCCAACGACAGGCGTTCCAGATCCAGCTTAACGATCTCGAACAGCAGACTCTGCAAATCCAGCAGCAGATCGATTCACAGCAACAATCCTTACGTAGCGCCCTGGACGAACTCGCACTTACCGCCCCGCAAGACGACGATATTCCGGCGTGGTTGGCGCAGCGAGAAGCCGAAGCGCAGGCATGGCAGGAAAAGCAAAAGCACAACGTCGCAGTCCAGGAACGTATAAGCGCACTCACGCCGCTGCTTGATACGTTACCGGTTTCAGAGAACGAGTCATTAGATGAACCGGTGCCCGAAAGCTGGCGTGAAATCCACAACGAATGTATTTCGCTACAAAGCCAGCTTGCGACCTTACAGCAGCAGGAAAACAACGATCGCGAACGTCTAACCCAGCTGCAAACGCAGTTCGCCACGGCGCTGGCTGAAAGCTGCTTTGCCGATAAGGACGCTTTTCTCGCGGCGCTGCTTGAGGGAGACACTGTCCGCCGTCTGGAGCACCTTAAGCACACGCTGGAACAGCAGATACACCAATCCTCCGCGCTGGCAGCACAGGCGCAACTGCAATTAAAAGAACACGCCGCGCATCAACCTGCGGATTTACCTGACGGTCTCGATGTGCCGACGCTTGAAGCTCAGCTCCAGCAGCTTACGCAAAGGCTGCGAGAGAACACCACGCATCAGGGTGAAATCCGCCAACAGCTCAAACAGGATAGCGATAATCGCCTGCATCAACAGGCACTGATGCAGCAGATTGAAGAGGCGGCACGCCTGACGGACGACTGGGGTTACCTGAATTCACTGATCGGCTCCAAAGAGGGCGACCGATTCCGTAAGTTCGCCCAGGGGCTGACGCTCGATAACCTGGTGTGGCTGGCGAACCAGCAGCTCAACCGCCTGCATGGGCGTTATCTGCTGCAACGAAAAGCCAGCGATGCGCTGGAGCTTGAAGTGGTTGATACCTGGCAGGCCGATGCGGTGCGCGATACCCGCACGCTGTCCGGCGGCGAAAGCTTCCTGGTCAGCCTCGCGCTGGCGTTAGCGCTTTCCGATTTGGTCAGCCATAAAACGCGTATCGATTCGCTGTTCCTCGACGAAGGCTTTGGCACGTTAGACAGCGAAACGCTGGATGCCGCTCTGGATGCGCTGGATGCGCTGAATGCCACCGGGAAAACCATCGGCGTGATTAGCCACGTCGAAGCGATGAAAGAGCGTATCCCGGTCCAGATTAAGGTGAAGAAAATTAACGGGTTGGGGTATAGCAGGCTGGATAAGGTGTTTGCGGTGGAGTGACTGATGCCCTCACTCTGACCCTCTCCCGCGGGGGAGAGGGAAAAGAAACCAATAATGGTAGCTTTGGTTGCCGTTTTGCTTGTTAACTCGGCCAAAGCCACGCGGCGCCGCGCACACCGCTGGAATCGCCATGCACCGCTTTGCGGATTGGGGTTTCGCATTCGCCGCCAAATACCCACTGCTTCACCAGATTCGGCACCGTGTGGTACAGCCGATCCACGTTGCTCATGCCACCGCCCAGTACGATCGCGTCGGGATCGAGAATATTGATAACGTGCGCCAGGGATTTCGCCAGACGCATTTCATAACGACTCAGCGCCAGTTCAGCAATCGGATCCTGTGCCTCGACGAGTCGCATGATCTCATTTCCTTTCAGCGGCTTACTGCTAAGGCGATGATAATCAGTGGCAAACCCGGTGCCGGAAATAAACGTCTCAATACACCCCTGCTTGCCGCAATAACACGGCACTTCAGCGCGATATTTCAGCTCATCCTCATCCATCCACGGCAGCGGATTATGTCCCCACTCGCCCGCCGTACCATTACCGCCGATATGGGCGCGCCCACCGAACGCCACGCCTGCGCCACAACCCGTGCCAATAATCACTGCAAAGACCGTCTGCGCGCCCGCGGCTGCGCCATCAATGGCTTCCGAGACGGCAAGGCAGTTAGCGTCATTCGCGAGGCGTACTTCGCGATTCAGTCGCTTGCTTAAATCCTTATCGAACGGCTGGCCGTTAAGCCAGGTCGAATTCGCATTTTTCACCACGCCAGTGTACGGCGAAATCGAGCCAGGAATGCCCATCCCGACGGTGCCAGTTTGCCCTGTGGCCTGCTCTGCCATTTCCACCAGAGACGCGATGGTCTCAATAGTCTGCGAGTAGTCGTCACGCGGGGTTGGCAGACGGTGGCGGAACATCTGCTCACCCTGTTCGCTCAGTGCAATGACTTCTGTTTTGGTGCCGCCCAAATCAATCCCAATACGCACAGGACACTCCTCATTTTTTTGATTATCAACAGAGTAGAAGTACCCTGCCCGATTAGCAATGCAAGCGCTGCGACAATTCGTTATCATGCCCGCTGATTTAACGACAAGGCCGTGGAAATTATCATGCTGTGGTTCAAAAATTTGATGGTTTACCGTCTCAGCCGCGACGTTTCGCTGCGTGCAGAAGAGATGGAAAAACAGTTAGACGCTTATACCTTTACCCCATGCGGTAGCCAGGACATGGCGAAAACCGGCTGGGTGTCTCCCATGGGTTCGCAAGGCGATGCTCTGACCCACACCACCAATGGTCAAATCATCCTCTGCGCTCGTAAAGAAGAAAAAATCCTGCCGACGCCGGTAGTCAGACAAGCGCTGGAAGCGAAGATCTTCAAGCTTGAGGCCGAACAGGGTCGCAAGCTGAAAAAAACCGAAAAAGATTCCCTGAAAGATGAAGTGCTGCATTCTCTGCTGCCGCGCGCATTTAGCCGCTTCAACCAGACCATGATGTGGATCGACACCGTTAACGATTTGATTATGGTTGACTGCGCCAGTGCCAAGAAAGCGGAAGATACGCTGGCCCTGCTGCGTAAGAGTCTGGGTTCACTGCCGGTAGTTCCATTGACCCTGGAAAATCCAATCGAACTGACGCTAACCGAATGGGTTCGTAGTGGAAATCCTGCGCAAGGTTTCCAGCTACTGGACGAAGCAGAATTAAAAGCGATCCTTGAGGATGGCGGCGTGATCCGCGCGAAAAAACAGGATCTGGTCTGCGATGAAATCGCCGTACACATCGAAGCGGGTAAACTTGTGACGAAGCTCGCACTCGACTGGCAGCAGCGTATTCAGTTTGTGATGTGTGACGATGGCTCGATTAAACGTCTGAAGTTTTGCGATGAGCTACGCGATCAAAATGAAGATATTGAGCGCGAAGATGTTGCCGGGCGCTTTGATGCCGACTTTATTCTGATGACGGGCGAGTTAGCGGCGCTTATCAAGAATCTGGTTGAAGGATTAGGCGGCGAAGCGCAACGCTAGCCGATGATGCAGTGTGCCCCTCCTCAACAGGAAGGGCACATAAAATCATTTCAAATAACGGCACAGATAAGAGGTAGGCTCTGCAACCTGCAGATGAAACTCGCTGTGGCCAGGTACGTTAAAAACTTCGCCAGCGGTATACACTTTCCACTCAGTCTCATCTGGCAGCAGCACATTCAGCGCACCACTAACGACCGTCATCTCTTCTGACTCCGCAGTTCCAAATGTGTATTCGCCTTCAGCCATTACCCCGACGCTCGCGCGGCCAGTGCTGCTGCTGGTAAAACCGATGGATTTCACTTTACCGGAAAAGTATTCGTTACTCTGAAGCATAAACTGGCCCTTATGTCTTTGGATAAAAATCCACTATAGGGGCCATCCTCCGTGCCTGTCACGTAAAATCATCAGGCCAATAATTCAGACGCCAGACGCGTCACTAGCACGTTCGAGAGCAGCACGGGGACATCAAGTGCCTTTTGCAGTAAATCGCGGTGGTGCTGATGAAAACCAAGACAATCGAGCATGAGCACATCCGCGCCCTGCTCCAGCAATTCTCGCCCTGCACAGATGAGTTTCTCCTCGCTATCCCAGATGGGATTCGCCAGCGCGAATAAGGGCTGCTTTTGCAGGAGCATCCATTTACTTGCCTGATCGTCGAGAAGTTCTTCAATCGGAACAATAACCCCTACCTGATGCCCATCCACAATCGAGGCCACCAGCGGAGGAATAATGCGCATCGGTTCGAGAAGGATAGAATTGCGTGCCACCAGTCCGGTAATCGGAGCCGTACTCATGAGCAGAATAACGTCGTAACCCTGGTTATCGAGCACCTCGATAACGCTTTGCAGAGCACGTTCGATTTTCTGGCGCGAGACATGCGCCAGTTTACCATCGCTTAATAATGTCGGCAGGGAATCGTCTCCCATTTCAATAGCGTAGTCTTCCATGACCTCATCCCGACTCAACTTACCTAACAGGCTAAGATGTGCGATCTGTTGTTCAGAGACATGCTCCGTTAAGAGCGGTAATACTTCGCTTACAGGGACCACCCCGATGGTGAGGATCGCCAAAGTCGCCTTCATGTTCGTCGCCTTTATTACTACCACTGCGGTATATCAGGCACGGGCTCAATACGCTGCGCGGCTCTTGTTTTAGAGTAAACAGGACAAAAGCGTAGCAGTTGATCTTTGCACCGAAATGTAAAGATCGACCGAGCCTTCCGAATGCGCCTGTAATAACTAGATATTAACTCCTGCTTAACATTCGCGTTGAGTCAAAAGTGTGATTCCGGCAACATTGTTATCGCTTTAAGAATATATTCAGGACTTTTCGGGATCTTCGTAACGCCGTTTCGCGTCCAGGGCTTCCTGCTCGGTCTCATGTTCGCTAATCAGGGAGTTGGGTTTGGGATGATCGGCGCGCAGCTGATACCAGGTCACGGTCTGGTCAGCATTACCTTTCTCGACGGTTTCAATGCGCGCTTCGCGTGGATAGGGAGGTTTGGTCGGCATAGTTCATCCTTTTTTCAGAGTTGAACTATGAGTATAGACCCCTGCTAACTGGCGCGAGCCAGACGCAGGACGGTAACAATATGGTTAACAACTTGATCCGGTGACTGTGAGGCATCGACAACGTGATGAGCCGCTTCGCGGTAAAGTGCATCTCGCTCGGCAAGGACTTCACTGACTTCTTCACTAATCGGCTTTCCGGTGAGCGTCGGCCGCTGCCCTTCTTCAGGAAAGGCCTCAAGACGTTCTACCAGCGTCGACACCGGCGCACAAAGGTAGATAACGACTCCCTTCTCACGCATAAACTGACGATTATAATCAGCCAGGATGATGCCTCCGCCGGTCGCAACAATGGTCGACGGCGCGGTGACGGCTTCCAGCGTCGCGGTTTCACGCGAACGGAAGCTGTCCCAGCCCTCTTTTTCGACTATCTCAGCGATGGAGTGCCCGGCATGCGTCTGTAGCCAGTGGTCCGTATCCACAAACTCGCTTTGACAAGCACGAGCCAGTTCGAGGCCAACGGTGGATTTTCCGCAGCCGCGAGGGCCAACTAAAAAGATGGGTTGGGTCATAACCAGGTGTTCCCCTTGATATCGCGAGGTTGCGGAGTGTGAAGTCGAAAAACGAGCAATAATACCATCAAACTAGTACATAAGGTAACGACCAGTTGCTCTACTGTATCATATTTGGCAATGCTTATCATTTCGCAGTACGGCGCTTCACTTCCAGCAGCCATTTATCCAGCTCAGCGGCAAACATCTGGCGATCGCGTTGAGATAACGTATCTGGCCCGCCGCTTTGCACGCCGCTGGCGCGCAGGGTGTCCATGAAGTCGCGCATAGTGAGCTTCTGGCGGATTGTCGCAGGTGAATAACGTTCGCCGCGCGGGTTCAGCGCTGATGCCCCTTTTTCGAGCACTTCTGCCGCCAGCGGAATATCAGCGGTAATCACCAAATCTTCGGGGCTGCACAAGCGCACGATTTCATTATCCGCAACGTCGAACCCGGCCGGGACGCGCATTGAGCGGATAAACTTTGAGGGCGGCACGCGGATATTCTGGTTCGCCACCAGCGTTAGCGGCATTTCAACACGGTCCGCCGCACGGAATAAAATCTCTTTGATGACATTCGGACAAGCGTCCGCATCAACCCAAATCGTCATATTATCTCCCCTGAATCACAATGGTGGCTATTGTCGCTTGCTTTTCGTTGTTAAGCTATAAAGCTATCAATCAGAGATAACAACGCATAATAACGGAGCGACATGATGGAGAAGAAAATCGGTTTTATTGGCTGTGGAAACATGGGCAAAGCCATTCTCGGCGGTCTGATTGCCAGCGGCCAGGTGCTGCCGGGACAGATTTGGGTGTACACCCCGTCACCGGATAAAGTCGCCGCATTACGCGATGAATATGGCATCAACGCCGCCGAAAGCGCACAGGAAGTGGCTCAGATCGCGGATATCGTCTTCGGTGCCGTTAAGCCTAATATCATGATTAAAGTTCTGAGCGATATTACCTCCAGCCTGAACAAAGAGACGCTCGTCGTTTCTATTGCCGCAGGCATTACGCTGGATCAGCTGGCGCGCGCGTTGGGTCACGATCGCAAAATTGTTCGAGCCATGCCAAATACCCCATCGCTGGTCAACGCAGGGATGACGTCGGTCACGCCTAATGCGCTGGTTACGCCTGAAGACGTGGCAGATGTGTTGAATATTTTCCGCTGCTTTGGTGAAGCCGAAGCCATTGCCGAGCCGATGATCCATCCGGTGGTGGGCGTCAGCGGTTCTGCGCCGGCCTACGTCTTTATGTTTATCGAAGCCATGGCCGATGCCGCCGTGCTCGGTGGAATGCCGCGAGCTCAAGCCTACAAGTTTGCCGCTCAGGCGGTGATGGGTTCTGCCAAAATGGTGCTGGAAACGGGTAAACATCCGGGCGAGCTGAAGGATATGGTGTGTTCACCTGGCGGGACGACGATCGAAGCAGTACGGGTTCTGGAAGAACGCGGATTTCGTTCTGCGGTGATTGAAGCGATGACCAAATGCATGGAAAAATCAGAGAGCCTGAGTAAATCCTGATGCTACCTTGCCGGGCGTCAGGCTGCCACTTCGGTGCGGTTGCGTCCGGCGTTTTTCGCTTTATAAAGCGCGACGTCAGCGGCTTTCAGCCATTCACGGTAATGCCCAAACTCCGGCGTCCAGGGTGCAACGCCTACGCTGATGCGCATTTTAACCTGAGGCGCGCAAGGGAGCACTAAAGTCGCCAGGCGTTCATGAACGCGCGACATCGCGGCTATCGCACTCTCAGCGGGCGTGCCAACCATCACCACCGCAAATTCATCCCCGCCAAAGCGGCCAATAATATCTCCGGCGCGCAGAGCTAACTGCAACTGACGCGTAATCGCGATGATAGCTTCATCCCCAACATCATGCCCCCATGTATCGTTGATACTTTTAAAATGGTCGATATCGATAATTAAAATCGCCGCCTCACGATGATGGCGTCGACAGCTGTCATATTCATTGCGCAATAACGTTTCCCAATGACGGCGATTAAACACGCCCGTCATTCCATCCCGGGTGCTCATCATTTCAAGGTGACGTTTATTCTCGGCCAGCCGAATGGCTGTCTGATGGCTTACCCAGGCAAACAGCAACGGATAGAGCACGATAACCGGCAACGCCAGCCATAATTCCAGGGGAGAGAGGGTAAAAGCAGGGGTTATTCCGGTGAGTTGCAACGTGACGATCGCGGTGACGGCGGTCATAATGGCGCCGGCACAAAATAACCGCAATCCGCCCGCCCCCATCATATTCATGCCTATCATCATCGCCAGTGCTGCCGTTGGCAGAACATTCACGCCAACCAGACCCATCCACACGCCCGCCACAATGGCATCGGCTTTGAGATTATACATTTCACTACTGCGTGGATCGGCAGAACGACACGCCAGTTGCCAGGCAAGATGCGGCCAGATAAATGCCCAACCGACCAGCAGTAACCACCAGCCTCCAGGCGGCGCTTGCGCGACCAGCGCACCTGCAATCGGGAAAAACATCGCAGCCAGGCCAAACATACGCGGCAATCGAGCCTGCCGGGCGAACCGTATGCCGGAACGGTGATGGTCATCCTGAGAAAGGTTTTGATGCCACTCTTCTCGCGTGACGTCTTTATTGTAAAAGTTTTCATCATTCATAATTTTTGGGAACAATCTGAAACATTTTCCCAAATTATAGAGAGGCAACCCGCGGGGAAAGTATGATATTTCGGGTGAGCCGCGACGGCTGCTCACCCATTAGGACTACACTTTTTTCTTGAGACAAGCGCTCATAAACTTGCTGCGATCATCGCCTTTCAGCATTTGGTTGGTGGCTTGCTCGTTGCATTCACGCATCTTTTGCTGCTGAGGCGTCAGGCTTTTCTCGCCAGGTCTGGAGGTCGTATTTTTAAGGCAGTCGCTCATATAGGTTTTGCGGGCGTCACCTTTCAACGTCTGAGCCGTAGCCTGCTGGTTGCAGCTCGTCATACGTTGTTGTTGAGGGGTAAGCGTTCTTTCTGCGGCAGTCGCCGTAGACATCAGAAACACGCCTGAGAGCAGGGTAACCAGTAATGTTATTTTCATTGCACCATCCTTATATGAAGGTTCACATTAAGTCTGGTTCGTCGCGGGGAAAAAACCACCCGACGGAAGAGGTTTCCGCCGGGTTTTGCTTTTATTTCAGCGAGAGCGCCGACTTCATGGTGTAGAAGAGATCGGTTTGATCGGTCAGGCCTACCACATTCGCCGCATGTGGACCGTACGCTGCAATACGCAGTTGCGTTCCGGTATGTTCCATCGACTCCTCTTCGGAGTTGCCGTAGCTCATCACCATTACTGCACCATCTTTGGTATTCAACGCCTGGGTCAGGCCAGGGGCTTTCGCATCTGGGGCAAGGATCTGACTCGCGTGGGCATGGTCTGCCGTCACCACCACCAGGGTATTACCGTCTTTCTTCGCGAACTCCAGTGCTTTTTGCACCGCTTCGTCCAGATCGACCGTTTCACCGATTTGTCCGCATGGATTTGCTGCGTGATCCTGTTTATCGATCGACGCGCCTTCTACCTGCAGGAAGAAGCCCTTCTCGCTTTTGCTCAGCAGTGAAATGGCTTTCTCAGTCATTTGCGCCAGTGTTGGCACACTGTCGTTACGTTTTTGATTTGGGGTACAGGTCACCGCTGGTTTGTCGAGGTTGCCATGATACGAGGCTTTCGGCCCTTCCCAACGGACCGGCATATTGCCTTCCGAGAACAAACCAAGCAGCGGTTTATCCTGGTTGGCTTCCGTTATCCCGGCCAGAGAGGTCGCATCGCTGACCATCTGATATCCACGCGCCTGAGCTTGCTCACGCAGGGTTTTCCCCTGCCAGTCGCCTGCCGTGGCGGTTTCCGCGAAGGTTTTCGCCCCGCCACCTAAGGTAACGTCAGCGCGGGCATTCAGCAGTTGCTCGGTAATTGAACCTTTACCGCCTTTTTCCAACGCGTTCGTTGGGCATTTTTCGCTGGTTATGGAGGGGCCATAGCATTTGCGCGAGGTCACGTGTGCCACTAACGCTGCAGGTGTCGCGTCCTGCAGTTCAGCCGTTGAAACGTTACCCGTTGCCAGGCCAGCCGCTTTTGCCTTCTCCAGGATGGTCTGGTGATCTTTTTCGTGAATATCGACGCCCAGCGCGCCGTTATACGTTTTAACGCCGGTTGACCATGCGGTTGCCGAGGCAGCAGAATCGGTGACGTAATCCGGTTTACCGGTTTTCTTGTCCAGCGCATAGTGGGTATATTGGCCGGTCAGCGGTAACGCATCAATACCTTTGAAAAAACCACCCGCGCCCTCAGCATAATTTCGCGCAGCGGTAATTTCGGAATCACCCATACCATCGCCAATGAGCAGAATAATATTTTTGGCCGGTTTATCGTTTAACGATGCACGCAGCGCTGCTGTTTGATCTTCCGACAGACGACGTGCTCCGCCAGGCTGAGTGATATCACCCTGAGCCGCACGGTTTTCGAGTACCTGAGTTGGCGTTGTTTCGGCGTAAATTGCAGGGGTGAACATCAACGGGAATAATGCGATGAAAAGTGCGCTCTGTTTCAATTTATTTTCTCCATGTAAAAATACACAAAATAAAAACAGAGCAACTATAGGCATACCACATGACAGCACGATGACAGCTTTTCAGCTGCGGTGACTGATTAGCTTCGGGGATGCCGCAAAAGCTTCTTTACATATTGCTGTAGCATTTCGCTATCCTGAAGCGGCACTTGAGAGTCGGGCCTGGCATCCTCCAGAGCGCATTCGATACTTCGGATAAGCGCCTGTTGGTCATTCTGCGCCATTTGCCGCAGCAGGGCTGTAACGACGATTTCCAATGCTTCAACCTGTGCGACCAACTCTTTCGACTCTTCTTCCTTTTGGGCAAGCTTGACCAACAACTCTGCAATGAGATTTTTCATCGTGTATTTCCTTATCAGGTTTTTGCTGACGTTATCATTACGATGGAATTATGCAAAGAGGCGAAAAGTATTATCTTTATGAAAAAACACGCTATGTCGCAAATACCGATGAATCAGCCTCAGCGAAACGTTTTTCTATTATAAAAACCAATCACAAGGCCGATTAAAATTAGTGAGCGAGCCCTCAATTTCGCCTTCAAAAATTTAAGGCTCAGTTAATACATAATATATTCTTACTTAATTATACCTGGCTTTTTATATTCGAGACCCGTTGCCGACGATGGCGCAATGCCAGCGCGAGCTGAATAACATTCAACAAGACCACCACGGCCGTCGCGGCAAATACCCATCGGAACCCAGCCATCGCGGATACCGATGCCCCCATGAGCGGTCCAACCACGTTACCTAAATACATAAACGACTGGTTATAACCAAAGATTCGCCCGGTTACCCTGTCGCTGGAGTACTTCACCAGCAACGTTTGCACCGCCGGTAACATCGCGCCATCGGCAAAGCCCAGCAAGAAGCGCAACACACCCAACTGCAACGGCGACGTGACAAATGACATAGCAAAAAACAGCACCACGGCAAAGATTAACGTCGCCATTAAGATACGAGCAGTGCCAATACGATCCCCCAGCTTGCCCAGACGCGGCGCTGAAATGAGCGCAGAAACACCCGGCACGGCGGCAATCATCCCGCTTAGAAAAGCAATATTGTTGCTGTTCGGCTCCATTGATTTAATAAAGAGCGCCAGGATCGGCCCAATCGAACCGTTGCAGAGTTGAATAACCATGGTGGTGACAAAAAGGCTGAGCATTAACCCTGGATAAGGCAGCGTGGCAAAAACGGCCTTGCCGCTCAGACGATCGGCTTTGCTCACCGTCGGACGAGCACCTTCTTTGATCAGAAATAGCGTCACCAGAAAACTGACGACCAGCAGCATTGCCGTAATGAAAAAGACGGCGCGCAAACCGACATGGTCGGCCAGATACCCTCCCATTAAAGGGCCGCCGATAACACCGCTAATTTGTGCGGTAGAGAGGGTGCTGATTGCCCAACCGCTCCGCTCACGTGGAACCTGCGAGGCCACCAGCGCCATGGCATTGGGGATGTATCCTGACGTCAGCCCCATCACGCCACGCAATAAAAAGAGCTGCCAAACGTTGGTCGCAAAAGCTTGCAGCAGGATGGCAATCGCCATTCCCAACGACGCGCGCAGCAGCATCAGTTTGCGCCCTTTCCTGTCCGCCAGGCTTCCCCACATGGGCGAGACAATCGCCGAGACTAAAAAAGTGATGCTGAACGTCAGTCCTGACCACATCGACAACGCTTCGTGCGACGAGACGCCCAACTGAGAAACATACAGGGGCAGGAAGGGTAAAATCTGGCTAATGGCAAGGCCGGTAAAAAAACAGCCAAACCAGACCGATATGAGGTTAACTTTCCACGATTCCATAACAGGCACTATCTTCATTTTTAGGCGAATTCGCCGTCAGATTAGCAAGTTACGCACGTTCTCGTAGCACCAGAGGTGCGACGACGATGACTTTGGTGTTTTATCTCCCCAGTCATCATATTTGTGAAACAAGTCACATTTTATCCACTTTTAGCTGGTGAATTATGCTTTAACGGCACAACCCAAATCCCCGCATCCCGAGGTGAAAGTGGTTAGCGTGCGCGGCATTGTACTCCGGCCCCAGACCATTGCCGTAATAGTCGCAGCTGGCACTTAACAGCGCCCGTAGCCAGGGATAGGTTTTTTCCTCTCGCCAGCCACGCAGCACCGTCACCCTCTGCCCGTTAGCCAGTTGAAATGCACTGATATCGAGGGCGTCAGCGCTGGCATGCTCGCTGCGTCGGGCATCAGGACGATGATAGATATTGCGACAGGCAAAACTGCCGACATGCTTTATTCGCGCCAGCTCACTCCCCATTAAGGTTTGGGTTAATGGGCGAGCCTGCTGATGAACAAACAGTGCCGAACTTAGCGCCAGCGGACAGCTGGCAATGAAACTGCTGCTCAGTGTCACGGGACCAAAATTACGCACGCGGACTACATCCGTCAGCGGGCAATCTCCTGCGCTATCGGCAAGCGTCTGAGTCTGGATAAGCTGCTTTTGATTTGCCTGCGATAGCAGACTTGCACATGCCTCTGGCGTCAGACGACGCAGCTTGTACTGGGTAATTTTTCCCGGCGGATCGTCAAGGTTAAGGGGCACAAAAGGGTTGTAATAAGACGGTAACCAGCGATAACCCATCACGGCGGCTCCCACGATAACGAGTCCAATAAGCAGGCTTTTCCCTCTCACATTATCTCCTCTTTTATGCGTCAAAACATTATGGCAGAAGGCGGCGAATCCCACAGGGCATCGTGGTATGTTATAGGCTTTTAGACAGACTGGAAGAGTGTGAGATGGCGAAGCAGCGGGTAGGAATTGTCTTTGGGGGAAAATCAGCAGAACACGAAGTGTCGCTGCAGTCGGCCAAAAATATCGTTGATGCGATTGATAAGAGCCGTTTTGATGTTGTCCTGCTGGGTATCGATAAGCAAGGCCAATGGCACGTTAACGATGCCAGCCAGTATTTGCTGAACGCGAACGATCCAGCACGCATCGCGCTTAATCCTTCTGAAATCAGCGTCGCGACAGTACCTGGCGTCGTTCAGGGGCAACTGATCGACGCGGGGAGCGCGCAGGCGCTGCCGCAACTCGACGTGGTGTTCCCGATTGTTCACGGTACCCTGGGCGAAGATGGCTCCTTACAGGGTATGCTGCGCATGGCTAATTTGCCGTTTGTCGGCTCCGACGTTCTGGGCTCCGCCGCCTGCATGGATAAAGACGTCACTAAACGCCTGTTGCGCGACGCCGGACTGAACATTGCGCCTTTCGTGACCCTCACCCGTGCCAATCGCGATAAACACAGCTTTGAACACATTGTTTCACAGCTCGGCCTGCCGCTGTTTGTCAAACCAGCGAACCAGGGTTCTTCCGTCGGGGTCAGCAAAGTCACCGACGAAGCGCAGTTCACCCACGCCGTGCGTCTGGCGTTCGAGTTCGATCATAAAGTGGTGGTTGAGCAAGGCATCAAAGGCCGTGAAATTGAATGTGCCGTCTTAGGCAACGATTTCCCGCAGGCGAGCACCTGCGGTGAGGTGGTCCTGAACAGTGATTTCTACTCTTACGACACCAAGTACATTGATGACCAGGGTGCGCAAGTTGTGGTTCCTGCCGTGCTGGATCCCGACGTGAATGACAAGATCCGCGCGATCGCTATCGAAGCCTATCAGGCACTCGGCTGCGGCGGCATGGCGCGTGTTGATGTCTTTTTAACGGCAGATAGCGAAGTGGTTATTAACGAAATCAACACGCTGCCTGGTTTTACCAATATCAGCATGTACCCTAAACTTTGGCAGGCCAGCGGTATCAGCTATCCGGAATTGATTACACGTCTTATCGAACTGGCGCTGGAGCGACATGCCGCAAACAGCGCCCTGAAAAGCTCCGTAAACGGTTAATCCACTTTCTCTGAGCTCTCCACGTTTTCTGCCGTCGCGTCTTCTGGCCGACGGCGGATAATGAATCCTGCCAGCCAGAAACAAATCACCCACGTTACCAACCCTACCGCATAGGTTTGCCAGCCTTTCGCTTCAAATCCCAGCAGCCCAATAACACCGTTCAGAATAAAAATCAGCCCAATCGCAAAGGCGTAGTAATGCCAGTCACGGCGTAGTTTGGCAGACAGGTTCATGGCAACTCCGGCAGAAAAAAAAATATCCTCTCACAGTTTTAGGATGCGGTCTGTGGTCGATGCGGAAATTCTTAAATGCGAATCAATTTTACTTAAGTCATGAAATTGTGATGTGAGGCAGAAATCGACAATCCAGGAGCATTCCCCAGGCCAAATTACCACGATTCTGATATTGACAAATGCTATGACCTGTCAGACTCACCTTGTACGACTGGCACGTGGCCAGAGTCATTTCGGGAGGTCTTTATGGCTGACTTTACATTGTCTAAGCCGATTTTTGGCGGCAAACAACCCAAAACCTCCGCACCGGGTAATATCGCCTATGCACTGTTTGTGCTGTTCTGTTTCTGGGCCGGTTCGCAGCTTCTGAATATTTTGGTTCACGCACCCGGTGTCTATGAACACCTGATGCAGGTTCAGGATACGGGCCGACCGCGCGTTGAGATTGGTTTTGGGGTAAGCACCATCTTTGGGCTGATTCCTTTCCTGACTGGCTGCGCGATCCTTGGGATTGTCGCCCTTATTCTTCGCTGGCGGCGCTACCACTAGTATTATTTCAACGCCATGCAGCGTGCCCGACGGTCGTCAACGCGTTTAGCGAACCACGCCGTGGTCAGATTACGCGTGATCTTCGGGCTTTCTAACTGAATGCCCGGCAAGATTTCCTTCGGCAGCGTTTTCCCGCTTTTCTTTTCTGCCAGTGCATAAACCTGCTGGTAAAGTTCTGTTTTCTCGAACGCCAGGCTATCGCCCTTCTCCAGTTGATGGCGTATTTCGCTGTTACTCATATCCAGCTTTATGCCCAATTTGCGAACGGCCTGTTCGGTCGTTCCCGCTTCACTGCTTCCGTAAGCGATCAAATCACCGTCGAGCGCCAGCTTGCTTCCCGTGGCCCTATTGACCGCATTCTGGAACGCAGCATTACGACTGGCGTACCATCCGGCATTAAAATCGGCAAAGCGATACAGCGGTGCGCTGTAATTCGCGGGGTAATTCAGCAGATGATAGGTACCAAACCACAGCCCACCGCGTAGGGAGAACACTTCCTGACGCACCGTTCCGTCAATCTTCCATGGATAACCGCTGGCGTGTTTCTCCGCAAAAGCAATACTGACCTGCATCGGCCCGCCGGTATGCACCGGGTTAAGCGATCCAAATAGCGTCTGCCCCATCGGCACCATATTGATAAAGTCATCAAAAATGGCGCTGAGCTGTTTCTCGGTTTTCACCGTATCGAGCCTGTCGCTGTAGCTTTTGCCATTCGGTGAGGTGATTTTTAGCGCCGTGTGCACCAGGAAGACCGGGATGTGCATTTTCTCTGCCCGACGGTCTATTTCCTTCCAGGCGATTTTATTCAGACCCGGCACGGCAGGATCGGATTGATACATCGACTCCTGCTGCGCCACCGCCAGCACCGAACAGATGTTCTCTTCGCTGGGGGCAATCTTCTGGCTTTCGAACGTCTTCGCCAGCACTATCGCCCAGTCGTCACGGTCTTTCACGCTGGCGGGCATTTTTTGGCGTACCACACTGGCTACATCAACGGGTTTCTCGCCTTTTTTAAGCGGAGCAGCCCCTTTCTCAGCACAGCCAGCCAACGCTAGAGCAGTCAGCACGGACAATGTTAACGTGCGTGGTACGGCAAACGGCATAGTCTTTCCCTGTTTTAACCTAAGGTATGGGTCACTTCCTGAAGATTCTGGTCGTCCAGCTCACGTTCAAAACTGCGTAAACGTTTGTAGATGGACATCAGTTCAACAAGCGTCGTCCACGAGCTTATCAAATACTGGAATGAACCGCGTACCTGACCGAAAACGTTAGTTATCTGAGTCATCAGACCCAACGTAATCGTACCCGCCACAATCGACGGAAACAGCAAGAACAAACCGAAAACATTATCCACTTGCAGATATAAAATGCGCGCGATGTTGAAATACATGTAATGGAAATAGAGACGGAAATAGTTACGACGCACTGCACCAAACAGCTCGCGTACGGTGGGTGGCGAGGCTCGATTAGCATCATCTTCACCGTAGACCAGCTCCTTACGGTAGGCGGCCTCAACGCGCTGATTTTTGAACTCCAGTCCTGGAAGCTTGATCCCCACAACCGCCAACAATCCCGTTCCCATCAGCGACCAGACAATCGCCGCAATCACCAGACCATACGGGAGATGACCAATAATCGGCAGTTCAGGCACATGCGCAGAGAGCGTGACCAGAACCGGCAGGAAGGCGATAAGCGTCATGATGGCATTGATAAAACTGACCCCCATATTCTCAAGCGTAGAGGCAAATCGCATGGTGTCTTCCTGCACACGCTGCGCGGCACCCTCAATGTGACGCAACTGCTGCCAGTGCGCCATATAGTGTTCGTTCATCGCCGTACGCCAGCGGAACACATAGTGGCTGACAAAAAAGTTGTTCATCACGCCAATGATCACCGCAATAAGGGCAATCCCAAGGAATATGCCCACTTCATGATAGAACTGATCAATCGTGACTTTATGCGGTGAACTGAGCGCGGTCTGAATCAGATCGTAGAACGGCGCATACCAGGCGTTGACGGCCACACCCACCTCCACCAGGAACCAGGTGACAAAGACGATCAGCGACGTTCCCAGAATCGACCAATATTGCCAGCGATGCGGCGACCAGATGATCCAAAAAACCGCAAAAATGCCCACGCACACAGCGTAATAGGCATAAAAAAGCAGATAGCTCAGCGACCAAAAACGCGCGGCGCTAATGGGCACGTCACCCGTCGCACCGACCAGGCGTTCAACCCACGCCCCGCCACCCGCCTGCCAAAAAATGACGGCAAGCAGCGCCCAAATAAATGCCGAGAGGAAAAAAGGTCCCGGCTTTGGGAAAAAAGACTTAAACATAATGCTTCCTTCTTGTTGTTATGGCTGTTGCTGTGTTCAACACAATATCGTGTGACATACTGCCACGAGCCGCTCACCGGCTCGTGCAAAAAAAATAGACCTGAGCTTTGTAGGTTAGTTCGCTTTCCAGTCTGCAAGAATTGTTTCGGTGGATTTCACAACAGGTGGATTGTCGGGGGCCGTGAAGGTACGCCAGACGTCGTTATAATGATTAATCAATATTTGTGCCTGCGCTGCCGGACGATTTGCCGTGGTGTGCGCGTCTTGCGCGACGGTGATGTGATAGCCTCGGCTAACGCCGTTCTTAAGCGTGGTATCAACGCAATAATCGGTCGCGCAGCCGCAGATGACAAAACGGTCAATCCCTTGCTCGCTAAGCAGCGCTTGCAGCGTGGTGTTATAGAAGGCGTCGCAGGCCGTTTTTATCACATAAAATGCGCCCTCTGGCTGATGCAGTTCGGGCAATAGCGCGAATCCATCACTCCCTTCTTCCAGCCCACCAGCCTCAGTATGCTGAATAAAAATGATGGTATCGGCGGCCTGCGTAAGTTGGTTTATGCGTGAGACGCACTGTTCACGCTGATGACGAGGTGTCGCAAAGACCCCTTGCTGCATATCAATAACCATCACCACTCGCTTTTCTAACATCATTCCTCCAGGGATTGCTCTGCACGAAGGCCTATCATAAGCTTGATGTCACAAAATGGGAGAATGTGAGTAACGAAATTGTTCTTATTTACCCGTGGTTACGTTTTTCCCACTATCGTTATGCAATTCCCCCCATTGCACCACGCCGTTTAGTAGTATAAATACGCATTACTTTATTCATTCAATTTATGGATGCTCTTCGTTGAAACGTTGTCTGTTATCTATTGCCGCGCTGTGTGCGGTGAGCATATCAACGGCCCAGGCCGTCCAACCGCTGACGACCCCCGCTTTCGCTTCTGAGATTGCGGATCGCTATGCCAATCTTATTTATTACGGTAGCGGCGCGACCGGGATGGCAATGGTGGTGATTGATGGTAACCAGCGCGTCTTTCGCAGTTTCGGCGAAACGCGTCCTGGCAACAATGTTCATCCCCAGTTGGATTCCGTGGTCCGTATCGCATCGTTAACGAAGCTGATGACCAGTGAAATGCTGGTTAAGATGCTCGATCAGGGTGTGGTTAAACTCAACGATCCGTTAAGCAAATACGCCCCTCCCGGCTCACGCGTCCCGACATATCAGGGCGCGCCGATTACGCTGGTGAATTTAGCGACGCATACCAGCGCCCTACCGCGTGAACAACCCGGCGGAGCGGCACACCGTCCAGTATTCGTCTGGCCCACGCGCGAACAACGATGGAGCTATCTCAGCACGGCGACGCTGAAATCTGCGCCTGGCGCGCAGGCAGCCTATTCGAATCTGGCATTTGATCTACTGGCCGATGCCTTATCGACAGCGTCGGGCAAACCCTATACCCAACTCTTTGAAGAGCAAATTACCCGACCGCTGGGAATGAAAGACACGACTTTTACGCCTTCACCCGATCAGTGCAAACGCCTGATGGTGGCAGAGAAAGGAGCCAGCCCGTGTAACAATACGCTGGCGGCCGTTGGCAGCGGCGGGGTCTATTCCACGCCTGGCGATATGATGCGCTGGATGCAGCAATTCTTATCTTCGGATTTCCATGCTCGTAGCAACCAGGCCGATCGTATGCAGACGCTTATCTACCAGCGCAGTCAACTGCATCGCGTTATTGGCATGGATGTGCCGGGCAAAGCCGATGCACTCGGCCTGGGCTGGGTTTATATGGCACCAAAAGAGGGTCGCCCCGGCATTATTCAAAAAACGGGCGGCGGCGGCGGATTCATTACCTATATGGCAATGATCCCCCAGTCAAATGTGGGTGCATTCGTGGTGGTCACTCGTTCTCCAATGACTCGTTTCGTCAATATGAGCGATGGCATCAATAATTTGGTTACCGAATTGAGCGGCAATAAGGCTCAGGTCGTTCCCGCATCCTGAATGGCTTAATATTCCGCGGGCAAACGGTTGATACTCACCAGTTTGCCCCGGTTCATATTAATATAATTCCCCTGTCTTAATGCCGCCAGGACCTCCGCCACAACAGAGCGTGAAATACGCGTACTGCGCTGAATATGATTCATCACGCCAATTTTTGATCGCAATGTTTCGTCCCATTCAGCCATCTCCATTAACATCGCCCGAATCTGGTTATACGAATTATTCCCTACCAGCTGCATATCCCGCTTTTCCATTATTCGGTTAATCCATGAGAGCCAACAAAATGCGTCTCGCCACAGATGATTTTTTTGAATTAAATTTCGAGTGGTGGTGGAAGGGAGGTAAAACCCGGTGCAGGGCGATTGAGCGATCAGCGTATATTCCTGGTGGCTTTCCATCATTCCCGCTGTCAGGCCAAAGATGAAAGGTCCAGGTATAATACTCATGAGTAGATCGTCATGTTGACGATGAATAGCCACAACGCCCGTTTGTAATACAAAGGTGTAATGTTCATTGTCATAGCAGTCACAGGTAATTGCGTGCTGCTGAGAAATTTTAAAAGGGGAACTTTCGGCCTTCAGGCATTGTTCGAGCCGGATAAATTCGGCAAGTGGCTTCTCATCAGGGTTCATGCAGACCTCGAGTCGTCCGTATCTGTCGGTTCTGTTTCATCGTGTTCTTATATATAAAAAGCGGGGAGATATTTCTCCCCGCGATTTAAGCACTACCAGGTATATTTCACACCCAGATTCGCGCCCCAGTTCTGGTCAACGTCGCCACCGCCCAGATAGGTTGCATCAGTATAGGTACTGAAGTTCTTAGTAAAGTTGAACTGTGTACCCAGACCTACGCGCACTGCAGAACCTTTGACGCCGTTATCGATGCTGTCACCGTTAACGTCCGCCTCATTACTCGCATCATCATAGACGTATGCCAGTTTGAAGTACGGAGTCAGGGCCTGTTCGCCGCCGTAGTTGAAAGTATAACCAGCGTCGATACCCGCTTCGTAACGCATGCTGTCATAAGACTGACCGTCCATCTGCATGTCGTTGCTCAGCTGGTAGTCATCACCAGACTGGAACAAGCCAGATACGGCTGCATAAGGCGTTACATAGCCAGAAAGATTCGGTTTCCAGTCATAGCCCAGCTTCAGACCAAAGCCCACGGCATCAGTGGTCGTATTGCCATCGACATACTGACCGTTACTCATGGTCGCAGAGAGATCGTTATTGAAGCGGGTGTAGTTCAGAGAGCCATCAACAAAGACATCGTTAGCAAACTTCGCCGAGGTGTAAATCATGGCAGTCTGGCTATCCTGGTCAACCTGACCAGTACGATCGCTGATATCACCTTTCGCAAAGCCCGCTGCACCACCGACGATCCATTTTGCGTTGTTACCGTCAATCTGCGTATCCAGACCAACCATAATTCCGCTCACGTCCTGATCGTAGCTGATCTCGCCGTTATCAGTGTCGAAGTTGCCACCGAAGTAGCTCACCCATGCGCCGCCGTTATCTGCCAGGCCATGACGGCTGTTGGTCAGACGGGTGCTAAGGGTATCCTGCTGCAAGTTCCAGATATTGGTGTTAGCAGAAGGAATGCTCAGCGCCATATTAGCGTAGTCGGTCAGCTCTTCCTGTTGCAGAACAACGGTATCGCCTTTCTGCTGTGCCTGATAGGTATATGCACCTAAATCGGCTTTGTTGGCAGCAGTGAAGCTAGCCTGAGTGTCCGCATTGTTATCATAAACACGGACAATCTCATGGTTGTTGTAGTCAGCAACTGAACCCGCACCGGTCGCATTGTCGATACGCACCTTATAGTTCCCGGCAACATCACCGTTAACCGCCAGATGGCCATCAGAGTTCAGCGCCACGACACCGTAGTCGTAATCTGCTTTGGTGTTATCGTTAGTGATATAGCGTGCATTGTTCAGATCGGAATTCAGCACATAATCGCGGCTGGCCACATTCAGTACGCCACCGTCGGTCAGCACCATGCTGTGTGTGTCTACTTGACCCAGACCCAGTGCTAACTCGGCACCGTTATCCACGGTGATGGTATTTGCATACAGCTCAGCGGTTTCTTCTGTCAGAGCCGCGCGGCTATAGCTGTCCAGATAGAGACTATCCGTTGCCACTGCACCGCTATCACCGATGTTCAGTGTAGAACTATTGGTCAAGCCGATGGAGTCTGCCAGCAGGCCAGAGTTTTCAACATTAACCTGTGACTGATGGTTCACAGCCAGCTTATCAATGTTAGAGACCTTACGGGTATCCCACTCAGAACCGTTATCCAGCGTCACGTTAAACAGGCCGCTCTGATAAACTTCTTCACCCGCGACGTGGCCGTTAGTATCGAAGGTTGAATCAGGCCAGATGCTGTTTGGTGACAAGGTGGACCAGTCGACTTCACTGTATCCCAAACCGTACATTTGCGCGGTGCCAATAGCCTCAACGCTGGACTGCGCTGCGCCTACCCATTTGCTGCCGTTGGTCAGCGTGACATCCAGCTTATCTGTACCATCCCAACCGTTGGTTGTTGGGTTATACACACCATCAGCAGTGGTATCCGTTGCCGGATCGCCATTTTCGAAGAAGTTGTTATCGAAGGTGCTGGTGAACAGAATGTCGCCAGTGACGGTTGAATGATCAAACGTTGCGGTGGTTTGCATAGCGTTATCTGCAGCACTCGCTGCCACGATCAGTGCAGCATCATCCGCGCCGGTGGCATTGGTTTCGCCGTAATCACTCGGCTTAGCACTTTGCCCGTAGAAGCCGTTGGTACCCAGGTCACTGTACGCACCGGACGTCAGAACAGAGTCTTTCACCACCAGCGTATCGGTAAAGACATTGCTGCTATTGGCAACACCCTCAACGCCATCATAAGGCGTGTTATCCAGCTCCTGATAACCCTGCGTCAGGGTGATACCCGCGACATGGGAGTTATTCTGGATGACGATATCGGATTCAACATCCAGCGTAATCGCATTACCCAGTGCGTAAGTGTCTAAATACTGGGTGTCAGTATTATCACCATTAATAACGTCATAAGCATAATGCTCATAAGTATCATTGATGGTGGTATTATCTACCGTCAGGCTAAAACGATCGTACTGTGAATGGGCAGTACCGTCTGTATCCATACCGTCGGAACATGCAGTGGTCACACACTCAGAGGTGATCATCCCATTAATGGTGCTATTGGAAATGCTCAGGGAATTCGCGCGGCCATTAATCCCATCGTCGAGATAGTAGGTTGAGATAACCCCATTGACCGTTGATTTATTGATTACGGGATAAATATCGCCATCGTGTGTGGCATCCGAGTCATCCCAGTCGGAATAGCCATAATACCAAGGCGTAGATGCATTGTTATCGTATCCAAAAGTATTATAAGTGGTTCCGGAAATATCTTTAGCATTAGCCTGAGAAGCGATAGCCAACGTACAGGCTAATGCAATTTGAGATACAGCGAGTTTCTTTTTCCATGTTTGCATTGAGTCATCCCTCCTCAGGGACGTAGGCAAGTTTGTCCGTCAAAACATAAGTGCAACAAAAAATATTGCGGAGGGAATTATGCAGTCTGCATTCAAAAAGGTTCAATGAATGATTCCATTAAGTCCGATTCCAGACAAATAAACGCTCATTCACTTTAGAATACAACCCCATCTGAATATATATTATAAATACAGAGCGTTAGGATTTATAAATCATCATCACAAGAAATATACAAAACTCATATTGATCACTTGAATTTATATATCAACCTACAAATAGAAATGGCCTAAATATATTAAAACCAAAAAATGCAGACATAATTTCATAAATTTTATCATTACTTCATGGCATTTACAGCCTCTGAAACGACCATTTTCGTAAAACAGCGACCCTCTATTTCAGGTACACTAGCCCTCTTTGTTCCACAAACGTCAGGCATACTATGACCGATTTAATTGCACGTCCCCGTCGCCTGCGCAAGTCTCCGGCACTGCGCGCTATGTTTGAAGAGACAACACTGACCTTAAACGATCTGGTGTTGCCGATTTTTGTCGAAGAAGAGATCGATGATTACAAAGCCATTGAAGCCATGCCGGGCGTCATGCGCATTCCGGAGAAGCATCTGGCTCGTGAGATCGAACGTATCGCCAACGCAGGCATTCGCTCGGTGATGACCTTCGGCATCTCCCACCACACCGATGCCACCGGCAGCGATGCGTTGAAAGAAAACGGCCTGGTGGCGCGCATGTCGCGCATCTGCAAAGACGCCGTGCCGGAGATGATCGTCATGTCCGACACGTGCTTCTGCGAGTACACCTCTCACGGCCACTGCGGCGTATTATGCGACCACGGTGTGGATAACGATGCGACCCTGATAAATCTGGGCAAACAGGCGGTGGTTGCCGCCACTGCCGGAGCAGATTTCATTGCGCCTTCTGCGGCGATGGACGGCCAAGTGCAGGCGATTCGCCAGGCGCTGGACGCCGCGGGCTTCACCGATACCGCCATCATGTCCTACTCCACCAAGTTTGCCTCTTCCTTCTACGGCCCATTCCGTGAAGCGGCAGGCACTGCGCTGAAGGGCGATCGCAAAACCTATCAGATGAACCCGCTGAACCGTCGGGAAGCAATCCGTGAATCGTTGCTCGACGAAGCGCAGGGCGCGGACTGCCTGATGGTGAAACCGGCTGGCGCGTATCTGGATATTCTGCGCGATATCCGCGAGCGCACCGACCTGCCGCTGGGCGCATACCAGGTGAGCGGTGAGTACGCCATGATCAAGTTTGCCGCACTTGCGGGTGCAATTGACGAAGAGAAAGTGATCCTCGAAAGCCTGGGTGCGATCAAGCGCGCGGGTGCCGATCTGATCTTCAGCTATTTTGCGCTGGATCTGGCAGAGAAAAAAATCCTGCGTTAACCCGCATTATGCAGGGTGAGTTCAGCGCTCACCCTGCATCTAAACGTCACCAAACTGCAATCCAAACGACATCTCGCCCTTCTACTGTCTCAGCAAGACGGCAGGAGGAATTACCATGTTTAGTCTCGATAGCGTTCTCGACGACCTTTGGCCTCAGGCGAGGCCCGCACCCTGGCAAAAAAGTCTGTTAAAAAGATTGTTTCACGAAGAAGAATTCCAGCAGTTTGCCGCAGCACACCGCCACCTGAAAGGACTCGATATGGTGGAGCAAATTCTGGAGCACCTCGATATCCTCTGCACTATCCCCGCCCACGATCTTGAACAAATTCCCGAACACGGCCCGCTGGTGATTATTGCGAATCACCCCACCGGCACGCTCGATGGTCTGGCGCTGATGTACGCCGTTTCCCGCGTGCGTCGCGATGTAAAGGTTGTCACGAACCGACTGCTGACGCACCTTGAGCCGCTCAGTTCGCTGTTTATTCCGGTCGATAATATGGGCGGTAAAACGGCTAAAACGTCGCTGGTGCAAATGGAGCAACATCTGCAAAACGCGGGTGTATTGATTTTCTTCCCGGCAGGCGAAGTCTCGCGCCCGACGCGCAAAGGCATCCGCGATAAAAAATGGCACTCCGGGTTTATCAAGATGGCGAGCAAACTACGCGCCCCGCTGCTGCCGGTGCATATTCAGGCACATAACAGCCTGCTGTTTTATGCCAGCACGCTGGTTTCACCCACGCTGTCGATGCTGTTATTAATGCAGCAGATGTTTCGACGCCAGCACAGCCGATTGCCGATTAAAATCGGCCAGCAGATCGCCTGGAGCCACTGGTTCAACGCAACACTTTCCCCCCGTGAGATGGCCGAGCGCTGCCGTCAGCACGTGATGCGTCTTGGCAAGGGACTGCCGGGCACGTTCAAGACACAATGTGCCATCGCGCGACCGGAAGACAGGGCTACGCTCAAGCGGGCGCTCGCTCTGGCGGAATGTCTGGGTAAAACCAGCGATGGGAAGACAATTTACCTGTGGCAGCGCAACGGACAAGAAGACGTGCCGATCCTACGCGAGCTTGGGCGTTTGCGCGAAGTCGCGTTCCGCGCCGTGAACGAAGGCAGCGGCAAGCGCCGGGATACCGATAGCTATGACGACGACTACCTGCATCTGATTTTGTGGGATGACGAGGATCTGGAAATCGTTGGCGCGTATCGTTTTATGCCGACCGCAAAACAGGTTGAAAACCGAGGGCCTGGTGGGTTGTACAGCTACAGCCTGTTCCATTACGACGACAAAATGGACGACATACTGGAGCATGGCCTTGAGCTTGGGCGCAGCTTTATTCAGCCGCGCTACTGGGGCCGTCGCGGGCTGGACTATTTGTGGTCGGGCATTGGCGCGTATCTCGCGCGCTACCCGCAGTATCGCTATCTGTTTGGTCCGGTTTCCATTTCTGGCGGACTACCGCCTGCCGCGCGGGATCTGCTGGTGGCGTTTTACCGCCTGTGGTTCCCGGCGAGTCACCCGTTAGCCGTGTCGCGCCAGCCGTATCCAGCCTCGCTTCCCGACGTGCTGGCCCAGTTTGGCGCAGAAGATTACACCGACGATCTCACGAAACTAAAATCGCTGCTTGGCAATCTGGGTTGCGGCATTCCCCCCCTCTACAAACAGTATTCCGAACTGTGCGAGCCAGGCGGCGTACAGTTTATCGATTTCGGCAGCGACCCGGCGTTCAATAACTGCATCGACGGGCTGGTGCTGGTGGATTTGTGCTACCTCAAACGTAACCGTTATGCGCGCTACATTAAGGCGCACGATAAAAAGGCTTATCCCCCAGAATCGTCGCCCGCTGCATAATCCGGCGCTGCGGCAGATAATCCGCGTTGGCGTAATGCTGCGTCACGCGGTTATCCCAAATCGCCAGATCGTTCTCCTGCCAGCGCCAGCGCACCTGGAACTCTGGCTTGGTGATATGCGCAAACAAGAACCCCAGCAGCGCGTCACTCTCCTTCTCGGTCACGTCCACAATGCGGGTGGTGAAGCCTTCGTTCACAAACAGCGCCTGCTTGCCGGTGACCGGATGAGTGCGCACCATCGGATGCAGCAGCGGTGGGTGTTTGGCGACCGCGTCCTGCCAGCGGGCGTGCTCTTCTTCGGTTTTGCGATACTTATATTCCTGGAACGATTTCTTGAAATCGTGCTCGGCACGCAGGCCGCTCAACAGTTGCTTAAACGGCTCAGACAGCGCATCAAATGCCGCAATCCCGCTGGTCCACAGCGTATCACCGCCCGTTTCCGGCAGCAGCTTCGCAGCCAGAATCGCCCCTGCGGGCGGCGTCTCGATAAAGGTTACGTCGGTATGCCAGTTGTCGTTATCCGGCGGATTATCGTTGTGGGTATCGAGCACGATAATTTCTTCGACACCTTCCGCGTGCGGATAGACCGGGTGAATATGCAGATCGCCAAAACGCAGTGCCAGCGCGCGCTGCTGCTGGGGCGTCACCGCCTGGTTGCGCAGAAAGACGACCTGATGGCGCAGCACCGCGTGATACAGCTGTTCGAACTGGTTATCGCTCAGCGGTCGCGTCACGTCGAGATCGGCAATCTGTGCGCCAATGTATGGCCCCAGCGGGGTAATGGTCAGACGTTCACTCATTGTATTTCTCCATGCCAGGGCGTCAGGCGGCGCTGTAGCGCGCGCAGCCCCAGTTCTAAACCAAAGGCAACCACGGCGATCACCATGATCCCTGCCAGCACCACGTCGGTGGCCAAAAACTCGCCCGCCGACTGCACCATAAATCCGAGTCCACGCGTTGCCGCGATAAGTTCTGCCGCCACCAGCGTCGACCAGCCCACGCCTAACCCAATGCGCAGCCCGGTTAAAATTTCCGGTAGCGCGCCGGGTAAAATCACAAACCACAGCACCTGTGCGCGACTGGCGCCGAGCGATTGTGCTGCGCGCAGACGCACCTGTTGCGCACTCTTCACGCCTGCCACCGCCGACATCGCTACCGGCGCAAAAATCGCCAGATAGATCAGCAGAATTTTCGAGGTTTCACCAATGCCGAACCAGATAACCATCAGCGGTAGATAAGCCAGCGGCGGCACCGGGCGATAAAGCTCAATCAACGGATCGAGGATCCCGCGCACCGTCGGGCTCAGTCCCATCGCGATCCCCACTGGGATCCCGATAATCACCGCCGCCAGCAGCGCCACCAGAATACGCCCCAGGCTTGCCGCCAGGTGCTGCCACAGGGTCGCATCCATAAATCCCTGCGGCCCGGCGATGTCGATGAGTTTTACCAGCACTTTTTCCGGCGATGGCAGGAACAGCGGGCTGACCCACTGCTGCGCCGCCACCGCCCACCACACCGCCAGCAACACCAGCAACGAGCCCGCACTCAGCGTTATCTGACGCGAGAAAGGCCAGCGCAGGGCCAGACGCTTACCGGCTCGTTTTTCACTAAAAACAATGCTCATGAGAACGCCTCCCGCTGCTCAAACACGCGGCTTAACACGTATTCGCGCTGGGCAATAAACTGCGGATCGGACTTGATGCTGCGCGCTGGCTCACCTGCGACATAGCGTCGGGCAAACTCCAGCGGCAACCGTTCCAGCACGCGGCCCGGCCCCGGTGACAGCAACACCAGTTCGGTCGCCATAAACACCGCTTCTTCTATATCGTGGGTAATCAGCAACACCTGCTTGCCGGTTTCGTGCCACAGGCGCAGGAGCAGGGTTTGCATCTGCTCGCGGGTAAATGCGTCCAACGCGCCGAAAGGTTCATCCAGCAGCAACAGCTGCGGATTTGCCGCCAGCGCCCGGGCAATCCCCACACGCTGACGCTGCCCGCCGGACAACTGCCAGATAAAGCGTTTCTCTGCCCCTTCCAGCCCCACCTTTTTCAGCATCTGGCGCGCCGTTTGCAGGCGCTGCGCACGCTCTACGCCCGCTAACTGGAGGCCAAAGGCCACGTTTTCCTGCACATTGCGCCAGGGCAGTAAACCCTCACTCTGGAAGACCACACCGCGCTCAGCGCCCGGGCCCTCCACGCGCTTGCCTTCCAGCTGAATATTGCCGTGCTGATAGGGTACAAACCCGGCGATCAGATTCAGCAGCGTGGTTTTACCGCAGCCGGACGGCCCCAGTACCACCAGCAGCTCACCGCTATCCAGCGTCAGATTGATATCTTCCAGCGCAGGTTTCCCGCCATAGCTGGCGGACAGGTTAGTAATATTCAGCATCGTGGCCCCTTATTTCACAAATCGATCGGTCACGAACTGGCTGTAATCCGCTGCTACCGCAGGCACTTTGCCCTGCTCCTTCAGGAACCCGGCAGTGTCGATAATCGCTTTATTGACCGGGCCCGACAGCTGCTGCACCTGCTGTGCGGGCGTCAGATAGGTATTGCCCTTCACCAGACCCGGTACATCCGCTTCCGGCACGCCGCTCAGGCGCGAGAGTTTGGCCAGATTGTCGGGTTGCTTCAGCCATTCGTCCGGGTTGGTGATATAGGGCTGCTGCGCGTCAATCGCGCTTTTGGCGAAGGCTTTCACCACGTCAGGATGCTTCTCGGCAAAATCTTTACGCACCACCCACACGTCGAGCGTTGGCGCGCCCCACTCGCCCACTTTGGCGGAGTCGGTCAGCACCGTGCCGTCTTTCTCCAGCTCGTTGACCGCGGGCGCCCAAACGTACGCGCCGTCGATATCGCCACGCTGCCAGGCGGCAATAATCGCCGGTGGTTGCAGATTCAGGATTTGCACCTGACCTGGCTTTATCCCCCAGTGTTTGAGCGCCGCCAGCAGGCTGTAGTGTGTAGTGGAGATAAACGGCACCGCGATACGCTTGCCGATCAAATCTTCAGGTTTGGTGATATTTTTCTTCACCACCAGCGCTTCGGAATTCCCAAGCTGCGAGGCGAGAAGAAACACCTCAATCGGCACCTGCTGGCTGGCGGCTACCGCCAGCGGGCTTGAGCCGAGATTGCCAATCTGCACGTCGCCAGAAGCCAGCGCCCGCACAATGGCCGCACCGCTGTCGAACTTGCGCCAGTCGACCTTCGCGCCGCTCTCTTTGGCAAAAGTATTATCCGCTTGGGCAACTTTCGCCGGTTCAGCAGAGGTTTGATACGCGACGGTGACATCGACCGCCTGCGCCTGAAATGCCCACAGCGCCAGAGCGCCGAATAGTGTAATACGCGATGAAATTGCCATGTTGTCTGCTCCCCTCTTTTGTTATGGGAGCAGTATTTCCGGCGCGAGAATTTTGATAAAGGAATTAAAAAGCATCGTTAATGCCGAATCGTTTTTAGAAAAAAAGCGGCAAAGGATAGTTAAAAAACGGATGGGAATAATATTGCAATTTTGTTACATCCATTACATATCTGCACGCACACGATTGCCAGCCCAACGGCTACGGGCATCATAGAGCGATTATTCCGTAAAGGGTTCAGAGATGATCAAAGTGGTGCTGGTGGACGACCACGTGGTGGTACGTTCCGGGTTCGCCCAGCTGTTAAATCTGGAAGACGATCTGGTGGTCGAAGGCCAGTACGGCAGTGCCGCTGAGGCGTGGCCTGCACTGTCGCGTAACGACATCGACGTGGCGGTGATGGACGTGGCGATGCCCGATGAAAACGGCCTCAGCCTGCTAAAGCGCCTGCGCCAGCAGCGCCCCGGCTTTCGCGCCATTATTTTGAGCATTTACGATACCCCGGCGTTTGTGCAAAGCGCGCTCGACGCCGGAGCCAGCGGCTATCTCACCAAGCGCTGCGGCCCGGAAGAACTGGTGCAGGCGGTGCGCTCGGTAGGGATGGGCGGCCATTATCTGTGCGCCGATGCGGTTAAGGCTCTGCGCGGCGGCCAAACCGTTTCAAAAGTCCTCGACGTCCTCACCCCGCGCGAGCGGGAGGTGTTCAACCTGCTGGTGAAGGGCGAAAGCGTCAAAGCCATCGCCTTTACGCTCGAACTAAGCCATAAAACGGTACACGTGCATCGCGCCAACGTGCTGGGAAAATTACAGTGCAGCAGTACCATTGAACTGGTGCATTTTGCGCTCGACCATCAGTTGCTAACGGGCCACTGATGCGGTGCTCCGTGCGGCACCTTATTCTCTCTCTGTTTATCATGCTGGCGTGGGGTACCGGCTGGCTAATGCTGTGGACGCTCAGCTTTTACCTCACCCACAACGGCCAGCAGGCGGTGCTGTTTTTGCCACAGGGCGTCTATCTGGCGCTGCTCATTCTGCTGTCGCGACGCTTTTGGCCTGCGCTGATTGTACCCATCCTCGCCGCCCTTCTCTGGCTACACGCCGAACAGCTTTTAACCCGACAGGTCATGCTGACGGCTCCGCTGGTTGGTACGATCGCCGCCTGGCTGACGCAGCGCTACTGGCACCGTTTTCCGCTCTACTGGCAGCGTCTTTCCCTCCTGATTGCCGCAGTTACGCTAAACGCGCTGCTGCAAACTCTGCTGCTGTCGCCGTTTCTGGAAAGCCCAACCACGCTCCTGCTGCTGGCCTCCTTTACGGGCGGCGTGCTGCTGACCCCTTTCGTCTATCTGGTGTTCGAGTTTCTACGCCAGCAGCATCGCTATCATCTGCTGGGGCTGGACACCAGCAACCCGCCGCTGCGCACCTCGCTGATTATCTGGTGCAGCCTGTTTTTTATTATTGGCATTGCTACCCAGATGGTGCTCTCCCCTGCCCTTGAGCGCCTGCTGCTGATCGTGGTGTTCCTGCCGAACGTCGTGATGGCGTGGAAGTTTGGCTGGCAGGGCGGCGTGCTGTCGGGGCTGCTGGGCAGCATGATGATTACTATTGCGCGCCAGGTCGGCGTGGGGTTCAGCGACCTGCTGGAGCTGGAGATTTTCCTCGCCACCCAGTCGCTGCTCGGCATTGGCCTGGGGATCGCAATCAGCCGCCAGCAGCAGTTGGCGCGGAATCTGGACCACTACCGGCGCAGGCTGGAGGCCGAACTTCAGGCGCGGCGAGCGCTCACAGAAAAGCTGATCCACACCGAAGAAGACACCCGCAAGCATCTGGCCCGCGAACTGCACGACGAGATCGGCCAGAACATTACCGCCATTCAGATCCAGTCCCAACTGGTGAAACGCGCGGGTGATACGCCGCTCGCCGTTGAAGCCGCCGGACAAATCAACGAGCTGGCGCGCCGTATTCACCAGTCGACCCGCCAGCTGTTGCGCCAATTACGCCCGCCCGTGCTGGACGAGCTGTCGCTGAAAGAGGCGTTGCACCATCTGGTCAACGAGTTTGCCTTTGCCGAGCGTGGGATTACCTGTCGGTTTGCCTATCAACTGGATGCGCCGCCGCAAAACGAAACGCTGGTTTTCACCCTGTATCGCCTGTTGCAGGAGCTACTGAACAACGTCGCGAAACACGCCGATGCCAGCGAGGTGACGATTGTTCTTCGCCAACACAATAACCGGCTACATCTGGAAGTGGCAGACAACGGCAGCGGCATCAGTGCGGAAAAAACGTCCGGCTTTGGCATCCAGGGAATGCGCGAGCGCGTTCACGCCCTCGGCGGCGAGTTCACGCTGGAATCCCGTTCCGGCACCCGCGTAATTGTTAACCTGCCCACAACTTTGCAACAAACACATCACTAACTAGGAAAAAGTCTTAGTCACTCCAGACTTTCTCTCATCCCTTTTTCGTCGCGCTTTCATACAGTCATCTCAAATGGAGAACGCCATGCACGCACCGTCTGCTGAACAGGTTACTCAACGCTATCGGGCCATTCGCCCACGGTTGCTGCTGTGCATGGCGATTGGCTACGCCGCGTTTTACCTGACACGCAAAAGCGTGAACTACGTGTTACCTGCGCTGCAAATGGATTTGGGGCTGAGTAAAGGCGACATCGGGCTTATCGGTTCGCTGTTTTACCTGAGCTACGGACTGTCGAAATTTGCCGCCGGACTGTGGCACGACAGCCACGGGCAACGGGCGTTTATGGGCATCGGCCTGCTGGCGACCGGCGTGCTGAACGTGTTGTTTACGTTTAGCGACTCGTTCCCGCTGCTGCTGTTCATCTGGACGCTGAACGGCTTCTTTCAGGGATGGGGATGGCCGCCGTGCGCCAGATTGCTCACCCACTGGTATTCGCGCAACGAGCGCGGCTTCTGGTGGGGCTGCTGGAATACCTCCATCAATATTGGTGGCGCGATTATTCCGTTGATATGTGCCTTTGCCGCCCACCTTTGGGGCTGGCAGGCAGCGATGCTGACACCGGGGATTATCAGCATTGTGCTCGGTCTTTGGCTAACCACGCAGCTGCGGGGAACACCGCAGGAAGAGGGTCTGCCGACGGTCGGGGAGTGGCGCAACGATCCGCTGGAACTGCGCCAGGAACAACACAGCCCACCGATGGGCCTGTGGCAGATGTTACGCACCACCATGCTGCAAAACCCGATGATCTGGCTGCTCGGGGCATCGTACGTGCTGGTGTATCTGATCCGCATTGCGCTGAACGACTGGGGCAATATCTGGCTGTCAGAAAGCCACGGCGTCAATCTGCTGAGCGCCAACGCCACGGTGATGCTGTTTGAGGTCGGCGGCCTGCTCGGTGCGCTGTTTGCCGGATGGGGATCGGATCTGCTGTTTAGCGGCCAGCGTGCGCCGATGATTTTGCTGTTCACGCTGGGGCTGATGGTCTCCGTCGCCGCCCTATGGCTGGCACCGGTTCATCACTATGCCCTGCTGGCGATCTGTTTTTTTGCCGTGGGATTTTTTGTCTTTGGCCCGCAAATGCTGATCGGCCTCGCCGCAGTAGAGTGCGGACACAAGCAGGCGGCAGGCTCGATTACCGGTTTTCTCGGCGTGTTTGCCTATCTGGGGGCGGCGCTGGCAGGGTGGCCGCTGTCGTTGATTATCGAACGGTATGGTTGGTCAGGCATGTTCAGTTTGCTGTCAATCGCCGCCGTACTGATGGGTTTATTACTGATGCCGCTGCTGATGTCGGGCATCACCGCGTCTCGCCGTCACATAACGTCATAAAAAGGCTGAATAATGAAAACAACGCTCCTCTCTACTCTTGTTGCTTCTGGGATCGCGCTGGCGACCTTAACCGGTGCCGCGCAGGCGAAAGGCCGTCTGGTGGTGTATTGCAGCGCCACCAACGAAATGTGCGAAACCGAAACCAAAGCGTTTGGTGATAAGTACGACGTCAAGACCTCGTTTATCCGCAACGGCTCTGGCAGCACGCTGGCAAAAGTGGACGCCGAGAAGAAAAACCCGCAGGCCGACGTCTGGTACGGCGGCACGCTGGATCCGCAGTCTCAGGCCGGTGAAATGGGGCTGTTGCAACCTTATAAATCGAAAAATCTTGAGCAGATCATGGAGAACTTCCGCGATCCGGCCAAAGTAAAAGGCAACCTGTCTTCAGCGGTGTACGTCGGGATTTTAGGCTTTGGCGTCAACACCCAGCGCCTGAAAGAGAAAAACCTGCCGGTGCCGAAGTGCTGGAAGGATCTGACCAAGCCGGAATACAAAGGCGAGATCCAGATTGCCGATCCGCAAAGCTCCGGTACCGCCTACACCGCGCTCGCCACTTTTGTGCAACTGTGGGGCGAAGACCAGGCTTTCGATTACCTGAAACAGCTGAACAGCAACGTATCGCAGTACACCAAATCCGGCATCGCCCCGGCGCGTAACGCCGCGCGCGGTGAAACCGCCATCGGGATTGGCTTCCTGCACGACTACTCGCTGGAAAAAGAACAAGGCGCACCGCTGGAGCTGATTTCGCCGTGCGAAGGCACCGGGTATGAAATCGGCGGCGTGAGCATTCTGAAAGGCGCGCGCAACGAAGAGAACGCGAAGCTGTTCGTCGACTGGGTGTTGTCGAAAGAGGCTCAGGAACTGGCATGGAAGAAAGGTAAATCCTACCAGATCCTGACCAACACCACGGCGGAGACCTCGCCGAACTCGCTGAAGCTCGACGACCTTAAGCTCATCAGCTACGACATGGACAAGTACGGCTCAACGGACGTGCGCAAAGCGCTGATTAACAAATGGGTCAGCGATGTGAAGATGGGTAAATAAGCCCACTATTGCGAACATTTGCCGGGTGGTGGCTGCACCTCACCCGGCCTACAACACCGGAAAATTTATGTCACAGACACTCGCTCTTCATCCCGTGAATAAACGGGATGCGGTTTTCCTTTGGGTTTTGCTTGGCTGGCTGGCGTTTGCCCTGCTGCCGAGCTGGAGCCTGGATTACGGCCTGCTGGAGTCGACGCGCGAGGAGATCCTCGACGCCTACGGTTGGTCCCACTTTAACGTGAGCTGGCTGTGGTACCTGTTGCCGAGCCTGCTGCTGGTGCGCCCCTTCACCTCCGCCCGCCGCGAGCAGCGCAGCCGCCACTATTTTGACGCGGGCTGGGCGCTGCTGTGCATGGCGTTTATCGTCATCAGCGCGACCGTCGAGGAACGTGGCTTAGGTTACGCCTCTATCGTGCTGTTTATTGCCCTGGGGGCGATTATGGCGCTGGCGCTGACCCGCCTGGAATGGCTGGGTGGCGACCGCTTTGTCATTGCCTCGCTGATCGCCATTGTGGCGCTGATCGGCATCTTTATCGTCTGGCCGAGCATTGCCATTTTCATCCCGATGTTCAGCAACGATGCAGGCGAGTTCGCCCCGCTGGCCTTTATGGCGGTGCTGTCGCAAGCACACATTGTGCAGGTGATTATCAACTCGATCGTGCTGTCGATCGCCGTCGGCATCGGCTGTACGTTCTTCGGGCTGGTACTGGCGATCTACACCACCCGCATCGCTAAACGCAGCGCTATTATTGGTCGCATCTTCTCGATCCTGCCGATCGTCACCCCGCCGTTCGTGGTGGGCCTGGGCGTGACGCTGATGATGGGCCGTTCCGGTTACCTCACCGAGCTGATGGTCGACTGGTTTGGGCTGACCAACACCAACTGGCTGTACGGCTTCACCGGCATCTGGCTGGCTCAGGTGCTGGCCTTCACCCCGATGGCGTTTATGATCCTCGACGGGGCGATTAAAACCATCCATCCGTCGCTGGAAGAGGCGTCATACACC
>JALCNW010000038.1 GCA_022649305.1 Enterobacter sp.
AAACCGACGCTACGCTTGCAGCTGCATCCAACGCGATTCTGGTTGGCTTTAACGTCCGTGCTGACGCCTCTGCGCGTAAAGTTATCGACTCTGAAAGCCTGGATCTGCGTTATTACTCCGTCATCTATCATCTGATTGACGAAGTGAAAGCGGCGATGAGCGGCATGTTGTCCCCAGAACTGAAACAGCAGATCATCGGTCTGGCTGAAGTGCGCGATGTGTTCAAATCACCGAAATTTGGTGCAATCGCGGGCTGTATGGTTACTGAAGGCACGATCAAGCGTCATAACCCAATCCGCGTACTGCGTGACAACGTGGTTATCTATGAAGGCGAGCTGGAATCCCTGCGCCGCTTCAAAGATGACGTTAACGAAGTCCGTAACGGCATGGAATGTGGTATCGGCGTTAAGAACTACAACGACGTTCGCGTTGGCGATATGATCGAAGTGTTCGAAATCATCGAGATCAAACGTAGCATCGATTAATCGACGTAAGATTAACCGAGTGTAGGCCGGGTTAGCGAAGCGCCACCCGGCAATAATTTTAAAAGGGGCTTAGAGCCCCTTTTTTGTCTGGAGAATTTATTATGGCGAAAGAATTTGGTCGCCCGCAGCGTGTTGGTCAGGAGCTGCAAAAAGAAATCGCACTCATCCTGCAACGTGAAATTAAAGACCCGCGTCTGGGTTTGATGACAACCGTTTCCGGCGTTGAAATGTCCCGAGACCTGGCGTATGCCAAGGTGTTCGTGACCTTCCTGAATGATCAGGACGAAACTGCCATTAAACATGGCATGAAAGCGTTACAGGAAGCGTCGGGTTACATCCGCTCTCTGCTGGGCAAAGCGATGCGCCTGCGTATCGTGCCAGAGCTGACTTTCTTCTACGATAACTCACTGGTAGAAGGTATGCGTATGTCTAACCTCGTGACCAGCGTGGTTAAGCATGACGATGAGCGTCGTGTGAACCCGGAAGACGAAAAGGAGGACTGATGAGTCGTCCTCGTCGTCGCGGCCGCGATGTGCACGGTGTGCTGCTATTGGATAAACCTCAGGGTGCCTCCAGTAATGACGTGCTGCAAAAAGTGAAGCGTATATTTAACGCAAATCGTGCCGGGCACACCGGCGCGCTAGACCCGCTGGCGACAGGTATGCTGCCAGTATGTCTGGGCGAAGCGACAAAGTTTTCTCAGTATCTGCTTGATTCCGATAAACGTTATCGCGTTATTGCAAAATTGGGCCAGCGTACGGACACCTCCGATGCTGACGGGCAGGTCGTTGAAGAACGCCCGGTGACCTTTAGCAATGAGCAGCTTGATGTGGCGCTGGAAAGCTTCCGTGGGGAAACCCAGCAGGTGCCTTCCATGTATTCGGCGTTGAAGTATCAGGGCAAAAAGCTGTATGAGTATGCGCGTCAGGGAATTGATGTCCCGCGCGAAGCTCGTCCGATCACCGTCTATGAGCTGCTGTTTATTCGCCATGAAGGCGATGAGTTAGAGCTGGAAGTACACTGCTCGAAAGGGACTTATATTCGCACCATTATTGATGACCTGGGCGAAAAGCTCGGTTGTGGCGCACACGTGATTTATTTACGCCGCCTTGCCGTCAGTAAATATCCGGTGGAACGTATGGTCACGCTTGAGCATCTCCACGCTCTGGCAGCACAAGCGGAGGAGCAGGGCATCTCCCCGGCTGATTTGCTGGATCCGCTACTGATGCCGATGGATAGTCCGGCTTCCGACTTCCCCATCGTCAATTTGCCGTTAACGTCATCAATTTATTTTAAAAACGGCAACCCGGTACGCACAACAGATACTCCACATACAGGGCTGGTTCGTGTGACTGAAGGCGACGAAAGCAAGTTCATCGGTATGGGTGAAATTGACGACGAAGGCCGCGTGGCCCCGCGTCGTTTGGTTGTTGAATATCCGTTATAAGCATTTTACGTACCTTGCGATAAGCAGGGGAGACGGGTAGAATATCGCCGCTTAACGTCCTGGAAATTGTTTAACAATTTGCGGGGCGTAAACTGGGATTGCTGAATTAGAGATCGGCATCCTTACATTCTTTATTATTTTGGAGTTCATCATGTCTCTAAGCGTTGAAGCTAAAGCTAAAATCGTTTCCGAGTTCGGTCGTGGTACTAACGACAGCGGTTCTACCGAAGTTCAGGTTGCACTGCTGACTGCACAGATTAACCACCTGCAGGGTCACTTTGCAGAGCACAAAAAAGATCACCACAGCCGTCGTGGTCTGCTGCGTATGGTTTCTCAGCGTCGTAAACTGCTCGACTACCTGAAACGTAAAGATGTTGCACGCTACACCGCGCTGATCGAGCGTCTGGGTCTGCGTCGCTAAGTCTTGCGAGTTTCAGAAAAAGGGGCCTAATGGCCCCTTTTTTCAACCGCACGGCAGCAATTCACTGGAAACTATTGTATTGTTGCTATAAATGATCTTCATTGCAGAGGTTCGCGCGGCTAATGAGAGGCTTCACCCAAGGGGGTGTCGGTTGTCATTAGTCGCGAGGATGCGAGGAAGGTCGGGTTAAATCGACAGCACACCGTGGGTGTGCTGTCATTCATTAAGAAAGGACAGAATTTTGCTGAATCCGATCGTTCGTAAATTCCAGTATGGCCAGCATACCGTCACGCTGGAAACCGGCATGATGGCACGTCAGGCTACTGCTGCCGTAATGGTAAGCATGGATGACACTGCTGTATTCGTGACCGTTGTTGGCCAGAAAAAAACCAAACCGGGCCAGGACTTCTTCCCGCTGACCGTTAACTATCAGGAGCGTACTTACGCTGCTGGTAAAATCCCTGGTGGTTTCTTCCGTCGTGAAGGCCGTCCAAGCGAAGGCGAAACGCTGATTTCGCGCCTGATTGACCGTCCTGTTCGTCCGCTGTTCCCGGAAGGCTTCATTAACGAAGTTCAGGTGATTGCGACCGTTGTTTCCGTTAACCCACAGGTTAACCCAGACATCGTTGCGATGATCGGTGCATCCGCTGCACTGTCCCTGTCTGGTCTTCCATTCAACGGTCCTATCGGTTCTGCGCGTGTGGGTTATATCAATGACCAGTACGTACTTAACCCGACTCAGGATGAGCTGAAAGAAAGTAAGCTGGACCTGGTTGTTGCCGGTACCGAAGCTGCAGTATTGATGGTTGAATCCGAAGCAGAACTGCTGAGCGAAGACCAGATGCTGGGCGCAGTTGTATTTGGCCACGAGCAGCAGCAGATCGTTATCCAGAACATTAAAGATCTGGTTAAAGAAGCCGGTAAACCACGTTGGGACTGGCAGCCTGAAGTCGTAGACGAAGCGCTGAACGCGCGCGTTGCCGCACTGGCTGAAGCTCGTCTGAGCGATGCTTACCGCATCACTGACAAACAAGAACGTTACGCGCAGATCGATGTGATCAAATCTGAAACCATCGCTACGCTGGTTGCAGAAGATGACTCTCTGGACGCTAACGACCTGAGCGAAATCCTGCACGCCATTGAGAAAAATGCCGTACGTAGCCGTGTTCTGGCTGGCGAACCGCGTATCGATGGCCGTGAAAAAGACATGATTCGTGGTCTGGATGTGCGTACTGGCGTTCTGCCACGCACTCATGGCTCCGCACTGTTTACCCGTGGCGAAACTCAGGCGCTGGTTACCGCGACTCTGGGTACTGCACGTGACGCGCAGAACATCGACGAACTGATGGGCGATCGCACTGACAGCTTCCTGTTCCACTACAACTTCCCTCCGTACTCCGTAGGTGAAACCGGTATGGTTGGCTCGCCTAAGCGTCGTGAAATTGGTCACGGCCGTCTGGCGAAGCGTGGCGTACTGGCTGTTATGCCGGAAGCTGACAAATTCCCGTACACCGTTCGTGTGGTTTCTGAAATCACTGAATCTAACGGTTCTTCTTCTATGGCTTCCGTGTGTGGCGCATCTCTGGCGCTGATGGATGCAGGCGTGCCGATTAAAGCCGCCGTTGCGGGTATCGCAATGGGCCTGGTGAAAGAAGGCGACAACTTTGTTGTTCTGTCTGACATTCTGGGCGACGAAGATCACCTGGGCGATATGGACTTCAAAGTAGCGGGTTCCCGCGAAGGTATCTCTGCACTGCAGATGGATATCAAAATTGAAGGTATCACCAAAGAGATCATGCAGGTTGCACTGAACCAGGCTAAAGGTGCGCGTCTGCACATCCTGGGCGTGATGGAGCAGGCGATCAACGCGCCGCGTGGCGATATTTCTCAGTTCGCACCACGTATCCACACCATTAAGATCAGTCCGGACAAGATCAAAGACGTTATCGGTAAAGGCGGTTCTGTTATCCGTGCTCTGACCGAAGAAACGGGCACCACTATCGAAATCGAAGATGACGGTACTGTGAAGATTGCAGCAACCGACGGCGAGAAAGCGAAATTCGCTATTCGTCGTATCGAAGAGATCACCGCAGAAATCGAAGTGGGCCGTATCTATAGCGGTAAAGTGACCCGTATCGTTGACTTTGGCGCATTCGTTGCCATCGGTGGCGGTAAAGAAGGTCTGGTTCACATCTCTCAGATTGCTGACAAGCGTGTTGAGAAAGTGACCGATTACCTGCAGATGAATCAGGAAGTACCGGTAAAAGTTCTGGAAGTTGACCGCCAGGGCCGTATCCGTCTGAGCATCAAAGAAGCGACCGAGCAGTCTCCTGCCGCAGCGCCAGCAGCAGAACAAGGCGAGTAAGGTTGCATTTGCCCTCCGCATTAGCGGAGGGTTTATTATCAGGCAGGACGCCTTGTTAGCAGCCGGGGGACAGGACGTTCATCCAACAGTTGTCTTCGGGAGTAGGAAATGAAGCCTTTTTTGCGCTGGTGTTTCGTTGCGACAGCTTTAACGCTGGCAGGATGCAGCAACTCTGCCTGGCGTAAGAGCGAAGTCCTCGCAGTGCCATTGCAACCGACTTTGCAGCAGGAAGTGATTCTGGCACGCATGGAACAAATACTTGCCAGTCGGGCTTTAACCGATGATGAACGCGCACAGCTTTTATATGAGCGCGGAGTGTTGTATGATAGTCTCGGTCTGAGGGCACTGGCGCGAAATGATTTTTCACAAGCGCTGGCAATCCGACCCGATATGCCTGAAGTATTCAATTACTTAGGTATATATTTAACGCAGGCAGGCAATTTTGATGCTGCCTATGAAGCGTTTGATTCTGTACTTGAGCTTGATCCAACTTACAACTACGCGCACTTAAATCGCGGTATCGCATTATACTACGGCGGTCGTGATAAGTTAGCGCAAGATGATCTGCTAGCGTTTTATCAAGACGATCCTAATGATCCTTTCCGTGTCCTGTGGCTTTATATCGTTGAGCAGAAGCTCGATGAGAAGCAGGCAAAAGAGGCGTTAAAGCAACGCTTCGAAAAATCGGACAAGGAGCAATGGGGATGGAACATTGTCGAGTTCTACCTGGGCAACATTAGCGAAGCAACGCTAATGGACCGACTCAAGGCGGACGCAACGGATAACACCTCGCTCGCTGAGCATCTCAGTGAAACCAACTTCTATTTAGGTAAGTACTACCTAAGTCTGGGGGATATGGACAGCGCTACGGCACTGTTCAAATTAGCGGTCGCTAACAACGTACACAACTTCGTTGAGCACCGTTATGCATTGTTGGAATTATCGCTCTTGGGCCAGGAGCAAGATGACCTGGCAGAATCGGACCAGCAATAGCTGACGTACACATCAGCCCTGAATCTTTTGATTGTCATCACCTTAACTGGTGAGGGCGTTGTTGTTCGTCAATACACCTACTTTGAGCCGGTTCACACTTTTCAATGAAAATTGCTAATCATTTTCACGATGAGTTATGTAGACTGGCCGCCATTAATATCGAGGCACTTGTACTACATGGCTGAATTCGAAACCACTTTTGCAGATCTGGGCCTGAAGGCTCCCATCCTTGAAGCCCTTACCGATCTGGGTTACGAAAAACCATCTCCGATTCAGGCTGAATGCATCCCGCATTTACTCTCTGGTCGTGACGTGCTGGGCATGGCCCAGACTGGTAGCGGAAAAACCGCAGCGTTCTCGCTGCCGCTGCTGAACAACATTGATGCTGACCTGCGCGCGCCGCAGATCCTCGTACTGGCTCCGACCCGTGAACTGGCTGTTCAGGTGGCGGAAGCTATGACTGAATTCTCAAAACACATGCGCGGCGTGAACGTGGTAGCCCTTTACGGCGGCCAGCGTTATGACGTGCAGTTACGCGCCCTGCGCCAGGGTCCACAGATTGTCGTCGGTACGCCGGGTCGTCTGCTGGATCACCTGAAGCGCGGTACGCTGGACCTCTCTAAACTGAGCGGTCTGGTTCTGGATGAAGCTGACGAAATGCTCCGCATGGGCTTCATCGAAGACGTAGAAACGATTATGGCGCAGATCCCAGAAGGTCATCAGACCGCTCTGTTCTCTGCCACTATGCCAGAAGCGATCCGTCGTATTACCCGTCGTTTCATGAAGGATCCGCAGGAAGTGCGTATCCAGTCTAGCGTCACGACTCGCCCGGACATCAGTCAGACTTTCTGGTCTGTAAACGGCATGCGTAAAAACGAAGCGCTGGTGCGTTTCCTTGAAGCTGAAGATTTTGATGCGGCGATTATCTTCGTTCGTACCAAAAACGCGACTCTGGAAGTGGCAGAAGCGCTGGAGCGTAGCGGTTATAACAGCGCCGCGCTGAACGGTGACATGAACCAGTCACTGCGTGAGCAGACTCTGGAACGCCTGAAAGATGGTCGTCTGGATATCCTGATTGCAACTGACGTTGCGGCACGTGGTCTGGACGTTGAACGTATCAGCCTGGTCGTTAACTACGACATCCCGATGGACTCGGAGTCTTACGTTCACCGTATTGGCCGTACCGGTCGTGCGGGTCGTGCAGGCCGTGCGCTGCTGTTCGTTGAGAACCGCGAACGTCGTCTGCTGCGTAACATTGAACGCACGATGAAGCTGACCATTCCAGAAGCAGACCTGCCAAACGCAGACCTGCTGGGCAAACGCCGTCTGGAGAAGTTCGCCGCGAAAGTACAGCAGCAGCTGGAAAGCAGCGATCTGGATAAGTATCGTGAACTGCTTGCGCAGATCAAGCCGACCGCAGAAGGCGAAGAGCTGGACATCGAAACGCTGGCAGCTGCTCTGCTGAAGATGGCTCAGGGCGAACGTGCTCTGATCGTGCCACCTGATGCACCGATGCGTCCTAAGCGCGAATTCCGTGAGCGTGATGAGCGTTTTGAGCGTCGCGATCGTAATGACCGTGGCGATCGTAACGATCGTGGCCCACGTCCTGAGCGTGCAGCAGGCGCTGCGGGTGAAGAACGTCCACGTCGTGAACGTCGTGAAGCTGGCGATATGGAACTGTATCGTATCGAAGTTGGCCGTGATGATGGTGTTGAAGTTCGTCACATCGTTGGCGCTATCGCTAACGAAGGCGACATCAGCAGCCGTTACATCGGTAACATCAAGCTGTTCGGGACTCACTCTACTATTGAGCTGCCGAAAGGTATGCCGGGCGAAGTACTGCAGCACTTTACTCGTACCCGTATCCTGAACAAGCCGATGAACATGCAGCTGATGGGCGATGCCCAGCCGCGTCCTGATCGTGGTCCTCGTCGTGAGGGCGATCGCCCTGCTGGCGAACGTCGTACCTTCGGCGGCGGTGAGCGTCGTGAAGGCGGTCGTGGTCCTCGTCGTGACGGTGCAGCACCGGCTGCCGGTGCAGGTCGCTTCAGCGGTGAACGTCGTGAAAACCGTGGCCCACGTCGCGAAGAAGGCACTCCTACTCGTCGTCGTGACGCGTAAGCCTTACGCTTCTGACGTAAAGTAAAATATACAGCCCCGATATTTATTATCGGGGCTTTTTTTATTCCTTTTGTACTCTTGTACTGGTACAGTGCGACGCATTAAGATTCGGTAGCAAAATTATTCACTGGAGAATTGGCTGTATGGCGACACTAACGACCACACAAACGTCACCTTCGCTGCTTGGCGGCGTGGTGATTATCGGCGGCACGATCATCGGTGCAGGGATGTTCTCCTTGCCGGTGGTGATGTCAGGTGCGTGGTTCTTCTGGTCGCTGGCGGCTTTGGTATTCACCTGGTTCTGCATGCTGCATTCCGGACTGATGATTCTTGAAGCTAACCTCAACTATCGAATTGGTTCGAGCTTTGACACCATCACCAAAGATCTGCTCGGTAAAGGCTGGAACCTGATAAACGGCATTTCCATCGCGTTTGTGCTTTATATCCTGACCTACGCGTACATCTCCGCGAGTGGTTCTATCCTGCATCACACCTTTGCCGAAATGTCGCTGAACGTCCCGGCACGTCTGGCGGGTTTCACCTTCGCGCTGGCGGTGGCATTTATCGTCTGGCTCAGCACTAAAGCGGTGAGCCGTATGACGGCGATCGTCTTAGGTGCAAAGGTCATTACCTTCTTCCTGACCTTCGGCAGCCTGTTAGGGCACGTTACGCCAGCGACGTTATTCAATGTGGCAGAGAGCAACGCCTCTTACTCGCCGTATCTGTTGATGACGCTGCCGTTCTGTCTGGCTTCGTTTGGCTACCACGGTAATGTGCCGAGTCTGATGAAATACTATGGCAAAGACCCGCGCACCATCATTCGCTGCCTGGTTTACGGTACGCTACTGGCGCTGGGGCTTTATGCTATTTGGCTACTAGGAACGATGGGCAACATCCCACGCCCGGAATTTATCGGCATAGCGCAGAAGGGCGGTAATATTGATGTGCTGGTACAGACGCTGAGCGGCGTGCTGAACAGCCGCAGTCTGGATTTGCTGTTGGTTGTGTTCTCCAACTTTGCCGTCGCCAGTTCTTTCCTGGGCGTGACGCTCGGTCTGTTCGACTATCTTGCGGATCTGTGTGGGTTCGATGATTCTGCGATGGGGCGTCTGAAAACCGCGCTGCTGACCTTCCTGCCACCGATTGTTGGTGGCCTGCTGTGGCCGAACGGTTTCCTCTATGCCATTGGATATGCGGGTTTGGCGGCGACGATATGGGCAGCGATTGTCCCGGCTCTGCTGGCACGCAAATCACGTAAACGCTTCGGTAGCCCGAAATTCCGCGTTTGGGGCGGCAAACCGATGATTGCACTGATTCTGGTCTTCGGCGTGGGTAACGCACTGGTCCATATTCTGTCGAGCTTTGACCTGTTGCCTGTCTACCAGTAAATATAATGCCCGGCGGCGTTACGCTTACCGGGCGTACGATGTTGTGTAGGCCCGATAAGGCGCAGCCGCCATCCGGAAAAATTACCCCACCAACGCCTCTTTCACCTGCATCGCCAGATCAAACGAATGCAAACGCGCCTGATTATCGAAGATCTGGCCGTTAACCATGATTTCATCCGCCTGCGTCTCACGTAGCACGGCTTCCAGCCCGTGACGTACTTTTGCCTTATCGCCCACCAGAGACATGCTCAGCGCCTGCTGTACGCCGTACTGTTCAGAGGCTGACCACAGCTGGTGCATGTTCTCAACTGGCGGCGGAAGCTGCCCGGTTTCGCCGCGACGTAGTTTGGCGAAGGCCTGCTGCATGGAGGTAAACAGGAATTCCGCATCGCGATTACTGTCGGCGGCAACGATGTTGATACACACCATCGCGTACGGTTTTTCCAGACGTTGAGAAGGTGTAAAGTTCGTGCGATACAAATGCAGCGCCTGATGCAGCATATCCGGCGCGAAGTGCGAGGCAAACGCAAACGGCAGGCCAAGCTGTGCCGCCAGTTGCGCACTGTAAAGGCTCGAACCTAACAGCCATACCGGCACCTCTTCACCATAGCCCGGAACCGGGCGTACATGTGGGTTCGGGTCGCGCGCATCGAACCAGTCCACCAGCTCGGCCACATCGCGTGGGAAGTTATCAACATCGCCGCTCATGTGCCGACGTAGCGCCCGCATGGTGGGTTGATCGCTGCCTGGCGCACGTCCCAGCCCCAGGTCGATACGGCCAGGAAAGAGCGTGTTCAGGGTGCCAAACTGCTCGGCAATCACCAGCGGAGAGTGGTTGGGCAGCATCACACCACCGGAGCCAAGATGCAGCGTGGAAGTATTGGCAGCCAGATAACCAATCAGCACCGAGGTCGCTGCGCTGGCGATGCCAACCATGTTGTGATGTTCCGCCAGCCAGTAGCGGTGATAGCCGCGCTTTTCAGCAAGACGGGCGAGGTCTAACGAATGCGAGAAGGCTTCTTTTGCAGAAGAGCCCTCAGGGATCGGCGCCAGATCCAGCACCGAAAAAGGAATGGTTTTATCAGTCATAACGGCTCACTTTGTCGACGGTTATCTTTTAATAGTGCATTAAAATTTAATAACCGTTGTTAACAAAGTGAGCTATTTTTACGCCAGCAACTCTAACCCGGCCACGCGTTTCCAGTAACCATTGCAGTCGCTGTTTGCCTTAAGCGCAAGCGGCGTTGCGCCATTCTCATTGGCGCGGAAGGCATCCAGCATCGCGAAAACTTCGTTATCCAGCGGGGACAAACGCACCATATCGACCAGCCCCTGCATCGAGGTCAATTCGTTGCCAAGGTTATAAACATAGCCGCTCATGGTTTGAATGCCGTTTAGCACGAACACCTGCTGGTTTTCCTGCGACAGCATGCTGCGCCCGTTCGGGTACTTGATGCAGCAGGTTTCGCATTCGTCTTTCGGCTTGTCTTCTGAGCGCGCGGTAAAGCAGCGAGCAGAGTAGGCCAGCGGCAGATGCCCATAGCTCAGCACCTCCACTTCAAACTGATGACGAATGCCCAGGTCGTCACACTGGTTAAGCAGATTTGCCAGCCAGTCACGAGAAAGTTCAACCGGCATACACCAGCGCGTCATGCCTTGCTTGAGCAGCAGGCGTAGCGTGACGGCGTTGTAGCAATTCAGCGCATGCCCGGCGACAAACGGCAGCTTGCGTTCGGCGCACATGTTCACCACGCCCAGGTCGCTCGCTTCCAGCAGAAAATCACCGTTTTCAATATAGCGCTTCAGCTCGCCCAGTTCCGACGACGCCTGCACCAGCGCGAGCGTTGAGAGCACCACCTGCTTGCCACTGCCCGCGAGGCTTTTGGCCATATCCAGCCAGTCACCCACTTTTGTTGCCCGGCGCTTACTGCATACCGATTCACCGAGGTAAATCACATCGGCGCTGCTGGTGGCTGCCTGCTGGTAAAAATCTTCCAGCGTCTCTTTTGACCAGTAATAAAGCACCGGCCCTAATGAATATTTCATTGATTATCTCACTGCCATTTACGGTGATACGCACCAAGCGTGGTTTGCGTGCCTTCTGACATCGCCCCCAGCGTCTCCATCCAGGCCGGTTGAGGCGCGTAGTGCTGCGGGTCCGCCATACAGCGGTCGATTGCCTGACGCCACACCTTCGCGACCTGGCTGACATAGGCTGGGCTACGCTGACGCCCTTCAATTTTCACCGAGGCAATATTGGCCGCCAGCAGTTCCGGCAGCAGCTCCAGGGTGTTTAAGCTGGTCGGCTCTTCCAGCGCGTGATAGCGCTCGCCGTCCACCAGATAGCGCCCTTTGCACAGCGTGGGATAGCCCGCGTTTTCACCGTCCTGATAACGGTCGATGAGTACGTCGTTCAGACGCGACTCCAGCCCTTGTGGCGTCTGCTGCCAGCGAACAAAGCGGGCAGGGGAACATGCGCCCACCGTATTGGGTGACTCGCCAGTTAAATAAGATGAAAGATAGCAACGACCTTCTGCCATGATGCACAGGCTTCCGAAAGCAAAAACTTCCAGCGGTACTGGCGAGACGCGTGCGAGTTGCTTAACCTGATGAATAGATAGCACGCGTGGTAAAACCACACGCGCGACGTCAAAGTGACGGTGATAGAAACGCACGGCCTCTTCGTTGGTAGCAGAAGCCTGAACAGAGACATGGCGCTCAATGTGCGGATAGCGTTCTGCGGCATACTCAAGCATAGCGAGATCGGCGAGAATCAACGCATCGGCACCGAGTTGTGCAGCCATATCGACCGCGCGTTGCCAGCGGGCATAGCCATCAGGGTGTGCAAAGGTATTGATGGCAATATGTAGCTTGCGGCGGTGCTGGTGGACAAAATTCACCGCTTCCTGGAGTTTTTTCTCCGTGAAGTTAAGGCCAGCAAAGTGGCGGGCATTGGTATCATCTTTCAGTCCGATGTAAACCGCATCGGCACCGTTTTCGATGGCCGCCTTAAGCGCCGGTAGATTTCCGGCTGGGCAGAGCAGCTCCATAATTTATCCTGACGTTCGCCGCCCCTTAGGGCGCCAATTTTTGTTAACGAACGGGGATTTTAGTTAACCTCTCTGCGACAATTTTTGATTTGAGGCAGCTAATGGCGTATTGATGACACCAATAATGAAAGATACCGGTCGACGGTTTGTTGATTTACGCCGCTACGGCAGCCGCTGGTTATGGCAAAATATCAGGATTATCGATATCAGGGAGTAAAGCTCGTGCTGGATAAACTGCGTTCACGTCTCGTACAATTTGGCCCATCTATGATGAGCGTGCCGGTAAAACTGACACCGTTCGCGCTTAAACGTCAGGTACTTGAGCAAGTCCTGAGCTGGCAATTCCAACAGGCGCTAGAAGAAGGCGAGCTGGAATTCCTTGAGGGACGTTGGCTGAGTATCGAAGTGCGAGATATTGGGCTGCGCTGGTTCACCTCCGTTGAGAAGGGTCGTTTGGTCGTCAGTCAAACGGCTGAGGCAGACGTCAGCTTTAGCGCGGATGCCAGCGATCTACTGATGATCGCCGCCCGTAAACAGGATCCAGACACTCTCTTTTTCCAGCGCCGCCTGGTGATTGAAGGAGATACTGAGCTGGGCCTGTACGTCAAAAATTTAATGGATGCCATTGAGCTGGATCAGATGCCAAAGCCGCTGCGCGTGGTGCTGATGCAAATGGCCGATTTTGTTGAGGCTGGGCTGAAAACCCCGCCAGAAAGTCATCACAATTCTGTAGGTGAGCCATGCTGATTCGAGTTGAAATTGGGATTGATGCTCCGGGTATCGATGCCTTGTTACGTCGCTCCTTCCCTGAAAGTGGCGAAGCCCAACTGGTCCACGATCTTCGTGAAGATGGCCTGATCACGTTAGGCCTTGTGGCAACCGATGATGAAGGTCAGGTTGTCGGTTACGTAGCCTTTAGTCCGGTGCTCGTCCAGGGTGAAGATATGCAGTGGGTGGGAATGGCCCCGCTTGCCGTTGATGAAAATCATCGTGGTCAGGGCCTTGCGCGCCAATTGATCTATGAGGGGCTGGATTCACTGAATGAGTTTAGCTATGCGGCAGTGGCAGTGTTAGGCGATCCTGCATTTTATGGTCGCTTTGGCTTTGAACCGGCCGCCCATTACGATCTGCGCTGCCGTTGGCCGGGGACTGAATCCGCCTTTCAGGTGCATCGCCTGGCGGATGATGCGCTAAACGGCGTTAGTGGTTTGGTTGAGTATCACGACCACTTTAATCGTCTTTAATCGGCGAGGTTTGCAGGCTCTCACGTAGAGCCTCAAACGACCCGTCGCCCGTCACGAGGCGCTCTTTCTGACGCTTCGTGAGCTGCTTTATCCGGTATTCCATCTTCAATGCGAGTGAACGCTCACCTACGGGTGCCGAAAAGGCCAGTGTGAGTTCACCTTTTCCCCGCAGGGCCTTTGCCCCTTTTCCCGTTTGATGTTCAACAAAACGCCGTGCGACGTCGGTTGTGATTCCGGTATAAAGCGCGTTATGAGTCGTTCGGACAAGATAGACAAACCAGCACACGGTAATTGAATTCGCTATGTTAAGGTAACCGCACCTTAGCATGGGAGAGAATAAAAATGGAAACACTGGCCGCCATCAACCGCTGGCTGGCGAAACAGCACGTCGTCACCTGGTGTGTTCACCGCGACGGTGACATGTGGTGTGCTAATGCTTTTTATTATTATGACTCCGAACGCGTTGCGTTTTACGTGATGAGTGAAGATAAAACCCGACATGCGCAGATGTCTGGACCCCAGGCGAAGGTCGCCGGAACGGTCAACGGCCAACCTAAAACCGTTGCGCTGATTCGCGGGGTGCAATTCAAAGGTGAAATCAGGCGTCTTGAAGGAGAGGAAAGCGACGCGCAGCGTAAACGCTACACTCGCCGCTTTCCGGTCGCCGTTGCGCTGTCAGCGCCAGTTTGGGAGATTCGTCTCGACGAACTCAAATTCACCGACAACACGCTGGGCTTTGGTAAAAAGCTTCACTGGCTACGCGCCGAGTAGACGCAACGCCTCGCGATTAAACGCCGGAAGATCGTCTGGCGTACGGCTGGTGACCAGTTGATCTTTATCGATCACCACTTCCCGATCGTAAAAATCGGCCCCTGCATTTTTTAGATCAATAACGATCGGTTTCACCGCGGTCAGTTTGCGGCCACGCACGACATCGGCGCTGATCAGCAACTGCGGTCCGTGGCAGATGGCGAAGACGGGTTTACCGCTTTCAACAAATTCTCGCGTAAACGTGACAAATCGCTCGTCACCGCGCAGCGTATCAGGTGAATGGCCGCCTGGTAGCAGAAGGGCGTCGAAATCTGCAGGCTGAACGTCATCGATGGATTTGTCGATAGTCACGCTGGCCTCGCCTTTATGCCCCTTCACTGTCTTCCCGGCCTGTTTATCAATAGTCACCACCTCATGTCCCGCCTGACGGAACGCCTGTGCAGGATAGGTGAACTCTGAATCTTCAAACTCGTCGGTGATCAAGACTGCTATTTTCTTGCTCATGCTTCCTCCGTTGTTATGGCTTCAGACAGATTTTTCTCCACTTATGGTAAATACTTATCTGTAACAGACTACTAAGTGTGGTCGAGCAGCCGGGAATCGCATACGGACTAATCTGCAAAGGAGAAAAGATGAGCCAGGTATTACTCACAGGTGCCACCGGTTTGGTTGGCGATCGTTTGTTGCGAATGCTGATTCAGGAGCCGCAGGTCACTTACATTGCGGCTCCGACGCGCCGCCCGCTGGTGGATATCACCGGGGTGTATAACCCGCACGACCCGCAGCTTAGCGATGCGCTCGCGTTGGTTACCCATCCCATTGATATCGCATTTTGCTGTTTAGGCACCACGCGGCGCGAAGCCGGAAGCAAAGAAGCCTTTATCCACGCGGACTACACGCTGGTGGTGGACACGGCGCTCACGGCAAAAAAACGGGGGGCCAAACACTTTTTGGTTGTCAGTTCGATGGGGGCGAATGCCAGTTCTCCGTTCTTTTACAACAAAGTGAAGGGGAAAATGGAAGATGCGCTGATTGCTCAGAATTGGGAACGGCTGACTATCGTCCGCCCCTCGATGCTGTTGGGCGATCGTGAAAAGCATCGCTTCAACGAATCGCTGTTTGCGCCGCTGTTCAAACTCTTTCCTGGAAACTGGAAATCTATCGAAGCGCGCGATGTGGCGAGTGCAATGTTACGAGAAGCACTGACGCCCTCGCAGGAAGGTGTCAACATTATCCCCTCGGCAAAACTACGTGAAATTGCAAAAGGCGAGGCGTAAACTCCCCGAGCTTATTTAATTACACTCCCCGGGGAATGTTATGACTGGTCAGTCTTCATCTCAGGCGGCAACGCCTTTTCAGTGGTGGAAGCCCGCACTCTTTTTTCTGGTTGTCATCATCGGTCTTTGGTATGTGAAATGGCAGCCGTATTACGGTAAAGCCTTTACCGCCGCCGAAACGCACAGCATTGGTAAATCTATTCTCGCCCAGGCAAATTCCAGCCCGTTGCAGGCCGCATGGGATTACGCGATGGTCTATTTTCTGGCCGTGTGGAAAGCCGCCGTGCTGGGCGTTTTGCTGGGTTCGCTGATTCAGGTGTTGATTCCACGCAACTGGCTGATGCGCACGTTGGGACAGCCGCGTTTTCAGGGAACATTACTGGGCACGATTTTCTCTCTGCCGGGCATGATGTGCTCTTGCTGCGCGGCACCGGTTACAGCGGGAATGCGACGCCAGCGGGTGTCGATGGGTGGCGCGCTGGCATTCTGGATGGGCAATCCGGTGCTTAATCCTGCCACGCTGGTGTTTATGGGGTTTGTGCTCGGCTGGTATTTTGCGCTTATCCGATTTGTCGCTGGGCTGCTCACCGTGTTGGTGGTTGCTTCACTGGTACAGTATCTGGTGAAGGACAACGATGCACAGCCTGCGCCTGTGGATGTACTCGTGCCAGAATCACAGGACGGTTTCTTTGCTCGCTGGGGGACAGCGCTGTGGCAGCTATTCTGGAGCACTATCCCTGTTTATATCCTCGCGGTTCTGGTTCTGGGCGCGGCTCGCGTTTGGCTTTTCCCGCACGCGGATGGAGCAATTGATAACTCACTGCTGTGGGTGGTCGCGATGGCGGTGGCTGGCTGCTTGTTTGTTATCCCAACCGCGGCTGAAATTCCGATTGTGCAAACCATGATGCTCGCAGGCATGGGCACTGCGCCAGCGTTGGCTCTGTTGATCACGTTGCCTGCCGTCAGCTTACCGTCGCTGATTATGCTGCGTAAGTCCTTCCCGGCGAAAGCGCTATGGCTGACCGGTGGGCTGGTGGCGTTGAGTGGGGTGATTACGGGAAGTATTGCGTTACTGTAAGACAAAAAAATGCCCGGCTTCTGCCGGGCAATTCTTTATTTGATAAAGGTAAATGCGGTGGTGACGCGCTTCACGCCGCCCACGCGGCTGGCGATATCCGCTGCCGCTTTCCCTTCACGTTCGGTGACCAGACCAAGCAGGAAGACTTCGCCGTTCTCTGTCGTCACTTTAACGTTCGAGGATTTCACCTGATCGCTACCTAACAGCTGCGAGCGGACTTTAGTAGTTATCCAGGTATCCGATGAGGCATCGCCCAGGCCGATAGGCTGGCCCTGACGCACTTCGTTAAAGACTTCCGTGGTGCCTTCTACGCCCATTGCGATTTGCTTGGCACGAGCGGCCAGCTCAAGGTTTGGCGTCTGACCTGCCAGCAGCACTTTGCCCTGGTACGCAGTCACGTTAATACGCGCTTCTTTCTTAATCTGTTCGTCTTTCGATAGCGCACTGTTGACGCGCAGTTCCAGCGTACCGTCGTCCACCTGAGTGCCTACGGAGCGCGGATCGGTCGCCGCTTTGGTGCCTACAGCCGCTGTACCCACAACGGCCGCAGCAATACATCCCTGAAGCAGCAGCGCAGAAATAAGGACTGCGAGGGTCGATAATGCCTTCATTAGTACTCCTTAATCATCCTGGTGAGGGAAAAGCGTGTTATCAATCAGATCGCAAAGGCAGTTCACCGTCAGCATGTGCATTTCCTGAATGCGCGCGCTGCGATGTGAAGGAATGCGAATTTCCACATCCTGCGGACCTAAAAGCCCGGCCAGCTCGCCGCCGTCATAACCCGTCAGAGCAACAATAGTCATATCGCGTGTAACGGCAGCTTCGACGGCTTTGACGATGTCGCGGCTGTTACCCCGAGTGGAAATCGCCAGCAGCACATCCCCGGCGTGCCCCAAGGCTCGCACCTGTTTTGCGTATACTTCGTCATGCAGACGATCGTTGGCGATCGCCGTTAAGACCACATTATCGGTATTTAGTGCAATGGCGGGTAAACTGGGACGTTCTGTTTCAAAACGATTAATCATGCTGGCAGCAAAATGCTGTGCGTTGGCGGCCGATGTGCCGTTGCCACAACAGAGGATTTTGTTGCCGTTAAGCAGAGACTGCACCAGCGTCAACGATGCACGAGAAATCGCATCCGGGAGGGCTTCTGCCGCTGCAATCTGGGTTTGAATGCTTTCTGTGAAGCAAGCTTTAATTCTTTCGAGCACGATATCCCTTTGAAATCTTATTTATGCGTCTTCGCCAAAAGCGTTTTTAAACCACTCGATGTCGTTTCCGGTGAAGGCTACCACATCGAACCGGCAATCCACAGTATCAAAGCTCCCATTATGGCGGGCAAGCCACAAGTGGGCTGTTTGTAATAATTTTTGTTGTTTGGCGAGCGTCACGCTGGCGGCAGCACCACCAAAGCGGGACGACTGTCGGAAACGTACCTCGATAAACACGATGATCTGGTCTTCTTTCATGATCAGATCAATCTCGCCGCCACGTCCACGGACGTTGGCGGCGATAAAGCGCAGTCCTTTGCCTTCAAGCCAGCGACGCGCTTTTAACTCCCACGCATCGCCGGTTTGTTTACGGCTTAACTTGCCGGGACGATCTGCCCCTGCTGGTATTTGAGCCATGATAACTTCCTGTTAATCACACAATCCTGAGTCGCAGTCAAATCGCCGGTATTGCCGTTCAGTTCAAAACCCGGCACCTGGCGCATCTGGGTAAAGTGGTTTGCCAGCGCCCATGCATCGACGCCCATGGCGTACAAACGTGCCAGAGAGTAGTCGTTACGTACGCTGCTCAGCGCTTGCTGCATCAGTGCCGGATTGCTGCCAGCAAGCATTGGGATTTCGCTGTACTGTAAACCGTCCATTTCGAGACGGAAATCTGGACCCGCCGTTCCCTGCGCACTGCGTGAGCTGGCATACAATGTTACGCCGCTTTGGCTTCCGTTACGCATGGCAATCATTGGCTTAATGAAGGCGATTTCTTCCGGCGTGGCGATGATATAGGCCGCATCCGGTTTACCCCCACCGCTGATTTGCGCATCCGTTGGTGGCGCTGGAATGGTCAAACCGCCAATAGTCACCGCCTGCTGCTGGGGCAGACTGGCTGAAACCGGGCTGCCGGTCAGTGCGATACCCGCACCACCGTTAACGCCTGCGCGCAGCTCAGAGGTAGAACCAAATTTCTGTTGCAGCACCACGCCGCCGCCCAGCTGTTGCCACTCTTGCGCGAATGCGGTCGCGACACGATCGCCTAGCGCGCTACGCGGTGTCAGCAGCAGCGGAGCTTGTTTCCCTTGCTCATGGATGTGACGGGCCGCATCGCGGGCTTCGTCTTCCGGAGAGAGGGCGAAGTAACAGATATTCGCGCGATTCTGAACCTGCTCCGGCTGGTTAAGCGCCAGCACGTTCAAAGAGGTGTTGCTCTTCATCAGTTCTTCGACATTGTTTTTCAACAATGGACCCACCACGATGCTGGCGCCATCCTGTTGAACCTGCGCCAGAACCTGATCGAGCGGCTGAGCGCTGGTATCGTAAATTTTCAGTTCTGCTGAAGGGTTGGCCGTGGTCGCGGCGACTGCCTGAGGCTGTGCGGCAGGTTGCTGCTCTGGTGTTGCCGGTTGCGGTTGTGTGGTTGTCGCCTCAGTCGTTGGGGCAGGTTGCGCCTCGACCGGTGTCGGCGTTGCTTCTGGCTGGGTGGTCGGTGCCTGGACAGGATTCTGCATCGTGCCCTGTGGCGCAGTCAGATCGCTGGTCTCTGCCGCTGATGGACTAACGACATCTCCGGCGTTGGCCGCCTGTGCGGACTGCTGTGGTACGGCATTGCCTGCGACGGCGGTGGCCGTCCCATTCTTCGCCGCTTCAAATCCTTGCTGAATGGTGCGACCAAATACGGCGGCCTGGCCGTTCAATGGCAGCAGCAGCGCGATTTTGCTGACGGATGCGGGTTTGAAGTTTTGCACGTTCACCAGCTGCGTTGGCAGCATTTTCGCGCCTGGGTTTTGCGGGTAACGAGTCTGCCAGTCAGTAATGCCTGCTTTAAGCATTTTAGGATCGCTGCGGTTGTTGAACCACATCTGCTGCAAATCCAGCCAGCCTTGCAGCACGTTCTCATCGGCATTGATCACCAGCGCCTGAGCTTGTTCAGGCGTCATAGCGGAAAGGGCTTGCCAGGTCGCGTCGATATTTTTCTGCTTATCCGCTCCGCTTAACAGAGGTTCCTGGGCAATCAAGGCGCGCAACAGTTGCAGAGAAGGGCGGCCCTGTTCGGCGGTAATACCAGCCTGCCAGAAGCGCGCCTGCTGGTTGTTGTCCAGCGCTTTGATATCGATATCGCCCAACTGTTTTTTCGCCGCCGCGTAATCTTTCTGCGCCACTTTCAGCTCAGCAGCCAGCAAAGCCTGTTCGCTGCGCTGTGTGTCGGTCAGTTCCTGCGGCAACTGATTGAAAAGTTCTGACGCCTGCTGTGTTTTGCCTTCTTTCAGCAGTGAACGAATGGCAAGTAATTGCCAGTTGGTCTTGGTATCATTTGAGCTCTGCGACATTTGTTGCAGATAAAAGCCGGAATCAGCTTGTGCCGAGCCTTGCATATGGGCAGCACTCTGATCGGGTGCCTGAGTGCCACAGCCTGCAAAAATCAGGGCTGCCAGCAGGACAGGCAGGCTGCGCGAAGCTTTTGTTCGAAGAAACGTTAACGGTACCATACAGTATCCAGTGATATTTTTTAGGCAATGCTCAATATTAAATCGGCAATACGGACTAAACAATGAAACAACACGAATCGGCAGATAATTCTCAAGGCCAGCTTTATATTGTACCTACTCCTATCGGGAATTTGTCTGATATTACCCAACGTGCGCTCACCGTTTTACAAGCCGTTGATTTAATTGCCGCAGAAGATACTCGCCATACCGGTTTGCTGCTGCAACACTTCGCCATTAGTGCCCGTATGTTCGCCTTGCACGATCACAATGAGCAACAAAAAGCCGAAACGCTGGTGGCGAAGCTCAAAGAAGGACAAAACATCGCGCTGGTTTCCGATGCCGGAACCCCGCTGATTAACGATCCTGGCTATCACCTGGTACGCACCTGCCGTGAAGCGGGTATCCGCGTGGTCCCGCTGCCTGGCCCGTGTGCGGCCATTGCCGCCCTGAGCGCGGCGGGTCTGCCGTCAGACCGCTTCTGTTACGAAGGTTTCCTGCCTGCTAAATCCAAAGGTCGTCGCGATACGTTGAAAGAACTCGAGGCCGAACCACGCACGCTGATTTTCTATGAGTCCACCCATCGTCTGCTCGAAAGTTTAGAAGATATGGTCACCGTATGGGGCGAATCACGCTACGTGGTGCTGGCGCGCGAGCTCACCAAAACCTGGGAGAACATCCACGGAGCACCGGTCGGCGAGTTATTAGCGTGGGTAAAAGAAGACGAAAACCGCCGAAAAGGCGAGATGGTGCTGATCGTTGAAGGCCACAAGGCGCAGGAAGACGCGCTGCCTGCCGATGCGCTACGCACTTTGACGCTGCTACAAGCTGAACTGCCGCTGAAAAAAGCCGCCGCGTTGGCTGCGGAAATCCACGGCGTGAAAAAGAATGCGCTGTATAAGTATGCGCTGGAGCAGCAGGGAGAGTAAAAGAAGTGGCCCGAAAGCCGGGCCACTCTGTTTATTTTACCGGTGTTGCCTCAAACACCAGTGTCTCGAGCGGTTGCAGCGTGACGATCGCCGCGTCTTGATAGTTTACTGGTACGGTGGGATTACTACCGTAGACGGCTTGCAGAGTGAAGCGCGATGCTTCCCCTTTCGGTATCTCAAAGTCTTTCATCAGATTGAGGTAATAGGTTTGCGGCTTATCCGACGGGTTACGCAGGCCTAAAATGGCTTTGTCTTTGCTCCACGATGCCCAGCCGTAAACATCCAGCGCGGTTGGGTCTCCGCCCACCCAGTGCGTATCGACCAGCACGTCGGCATGTGCTCGCGACCATTTTGCTGCCCGTGCCAGCGTATCCCACTTGGCCTTGTTCAACATAGAAGGAGTGATGTAAAGCTCCTGCAACTGCGTTCCGGTGGCGAAATAGCTCCAGACCTGATCGGCAAAATCACTGTCCGTTTGCACTTTCTCCAGCCCGTAATAGGCGTTTTCGGCGCTCACAATCCCGTGATACATCAGCGAGTTAAGCGGGAACAACGGGCCTTTACGCACGATTGAGCGATAGGTTTCCGCGTCGCGGTAGGTCATCCATTGTTGCACCGGCGTGCCCGGGCCATACAGATTAATATCGTCTCCCTGCCGCCAGATGGAGTCGGCATACAGCAGCCACGACGGGCTGGCGTCGGTGCCGGTGGTAAGGTTGATAAACAGATTCGGGTTGGCGCTACGCATGTCATGCAGCAGCGCAATCGAAGCGTCAAAATCAGAGGCAAACTGGCTGCCTTTGATGTGCGAATTGGCATTGCCCATTCCGTCCAGCTTAAACGACGTGATGTGCTCATTCTTAATCAGCTTGATGATTTGTTCATGGAAGTTCTTGTAATAATTCGGCCCGGAAAGCGCCAGCTTGTCGTCAACCGTTTCGAATCCGTACTCTTTAGCATGGGAAACTCGGATATCGCGTGGCTTGTTATATCCACCCCAGGGCGAGAGCCATAGTCCAACCGAGCTGTGCAGGGCGTCGGCTTTCACCTTGACCTTACCGAAGCCGTTGCTGAATGCGGGGCCAAATAGCCATCGACCGGTTCGGTCATCCCAACCGTCGTCCAGCAGGAACGCGTCCAGCTCAACACCTCGACCAGTAATGAACGCTTTATCCCACTCCGCCATGCGTCCCAGCACGTCCTGTTCGGTGTAAGGATTAAAGAAGCCAATGTCCATCCAGCTGTTGTAATGCAGATAAGGTTTGTATGGACGTGGGCGCACCGCATCCACAAACTGGTTTACGCTACGACGCAGCTGATTCTGTTCGGGGAAAGTGCCGAAATAGAGGGTATAGCTTACTGGCGTCTCTGGTTGAATCGGCGTTTTCAGCTCAACGTTAAAGTTGGTGGTCGCTTCATAAGCATAGGTGTTCACTATCGGCTTACCGGGCAGCATAAAGAACGCATCGGCAATAATCGGTGAGCTATTTATCGCGCCATCAACGTAAGGTGCCTGAGCCTGTTTTTTGGTCGGGAAGAAGGTGATTTTGGCGAGGCTCCGCGCCTGGCTGATGGTGGCAATCGTATAATCAATACTGGCGTATTGGCCTTTCACCAGATTCAGCGACACGGTGACGTTAAAGTCCGGATGAGCGTAGTGAATGACGATTGCCGCATCCTTTTTTTCAACCTGTTGAATTTTAAAATCGGCCGCGTGGATCTTCGTCTCGTCCGGCAGCGTCAGGAAAAAGAGCTCCTGAGGAGATAACGCCTGTCCGGAACGTATGTTCTTCACCATTGCGGCAGCGTTAGCATCATCAAACGAAAGGGCGATCCCATCGTTGTTCAAGGCATAATTCGCCGCCAGGGCAGAGTGCGAGACGGTCAGCGCCAGCAGCGAAACGGTGAGCACTTTTTTCATTGGGTTGTTCCTCGTTAATAATGCTTCAGCATTCGGTCAAGTGATTGCTCCAGCCACGTGCGCTGGGTACCAAAGTTAATCCGAAGATAGTTTTCGCCGTTTTGCACGTAGTGGCTGCCGTCCTCAATCACGACGCCCGCCCGTTGGGCAAAGTGCTGCGTGAGTTCCGTGGCGCTGCGTGAGTCCGCACTGACGTCAATCCAGGCCAGATAAGATGACTCCGGACTCATCATTTTCCAGGCCGGGAAGTGCGTCTGAATGGCATCAGCCAGGTAGCGGGCGTTGCCACGAAGATAGCCGTTCAGCTCATCGAGCCACGACAGACCGTGCTGGTAGGCGAGAATAATTCCCCACACACCAAACATATTGGGTGAGGTAATCGAGTTCTTCTCCAGCTGCTGGCGGAATCGCTGGCGCAGCGTCTCGTCGGGAATCATCGAATATGAGGTTTTCAGCCCGCCCAGGTTGAAGGCTTTATTCGGGGATGTCAGGACAATCAGGTTGTCCTGCGCCGCGCAGTCTGAGGAGAGACAGCTGACGAACTTGCCATCCAGAATATGCTCAGCATGCACTTCATCGACCACCAGGATTGTGCCGTAACGCTTGCAGAGATCGGAGACCTGACGAATCTCTTCGGCAAGCCAGATCCTGCCGGAAGGGTTGTGTGGTGAGCAGAAAAACCACAGCTTAGGGCGATGCAATTTGAGCTGATTTTCCACCAGGTCAAAATCCAGCTGATAGCGGTTGTCTTCTACGCGCAGCGGATTTGCCAGGATTCGAACGCCCTGACGCTGGGTTGCCATCGCAAAGGGATCGTAGACCGGCGTGTTCATCATCACGCTATCGCCCGGCTCGCAAAAGGCCTGCACCGTGTAATGCAGCGTGGAGACGGTGCCATAGGTCAGCGTTACCCACGATTTCTCCACACTCACTTGATGACGCTCGCGCTGGAAGGTCATGACCGCATCGTAAAACTCGTCGAAACACCAGGTGTAACCAAAGGTTCCGTGCTCAACGATACGCTGAAAACCGTCGATGACCGCAGGCGGCGACTTGAAATCCATATCCGCAATCCATAGCGGAATGAAGTCCTGCGGCACGTCGCCGAAGCGCGAACAGACGAACGCGTGGTCCCATTTGCGGCATTTATCGCTTTTCCGCTCGATGATGTTGTCGAAATTAAACATACCCACTCCCGGTTAAATTAAGGCTTCGATGCCGGTTTTCACGCTCTGGACCTGAGGACCGATGATGACCTGCACGCTATGAGCATCGAGGACTACCACCGACAACGCACCGGCTTCTTTCAATGCCTGCTTGTCGAGCAAACTCATGTCTTTCACCACCAGACGCAGGCGCGTAATGCAGTTGTCTAGTGAGTCGATATTTTCCTTGCCGCCGAGTGCGCGCAGGATAAGCTCGTGATCGTATTTCGATTTACCGCGCGCCCGGGTATTGGCTTCAACCGCCTGCATCGCACCCTGTGGATCCAGCTCACGCCCCGGCGTTTTGATATCGTGCTTGAGGATGTACCAGCGGAAGACGAAGAAGTAGATAGCAAACCACGCGATACCCACCGGAATAACCAGATACCATTTGGTGGACAGACCTTGCATCACGCCGAAGATCAGCAGGTCCAGAATGCCGCCGTCGGTGTTACCAATGGTCACGCCGAGCAGCGCCATGACCAGCAGCGCCAGCCCTGACATTACAATGTGGAAGGCATACAGCGCCGGAGCGATAAAAAGAAACAAGAACTCGATCGGTTCAGAAATACCCGTGACCACTGAAACCAGCACGCCGGAGAGTAGCAGCCCTTTAATGACCGGGCGATTTTCCGGGCGGGCGGTGCGGTAGATTGCGTAAGCCACCGCCGGGAGGCCAAAGATAAAGGTCGGCATAAAGCCTTGCGACAGGAAAGCGGTGACGTGAGGGCTAAACGGCAGGCCAGCCTTTAGCTCCGCGTAGAAGATATTCAACGCGCCTGCGACCTCATGACCGTTAACCATTTCCATCCCGCCCGCTGGGGTGAAGCGCACCATAGCCAGCAAAATGTGGTGCAGACCAAAGGGTTTAAGCAGCAGTACGCCAACGCCATACAGGAACGGCCCAAACACGCTGGCGCTCTGAATGAGATGGCCAATTCCGGCGATCCCCAACGCGACGAATTTCCACAGCAAAGGGATAAACAGGCCGACTAACGAGAGCGTCAGGGCGGTAATAATCGGGACAAAGCGGATGCCGCTGAAAAAGGCAAAAGCGTCGTGGAGCACGGTGTCCTGGAAGCGTTCGTGCAGGAAGTATGTGATAACCCCAACGACGATACCGCCGAGCACGCCCATTTCCAGCGTCTGGATGCCAAGTACCATTGACTGGCCTACCTGCTTCATTACCGCAGGGTCGGCAAGCTGGTGGGTGACGGTCAGGTAATAATTAATGCTCAAGTTCATCAGCATATAGCCAACGAACCCAGCGAAGGCGCCCACCGCCTTGTTCCGTTTAGCGATGCCCATTGGGATAGCCATCGCGAACATCAGCGGAAGATAGGTAAAGGCGAAGCCGCCTACCATCGCAATAAAACCAAAGGTCAGCTGGGTTAACTCACCACCGAGAAAAGGGAAACTTTTGATAGCAGAAGGGCTGGTGACCGAGCTACCTATGCCCAGCAGCAGCCCCATAAAGGCCAAAAGGGAGACCGGGAACATAAAGGTCTTTCCCAGGCTTTGAAAAAACTCCCACGCTTTCGATTTAAACGACTTTTCCTGTGTCATGTAGGGACTCCTCGGAATTGGTATAGTAAAGGAGGGCGCGCCCATGCTTAAGGACGCGCCTTCATATTTGCGAGGCTTATAGTTATTTTTTAGTTATTGATGTAATGCGCGATGGATTCAGACTTCAGCCGTCAGCAGCAGGCGATTTGCCGACCCACAAACGGTGATTTTGCTTTTGACTACCTCTTTCATGGCGTCCATACCGACGCGCATGTAATAGCGTGGATCGTTACCTTCCGGGTTTTCGGCAAACCAGGCTTTGACCGCGTCAGAGAAGGCGATTTTCAGCTCGGTCGCCACGTTTACTTTGCACACGCCGAGCTCGATGGTGCGGCGTACATATTCATCAGGCACATCGCTCGCGCCGTGTAGGACCAGTGGGATATCAACGACCGCACGTATTTCCCCTAACCGCTGGAAATCGATTTTTGGCCGTTTGGTGTAGAGCCCGTGCGCGGTACCAATCGCCACGGCAAGGCTGTCGACGCCGGTCAGTTCAACAAAGCGTTTCGCCTCCTGTGGGTCGGTCAGGAACGCGCTTTCTGCATCGACGCTCATGTCATCTTCCACGCCGCCCAGACGGCCCAGCTCGGCCTCCACGCTGCAATCATTCAGATGGCAGAAATCGACCACCGATTTCACCAGCTTTACGTTCTGCTCAAATGGGAAATGGCTACCGTCAATCATCGCGCTGCGCACGCCTGCGTTGACCTTGCGGCGAATATCGTCCAGCGATTCGTGATGATCGAGATGCAGCGCCAGCGGCATGTCATAGGTGATGGAGTAGGCATTGCACAGGGCGTAGATCTCTTCGAGCGCGATGTGCTTAAAGGTGCCCGGCGTTCCCGCGAGGATCACCGGCGATCGCATTTCGCTGCATACTTCGAGAATGGCCTGGATCGTTTCGGCGTTGTGGATGTTGAAGGCAGGCACCGCATAGCCTTTGGCCTGAGCGTCCTGCAGCAGATATTTTGTCGAGATAATGCTCATGATGCGATCCTCTTAAGCCTGCCATGGATGAATAACGACGCCCTGCACCACGCGATTGACGGTGCCACTGGCGGATGGCGTGTCTGGGGTATTTCCGACGTGAAGAGACTGGGTCAGAGCAAAGATCTGGGCGTATATCAGGAAGCAGAACGCCAGTTCCACATCCATGAACGTGCGGGAAGGCGGCAGTAAAATGTGCGGACCCGCCTCGATGACGGTGTCAGTATCGGCGGCAATCGCCACCACGCGCATCGCCTGGCGATCGCGACGCAGTTCAGCCAGCAGATCGAGGTCGTACTGACGGGTGTACGGGTGGCTGGAGACCAACACCACCACCAGCGTTTCGTTATCCACCAGCGATTTAGGCCCGTGACGGAAGCCGGTTGGCGAGTCGTAGAATGCGGCCAGCTTGCCCGCCGTGAGTTCAAGTACTTTCAGCGCCGACTCGCGCGCAACACCCTGCAAGCCTCCGCTGCCGAGATAGACGATCCTTTTCCAGGAATCAGTGCCAAACACGCCGTGGCTGAAATCACCCAGCGAAGTCAGGATCGCCTGGCAACGATCCGCCACGTCGCGAAACGTGTTGCAGCCGACCGCATCGGGCGCAAACACCGCCAGGCAGCTCGCCATCATGGTGGTAATGCTGCTGGTCATCGCAAAACCGCGATCGTGCGTTTCGGCAGGCATCAGCAGGGCAAAAGCGTTATCGCTGTCGACTGCGTTTTGGTAAAGGCTGCCCGCTTCGTTGCAGGTGATCGACAGGTGGTAGCACTCCGGCACAAACTGATTGGCCAACTCGACCGCTGCTACGCTTTCCGGGCTGTTACCCGAACGGGCGAACGAGATCAGCAGCAGCGGATGCGCATGGCTGAAGTAATCCATTGGGTTGGTAACCAGATCGGTCGTCGGTACGGCACTGATGTTTTTCCCGGTGTGGCTCGAAAGCCATGGCGCAATAATGTCGCCGATAAAAGCGGACGTCCCCGCGCCGGTCAGCACGATCCGCAGATCGGTTTTACGCAGCAGCGGCGAAAGAAAGCCGTCAATGGCGGATCGCATCCTTTCAATGTTGTTGAGCGAGCGGATCCAACATTCAGGCTGCTGTCGGATCTCTTTTTCAGTCCAGGTGCCGGTGATGGCGGTGGAAGGGGTGTACGTTTCTGGCATAACTCAGTCCTTAGTCGGGTGAATTCCACTTCAGACGCTGGCAATATGTCGCTATCTTTCGTTTCGTTTCATTTGTTCACTTAAGCAGTTAAATAAAACTTATAGGAAAGAAATCGAAAGGTCAACAAAATGAAAGGCAATAAAATGAAAAGTGTGATCGTGAAAGGAAAGGAGAAGTTGAAGGAAAGGAAAAGAAAGGCCTTACGGTGTGGAACCGAAGGCCAAGGGGCACGTCAAAAAAGGGCTAAAGGGGGAGAGCCTGGCCCTGAATCCAGATGTGCTGAAGGTGTAGGCCACCATCCAGCGCAATAATATTGGCGCGTTTTCCCGGGCATAACGACCCTAACTGGCGATCGATTCCCAGCAGGCGAGCCGGGTGTAAAGAGGCCATATGGATGGCATCGGCAGGTGAGACGCCTGCATGTTCCACCATGTTCCGGACTGCGGCATCCAGCGAAAGCGTACTGCCCGCCAGCCCCCCGGACGCCGTGCGCACCACGCCGCTGCGCATTTCCACCTCATCCCCGCACAGCGAATAGCGCCCGTCCGGCATGCCCGCCGCCTGCATTGCATCGGTGATCAGCACCACCCGATCCTTTGCACAGCAGCCGCACAGGCGCATGGCGGCGGGGTGGACGTGATGCCCGTCTGCAATCAACTCCAGCCAGGCGCGCGGGTCGGTCAGGCCCGCGCCAACCATACCCGGCTCGCGATGGTGCAGCCCGGTCATGCCGTTAAAGCAATGCACCAGCCCGTCGGCCCCCGCGTCGAAGGCCGCGCGAGTCTGTTCATAGGTAGCCGCGCTATGGCCCAGCATGACCCGAATACCCCGCTGCTTAAGGTGGCGAATCGCCGCCAGTGCATTGGGCTTTTCGGGGGCCAGCGCCACCACGCGCAGCGTGTGTTGCGAAACTGCAATCAGAGTATCGAGCTCAGCGGTGTCCAGCTCGCGGAATAACTCTGGTGGATGCGCACCTTTGTTCTGTGGCGTAAAGTACGGCCCCTCCAGATAGCTTCCCAGCACCTGCGCGCCAGGGCCGCCGCCATGACAGCGCCGGGCAATTCGCTCCAGCGCGCCATGAACGTCTTTCAGCGGCGCGGTGACGGTAGTCGGCAGCCAGCCGCCCACCCCTTCATGCGCTTTGTGCAGGGCCAGCGTGTCGAGTACGTCCGGCGCATCGTCCATCACGTCGACACCTGCTCCACCGTGAACGTGGGTATCAATGTAGGCCGGGCAGAGCAGCTCAGCATCTCTCCCCATGATCCCCGCAGGGATAGGCTCTATCGCAGTAATAACACCGTTTTCAAGACGAAGCTGGTGGTCATCAAGCCAGCCGCTTTCGGTTAATAGTCGCCTTGCACGCAGTAGCTGGCTCATATCCCTTCCTCGACGGGACTTGCCTCCCGGCAGCGCCCCAGCTCGTCAACCAGACTCGTCAGGCCGCGATGGCCGCACTCCAGTGCCTGTAGCCGAAAAGCCTCGCTGGTTAAGCCTTCACGCTCCATCACCATTTCCAGTAAAAGCTGTAAGTTGGTGCCGGTTATCACCTCCCAGCCCGGCTTTTGCATCGCCATGGTCGACGCGATACGAAACGGCGTTCCGCCCAGCAGGTCGGTCAGGAAGACGATATCCTCCGTGCCGTCGAGCGTGGTGATGGCCTGTTCCAGCTGCGACGTCAGCAGTGCGGTGGTGGAGGTTTCAGGGAAATCGATAGCAACAAACTGCGTCTGCTCGCCCAATATCTGCTTCATCGCCTGTTCTAACCCGCTGGCGAAACCGCCGTGACCCGTCAAAATAATGCCTAACATCTCAACCTCGTTGCTTTACAGGAAATGACAGAATTTACCGACTACACCTAATACCACCGTGATACCGATAAGACGTAACGGACTCCAGCCACGGCGCACCAGCCAGTACATCGTTAAGGTATAGACCAGCGGCAGAAACGCGGGCATCAGCTTGTCGATAACATCGGTTTGCAGCTTCACCACGGCGTCACCGGCCGTAATTTCAAGCGTGGTATTCAGACGAACATAGGTTGCCACCAGTGCACCAATCACCGTCATCCCGACGATAGAGGCCGCGTGTCCGACCTTTTTGGTATTGGCTTTGATCAGCGGAATAGCGGCGACACCCATGCGATAGGCATAATGCGCCAGGCCAAAACGTAGCCCCAGATGCACCACGTTAAACATCACGATAAACACCACCGCACCGAGTATTGAGCCTTGCAGCGCCAGGCTTGCGCCAATCCCCCCGCATATCGGTAGTAGCGTCAGCCAGAACATCGCATCGCCAATTCCACCCAGCGGCGCACCCACGGCAATCTTGGTGCTTTGAATACTGTTCACATCCTGCTTTGATCGTTCCATTGCCAGGATAATGCCAATCACAAACGTCACCAGGAACGGGTGTGTATTGAAGAACCCCATATGGCCCTTCATGGCGCGCGCCAGATCGCGTTTATTGGTGTGGATCTTTTTCAGCGCGGGCAACAGGCCGTACAGCCAGCCGGATGCTTGCATACGTTCATAGTTAAATGACGCCTGCAAAAGCATCGAACGCCAGGCCACGCGATTGATATCTTTTTTGGTCAGTTCCGCGCCGATAGTTTGGTCTTCATAGATATTTTCGTTAACGCCGGACAGCAGCGTCTCTTCGGTCTCGGAGACGGTCGGCAGGGTGGTTTGATTAGATGCCATCTTCGAATTCCTCTTTCTGAGCAACTGGAGCAGTCGGTTCAGGTGTTTTACGGACAAAGTCGATCAGCGCCATCGCCAGTGCTGCTGCGGCGATAGCCAGTACTGGCAGCTTGAGCCAGGCGGCGGCGACAAAACCGAGGATGAAGTACGGGATGTAGACGTTTTTCATCATGATTTTTAGCAGTACGGCAAAGCCGATAGCTGGCATGATGCCGCCCGCGACGCCGAGACCGTCAATCAGCCGGGCTGGCAGTACGTCAATCGCGGTTTTCGCATGCTCTGCGCCGAAGTAAATGGGCAGAAACGCGCAGAGGAAATAGAAAACCCCAAGTGCCAGCAGCGCCAGATAATTCACCCGCTCGATTCCGTCGGTGTCGGCATTCGCCGCCATCCGATCGCAACGCGCCATCACGCCGGACATCACGGAGAACAGGAAGGTAATCCCCATCTGAACCGCCACGGCAAACGGCACAGCCACGCCAACGGCGACCTCAGGTTTCACCCCAGTTGTGATCGCAAAGGTGGTGCCGACAATCGTACCGATAATCACGTTTGGTGGCTGCGCACCGGCCAGCGGGGCCAGACCCATCCACACCAGCTCCAGCGTACCGCCAGTCAAAATGCCCGTATGCAAATCACCCAGAATCAGGCCAACCAGCGGCCCCAGCACCACTGGGCGGTGCATGTGCGTTAATCCGTTGAACATATCCAGGCCCGCGATAAAGGCAAGAATGCCCAACGCAAAAGCCTGTAAAAGACTGATTTCCATTGTGAATCCCTCAGAGTAGTTTAAAGAGATCCAAAGCGGGTTCTGTTGGGACGCCTTGAACGAAGCATTCAACGCCAGCGGCTTTCAGGCCGTTAAACGCCGCAATATCGTTAGCATCGACAGAGACCGTTTTGGCAATGTGTTGTTTACCATTGGCGTAGTGCATGTTTCCTACGTTGATCCGAGTGACGGGCACCCCGCCATCAACCAGCTTGAGAAAATCTGCTGGCGACTTACAGACCAGCAGGATTTTTTGCCGATCGGCGGCGCGTTGAATGCTGTCGATCACTTTTTGCAGCGGCCAGAAGCGCACGGCGATTCCTTCTGCCAATACCATTTCCATCAGGTTTTGCTGAACCGGGTCTTCGGCCACCTCATCGTTAGCTACCAGCACCAGATTTGCCCCCGCAAACCCGACCCACTGCACGCCTACCTGGCCGTGAATCAAACGTTCGTCAATACGGCTTAAGACGATGTTGGGCATAGCGTTTTCCTTCTTATTGTTATGCGTTATGAGTCGCAATGCCCTGACAGGCGTTGTGGTAGTGACGGAGTATGTCCTGAATGTGGTCAAGAATGAGTTCTCGTGGCGTCGCGTTGAGAGCGCCCTCGCGAACTTTTACGTACTGTAGCGGTAGATATTGGCTAATCAGCGGTAGCGGAATGGGCTCCTCCGCGAGGTTGCGCACCAGCCTTTCGAATGCGTCATCAATTTGACTGTCCGGCCAGTAATAGCGCACGCGGTCTGAGTAGCTATAACCTCGGGCCAGCCGACGTGCATTGCCATCGCCGTGGTAGTGGCTCTGCCAATATTCCGGGCGGTCCAGCATGACGCTTTCCAGCACCTGACGTAGCCCAGAAGTGGCTCTGACAGGGAGCAACTCTTCTTCAATAGCGGACAGCGAAAATAGCGCTTCGCGCAGGGCAAAGGTCAGCGCCGGACCGACTTTCAAAATAGCAAAGTGATCTTTCACTAGTTGACGCAGCGACTGCGGCGTCTGGTAATCGGTGGAGTGCGCTTCAAACAGCAGCGTGTCATAGGCTTCAACCATTTTGCTGAGCGCGGCGGCTTTCTCCGAACGATAATCAATGACGTGCGTGTGATCGAATTCGACGCCGGGCTATACCACCAGCCCAATAATGCGCGGCCAGATATCACTCAACCCCTCTTTTTCGAAGGCGTGACGATGAGCCTCCAGCGTGGCGCGTGCGGCTTCCGGCGTGGTGACCTCCAGTTCGGTCAGCGTTTCGTGCGCCCCGCCAGGGACGGGGACTTCCGTGCCGATGATGTACACCAGCTCGGCGGTGCCGAAATTTTCGAGGCTAGTCTCTTCAGCGATCTTCGCCAGACGCGCGGCGCGCTCTGCCACAATTTCGTCGGTTAACGGTACCGGATCGTCCTCACATGACATGCTGCAATCGAGATGGATCTTTTTAAAACCGGCAGCAACGTAGCTTTTAATTAACTCATCCGCATTGGCCATAGCTTCAGAGGCAGAAAGGTTTTGCCAACGGTTAGGGCCGAGATGATCGCCGCCTAAGATGATTTGCGACTGCGGAAAACCAAACGAGTCGGCAAGCCGGTAGACGAAGCCGCGAAAGTCAGCTGGCGTCATACCGGTGTAACCGCCGAATTGATCCACCTGGTTGGAGGTGGCTTCAATCAGCACCGGCGTATTGTTTGCCTGTGCATATCGAATAGCGGCTTCAAGTACCAGCGGATGCGCGGAACACACGGCATAGATCCCGTTTGTATTTCCCTGTTTATGCTGCTCCACCATGTCTGTCAGATGTTTCACTTTCCTCTCCATTTCGGATGGTGATGATATTTATCTTTCGTTTTGTTTCATTTAATCCTGCATTATGGTGATGTAAAAATAAAACGAAAGATAATAGTTTTCCGATCTGTTTCACAAAAGAAACATAATGAAAGGTTTCAGCTAAACTCATCAGCCGTGTATCCAGGTTAACAGGGGTTGCTTTCTGATAAAGGAAAGGAGTTAATAGGCAAATCGAAATGAAACGAAAGATTTGAACAAAGGATTTACTATGAGTAGCACCGATTCTTCCGCTGAAAAGCGCATGACCGGCACCAGCGAAAGACGCGAGCAGATTATCCAACGCTTGCGACAGCAGGGTAGCGTGCAGGTCAACGATCTTTCTCTTCTGTTCGGCGTTTCTACGGTGACGATTCGCAACGATTTAGCTTTTCTTGAAAAACAGGGGCTCGCTGTGCGTGCCTATGGCGGGGCGCTGATTTGTGACGGACCTGGTCCGGGAACCGAACCGTCTGTGGAAGATAAAAGTTCGCTCAATACGGCGGTTAAACGCAGTATTGCCCAGGTGGCAGCGGATCTGATTAAACCTGGGCACAGGGTTATTCTCGACTCTGGCACCACGACGTTTGAAATTGCTCGTATGCTGCGCCAGCACACGGATGTGATTGCCATGACCAACGGCATGAATGTGGCAAATGCACTGCTGGAAGCAGAAGGCGTGGAGTTGCTGATGACCGGCGGCCACCTGCGTCGTCAGTCTCAATCGTTTTATGGCGATCAGGCCGAACAATCGTTACAGAACTACCATTTCGACCTGCTTTTTCTGGGAGTCGATGCCATCGATCTGGACAGAGGCGTAAGCACCCATAATGAAGACGAAGCGCGTCTTAATCGAAAGATGTGTGAAGTGGCAGAACGAATTATCGTGGTGACCGATTCCAGCAAGTTCAACCGTTCCAGCCTGCACAAGATAATCGATACCCATCGGATCGATGTGATTATTGTCGATGAAGGTATTCCGCAAGACAGTCTGGAAGGGCTGCGTAAGAACGGGATTGAAGTCATTCTGGTGAAAGGCTGAAAAAAGCCCTCTATCAGAAGAGGGCCATGCTGCAAATCACGTTACCGGCGCCGGGTTAAACACTGCCAGCTGGTTATGTAATCCCCATTGGTCAGAGAAGGTTTTTTTACGACCGCTCGCCACGTCCAGAATAAAGTGGAACAGCTTCCAGCCCACGTCCTCGATGCTTTCTTCGCCAGTGGCAATCGTCCCGGCGTTGATATCCATTAGGTCGTACCAACGGTTTGCCAGCTCGGTGCGGGTCGCCATTTTAATGACTGGCACCGCCATCAGGCCGTATGGCGTACCGCGCCCGGTGGTAAACACCTGCACGGTAATACCGGATGCTACCTGCTGCGTACCGCAGACAAAATCGCTCGCAGGCGTTGCAGCATAAATAAGCCCGCGTTTGGTCGGGCGCTGACCGGGGGAAAGCACTTCGACAATGGCGCTCTGGCCGGATTTGGCTATCGAACCGAGCGCTTTCTCGACCACGTTCGCCAGGCCGCCTTTTTTGTTACCCGGCGATGGGTTCGCGCTGCGGTCGGTCTGACCCATTTCGAGATAGTTATCATACCAGGCCATCTCTTCCAGCAGGCGCTTGCCAACGTCTTCATTGATGGCGCGCGGTGTGAGCAGGTGAATGGCATCACGTACTTCGGTCACTTCCGAGAACATCACCGTGGCACCGCAGCGCACAAACAGGTCCGACGCGTAACCAACCGCCGGATTAGCCGTCACGCCGGAGAACGCATCGCTGCCGCCACACTGCGTGCCGACAACCAGATCCGAGGCAGGGCAGGTTTCGCGCTGGCGCTTATTCAGTTTTTCCAGATGGCGAACCGCCACCTGAAGAATATCGTCTACCATCGATTTAAAGCCAACGTGATGCTCATCCTGCAAACGCACAATACTGGCGTCCTCTACCGCAATGGCTTTCACATCTTCTGTGCCCTGCAACAGACGTTCCGGCTGGAGCTTCTCGCAGCCCAGACCAATCACCATCACCTCACCCCCAAAGTTTGGGTTGAGCGAAATATTGTGGATGGTACGAATCGGCACCACGGCTGCTGGAGCATTGATCGCCACGCCGCAGCCGTACAGATGGTTCAGGCCCACCACGCCGTCAACATTCGGGTATTTTGGCAGCAGATCGCGTTCGATGATTTTCACCACGTAATCCACCACGCCCGCCACGCAGTGGACGCTGGTGGTGATACCGAGCAAATTCTTGGTCCCCACGCTGCCGTCTGCGTTGCGGTAGCCTTCAAAGGTGTAACCTTCCAGCGGCGGCAGGGTTTCCGGCACGCGGGTTGCCAGCGGCAGGGTATTTAACGGCGGGGCTTTTGGCAGCTCCACCAGCGACTCGTCAATCCAACTGCCCTGGGGAATGGCACGTACCGCGTAGCCGATGATTTCACCGTAGCGGACGATTTCGCCATGCGCGGGAATGTCGACCAGTGCGACTTTATGTCCCTGGGGAATATGTTCAATTAGCTCAAGGCCATCAGGGAAACGTGTTCCCGCTTTCAGGCCATTGTCATTGACAATAATCGCCACATTATCAGTGTCGTGTACTTTTATATAGAACGCCGTCGGCGATGCTTGTCGAATTTCGATGTCGGCCATTGCTCAGTATTCTCCAGCAAATATGTAGATATTAAATGCAGTTAAGAGTGTGTTTATTTTCTTATTATCAGAAATAAAGACGCTGCCTTCTTTAATAAAGAATGCCAGGACTTTTGCGATAAAAACGTGATCGAGATCACTCATCAATGCGAGAGAGGACGCTGGCTGTAGGGGAATGCGTAAATCTGTGCATCAGCGCCCAGGGTGTTGTGCATATGCTCAAAATATTGTTCCTGTTTATGCCGATAATTGAGCGATGCGACAATGTGCAGGTTCGGGTAGATGTTTATACTTACTCTCGATTTCATTGCATCTGGTTAATTAACCGATATTGCCTGCTATCAATAATAATCAGTAAGAGACTTCCCAAAAAAATAATAAAAATACCTGGATCGATGTACCTGAGGAAATAAACATGTCAGTCGAAACTGCCGTACAAACGAAAAAGGGTATTCATACCCGCCATTTAATATTACTGATTATCTTTATTGTTACCGCGGTGAACTACGCTGACCGCGCGACGCTTTCTATTGCCGGGACAGAAGTGGCAAAAGAGTTGCAGCTAAGTGCAGTGTCGATGGGTTACATCTTCTCTGCGTTTGGCTGGGCTTATCTGCTGATGCAGATCCCTGGTGGCTGGCTGCTGGATAAGTTTGGTTCTAAGAAGGTTTACACCTATAGCCTGTTCTTCTGGTCGCTGTTCACCTTCTTACAAGGTTTCGTCGATGTCTTCCCGCTGGCGTGGGCAGGTATCTCAATGTTTATCATGCGCTTTATGCTCGGTTTCTCCGAAGCGCCGTCCTTCCCGGCCAACGCCCGTATCGTGGCGGCCTGGTTCCCGACCAAAGAGCGTGGTACGGCATCCGCCATTTTTAACTCTGCACAGTATTTCTCGCTGGCGCTGTTCTCGCCGCTGCTGGGTTGGTTGACCTTCGCGTGGGGCTGGGAACATGTCTTTACCGTGATGGGCGTGATTGGCTTTGTGCTGACCGGGATGTGGGTCAAGTTTATCCATAACCCTACCGATCACCCACGTATGTCTGCTGAAGAGCTGAAGTTTATCTCTGACGGTGGTGCGGTGGTCGACATGGATCACAAAAAGCCGGGCGATAAAGCCGCGAGCGGTCCTAAACTCCACTACATCAAACAGTTGTTGACCAACCGCATGATGCTGGGCGTCTTTTTTGGTCAATACTTTATCAACACGATTACCTGGTTCTTCCTGACCTGGTTCCCGATTTACCTGGTGCAGGAAAAGGGAATGTCGATTCTGAAAGTGGGCCTCGTGGCCTCCATCCCGGCGCTGTGTGGCTTTGCAGGCGGCGTGTTGGGTGGTGTGTTCTCGGACCATCTGATCAAGAGCGGTAAGTCGATTACCCTGGCGCGTAAGCTGCCGATTGTGCTGGGAATGCTGCTGGCTTCCACCATTATTCTGTGTAACTACACCGATAACACGGTGCTGGTTATCGCACTGATGGCGCTGGCGTTCTTCGGTAAAGGGTTTGGTGCGCTGGGTTGGCCGGTGATTTCCGATACCGCGCCAAAAGAGATTGTTGGCCTGTGCGGTGGCGTGTTTAACGTCTTCGGCAACGTGGCGTCGATTGTCACTCCGCTGGTGATTGGCTACCTGGTGAGCGAGCTGCATTCGTTCAACACCGCGCTGGTATTCGTTGGCTGTTCAGCCTTGATGGCGATGTTCTGCTACCTGTTCGTGGTCGGCGACATCAAACGTATGGAATTGCAGAAATAAGCGAAGGTATAAGCGATGAGTAACGATATTTTCCCGAACAAGTTTAAAGCGGCTCTGGCGGCGAAAGAGATTCAGATTGGCTGCTGGTCTGCGCTGGCAAGCCCAATCAGCACCGAAGTGTTAGGTCTGGCCGGTTTCGACTGGCTGGTGCTGGACGGTGAACATGCGCCAAATGATGTGACCACCTTTATTCCGCAGCTGATGGCGCTGAAGGGCAGCCACAGCGCCCCGGTGGTACGCGTGCCGACGAACGAACCGGTCATCATCAAACGCCTGCTGGATATCGGCTTCTACAACTTCCTGATCCCGTTTGTAGAAAGCGTTGAAGAAGCCGTTCAGGCGGTGGCCTCTACGCGCTATCCGCCGGAAGGGATTCGTGGCGTATCGGTTTCTCATCGCGCCAACATGTTTGGCACCGTGCCGGACTATTTTGCGCAGTCGAACAAAAACATCACCATCCTGGTTCAGATTGAGAGCCAGCACGGTGTGGATAACGTCGATGCTATCGCCGCCACTGACGGCGTCGATGGTATTTTCGTCGGCCCAAGCGATCTGGCAGCGGCATTAGGCCACCTCGGCAATGCCAATCACCCGGACGTGCAGCATGCCATCCAGCACATTTTCGCCCGTGCTAAAGCGCACGGTAAACCGAGCGGTATTTTGGCACCGGTTGAAGCGGATGCCCGTCGTTACCTGGAGTGGGGCGCAACCTTTGTCGCCGTAGGCAGCGACCTCGGCGTATTCCGCTCTGCCACGCAGAAGTTAGCCGATTCCTTTAAGAAATAATCACCACTGACAGAAAGAGAGAAATTATGACGATGAAAGTTGGTTTTATTGGCCTGGGTATCATGGGTAAACCAATGAGTAAAAACCTGATTAAAGCAGGTTACTCGCTGGTGGTGTCTGACCGTAATCCAGAAGTGATTGCTGAGCTGATTGCCGCCGGAGCAGAAACCGCGACCACAGCAAAAGCGATTGCCGAGCAGTGCGATGTGATAATCACCATGCTGCCAAACTCTCCGCACGTCAAAGAGGTGGCGCTGGGTGAAAATGGCATTATCGAAGGCGCGAAGCCGGGGCTGGTGGTCATTGATATGAGCTCCATCGCACCGCTGGCGAGCCGCGAAATTAGCGAAGCGCTGAAGGCAAAAGGTGTGGATATGCTGGACGCACCGGTCAGCGGTGGTGAACCCAAAGCGATCGACGGCACGCTGTCGGTGATGGTTGGCGGCGACAAAGCTATTTTCGATAAATATTACGATCTGCTCAAAGCGATGGCCGGTTCCGTGGTGCATACCGGTGATATCGGCGCGGGCAACGTCACCAAGCTGGCGAACCAGGTGATTGTGGCGCTGAATATCGCCGCGATGTCTGAAGCGCTGACTCTGGCGACCAAAGCGGGCGTCAACCCGGATCTGGTGTATCAGGCCATTCGTGGTGGTCTGGCGGGCAGTACGGTGCTGGATGCCAAAGCGCCAATGGTGATGGATCGCAACTTCAAGCCTGGTTTCCGTATCGATCTGCACATCAAAGATCTGGCTAACGCGCTGGATACCTCGCACGGTGTGGGCGCTCAACTGCCGCTCACCGCTGCGGTGATGGAAATGATGCAGGCGCTGCGAGCGGATGGCCTGGGAAATGCCGACCATAGCGCGATTGCATGCTACTACGAAAAACTGGCGAAAGTGGAAGTCACTCGCTAACGACGTAAGGCCCGGTGGCGCTTTGTTTACCGGGCCTACTCTGTAGGCCGGATAAGAAACGCCATCCGGCGTTGTGCAGTAACAGGCTACCCCTATGAAAATCGTAATCGCCCCTGACTCTTATAAAGAAAGCCTTTCTGCCTCTGAGGTAGCTCAGGCGATAGAAAAAGGATTTCGGGAAATTTTTCCCGATGCTCAGTATGTTTCTGTGCCCGTCGCGGATGGAGGAGAAGGCACTGTCGAAGCGATGATTGCCGCCACGCAGGGGACAGAGCAACACGTTGTTGTCACAGGCCCGTTGGGCGAGAAAGTTAACGCCTGCTGGGGAATTTCCGGCGATGGCGCAACAGCGATTATCGAAATGGCAGCGGCAAGTGGTTTGGCACTGGTTCCTCCGGCCAAACGTAACCCGCTGGTGACCACTTCACGCGGAACGGGCGAGCTTATTCTCGACGCGTTAGATAAAGGGGCGCGCAATATCATTATTGGTATCGGCGGGAGCTCCACTAACGACGGCGGTGCCGGGATGGTGCAGGCGCTGGGCGCAAAACTGTGCGATGCCAACGGCAAAGAGATTGGCTACGGCGGCGGCAGCCTGATGGCGTTAAACAGTATTGACGTCTCTGGGCTGGATCCTCGGTTGAAAGAATGCACGATTCGAGTGGCCTGTGACGTGACGAATCCGTTAACTGGCGAGACGGGTGCATCGCGTATTTTCGGGCCACAGAAAGGGGCCGATGAAGCGACCATCGTCGAACTCGACAGAAACCTCAGCCACTATGCTGATGTCATCAAAAAATCATTGCAGATCGATGTTAAAAACGTGCCTGGGTCAGGCGCTGCGGGCGGCATGGGAGCAGCGTTAATGGCGTTCCTCGGTGCGGAACTGCGCAGCGGGATTGAAATTGTCACCCAGGCATTGAATCTGGAAGAACATATCCACGACTGCACCTGGGTATTGACGGGGGAAGGGCGTCTCGACAGCCAGAGCATTCACGGCAAAGTGCCGGTGGGCGTGGCAAACGTCGCCAAAAAATACCACAAGCCGGTTATCGGTATTGCAGGGAGTTTGACCCGCGATGTGGGTATCGTCCATCAGTACGGTATCGACGCCGTTTTTAGCGTGCTGAACAGCGTCAGCTCACTGGAAGAGGCCTTCCGCGGGGCATCTGACAACATTTATCGCGCGTCTCGCAATATTGCGGCGACTTTGCAGGTGGGGATGCACACGCAAGGGTGACAGCGGGGCGTAAACCCTCTATACTGCGCGCCGAAGCTGACCAGACAGTCGCCGCTTCGTCGCCGTCCCCTTTCGGGGGGATACGGGCGGAGGGGAGGAAAGTCCGGGCTCCATAGGGCAGGGTGCCAGGTAACGCCTGGGGGGGAAACCCACGACCAGTGCAACAGAGAGCAAACCGCCGATGGCCCGCGCAAGCGGGATCAGGTAAGGGTGAAAGGGTGCGGTAAGAGCGCACCGCGCGGCTGGTAACAGTCCGTGGCACGGTAAACTCCACCCGGAGCAAGGCCAAATAGGGGTTCACAAGGTACGGCCCGTACTGAACCCGGGTAGGCTGCTTGAGCCAGTGAGCGATTGCTGGCCTAGATGAATGACTGTCCACGACAGAACCCGGCTTATCGGTCAGCTTCA
>JALCNW010000039.1 GCA_022649305.1 Enterobacter sp.
TGGTGCGGATTTCTGGACCTTTGGTATCCAGCAAGATGGCGGCTTTCTTACCGGTCTTGCTCACCACGTTGCGCAAATTCTTAATGCGCTGACCGTGTTCAGCATAATCGCCGTGAGAGAAGTTCAGACGCATTACGTTCATGCCGGCGTCCAGCATTTTGCTCAGCATCTCTTCAGATTCGGTTTTCGGGCCGATGGTGCAAACAATTTTCGTCTTTTTCATGACAGTCTTAGTCTTTAAGTTGGGAAGGATATGGGAATCTCGCTCCGGGGGCGCACTGCCGCGGAGTTAAACCTGTGTTGCGAAATTTTAAGTGGCACGCACTAAGGATAGGTGACATCAAATGAGCGTGCAGAAGAAAGTGTGCCTGAGTTTCAGCCCAACGGAGGAGAGAAGAAGTTGTACGTTGTTTTTTATAGTCCAAGCGCTGAAACCATTCACCAGGGATTAGGCGCGCATTATACGCTGATTGTTAGGCAAAAGGAAAATGAAAACAGCGTTTCAAAAATAATCAATGGATTTTAACATTCAGGTTGTTATCAAGGCGTTAAGGTAGAATTGCATCTTATCGCGACAGGCGTCCTGCCTGCCGCATTTTGCTTATTATCTAAGCGCTTGTTCGAGGTCGGCGATCAGGTCGTTCTCATCCTCTATTCCGACAGAGAAACGAATCAGTTGCGCAACAATGCCGTTTGCCAGTCGTTGCTCAAGCGGAATAGAGGCATGCGTCATGCTGAAAGGTTGACTCACCAGACTCTCGACGCCACCCAAACTTTCGGCAAGGGTGAACAGTTTGAGCTTACGGATAATCTGTGTAGCCCGTTGCGCATCGCCTTTCACGACCACAGAAATCATCCCACCAGGCAGTGCCATCTGGGTGCGAGCCAGCGGGTATTGTGGATGAGACTCCAGCCACGGGAACCACACTTTATCAATCTGCGGGTGCTGCTCCAGCCACCGGGCGATGGTCAGGGCATTGGCACTGTGTTTTTCGACGCGAAGCGCGAGGGTACGAATGCCGCGTAAGGTCAGGAAGCTACTAAAGGGATCCAGCACGCCACCAATTGCGTTTTGCAGATATCCTAATTGTTCCGCCAGCGCAGGGTTATCGCCCACGACCGCAAGACCTGCCACCACATCGGAGTGACCATTAAGATACTTGGTCGCAGAATGGACCACGATATCGAAGCCAAACTCAAGGGGGCGGTGAACGACCGGTGAAGCGAACGTGTTATCCGCCACGCTAGTGATGCGATGGCGACGTGCAATATCGGCAATGGCCGCGAGGTCCGCGAGTTTCAGCAGCGGGTTGGTCGGCGTTTCAACCCAGATCATCCGGGTTTCCGGGCGGATCGCCGCTTCGAGCGCATCCAGATTGCCAGGCTTCACCCAACTGACCTGTAAACCGGCGCTGCGCTTGCGCACGTTTTCAATCAGGCGATACGTTCCGCCGTACACATCGTCAATGGCGACGATGTGGCTATCCTTATCCAGCAGTTCCAGCACGGTGGAAATGGCCGCCAGCCCGGACGCAAACGCGTAACCGCGCGTCCCGCTTTCCAGCTCGGCTATCGCCGTTTCCAGCGCGTGACGAGTGGGGTTGCCGCTACGGGAATATTCGTAGCCAGTATGTTCGCCAGGCGAAGGTTGCGCAAACGTCGAGGTGGCATAGATCGGCGGCATCACGGCCCCGTATGCATCGTTAAACTCGCCGCTGTGTACGCTTAAGGTTGCCAGTGATTTCATGGTGATCTCCTTATTGTTGTAGACGGTTGCGCCAGACGGTGAGGACATCGCTGCGCGTAATCAGGCCGAGGAAACGATCGCGGTCATTAATCACCGCCACCTGTCCCCTACCGAAAATCGGTTTTAGCTCGCTTTCCGACGCGCTTTTATCGAGAACGTCGACGCTGCGGGTCATGGCCTGCGTAACGGGCAGGGCGAAACGCGCTCCGTCGCCTGCGATATGGCTGACCAGATCCCATTCGTCCACGATGCCGACCACCGTGCCGTTATCCAGCACCGGTAGCTGCGAAATGTCATACAGGCGCATTCGCGCTAATACGGTCGCGAGCGTGTCATCAGGCGCGGCGGTGACAGTCGCGCCTTCATCGTGGCGAAGGGCGATATAATCGGAGAGATCGCCCGTTTGCGGGCGGGTAATAAGCCCTTGCTGGCGCATCCAGTCATCGTTGAACATTTTGGACAGGTATTTGTTGCCGCTGTCACAGGCGAAGGTCACCACGCGTTTTGGTGTGGTTTGCGCCTGGCAGTAGCGCAGGGCGGCGGCAAGCAGCGTACCGCTGGAGGATCCTGCAAGTATGCCTTCGGTTTTCAGCAGGTCGCGAGCGGTGGTAAACGCCTCCCGGTCGGTGATGCGATACGCCCGCTGCACCCCTTCAATATGCGCAAGTGGAGGAATAAAGTCTTCGCCGATACCCTCAACCAGCCAGGAGCCGGCTTCCTTAAACCGTCCGGATTCGACCTGATCGGCCAGTACTGAACCTGCGGGATCGGCCAGCACGAATTCAGTATGCGGCGAATGTTCAGCAAACCAGGTCTGGAGTCCGCCCAGCGTTCCACCCGAACCGACGCCAACCACAATCGCATCAATGTGTCCTTCGAGCTGTTCGAACAGTTCCGGGGCGGTGGTGGTGCTGTGCGCCAGCGGATTGGCCTTGTTATTAAACTGATCGATATAAAAAGCGCCGGGGAGTTCTTTCGCCAGGCGGGTGGCGTAATCCTGATAATAAGCCGGATGGCCCTTGTTCACATCGGAACGGGTCAGCACCACCTGTGCTCCCAGCGCGCGCAGGTGGAAGATTTTCTCGCGGCTCATTTTGTCGGGTACGACCAGAATCAATGCATAGCCTTTTTGCGCTGCAATCAGCGCCAGCCCGAGGCCGGTGTTACCGGCCGTCGCTTCGATAATCGTCCCGCCCGGTGCCAGCAGGCCTTGTCGTTCGGCTTCATCAATCATTGACAGCGCCACGCGATCTTTAATAGAGCCGCCGGGGTTTTGATTTTCAAGTTTCAGAAACAGCGAGCACGGGCCTGCATCGAGCTTGTGCAACTGGATAAGCGGCGTATGGCCGATGAGTTCAGTGACGGAGTGATAAATTGCCATGGTATTTTCCCTGATTAAGGACATGGCTGGATGATAGAACTATGAAAAATTCTCAATAAAGAACGTTTCACTGGTTGTTAGAACGGAAAGTAATATAAATGACTATTTCGGCAGTAAGGACTGCAAGCCGTAAAGTGCTCCAGATGGAGGGATGTCTATGTACGCATAAAATGCTGCAAAAACGACCGTATTAGCCCCTCTCACCCCGCCGTATATGCATCGCGCAGATAATCATTACTGAAAATAAGCTAATCGTCCTGCACCCAGTCGCCACGCCGTATATTCACTGTGGTTATAAGTAAGACTATTTTGTTCATTTAAATCATGATAACGTCTGTTTACTATCGTTTGGACATCCATACTGCTAAACCGCTATATGCGTAACGGATAAGTAAAATAATGATTGTTCTCAGGAATATCTCTAAGATTTTTGACAACGGAAAAGTGGCGCTGACTGCCGTTGATAACGTCAATTTGACGATCGAGCAGGGACAGATATACGGAATTATTGGCTACAGCGGCGCGGGTAAAAGTACCTTAATTCGTCTGCTCAACGGCCTGGAAAGACCGACCTCTGGCAACGTGACCATTAATGGCCAGGATATCTCAGCAGCAAAAGGTGAAGCATTACGCCAGGCGCGACTGAAAATTAGCATGGTTTTTCAACACTTCAACCTGCTGTGGTCGCGTACGGTAACCGAGAATATCGCGTTTTCCATGCAAATCGCGGGCGTGCCGAAAGCCAAAATCAAGGCTCGGGTGGCTGAGCTTGTGGAGCTGGTTGGGCTGAAGGGGCGTGAACACGCCTACCCGTCACAGCTTAGCGGTGGTCAAAAACAGCGCGTGGGTATTGCCCGTGCGCTGGCGAACAATCCGGACGTGCTGCTGTGTGACGAAGCTACCTCCGCGCTGGATCCGCAGACTACCGATCAAATTCTGGATCTGCTACTTGATATCAACCGTCGGTTCAAATTAACCATCGTGCTGATTACGCACGAGATGCACGTGGTGCGCAAAATTTGCGATCGCGTGGCGGTGATGGAAGACGGCAAAGTCGTGGAGGAGGGCGATGTCCTGAACGTCTTTACCCATCCACAAAAACCGATCACCCAGCAGTTTGTGCGCCAGGTCAGTCAGTATCACGAGGAAGAAGCCTTCAACCCGGAACTGGCAAACGAACTTGAAGGCACGGTCATCAAATTGACGTTTACCGGGCACAGCACCCATAGGCCGATTGTGGGCGAACTGACCCTGCGTTACGGCCTGCCGTTTAACATTTTACACGGCAAAATGACCCAAACCGCGCACGGCGTATTCGGCCAGCTCTGGCTACACGTGGTGGCAACGGAAGAACAATTGAACAATATCCTCGCCGACCTGAAGCACAGCGATATTGATGGTGAGGTAATTAAGCATGGCTGAGAATCTCTTCCCGCATCTGAAGTGGGACCAACTGTGGGCCGCGACGCTCGAAACCCTTTATATGACCGCGCTTTCCGGTATCGCAACCTTTGTATTGGGTATTGCGCTGGGATTAGCGCTGTTTTTAACGGCACGCGGTGGGCTGTTTCATAATCGCACTTTGTATAGCGTGATCTCCATTGTGGTGAACGTGTTCCGTTCTATTCCGTTCATCATTCTGATCGTGCTGTTGATTCCGTTTACCAAAACTATCGTCGGCACCATTCTGGGTGCGAACGCGGCGCTGCCCGCGCTGATCGTGGGTGCCGCACCGTTCTACGCTCGCCTGGTAGAGATTGCCCTGCGCGAAGTGGACAAAGGGGTGATTGAAGCGACGCGCTCCATGGGCGCACGGTTAAGTACGTTAATTTTTCGGGTTTTGCTGCCGGAATCCTCACCTGCACTGGTATCAGGCATTACGGTGACGTTGATTGCACTGGTGAGTTACAGCGCAATGGCGGGGGTGATTGGGGCCGGCGGTTTGGGAAATCTGGCTTATCTGGAAGGATTCCAGCGCAACCATGGTGATGTCACGCTGGTGGCGACGGTGACGATTTTAATCATCGTTTTCATTATCCAGTTCTGCGGCGATGTCATTACTTCACTGTTAGATAAACGATAAATACCCATAATTCACAGGAACACACATCATGAAAAAAACACTGACATTGATTGCCGCCGCAACCCTGAGCGCCCTGAGCTTTGCTTCATGGGCTGATACGCTGACTGTGGGCGCATCCAACACGCCGCATGCCGAAATTCTGGAACAGGCGAAACCGATTCTGGCGAAGCAGGGTATCGATCTGGAGATCAAACCGTTCCAGGATTACATTCTGCCAAATACCGCGCTGGCGGGCCGCGACATCGATGCCAACTATTTCCAGCACATCCCGTATCTGAACAGCGTACTGAAGGATCATGCTGGCGATAAAGATTACGATTTCGTCAGTGCAGGTGCGATTCACATCGAGCCGATTGGAATTTACTCCAAGAAGTATAAATCGCTGAAGGACCTGCCGGAAGGCGGCAAAATCATCATGCGCGATGCGGTATCTGAAGAAGGCCGTATTCTCTCTATCTTCGAAAAAGAGGGTGTGATTAAGCTGAAGCCGGGCATCGATAAAGTGACCGCGCGCATTAGCGATATCATTGAGAACCCGAAAAAACTGCAATTTACGCCAAACGTTGAAGCTGCGCTGTTGCCGCAGATGTACAACAACGATGAGGGAGCAGCCGTGGTGATTAACGCCAACTACGCGATTGATGCAGGTCTGGACCCGGTTCACGATCCGATTGCCGTAGAGAGCGGTGAAAACAACCCGTATGCCAATATCATTACTGTTCATCGCGGCGACGAGAAGAAGAAAGACATCGTGGCGCTGGTGGACGTGCTGCACTCTAAAGAAATTCAGGACTGGATCCGCACCAAATACAAAGGCGCTGTGATCCCTGTTAATAACTAATCTGCTGATTTCTTTGCTAAAGCCCGGCGAGGTTCTCGCCGGGCTTCTTTTTTGTATCCGGCCTATGAATCATTTATGCTGCTTGTTTGAAGCAATGGAGTGATAACAATGGGCAATGTGACTAAAGACGAAGCGCTTTACCAGGAGATGTGCCGGGTGGTCGGAAAGGTGGTGCTTGAGATGCGTGATTTAGGGCAGGAGCCAAAGCATATTGTTATTGCGGGCGTGCTGCGTACCGCGCTGGCGAACCAGCGCGTGGCGCGCAGTGAGCTGACCACTGAAGCGATGATAACGGTGGTTAAAGCGCTGGCTGGCTAGGCCGCCAGCGTTTGGCTATCTGCTCAAGAGAACAACAGAGTAGATAGTAAACGACACCAGTAAAGATAAAGATGGCCACCGGGTAAATCTGTACCCGGTTGTTTACCTGGCCTGCGACGGTCGTCAGTTCCGGCACGTTGACAATAAACGCCAGCGACGTGTCCTTCAGCAAGTTGATAAAGATCCCCAGCAGCGACGGCAAAATATTGCGCAATACCTGAGGTAACAGGATCAACCACAGCGTTTGCTGCGTGCCAAATCCCTGCGTCAACGCCGCTTCATATTGCCCTGTGGGCAAGGCCCGCAGACCCGCCAGCACCGAGTGCATCACGGCCGCTGCCGTAAACCATGCCAGCGCCAGCGTGACGGTGAGCGCGCCCGGCAAATCCGCGCCGGTCATGAGTGGCAGCAGATACCACATCCAGAAGATGACGAAGATAAGCGGAATACCGCGAATCAGCTCAGCCCACAAGAATAACGTTTTACGCACCCAGCCCGGATAACGCCAGGCAAGACTGGCCAGTACAATACCGCCAGGCAGCGCCAGCACGGCGGCTCCCAGTGCCATCAATAACGTCAGCAGTACGCCACCAGGCTGGCCTGCGGACATCCTTCCCCACAGCAGATAATCCAGATTGTCGGTAATGACGGTGAATCCTGCAATCATGCGTTTACCCTCCGTTGGCGACCTTTTTGCGTTGAGGGCCCGAGCTTCACGAGCACGAGTCCCAGCGCGATACCGGTCAGCAGGTAAAGCACCGTGCCAACGGTAAACGCCTCAAGCGCATGAGCGTTATAGCTTTCGATTTGCCGCACCTGATAGGTCAGTTCGGCAAAGCCAATCCCGCTGGCAAGCGAAGAGAGCTTCATCAGATTCAGATATTGCCCGACAACCGGCTGCCAGGCGTTAGCGAGCCCTTGTGGCAGCAAAATGTAGCGAAACAGACGCCAGGCCGAAAAGCCTTGTGCCAGCGCGGCCTGTCGTTGCCCGCTTGAAACGGCGTGGAGTCCAGATTCGATCTCTTCGATGAGAAACGCAGAGGTGAAAACGCCCAAACCCCAGGCAGAGCAGAGAAACTCGGGCGTAAACCACCAGACATCGCCAGGTAGAATAGACCAGGCGTGATCGGCGTTGATGACATCGCGAAAAGCCACAGGCAGCCCATTCCACGCGGCAAAATACCAGAACAGTAACTGAACCAGTAACGGCGTATTTCGAAACACCGAGACCCATATGGACACTATGGCGTGACCGGTTTTACCGCCCGCCAGGCGCAACAGCAAAAACAGAATGGCAAAGACGCTGGCGATAATTATCCCGGCGAGCGTTACCCATAAGGTGGTCAAAAAACCGGAGAGGATCCACTGCAAGGGTTGCCCGGTTAGCACTCCTTGCCAGTCGAGCGCGGGCATTATGGCTGCTCCTGATGCAGTGGGTTCAGCACCTTTTGCAGAAAACGCCGCGCGCGCGGATGCGCAGGATGGTTAAAAAACTGCTCTGGTGGCGCGGTTTCCAGAATCTGTCCGCCGTCGATAAATACGATCCGGTCGGCAATTTCGCGGGCAAACTGCATCTCATGCGTGACCACAATCATGGTAATACCACTGTGGGCCAATGCCTTCATGACGAACAGCACTTCACCAATCATCTCGGGATCCAGCGCGGAAGTCGGCTCATCAAACAGGATGATTTGCGGAGAGGACGCCAGCGCCCGGGCGATAGCGACCCGCTGCTGCTGTCCGCCGGAAAGCTCAGCCGGGAAATGTTCGGCCTTTTCCAGCATACCGACCTTTTCCAGTAGCGTTAGCGCACGTTCCTGCGCCTGCTGAGGGGGCCAGCCGTGGACATGCTCCAAAGCCAACGAGATATTCTGGCGCGCCGTAAGGTGGGCGTAGAGATTAAACTGCTGGAATACAAACCCGACGCGGCTTCGAAGCTGACGTAACGCCGCACGGTTAAGTTGCCCGGTGGGTTTACCGTCGATCAGGATTTCGCCGCCGTTGAGTGATTCAAGCTGATTGATTAAGCGGATTAACGTGGATTTACCGGAACCGGATGGACCCAGGATCGCCACCACTTCGCCGGGGGAGATACTGAGATTGACGCCGTCCAGGACGCGGTGATCGCCAAAGCTTTTCACGACGTCGCGAAACTCAACGCTTGCCTGGTCCAGATGTGAAAAATCCGCGGCACGGGCCGCGGAGCGTGAGAATAAACCTGAGTGCATCTTACTGGGCTTCTATTGTAAAGGCGCGGGGTTGCGGAGATTGGGTTTGCGGGCCAAACCAGACGTCGTAAATCCTGGCGGCTTCGCCGGTTTTCTCAAGATTAACCAACTCGTCGTTAACCACCTTGAGCAGGGCGGTTTCCCCTTTTTTTACGCCTACGCCGATCTCTTCTTTACTCAACAGGTCCGGAAGAATTTTGAAGTTGGCTTTATCCGGCGCCTGCGCCAGCAGGCCCGCCAGGATCGTGCTGTCCTGGGTGATCGCCTGAACGTTGCCGTTACGCAGCGCGGTCAACGCCAGTGGGATATCATCGTAGGAGAGCACGCGAGACTGCGGGAAGCGCTGATGCAGCGCCTGCTCACCGGTAGTGCCTTTTACTGCACCAATGCGAGCCTTGCTATAGTCGTCCAGCTTATCTGCCGATTTTGCCGGGACCAGGAACTGTTGGCCGGTGACAAAATACGGCGTGGAAAAATCGATGACCTGCGCGCGTTCTGGGGTGATGGTGATATCGGCAACGATAAGATCGGCTTTACCTGATTGCAGAAGCGGAATACGGTTTGCCGGGTTAGTCGCCACCAGCTCCAGCTTAACGCCTAATTTTTTGGCCAACGCTTTTGCGAAATCGACGTCGTACCCGACGATGTCATGCGTTTTCGCATCTATAGAGCCAAACGGCGGATTGGCATCAAATGTGGCGACCTTTACGACGCCAGCCGCTTTGATATCAGCCAGTTGGTCTGCCTGTGCCTGAGCCGACAGAATCCCACCTGCAGTCAGTAATCCCAGCGCCAGTGCGAGTTGATGATGATACTTTTTGTGTGTAGCCATAGTTCCCTCAGATATCCCGTCGTTTTTGTTTTGTTCCGTTACGCTCCCATAAGCGTTCTCCCTCGCCAAATAAGAAAAAGTTCTTTGCTATATGCAAAAAGATATTAGTGAACAATGTGTTACCAGCAAGTAGCGGAAAAGAAGGCTTTTGCGGTTAACAGAAATCGTCTGCCGATAATGATATTTCGCGCAGGGCGAGGAGCGTGATTTACTCAGATTGAGCAGAGAGATGAGGAGAGGTCATCATGCAAAACTGGATAAATACGTTACGGCGGTTTTTTGTTGGTAAATCAGAGCGCGCAGAGAACAGTGCGCAACGTGTTATTGAATCCGTTCTGCCGATTGCCAGCTTGTACGGCGTGGATGTGGCGAACATTGACCCGGAGTGGTTCCATGACAAAACACCACGCTGAGCTGCGCCACACGCGCGTCACCTACTGGAACGAGCTGTGCAGCCGATACCTCAGGTATCGGCTGTTTCTTTAATGCCAGGACGGCAGCCTGCCGCGATTAAATCTTACAGGCATCGCCGCAGTCGTCATCAGCGATCACGGCCTGCGCTTTTTTATCCGCATCTTCCAGACGTTCCGCATTACGCTCTTCGGCTTCATCCAGTCCGCTAAACACCAGATTCTCGAGATCAATTTCCATCATTTACCTGCTCGGTTCGTTTTTGCTGTAAACACATTATAGGGCAAAAATATCGCCGGATGAACAACGCCGCACGTAAGGATAATCCCTGCCATACTCATGGACTCACGGCACAGAAGGAGCGGAAATGATCACACTTTGCAAAACCTGCGGGACCTCGTATGACGTCTCATCAGAGCCGGTGGAACAGTGCAGCATTTGTGAGGATGAGCGTCAGTATGTTCCCGTTAGCGGCCAGCAATGGGTTGATTTAGAGGCGGTAGTATCGACGCACAGCAACAAATGGCAACAGCATGAACAGAACCTGTTCAGCCTTAAAACGGTGCCCAAATTTGCCATTAATCAGCGCGCATTTTTACTCAGAACGCCGCAAGGCAACGTGCTGTGGGACTGTATCGCCAACCTCGATCCCGCGACGAAAACGCTTATCACTGCCCTCGGCGGAATCAGCGCCATCGCCATTTCCCACCCGCATTACTACACCACGATGCAGGACTGGGCGGCGGCCTTCAACGCGCCTGTGTATCTCCATGCCAGCGATAGCAAATGGGTGATGCGTGAAAGCCCGGCTATTCATTTCTGGGACAGCGAGGCGCTGGATCTGTTGCCGTCGGTGAGGTTACTGCGTTTGGGGGGGCACTTTGCCGGGGGAACGGTACTGCACTGGGATGACGGCGAAGGCGTGCTGCTGGCAGGCGATATTCTTCAGGTCACGCCGGGGGCCGATGCTGTCTCTTTTATGTGGAGCTATCCGAACATGCTCCCGCTGGCGGCAGAGGTGGTTGTAGGCATGACTGAACGCCTGAGAGACGTAAAATACAATCGACTCTACGGCGCCTTTGAAGGGCAAAACATGACAGCCAGAGCCAGTGAAATCGTGATGCATTCGAGTAAAAAATATATTTCTTGTCTGAAATGTAGCGCGGTAGTTAAACTTTAAGAGTGTGATCCCGATCATGCCTACACTAAAACAGAAAAAGAGACACTGCTATGCAACATATCATTGAAGGTTTTCTCAGCTTTCAAAAAGAGATTTTTCCGCAACGTAAAGAGCTTTTTCGTAGCTTAGCCTCCAGTCAGAATCCCAAAGCGCTGTTCATCTCCTGCTCTGACAGCCGTCTGGTTCCTGAACTGGTGACGCAACAAGATCCCGGACAGCTCTTTGTCATTCGTAATGCTGGCAATATCGTGCCGCCTTTCGGGCCAGAACCCGGCGGCGTGTCGGCTACCATCGAATACGCCGTCGTGGCGCTGGGTGTTACCGACATTGTGATTTGCGGTCACTCTAACTGTGGTGCCATGAAGGCGATTGCTGATAACGCGAATCTGGACCCTATGCCAGCCGTGTCACATTGGCTGCGCTATTCCGATGCGGCAAAAGCGGTGGTGGAAAATAAAAGCTGGGACAATCCGACGGACAAAGTTAACGCCATGGTCCAGGAAAACGTGTTCGCCCAGTTGAGCAACATCAAGACCCATCCTTCGGTGGCGGTAGGCCTGCGTAACAACACCATCCGTCTGCACGGCTGGGTTTACGATATTGAAAGCGGCGACATTCGTGCGCTGGATAAAGACAGTAAAACCTTTATTTCGCTGTCTGATAATCCGGGCGTTTTCTTCGAATAAATCGTCGCGTAAAGGGCGGGATATCCCGCCCTGAATCTTATCAGTCTTCAATAAACGGCAATCGTCTGCGCGCACGCGTAGCTGGCATTATCGCCGCTTTGGCTATTGCTTCCCCGATTTCTGCACTGACCACCAGTCCCTGAACAAAAGGTTGGTCATGCATCAGGTAAGGTAACGCGCCAAAGGCAATGCGACCTCGAAGGTATTCAGGCTCAAGCAGGGTGTAATCATCGCCAACGTCTGGAATATCTTCTCCGGCAGATTCGAGCTGTTTACGAAGCGTAGGGAACGGCAGATCTTTGGTTTTAAGCGGTTTCTGACCGCGCGCGTCGATAAACGTATCGAAGGTCCAGGTCTCGCCCCGGGCATTAATCACCGTCTGATCCTCTTTGAGCGCCATTTCATAATTGTTGCCAAGCTCAAGAATGCTAATGATACCCGCCTCACGCAGAGCCAGCAGCCTGCGGATAGACTGGGAAGGAATGGCGGCATAGTTGTCGATAAATACGCGTGCCAGCCCATGATTAAAGCGTTCCCGGTCCTGCTCGCTGAGGTGAGGCACAATTTCTTGCACGGCCTCGTGCAGACGCAGGACGGTATAACGCCACGGCACCGTCCGCCTGTCGCGCTTATTACGCTCGACTTCATCAAGGTTTGATACCGCCCAGCGAAAAGGGCCGTGCTGTTGCCGGTCGGCAAACCATGCATCACGAATGCTGTCGGCATCAAGGGTATTTAACGCCATCGTCTGGCACCACTGCGGGTCGGCCAACTCAAGCTCGCGCACGATCAGGCCAAAGATACGGTCGAGTAAGCCTTCTGATCCTTTCTCTATTTCCGCCTCTATCGCCTGTTCCGTGACGAGGGTTAACGACTCGTAGGGGATAGGGCAGTAAAAATCGGCTTCCGGAAGGATGCCCGAGCGGGACATCAGAACAATTTTCAGCGCCTCGCTGCCTTCATCCAGTCTGAAGTGGGTAGGTTCGCCCTCGCGCTCAGTGAATTCACCGTGTTGAATGACCACGGCCATTGCTGCGTCTAGCCCGCTAAGAGAAGTCCCCATGATACCGACGCGGCAGGCGCTGATTTTTGCCTCCATCAGCCCGGACCATGGGCTTGGGAAGAAGGCGCGCGGCGTGGTGTCCTCTTCAGGCCAGACGTGACCGGTGGCGATAACGGCCAGCCCAAACGGTTCGGGTTCGGCATGGCCTGCGGTCCACACGCATGCTCCCTCGGGGGTGGCCTGGACGTCGATAACCTGGCAGGATTCCCGGACGTTAACCTCAAATCCTTGTTTTTTGGCCTGCTCAAGAAGGGCCAAAAACCGATCGCGGAAATACTCACCGAGCAAAATGCGCGGCAGGAATTGTCTATCGTGTAGGGACGCTTTCTGCACGCCGTAGCGCGCCAGATGGGCCTCGCTTTGATCGCGCAGCCAATCAAGATAGGTGATGAAAATGGGCGGAATTTCGATACTGGCGATGTTGGCCAGCATCATTCGGGAGTTATCTTCATCGCTGTAGGGCATACCCACGCCAGCCTCATTGGCTTGCTCAAAGACCGTGACGGAAAGTGGCGTGTCGTTTTTCAGCAGAGAGAAAAGGGTGTAAATACCCGTCGGCCCTGCGCCGACAATCGCGATCTGTTTCATAGAGTTTTTACCCGCTGTTTTTTTTACCGAATCCATGGGAGATAAAAGCCATGCAGGATAATTGTGGTAGAAACTGGGCAATGAGCAAATAAGGGAGAGTGTCAGGATTGAAAATCAGAATGGGATGAAGAGAAATTTGCACCATTTCAGAGCTGAAATGGTGCGTCCGAGTGGACTCGAACCACCGACCCCCACCATGTCAAGGTGGTGCTCTAACCAACTGAGCTACGGACGCAGAATGGTGCGTTCAATTGGACTCGAACCAACGACCCCCACCATGTCAAGGTGGTGCTCTAACCAACTGAGCTATGAACGCAACGTGTTGTCTGGGACAACGGGGACGAATATTAGCGGCAGCCGCGGGATGAGGCAAGAGGGAAATCGCAATTTTCTTACTCTTTTCACGCGATTGCTTCATTCCCGCGCAAACTGGAGAGAAAGTAGCCGCACGTAGGCGGCTACCAAGGGATTAACGTGCGGCGCGCTGCAAAATGATGCTGGACGGTTGACGCTGCAGAAAACGCATACGAAGCATCATCAGGATGGCTGCAGAGGTTAAGCCGATGATAAAGCCCATCCAGAATCCGGCCGGGCCCATACGATCAACCACCAGGTCGGTGAGCGCAAGCACGTAGCCGGTTGGCAGGCCGAGCACCCAGTACGCGGTAAAGGTAATGAAGAAGATCGAACGCGTATCTTTATACCCGCGAAGGATACCGCTGCCAATCACCTGAATGGAGTCTGAAATCTGGTACACCGCCGCCAGCAGCATCAGCTGAGACGCCAGGGTGATGACTTCCGGATTGTTATTGTAGAGCAGGGCGATGTGTTCGCGCAGGGTGACGGTGAAAATCGCCGTACACACCGCCATACACACACCGACACCAAGACCGGTGCGCGCGGCCGTTTGTGCATCGAGCGTCGAGCCTTGTCCCAGACGATAGCCCACGCGGATGGTGACCGCAGCCGCCAGCGACATAGGCAGTACGAACATCAGCGAACTAAAGTTCAGGGCAATCTGGTGACCGGCGACATCGACAATACCCAGTGGCGACACCAGCAGAGCGACAACCGCGAATAACGTCACTTCAAAAAACAGGGCCAGCGCGATAGGCAAGCCAAGCTGGGTCAGGCGTTTTAAAACAGCCATGTCCGGCCTGCTGAAACGTGCTTCGTTACGAATATCGCGCATAGATCGCGCACGCTTCACGTAGGAAATCATGCTAAAGAACATCACCCAATACACGGCTGCCGTGGCCACGCCACAGCCGACGCCGCCCAGTTCAGGCATGCCAAAGTGACCGTAAATAAAGATGTAATTGACTGGGATGTTAACCAGCAATCCGATAAAACCCATCACCATGCCAGGCTTCGTTTTTGCCAACCCTTCGCACTGGTTACGCGCGACCTGGAAGAATAAATAGCCTGGAGCGCCCCACAGCAGTGCGCGCAGATAGCCTACGGCTTTATCGGCCAGTGCCGGGTCAATGTTATCCATGGAGCGAATGATATAGCCCGCATTCCACAGCACTACCATGATCAGAATGGAGACGAAACCCGCCAGCCAGAACCCCTGGCGAATCTGGTGAGCGATACGCTCGCGTCGACCAGAACCATTCATTTGCGCAACGACGGGCGTTAATGCCAGCAGCAGTCCGTGACCAAAAAGGATCGCCGGCAACCAGATCGAAGTGCCGATGGCGACGGCGGCCATATCGGTGGCGCTATAGCCGCCGGCCATGACCGTATCGACGAAACCCATTGAAGTTTGAGCAACCTGCGCGATGATTACCGGTATTGCTAACGCTAATAACTGACGCGCTTCAATCATGTACTTCTGCACGTGAACACCTTTCATATTGTTGTTATTTGAGGGACTAAAAAAGCCGCCGTAACTGGCAGCAAGAAGAAAATACAGAGGGAATTCCAGCTATTGTAGCGGGGTTTCCCTGATTATCTAGTGAAAAAATCGCCAGAAAATGTGCTCCACTGGCAACCTGTATTTCCAACTGTTATTGTGATGGGATTAAACGGTGTTATCGCCGTCCGGAAAATACAGGAGTTGTTAGCATGTTTACTGGTATTGTGCAGGGCACAGCAAAACTGGTGTCCATTGATGAAAAACCCAATTTCCGTACCCACGTTGTCGAGCTGCCGGAATATATGCTCGATGGGCTGGAAACGGGAGCATCGGTTGCGCACAACGGTTGTTGTTTGACGGTTACCGGGATCGACGGTAATCGCATTAGCTTTGACCTGATGAAAGAGACGCTGCGCATCACTAACCTCGGTGAGCTGGTGGAAGGCGATACGGTTAACGTTGAGCGTGCGGCGAAGTTTAGCGACGAAATTGGCGGGCATTTAATGTCGGGACATATTATGACGACCGCCGAGATATCAAAAATTCTGACCTCTGAAAATAACCGCCAAATCTGGTTTAAGGTTCAGGATCCAACGCTCATGAAATACATCCTGTATAAAGGATTTATTGGCATTGATGGTATCAGTTTGACGGTTGGCGAGGTGACACCAACCCGTTTCTGCGTGCATTTAATTCCTGAAACATTACAGCGCACCACGCTCGGCACTAAAAAACTGGGCCATCGCATCAATATTGAAATCGATCCGCAAACTCAGGCGGTCGTGGATACCGTTGAACGCGTGCTGGCGGCAAAAGAAGCGGCATTAAAGCTCGGATCTGAAGAATAATAAACGTCGCCCCGGCTTCCCGGGGCGGCTTCTTAGCGCGTAACGCGCAGCCCGTTTTCAATCCCTCGGCTGAATACTACCTGCCAAAGCTGAATATCGCGGGCGCGGAAAGCACCGGCACAGGCGTTCAGATAATAACTAAACATTCTTTTAAAACGCTCAGAATAGTTGTCGGCAATCTCAGGCCAGGCAGTCTGAAAACGAGCATGCCATGCCATCAACGTCGTATCGTAATCTGCACCAAAGTTATGCCAGTCTTCCATCACGAAATGCGGCTCGCTGGCCTTCGCGATCTGGCGCACCGACGGTAAACAACCGTTCGGGAAGATGTATTTGTTGATCCACGGATCGACGGTATGGTCGGTTTTTTTGGAACCTATGGTGTGCAGCAGGAAAACCCCGTCGGGCTTGAGGTTGCGGTCTGCAACGTTGAAATAGGTATTGTAGTTTTTCGGCCCCACGTGCTCGAACATTCCGACCGATACAATACGATCGAACTGGTCATGCAGGTCGCGATAGTCTTGCAGAAGAATGGTCACATCCAGCCCTTCGCAGCGCTCTTGCGCCATCTTCTGTTGCTCGGCTGAAATCGTCACACCCACCACGCTAACGCCGTAATTTTGAGCCATAAACCAGGCCAGCCCACCCCAACCGCAACCAATGTCCAGTACGCGCATACCGGGCTGCAACTGAAGCTTTTCGCAAATCAAACGCAGTTTGGCCTGCTGCGCCTCTTCAAGCGTGGAGGCCTCTTTCCAGTAGGCGCAGGAATATTGCATTAACGGGTCAAGCATGCGCGTGAAAAGATCGTTACCCAGGTCGTAATGTTCCTTGCCAACAATCCAGGCACGCTTTTTACTTTGCAGGTTTAGCAGGCGAGCGGAGGCGATACGCAGCGTATCTTTGAGATGCCGGGGCAGTTGATTTTCAAGCCCGGCGCGCAGAACGTTGTTGAAAAAAACATCCAACTGCTCGCATTCCCACCAGCCATCCATGTAGCTTTCTCCCAACCCCAGGGAACCTTCCTGTAAAACGCGCTTAAAAAAATCGGGGTGTTTTACCTGGATATCCGAAGGGGCAGGACCATTAATGGTGACGCCTGCTCGACTCAATAATTCACTGACGATTCGTGACCAATTATCGTCCCGAATGCTGACTTCTTCTATACACGATGAACTCATAGCTTCTCCATCACCTGATGTGATCAGAACCTTCAAACAGCGTAGCCGCTTTTTATGGTTTGTGAGAAATCTCACGGTATTACCCGCGAGGCTAGTATCCGACGTAGAACAGAGGAAGGGAGAAAACCCTTGCCGAAAATCCATCCATGGTAAAACGGGAGCACTCCGGCTCCCGTTAACACATAATATTTATCGTATTTATATGAACCGAATTTAGTATAAGCCTCAAAAATCTGTCATTCAACTGAAAATTGTTAGCATCCTAATCACCGGTTTTTCACATAATTGCGTGCGCCACTATGCCTGCGATGATTCTGGTTGTGTACCGTCATCACTTTGCTTTTTTACGGTGGATTGCAGGCGATAACCCAGCGCTGCCAGCGCCACGGTAACCAGCATCACGCTGGTGGTGGTCATCAGTGGAGTGGCAATGAGAGCCGAGACAATCAAACTTGCCAGGAAGCACAGGCCCAGTTGCAGGGTATTTTGCAGGGCGGCGGCTCTACCGGTTGCGTGCGGGAACGGACGTAAAGCCTGGGCAACCACGATAGGATAAATGGCACCGTTTGCGACGGCCATGATGCAGAAGGGAATAAGAATCTCTGCCAGGGCAACATGGGGAATAAAACCAACGGCAAAGGTCGCAACCACGCTCAGTGCGTAAAGTACCAGCAGCCACGGTAGCATTTGTTGTCCCTGCCATTTTTGCAGCGCCGCGCGACAGCCATAGCCACCCACCAAAAAGGCGATGGTTTGCGGAACGTAGCTCAGACCAATAACCGCAGGGCTGTAGCCCATATCGTGCAAGATAAACGGTGAACCGGTGAGCCAGGCAAAGAAGCTCGCTGAGCAGGCGGCATAAATCAGCACATTACCGCGATAGTCGCGGGAGCGCAGCAGCGACATAAAGGTGACGCGCGATTCCTCGGGGTCGGCGACTTTCGGCTGAGCCGGTTTTAGCGAGAACGCCGGAATCATCAAGATCAGGGTAATAATAAACAGCGTGGCGAAGATCGCCTGCCAGTCAAAGTGGACCAGGATCCAGCTGCCCAGCAGCGGCGCAAGGGCGGGTGAAAGGCCAACCAGTGGCATGATGGTGGCAAAGATTCGGTTCACGCGCGAAGCCGGATAGTAATCAGTTACCAGCGCCTGCCAGGTCACTGCGGCTGCGCATACACCAAAGGCCTGAATGAAGCGCAGCACCAGCAGCCAGGTTGCGTCACGGACCCACAACATGCCTAAACTGCTCAGGGCAAAAATGGTCAGGCCCAGCAGCAAAATTGGCTTTCGGCCATAGCGATCGGAGAGCGGTCCCCACAGAAGTTGGGCAAACGCAAAGCCTGCCAGGAACAAGCTCAGGCTGGCACTAATGGCGGCGGCAGGCGTCTGTAAATCTGCCTGCATCGCTGCAAAGGCGGGGAGGTACATATCGGTCGCTAAAAAGCCCAGTACGCTTAAGCCAGCGAGCCAGACCATAAATCCTTTTCCAGGTTGCATTATTTTTTCCTAATCAGGGCAGGTGTTCTTTGGCGCAGAGTGTAGGGAGTGCAATCCCCCTTGTGAAACGCTAATATTTGTCTGGTGCATTCAAAATATTTGTAGGCAGAAAATGTGGTCTGAATATTCACTTGAAGTGGTCGATGCCGTCGCGCGTAACGGCAGCTTTAGCAGTGCGGCGCAGGAGTTGCATCGCGTCCCATCAGCGATCAGCTATACGGTTCGTCAGCTTGAGGAATGGCTGGCGGTGCCACTGTTTGAACGACGTCATCGCGATGTCGTTCTGACGCCTGCCGGGGCATGGTTTTTGAAGGAAGGCCGATCTGTTATCAAAAAAATGATGATCACCCGTGAGCAGTGCCAGCAGATTGCCAACGGCTGGCGCGGGCATCTATCTATTGCTGTGGATAATATTGTTAAGCCTGAACGCACCCGCCAGATGATTGTCGATTTCTATCGGCATTTCTCAGATGTGGAGCTGCGCGTATCTCAGGAAGTTTTTAACGGGGTGTGGGATGCGTTATCGGATGGGCGAGTCGAAATGGCCATCGGGGCGACCCAGGCCATCCCCGTCGGGGGACGCTATACGTTTCGCGATATGGGCACGTTGAGCTGGACCTGCGTAGTGGCGAGCCACCATCCTTTGGCAACGATGGCTGGACCATTAAGCGATGATACGTTGCGCAACTGGCCTTCGCTGGTGCTTGAGGATACCTCCCGCTCACTGCCAAAGCGTATTACCTGGCTGCTGGACAATCAGCGACGCGTTGTTGCGCCGGACTGGGAGTCATCGGCAACCTGCCTCTCAGCGGGATTGTGCGTGGGTATGGTGCCAGTACATTTTGCCCAATCGCGTATAGACAACGGACAATGGGTGGCGTTGACGCTGGAGAACCCCTTCCCGGATGCGGCGTGTTGCCTGACATGGCAGCAAAACGACATGTCGCCTGCGCTCGCCTGGCTGCTGGATTATCTGGGGGATAGTGAAACGCTAAACAAGGAATGGCTGCGGGGGCCGGAATAACCGGCCCCCGCAGAAAAGATTAGCGGCGGTAGTCGCGGAAAGGACCATCGGCGACCGAGCGGCGTTCAATCAGGCGCGGATGCACTTCGATGGACTGCGACTCTTCGCGTTTGCTGACGATTCTGTCCATCAACATATTGAACGCCGTTTCACCCAGCGAATCTTTTGGCTGATGAATGGTGGTCAACGCCGGGGTAAAGAAACGGGCGTTGCGCACGTTATCATACCCGATCACTGAAATATCCTGCGGCACACGCAGTCCCAACTCGTCAGCGGCGCAAAGTGCGCCCATCGCCATGATATCGCCGCCGCAGAATACGGCAGTAGGGCGATGCGGTTGGGAGACGATTTGCTGCATGGCGCGATAACCCGATTCTGGTTCAAAATCGCCCTGAACGATCCAGTTTTCTGGAACGGCGATCAATGCTTCTTCCATCGCCTTCATGAAACCCGCCAGACGACCTGCACCGGTGTTGCGCTCAAGCGGACCCGGAATAACGCCGATTTCGCGATGGCCGCGTTCAATCAGGTAGCGACCCGCCATATATCCGCCTTCAAAAGCGTTGTCGTTGACGGAATCGGTGAAGTCAGCGCGCGTATCACCCCAGTCCATGACGACCATCGGGATATGACGGTACTCTTCGAGCATCGAGAGTACGGATTCAGGATATTCGGAACACATAACCAGCAAACCGTCTACGCGTTTTTGCGCCATCATGGACAAGTAAGCCCGTTGTTTTTCCTGACTATTCCAGGCATTACCCAGAATCAAGGTATAGCCCTTCTGGAAGCAGTTTTTCTCTACTGCTTCGATTATCTCGGCAAAATAGGCCGCTTCGCTACTGGTCGCCAGCAAACCAATTGATTTGGTGTGGTTGACCTTAAGGCTGCGTGCCACGGCGCTAGGAGAGTAGTGCAGCTCTTTAATCGCTGCCCAAACGGCGTTGCGCGTCTCTTCTGCTACAAAACGAGTTTTGTTAATTACATGTGATACGGTTGTAGTGGAAACGTTTGCGCGTTTCGCTACATCTTTAATCGTTGCCATTAGCTGTCACTCCAGACCATATCCTAAGCTCCTGAAAAATTGAGAGGTAAACGTTTGCCTTCTCTCACCCTTATCTCGCAAAGTGAATTGCGATACGCCGGGAAAACGACACAGGACGTCAGGAGGGGGTCAGTGGCCGGTACGCTTATAAATTTAGCGTGGAATTTTGTCTTATCTTGATGAAAAGGGGAAGCGTAAAAACACTTATCAGTCTAAATCCAGGAAGATTTTTGGGATAAACTGTGTAAAAATGAGCAAGCTCACTTTTCATGTGGGGATTAAAAGGAGAAAAATTGATGAATACCGATCTTAAGTTTTCGCTAACCACCACTTTCATCGTGCTGGCTTTGATTGTTGCGGCAAGCTTTACGGCAATACTGCACTGATTCAAACGGGGGAGAGCGTTCTCCCTCGCTTTCTCCCCACCATTGTTACTCCCCCTGCAATAATCTTTTGCTATTTTGTTAACTTCTTATTTTTTGTGATTGATGTCATGCTTTCGGCATATTTGTTCTGTGTCGCGTAAAGACACGGCATCCGGAGTTAATGAATGAAAATCAACTTTCCTCTGTTGTCCCTGGCGATTGGCGCTTTTGGCATCGGCACCACTGAATTTTCCCCTATGGGACTGCTGCCGGTAATTGCCAAAGGTGTGGATGTTTCTATTCCTGCCGCGGGTATGCTTATCAGCGCTTATGCCATTGGCGTAATGATTGGTGCGCCATTGATGACGCTGCTGCTTTCGCATCGTGGGCGTCGCAACGCGCTGATCTTCTTGATGGCTATTTTCACGCTGGGAAATGTGCTCTCTGCGCTCTCACCGGACTACACCACGCTGATGCTGTCGCGCATTCTGACCAGCCTGAACCATGGTGCATTCTTTGGTCTGGGTTCGGTCGTGGCCGCAAGCGTGGTGCCTAAACATAAGCAGGCCAGTGCGGTCGCAACCATGTTTATGGGCCTGACGATCGCGAATATTGGTGGCGTACCGGCAGCAACATGGATGGGTGAGAGCATTGGCTGGCGAATGTCTTTCATGGCGACAGCCCTGCTGGGCGTGGTGGCGATGGTGGCACTGTTCTTCTCTCTGCCTAAAGGAGGAGCCGGTGAGCGTCCTGACGTGCGCAAAGAGCTGTCGGTTTTGCTTCGTCCTCAGGTGTTGTCCGCGTTGCTGACCACGGTACTGGGTGCGGGCGCCATGTTCACTCTGTACACCTACATCTCGCCTGTTCTGCATGACATTACGCATGCGACGCCGGCCTTTGTCACGGGAATGCTGGTGCTGATTGGCGTCGGTTTTTCAATTGGCAACTATTTGGGTGGCAAGCTTGCAGACCGTTCTGTTAGCGGTACGCTGAAAGGTTTTCTGACCTTGCTTATCGTCATCATGATCGCCATTCCTTGGCTGGCGCGAAATGAATTTGGTGCTGCGATTGCGATGGTCATATGGGGCGCTGCGACGTTTGCCGTTGTCCCGCCATTACAGATGCGCGTAATGCGCGTGGCACACGAAGCGCCGGGGCTTTCTTCCTCAGTCAATATCGGGGCGTTTAACCTGGGTAATGCTTTGGGTGCAGCGGCGGGTGGCGCCGTGATTTCTGGCGGGCTGGGGTATAGCTTTGTGCCGGTGATGGGGGCGATTATCGCCGCACTCGGTTTACTGTTGGTTGTACTGTCCGGTCGTAAACAGCCGGAACCGGCCTGTGCGACGGAGTGATTAAAAAACGCAGAAGGGTTAACCTTCTGCGTGTCTTTTTATGCCGCGAAGTTTTTCGCCACAAATTCCCAGTTTACCAGAGCCCAGAAGTGCTCAAGGTAGTTAGGGCGTGCGTTACGGTAGTCGATGTAATAAGCGTGTTCCCACACATCAACGGTCATCAGCGGTGTAGCAGTGGTGGTGAGCGGGGTGCCCGCGTTTGAAGTAGAAACGATAGCCAGTTTTCCATCAGCTTCTTTCACCAGCCACGTCCAGCCAGAACCAAAGTTCTTAATCGCCGCGTCGGTAAACTTCGCTTTAAAATCAGCAAAGCTGCCAAATGCTGCGTTAATGGCTGTCGCCAGTTCGCCAGTGGGTTCGCCACCGGCATTTGGTGCCAGGCAGTGCCAGTAAAACGTATGGTTCCACACCTGAGCGGCGTTATTAAAAATGCCCGCCTCTGAAGTACGTACGATCTCTTCCAGCGTTTTGCCCTGGAAATCGGTGTCTTTGATCAGGTTGTTTAGATTAGTGACATACGTCTGATGATGTTTGCCGTAATGGTATTCCAGGGTCTCCGCCGAAATGTGCGGGGCCAGGGCGTCTTTTGCATACGGTAATGCAGGTAATTCGAACGACATTGCTTTTCTCCTTATTATATTTGGCGCATTAATAACCATATAAAATGCAAGGGTAGAGTAGCAAATTGAAAGGGCATGCAAAAGAGGAACTTACCCTGCCGACAGTGCGGCAGGGCAGGGATTAGCGAATGGTTTTAGGGGTCATCACGCGGCGGGCACCAACGTAATGGCGAACCCAGTAATCTTCGCTGAGAGAGGTAATCTGGATATCTTGTCCACTACGCGGGGACTGGATGAATTTTCCGTTGCCGACATAAACGCCAACGTGATCGGCAGTGCCGCGACCCTGCGTACGGAAGAAGACCAGATCGCCGCTTTCCAGCTCACCACGGTTGACTGAGGCGGCATCGCGCAAGTGGTACATTTCATTTGCGGTGCGAGGGATTCGGAATTTAACCAGATCTTTATAAGCGTAATAAACCAGACCGCTGCAATCAAAGCCGGTACGCGGTGATGTGCCACCCCAATGGTAAGGCTTGCCAATTTGGCCCATCAGTTTATTCATCGCTGTTTTTTGCGCTTTCTGCACGCGGACTTTATGCACTTCGGAAAGCTTCGCCGTTTTGCTGACCTTGAGGCAGTTTGATTTATGGCCTTTACGAACGGTGCATTTTTCTTTCAGAGTGCTAGAGGCGGTGTGCGATGTTTTACGAGTGGTTTTTGTAGCAGGTTTGCTGGATTTTTTTGAGGCGGTTTGCTGCTTGTGAGTCGGTGTTTTTTTCTTTTCTTTCTTGCTGGCGCTTTTTTTCTTAGGTTCTGTGGTTTTCGCCAGATGCGATTTTTGTACAGCCGAATGCCGCGCCTGTTCGGAGGCACTAGCCAACGGCGTGAATGAGAGTGTTGTAAACAGTAAAGCACAGAGCGTGATCGAGAATTTATTTATCCGCGCCACTGGGCAGTCCCCTGGTTGAAGCAGGCCATCAATAATACCTGCGTGTGATTTACAAAGCCTGTCGATTCTAATCTATCTAACGGCGAGAAGTTAAGACTCTTTTTCAATCTAAAATGGGGTTTCGCGAGCAAGTGCAAATAATTTCACCAAACTGAAGCGCTTTTGCTCACACGATAAACAAAACCACGGACAAAACAGGGCTAAGCTACATTAGCAATGCAACTTATGCCGACACGCGATAAAATAATAAGACGTAACGAAAATGTTATTTTCCGATATCAGTCTGAACCGCTACAATGTCAGACGATTGCCGTAACAGAAGTATAAGGAAGCAAAACATGAGCACTACTATAGAAAAAATCCAGCAACAGGTCGCTGAAAACCCGATTCTCCTGTACATGAAAGGTTCCCCGAAGCTGCCAAGCTGTGGCTTCTCTGCACAAGCGGTTCAGGCTCTCTCCGCATGCGGTGAGCGTTTTGCTTACGTTGATATCCTGCAGAACCCAGATATTCGTGCTGAAATGCCAAAATACGCCAACTGGCCGACCTTCCCACAACTGTGGGTTGACGGTGAACTGGTTGGCGGTTGCGACATTCTGATTGAAATGTATCAGCGCGGTGAACTGCAGCAGTTGATCAAAGAAACCGCTGCAAAGTATAAATCTGAAGAGCCAGACGCTGAATAAGTGCTTTGCCTCAGACAAAAAAAGCGACCAGTATCTGGTCGCTTTTTTTATTCCTCGCTCTCGCCAATGGGCAGCGGCCAACCACCCAGTCGCTTCCAGCGGTTAACAATTTCACAGAATAATTCCGCGGTGCGTTCAGTATCGTACAGCGCCGAGTGGGCTTGCGTACCATCAAATTCTATACCGGCAGTGATGCAGGCTTTTGACAATACCGTTTGTCCCAGTGCCAGTCCGCTTAATGCCGCAGTATCAAAGGTGACGAAGGGGTGGAACGGATTGCGTTTCAGCGACGCGCGTTCTGACGCCGCCATCACAAAGCTGTGATCGAAGGTCGCATTATGCGCCACCATGATCGCGCGATTGCAATTGCTGTCCTTCATTCCTTTGCGCACCATTTTAAAGATGGCGTGCAGAGCGTCATATTCACTGACCGCGCCGCGCAGCGGGTTGTTCGGATCGATACCGTTAAAGGCAAGCGCTTCAGGTTGAAGATTGGCACCTTCAAAAGGGTCAACATGGAAATGCAGCGTGGTGTCCGGTGTAAGCCAGCCCTGTTCATCCATTTTCAGCGTGATGGCGGCAATCTCAAGCAGCGCATCGGTTTTAGCGTTAAATCCTGCCGTTTCAACATCAATAACAACAGGATAAAAACCACGAAAACGGTCGCACAGACCGGTAAGTTGAGCGTTATCGGACATCAGGGTCTCTTACAAGGGGAAAAAAAGCAGAGCGTATTATGGCAAATTTTGAGAGGGGATGCAGTAAAACAACGGGCGCATGACGCGCCCGGAGGGATTAATTGCCCAGACCGCGACCCGCGTCTTTAGCTTCGATCAGCTCGATTTTGTAGCCATCGGGATCTTCAACGAAGGCGATTACGGTGGAGCCGCCTTTAACCGGGCCGGCTTCGCGCGTGACGTTGCCGCCATTACTGCGAATGCGTTCGCACGCATCAGCGGCATTATCCACTTCGAGTGCGATATGGCCATACGCGGTACCCAGCTCGTAGCTATCAACATCCCAGTTGTAGGTCAGTTCGATAACCGCTTCCTGACTTTCCGGGCCGTAACCAACGAACGCCAGAGAATATTTGTATTCTGGATTTTCGCTGGTTCGCAGAAGCTGCATACCCAAAACGTTAGTGTAGAAATCGATAGAACGTTGCAGGTCGCCAACGCGCAGCATGGTGTGAAGTAGGCGCATAATTTCCTCTTAACCAACTCAATGGCTTATCTTTTTGAACAGAAACGATGTTTTAGTATAGCGGCGAATCATCGCCGCTATCAATGAGCAAAGAAGGGATTATAAAGAAGGGTAGTCTGTATAACCTTCAGCGCCGCCGCCGTAGAAGCTTTCAGGACGCTGTGGATTCAGCACCGTTTTGCGTTCCAGACGAGCAACGAGATCTGGGTTGGCAATGTAATCACGACCAAACGCAACGGCGTCGATCAAACCTTTGCTGATCAAATCTTCTGCTTTCTCTGGGGTATAAGCACCCGCACCGATGATCACACCCTGGAAACGTGCACGTACTTTCTCACGGAACGCATCAGAATACGGCGCACCGCCCGCCCAGTCAGGTTCGGACATGTGCAGATAGGCAATGCCGCGCTTGGCCAGTTCTTCAATCAGATACAGTGCATCGGCTTCTTCATTCGGGCCGTTATCAACGTTCTGGAAAGAGCCGATCGGCGATACACGAATACCAATACGATCCGGGCTCCACTCCTGACAAACTGCATCAACCACTTCCAGTACCAGGCGTGCGCGGTTTTCTACGCTGCCGCCATACTGGTCTGTACGTTGGTTAGAGGACGGTGAGAGGAACTGGTGCAGCAGATAGCCATGGGCTGAGTGCAGCTCAACCAGGTCGAAGCCTGCTTCACGTGCATTGGCAACCGCCTGACGGAAATCGTTCACAATGCCAGGAATTTCGTTCAATTCCAACGCACGTGGTGTGGAAGTGTCCACGCGAATCGCGTGGCCATTCTCATCACGTAAAGAGGTGCGCGTTCCTGCATTCAGAGCGGATGCAGAAACAGGCGCTTCGCCGCCGGGCTGAATGCTGTGATGGGAGATACGACCGGTGTGCCACAGCTGTACCGCAATGCGGCCGTCTTCAGCATGTACACCGGCAGTGATTTTTTTCCACGCCGCGATTTGTTCCGGGCTGTGCAGACCCGGCGCGCCAGCGTAACCTTTTGCCTGGGCGGAAATCTGAGTAGCCTCAGAGATAATCAGGCCAGAGCTTGCGCGCTGACGATAGTATTCGCCCATTAACGGTGTTGGGATATCACCAGGCTCAATGCTGCGCAGACGGGTGAGGGGGGCCATCAATACGCGGTTGGGTGCAGTGACCGCACCGATTTTCAGTGGGGTAAATAATTGTTCTGCGGACATCGTGACTCCTGAGTAGACCGGTCGTCTAGTGATTAAATAAATAAAAACGCCTGTTAAACGCCAGGCGTCGTAATACTGTTCTTCACATGCGTCAGTGCGCTTTCAAGCGGTACCGCGCTGCGAGAGATTTTGGCTTGCAGATTGGCTCCTAACCAGAGCGCATAGAGAACCTGCGCCTGAGTGAGCGAATCGCCGTTGAAGGTCAGCGTGTGTTCAGCTCGGCCTTCATCCAGCGCCTGGGCCAGCAAGGCAATGACGCCACTCGCCCCCTTGTCCATCGCGGTGCGCATATCTTCAGACAAATCGCACACTTCGGCAGACAGTTTAACGGTCAGGCAACCGCTGATGATGCCCTGTTGGCAAAACTGTCTCAGCGTTTCCTGATAGTAATTGAGAACACGATCCCGGTAGCTTCCTTCGCCGCTGGCAAAGTGGGTCGCGAGGCGCTGGTGGTAGCTGGCATAGTGCCGCTCCAGCATCGCCACCCCAAAGGCCTCTTTGGAGCGAAAGTAATGATAAAACGAACCCTTAGGGACCTCAGCGGTTTTTAACAGTTCGCTCAGGCCCATGCCGGTAAACCCGCGATGCATACAAAGATGCTCGCCGGTCGCCAGAAGATGTTCGCGTGTATCGTGTTCTGTGTTTCTGCTCATGTCGACACTCTAATAGACCAGTCGGTCTAATGCAAGCGTCATGATGAACGACATGTCGTTAATATATCCATCTCAGGTTGATAAACTGTTGATTTCACATTCATCATGCCCAGTACGGTGGAGTATAAATTATCCTGCGAGACCGTTGTTTTCGCCGCTTGATTTTGCAGGCACGACGCGTTGACGCGATAGTTTTTCACATAATCTGGGGATAGCCAGAACATAAACGGAATATGCGTCTGCTGTTCTGGTGCCAGCATATAAGGTGTCCCGTGCAAATAAAGTCCGTTCTCGCCCAGTGATTCACCGTGGTCGGAAAGATAGATAAGCGCGGTGTTCATGGTGGCCTCACGGGCCTTGAGCGCATCAATCGTTTTACTCACCACGCTATCGGTATAAAGAACGGTGTTGTCATAAGTGTTGATGAGCGCCTGATGGGTACAATCTTGAATCTGGTTGGTATCGCAAGTCGGGGTAAATTTACGATATTCCTGCGGATAGCGCTGATAATAGGCCGGCCCGTGGCTGCCCATCAGGTGAATAACCAGCACGGAATCTTGCTTTAGCCCATCCAGCACATTATCGAGACGATGGAGATTGACCTCATCAATACAAGACTTGTCTTTACAGTACTGGTTGAGGTTCCACTGCGTCATATCGGTGTGCGGGATACGATTGCAGGCTCCTTTACAGCCACCGTCATTTTCTCGCCACAAAAGGTTAACCCCAGCGTGCGCCAGCACATCAAGCAGACCTTCCTGATGGCGCGCGAGATCGGCATCGTATTTTTTACGCGGCATACCGGAGAACATGCAGGGAAGCGAAACGGCAGTTTCCGTGCCGCATGACGACGCCTGTGGAAAGTTAATCATGTCCTGTTTTTGCAACTGAGGATTCGTTTCGCGTGAATATCCGTTAAGCGAATAGTTAGCCGCTCGGGAGGCTTCGCCAACCACCAACACCAGAACGGTTTTCTTATTCTGGCCCAAAATAACCGGCCCCTTATGGGCATCTTCACCCATGCGAATCAGCGTTTGATCGCCTGCAAACCAGCGGGCTTTACTGTATTTCATGAGCGCGCTGACGTAGTTCGCAGGCGTTACCATTTTGACAATGCTTTTATTATTACGAAACAGCGATGCGTAATCTTTATAGAAAACAGACGCGACCAGAATAATCACCAGTAACGCGCCCAGAATGGCGGCGAACCGCAGGAGAAGCGTGTGCCACCAGGTTCCGGAACGAATCCGAACCAGCAGCAGTACAATAGAGGGAATGATCCCCGCGATCGCAATCCACAGCAGCATTTGCGGGGTGACCAGCGCAGTGGCTTCCTGAGAATTGGTTTCGAAGACGTTAACCAGCATATTCTGATCGATAACCGCGCCATAGGTGTACATAAAGTATGTTGCACCGGCAGATCCCATGGTTAACAGAATAAACAGTGGCTTTCGCAGCAGCGGGATATTGAGCAGGCTAAATATAATCACCCAGCCACAAAACAATACCAGTGGAACCGATGCCGCAAAAAGCAAGTCGTGAAAATGATTGGGTGAAATGATTGCCCAACTACGTTGAATAAACAGAGCGTTCAATACCGTGAAGAAGAGAGCACATCCCAGCGTAAAATAAATATCGTTACATTGTAACTTTTTAAAAGACCGCATCATCAAATAACCGTTAATTTTGGTAATGTGGCGAGTATAGGGAGTGAAGATTAGTGAAACCTTAATGACACATTTGTGTGCTATATCCCTTGCGCGCAGGGTGTTTAGCGTCTTCACTGTAGATGAGATTCGGTTTCTGGAGGTATATGTGGCAGAGCAACTGGAGTTTTTCCCCATCCAGAGCCCGTGCCGGGGTATTTGCCAGTCTGATGAGCGCGGTTTCTGTCGTGGCTGTTTCAGAAGCCGGGATGAGCGTTTTAACTGGCAAAATATGAGCGACACGCAAAAGCAGGATGTCATTCGCCTGTGTAAGCAGCGCTTATTGCGTAAATTACGCGCGAACAGAGCGGCTGAAACCGAAGAACCGCAGCAACCTTCACTGTTTTAGCGGTGCAAATGCGTATACTCATAACATCACTTCCTTGAAGAAATTGTTATGGTTCAGCGTATTGCCCTTGCGCCACAGGGCCCAGAGTTTTCACGTTTTGTTATGGGTTACTGGCGCTTAATGGACTGGAATATGTCCCCGCGCCAGCTGGTGAGTTTTATCGAGGAACATCTGGATCTCGGTATCACCACGGTCGACCATGCCGATATCTACGGCGGTTACCTTTGCGAAGCCGCGTTCGGTGAGGCGATGAAGCTTGCTCCCGCGCTGCGCGAGCGCCTGGAGATCGTCACCAAGTGCGGAATTGCCACCACGGCCAATCCAGAACATGCCCTCGGACATTACATTACCGACAGCAGCCACATCATCAAAAGTGCTGAGCAGTCGCTGCTCAATCTTGCCACCGATCGTCTTGACCTGCTTTTGATCCATCGACCCGATCCGCTGATGGATGCCGATGATGTTGCCGAAGCGTTCTTAAGCCTGCATCAGAGCGGAAAAGTGCGCCACTTTGGTGTTTCTAACTTTACGCCGGCGCAGTTTGCGCTGTTACAGTCCCGCCTGCCGTTTACCCTGGCAACCAATCAGGTTGAGATCTCGCCTGTTCATCAACCGCTACTGCTTGATGGTACGCTCGATCAGCTGCAGCAGTTGCGCATTCGCCCTATGGCATGGTCTTGCCTCGGCGGTGGTCGTCTGTTCAATGATGATGCTTTCCAGCCATTACGTGATGAACTGCAAACCGTGGCACGAGAGCTTAATGCCGAGAGCATTGAGCAGGTGGTGTACGCGTGGATAATGCGGTTGCCGTCAAAACCGCTGCCCATTATTGGCTCCGGGAAAATCGAGCGCGTTCGGTCTGCGATTGCCGCAGAAGAATTGCAGATGACCCGCCAGCAATGGTTCCGTATTCGTAAAGCCGCACTGGGTTACGACGTGCCATAATCGCGCTTTCAGCTGACTTTCCGGTGAAATCTCTGTCCCTGGTATAAACTTAAGGGGCAAAAAATAACCAGCGGAGGTCAAATGAAGCGTTTTGCTCTGGCAATGGTCACGCTGGTTGTTTGCGCAGGTGCGCAGGCAGCCAGCGACGAAGTAGAAATGAACCTCGTCACCTCTCAGGGGATAGGTCAGTCCATCGGGACCGTGAGCATCACTGAAACCGATAAAGGACTGGAATTTATTCCTCATCTCAAAGCTCTTCCTCCCGGCGAACATGGTTTTCATGTCCACGCAAAGGGTAGTTGTCAGCCTGCGTTGAAAGAGGGCAAAGCATCGGCAGCTGAAGCTGCGGGCGGCCATTTAGACCCGCATAAAACCGGTAAGCATGAAGGCCCGGAAGGTATGGGTCATACCGGTGATCTTCCCGTGCTGGTGGTTAACAACGATGGCAAGGCCACGGAACCTGTCGTCGCGCCGCGTCTGAAAAAGTTGGCAGAAGTGAAAGGCAAAGCGCTGATGGTCCATGTCGGAGGCGATAATTTGTCCGACCAGCCTAAACCACTGGGTGGCGGAGGCGCGCGTTATGCGTGTGGCGTTATCTGATCGGTAATCGTACCTGGCGGTGGCGCTTGTTCGAGCTGAGAGAGCGAACAGTGCAAACGCCAGATAATCGAGGCTAAATCGCGCGCGGCCGGGAGGTGATGGTGCGCGAGGGTATCGCAAATCCGCTGGAGTTCATTCAGCGTGACCTCAAGCGAACGCTGCTGAACGCCGCGTTCGCTCATCACATTTCTCAGTAACGCAATACACACATCACGTACCTTCGAAAGCGGATCTGAACGCGTTTGCCATTCGCGAAGCTGCCAGACAACGTGCGAGCAATTCAGCAACACAACTCCCCAGCGCAGCAGCCAGCGGCGAGAAAGCGAGTCCTGACTGTTGTTCAACTGGCTGACATGGTGATAAACCAGCGATTCGTATTCATCTTCCCGCAGGTGAGGCTTTCGACTGAGCTGATCGACAAATCCCCGGCGCAGTTCGCGTATATGACGACGGCTTTTTCGCGCGTCGGAGCCTGGGCGAAGCACGGCAAAGGCTAACCAGGCCAGCCCCACACCCACTATTTTCGCCAGATTGTCGTTCAGGAAATCAGCAAAGTCGTACACGGGTGGGTTTGTCACGGAGATAAACGAACCCATAAAGACTATCAGCTGTCCCCATAATCCAGCCAGCTTCGGCATCTGTAACTTCAGCAACTGCATGGTGGTGAGCAGCGGGAAAAGGAATAGCAGAAACTGCCAAAGATCGGTTATCTGCACCATCAGCCCGAATTTCACCACAAAACTAAACAGTGAAAGCAGAATCAGCGTGCGAAGCAATAATGTCAGGGAGTGATAAGGTGACGCGACGACGGAATAGAGTACGCAACTGATGGCTGCCAGCGTTAATGCTGCTGAGCCCGACTCCCACTGCGTGGTAATACTCCATGCGCCAACCAGCATCAGCGCGCAGAAAGTGCGAAAACCACTCCATACGGCTTCAAGATTATCGGTATGTCTTGCCAGCGCTGGGCTATGCGGAACGGTAAATTCAGTAATGGGCGTGGCATTCTCAACCGCTCTTATCCAGCGACTGCTGCGAAGATATAAACGGCAAAAATACTGCAGGCGTAGCCAGAAGGCGCGGTGGCGATAGTCAAATTCATCTTCAGGAGCCAGCGGGGCGATGATGCGAGCTACCGTGTAGAGATCGGTCTGAGGGCGCGCCAACGCAGCGAGCAGATTTTCGATTACCGTTCGGGTATGTTCCGGCGGGTTTGGCCAGTTAAGCAGCATCCTGCGCAGGCTTGAGATAGCACTGGTCATCCTCAGTTGCTGATGAAGCAGATAATTCAGCAGGTTGTTTTGACGACGAAAACGATAGTGGCTCCAGAAAGCCTGAATACGCAGCAGGTTCATCGTTAAAATTTGCCCGATGACTTTTTCGTGAGCCAGACGAATGGCGTCGTTCGTATCCGGCTGCCAGAGCAGGCTGGCGTGTTCCAGCAGGCGCGTATGCATAGTTTTTAAGGCCGAGATGAGCGTGGTGCCATCTGAGGTGCTCGGCAAAATCATCATCATCACGCCACCGCAAAGGATACCGATAATCACTTCGCATACCCGCGCCTGAGCAATATCCCAAAGCTCGGTAGTATCGAGGATGTTGACGACCGGGAAGGCAATGATCGCAGCGGTATAGCCCGCGAGCTGAAAGGCGTAAGCCACATTATTGGTGAAATGCGCGCAGGCCCAGGTACAAAACCCGAGCCACGCGGCCATGCTAAGTAAAAACAGCCAGGGATCGTTAAGCGTATGCCCGGCAATCATTAATGCCGCCGTCGCCCCAAGAAGGCTCCCTGCTATACGTCCCAGGCTTTTACTGATAACGCCGCCAACGGTCGGGAAACTCACCACCGCGGCCGACGTCATGGCCCAGTAAGGCTCATCCAGATTCAGATAATAAGCCACCGTAAGGGCAAGGCACATTGCGATGCCGTTGCGCAGGGCATAACGCCACTGCGCTCGCGTCGCTTTGAACCAGGGCACATTGCGCCAGGAGACAGCAGGCAAATTCATCAGCGCGGTCCGATTGAGACGGTGCAGGTCGTACCAGAAACGAGGGTAATATTGTCAGGCAGGTTGTCAAATTCGACCCGAACCGGGACCCGTTGCGCCAGGCGTACCCACGGGACGTTAGGCTTTATATCCGGTACCAGTCCTGAATCCGTTTCAACGCTTTGGTCGTAAATAGCGCGTCCAATACTGGATACGTGACCCTGTAACCTTTTAGATCCACTGTAGAGCGTGATTTGCGCAGGAGCGCCCACCTGAATATGACGCAGTTTGGTCTCTTCGAAATAGCCGACAACGTAGAAAGAGTGGCTATCCACCAGGGCGAAAATGGGTTGTCCAGTGGTGGCGTAATTTCCCGTTCGGGTCGAAAGATTGGTCACCCAACCGTCAACGGGGGCTTTGACCACGGTTTGCGTCAACTGCCACTGAGCCTGCTTGAGCGTGGCTTCTGCCACCTCGACGCCTGCCTGCATAGCCTTCACATTAATATTGGCGGTATCCAAATCTTCCGCAGAAATGTAGTTTTGAGAAAGATGGCGGCGGCGGTTTGCTTCGTTATTCGCTTTTGCCAGATCCGACTGCGCTTTCGCAAGCTGAGCCTGGGCATTGAGTAAGGCGATATGAAAAGGCGTATCGTCAATGCGAAATAAAACATCACCTTCTTTAACGAACTGATTATCTTTAATAAGAAGGGCGGTGATGCTACCGGAGACTTGCGGCGTGATGCTGACCTGTTCAGCGCGAATTTTACCGTCGCGCGTCCAGGGGGATTGCATGTAAAAATTCCACAGCCACCAGCCGGCAATCAGCGCCAGTGCAAACACGACGAGTGTAGAAAAGTATTTAATCGTTTTAAGCGACATATTCACCACGCGATCAGTAAAACCAGGCCAAGGCACACGGAAAGAGTAAACAAAGAAAGATCCATCAGCATCGGATGCCAGACCTCGCCGGAATACATCCAGTCGCGGAGCAAGCGATGCACGACGAGCCAGATCAGAAAGCCCAGCATGACCGCCTTGAACAGGGGAGGAAAATAGACTGATGCACCGACAATCAGGTCCTGAAGGGGAAACCCCGTGGCGCTATTCGGAAACTTCACGAGCAGAGATCCTTTGCAGTGGAGAGTGGGTCACGATGGCTTGCCTTAACACGATGAAGTGTCTGGATTAAGTGTAAATCAAAGTTTGAATACCCGTGAATGCAGTATTGCATTTGTTTTGACATTATAAATACTGCACACTAGTCTAAAATCAGCATAATAACTTAGCAAGCTAATTATAAGGAGATGAAATTGGAATCGCCACTAGGTTCTGATCTGGCAAGGTTGGTACGCGTCTGGCGTGCTCTGATTGACCATCGCCTGAAACCTCTGGAATTGACGCAGACGCATTGGGTTACGCTGCATAACATCCATCAGCTACCGCCCGACCAGTCGCAGATTCAACTGGCAAAAGCGATCGGTATTGAGCAGCCCTCTCTGGTGCGCACGCTCGATCAGTTAGAAGAGAAGGGGCTCATATCCCGTCAAACCTGCGCCAGCGATCGCCGCGCAAAACGTATCAAGCTCACGGAGAAGGCCGCACCCATCATTACCGAGATGGAAGCCGTTATCAGCAAGACGCGAGGAGAGATCCTGTCTGGTATTTCCCCTGCGGAGCTCGAGCAGCTTATTGGCATGATAGCTCGTCTTGAGCATAATATCAGTGAGTTACAGTCGCGCGACTAACGCCATAAACAAGCCTTGCACCCGCAAGGCTTTTTTTACTGATAGATAACGACGCGATTTCGTCCCGTCTCTTTTGCCTGATACATCGCTTTGTCCGCACGTTCAACACACTCCTCTGCGCTTACGTCTGACGACATGGCGGTAAACACGCCCATGCTGATGGTGATGGGTTCCGGTAGCTGTCCGTCGGTAGTGTCACGATTAAATTCACTCAGACTAACCCGAATGCGCTCGGCCACCTGTCCTGCGGCTTCAGAAGGGGTGTTCACAAGCAGTAAGACAAATTCCTCACCGCCAATGCGCGCGGCGATATCCTGCGGGCGAACTGAATCCATCAGTAGATTGGCAACAAATTGCAGCACTTTATCGCCCTGAAGATGCCCGTAGTTATCGTTAATTCGTTTGAAGTAGTCGAGATCGCTGACAATCACCGAAACGGGTTTGTTCGAGGACGTCGTGCCTAACACATGATTAAGTGTCTCGTAAAAATAGCTGCGATTGTAAAGGCGCGTTAGCGCGTCACGAATCGAATTTTGATAAGACTGCTGGTATTTCTGGTGAGATTCGCGATACAGGCTAAAAACGTCGTAAAGTAGGGTGAGAATGAGCAGTAGCGTGGCCAGCGTTTCAAATAGACGAGAGCTGTACCATGCAAATCCTTCGACAGAATCGGAAGACAAAAGCGTCATTAAAGTAATGATATAGCAGACGCACAAGAAACTTCCGCTTACCCAAAAAAGGTTACGCAGACGCGTAATAACCAGCAGCGTTATTAATGTCATCACCCACAGGATAATCAGAATGATATTGATTACCTGGCTCCACAGCACCATAAATTGTCTGGAGTCATTATCGACAAGCTCAAGTGTCAGCAACATGCTGTGACTTGAGTAGAGCCATGCGAGAACGATCATAACGAGCGTGAATATAAATAATCCGCCAATGATAAGGTTTTGTGTCATTCGGCTTAATGGGTGATGACGAACCGTATATAACACCGCTGCAAGCGTTATCAATAATGCCATCATGATGTTGCGCATCATGTAAAAAATCATTGCATCGTTGTATTTAATGACGTTAATACCATCTAACGTAAGCCACGCCGGGAAGCAGTTGAGCGTGCCGACCATCAGGACCGTAGAGCCTACAAAGGCAAACGCAATAGCCAGCAAATACAACCGCCTTCTGTCACACCAGTATTTCATTGCCATAAAGCAGGCAATAAATAGCTGAAATACGAGTAAAAAAGTGGTGAGCGTTGGGAATAATATTGGCGAGAAGGCAGGCGCAAACACCACTATTTTTGTCAATAGCGTGTGTGAAAACCAGTAGAAAATCAAGCAGGTCAGGCAAAAGTAAAGATACCGGTTAACCAAGGGGCGACGCATCAAAATCATAAGTGTTTTTAATAATTAATCAGTTATTAAAAAGGAAAGGGTGATTACGTAGAATACAGGCTTTGCGAATAAAATACTTTGCGCGGGAACAAACTTAAATATTATTAATGATTGGCGTGATGAATGCGAAATGAAAAAACAATCACAAAACTTATAATTAAATGAAGTAATGTGGCCCCTACAAGAGGGGCCACATTATTAAGAATATTAACGAGGTGAAACAGTTACCTGGCTACCGTTGCTTGCCAGCACAACACGCTGACCGGCTGAGAAGCGGGTGCTACCCTGTTTCTGAACAACCATGATGGTGTTGCCGTCGTCTTTACGAATCTCAAGCTCCACGCCCTGGGTTTTGTTCACGGCACCCTGAACACCCTGACCGGCAACGCCACCGGCTACAGCGCCTGCTGCGGTTGCCAGAGAACGACCGGAGCCACCGCCAACGGTGTTACCCAGGAAGCCGCCCAGTACTGCACCGCCAATTGCGCCGATCACGTTGTTGTCATCACCACCCTGGATTTGAACCGGGCGGGCGTTAACAATGGTACCGTAAGTGACGTTTTGAACTTGTTTGGCTTCAGAAGCCGTATAAACGTCGCCGGAAAGTGAGTCGTTATTTACACAGCCAGCCAGCGTCAATCCAATCAGCGAAACGCCCAGTACACGTAAAATCATTTGAATCTCCTGTTTACGCAAAACGCTCAATCTGAGCATCCGTATGGCTAAATTATATGGCATAGACCGCCATAGATCATATCTTTGCACTAACAATAGGAAAATTGTACTTGAATTTAACTTAACGAGACATAAACAAACGGGAATGTCTGTTACGCCTCTGACATTGTTAAAAAATATTATCGCGTCATAGCAATGCGTATCTGTTTATGATGGAGTGATTGCTAATAGCCCACGCAACTTAAGGAAAGCGCATGAAATCGGGTCGCTACATAGGTGTGATGTCCGGCACCAGTCTTGATGGAGTCGATGTGGTCCTTGCCGCCATTGATGAAAATATGGTGGCACAGCAGGCGAGTCTGGTTTGGCCGATTCCTGTCGAGCTGAAAGACGCTATTCTTGGCATTTGTCAGGGACAGCAGCTCACGCTGTCGCAGTTTGGACGACTGGATGTCCAGCTTGGCGCGCTTTTCGCCGATGCGGTGCAAGTGCTAATGGATCAAGAACATCTCTTACCTCAGGACGTGGTAGCGATTGGTTGTCATGGTCAGACCGTATGGCATGAACCAACCGGCGACGCACCGCATACTCTACAAATTGGCGACAATAATCAGATTGTGGCAAAAACCGGTGTCACGGTTGTTGGCGATTTCCGCCGTCGCGACATAGCGTTGGGTGGACAGGGCGCACCGCTCGTGCCGGCCTTTCATCAGGCGCTGTTGGCCCATCCGCTTGAGCGACGAATGGTTCTGAATATTGGTGGGATTGCGAACTTATCCATGCTTATTCCTGGTCAACCGGTGCGTGGATTCGATACCGGGCCGGGGAATATGCTGATGGATGCCTGGATCTGGCGTCAGTGCGGCAAACCTTATGATAAAGATGCGCAGTGGGCGAGCGAGGGGAAAGTCATTATTCCACTGTTGCAGACCATGCTCAGCGATCCTTATTTTGCAGCACCCGCGCCAAAGAGTACCGGGCGCGAGTATTTTAACGTGGGCTGGCTAGAGCGTCAGTTAGGGCAATTCCCGGCGCTGGCCCCTCAGGATGTGCAGGCAACGCTGGCGGAGTTGACTGCGATGACCATCTCCGAGCAAGTTTTGTTAAGTGGCGGGTGCGAGCGGCTGCTGGTGTGCGGTGGTGGAAGCCGCAACCCGCTGGTGATGGCGCGTTTGGCCGGTTTGCTGCCAGGTATTGAGGTGGCAACCACTGATGAAGCCGGGATTAGCGGCGACGATATGGAAGCGTTGGCTTTTGCGTGGCTTGCCTGGCGGACGGTTGCAGGATTACCGGGTAATTTACCGTCTGTAACCGGTGCGCGTGAAGCCAGCGTTATCGGTGCCATTTTTCCGGCAAATCCTCGGCATAATCAGAGTTAACTGAAATTCAACGTCGGGTCTGGACGTTACTATCTAAAGGAATACAGGAGGGCAGTGTCGCCCTCCAGGACCAGGATAGTCTTCGGAACAGACCCATGAAAAAACTTCTTCTTACTTTTGTCCCTCTCTTGCTGACAGGCTGTAGCTACTACAACCAGTTTGTTGAGCGTATGCAGACCGATGCGCTGGAATATCGTTGCGATGAAAAGCCGCTGACCGTTAAGTTGAATAATCCGCGTCAGGAAGCCAGCTTTGTTTACGACAATAAACTGATAACCCTGCAACAAGGGATATCTGCGTCTGGCACTCGCTACACCGACGGTATCTATGTTTTCTGGTCAAAAGGTGACAGCGCGACGGTGTACAAGCGCGACAGCATAGTGTTGAACAATTGCGAGCTACAGAATCCGAAGCGTTGAGATTTTCAAAGGGGCGGCGCACAATAGCGTCACCCAATCTTAATCTCAGCTAACGTCATGTCAGATAACGATGAATTGCAGCAAATCGCGCATCTGCGCCGTGAATACACCAAAGGTGGCCTGCGTCGCCAGGATCTTCCTGCAGAACCGCTGGTGCTTTTTGAACGCTGGCTGAAACAGGCCTGTGAAGCAAAATTAGCCGACCCAACGGCGATGGTTGTCGCGACGGTTGATGAGAATGGTCAGCCATTCCAGCGCATAGTCCTGCTCAAGCATTACGACGAAAAAGGACTGGTGTTTTACACCAACCTTGGCAGCCGTAAGGCGCATCATCTTGAGAAAAATCCGCGCATCAGCCTGTTGTTTCCCTGGCACATGCTGGAACGTCAGGTAATGGTGACCGGCAAGGTTGAACGTCTCTCCACGCTGGAAGTGCTCAAGTATTTCCATAGTCGTCCACGTGACAGCCAAATTGGCGCGTGGGTGTCTAAACAATCAAGTCGCATTTCTGCGCGCGGTATTCTTGAGAGCAAATTCCTCGAGCTTAAGCAAAAATTCCAGCAGGGCGAAGTCCCGCTTCCCAGCTTCTGGGGCGGATTCCGTATTCCAATCGAACAGATGGAATTCTGGCAGGGCGGCGAACACCGTCTACATGACCGCTTTTTATACCAGCGCGACAACGACGCGTGGAAAATCGACCGGCTAGCTCCCTAATCCCCGAAATTTGTTGTGTTAAGCGCTGGCGCTACCGGTGTCAGCCCTTTATTCTATGTACCTTTCGCACTGGCGAAAAGTCGTGTACCGACAGAGGTGCAGTCGTTTATACATGGAGAATTTGATGGCAAGCAGTAACTTGATTAAACAATTGCAAGAGCGGGGCCTTGTGGCCCAGGTGACGGACGAAGAAGCGTTAGCAGAGCGACTGGCGCAAGGCCCGATCGCGCTTTATTGCGGCTTCGATCCCACCGCTGACAGCTTGCATTTGGGGCATCTTGTTCCCTTGTTATGCCTGAAACGCTTCCAGGAGATGGGCCACAAGCCTGTCGCGCTGGTGGGTGGTGCGACCGGTCTAATTGGTGACCCAAGCTTTAAAGCCGCCGAGCGTAAACTGAATACGGAAGATACCGTGCAGGAGTGGGTGGACAAGATTCGCAAGCAGGTTGCGCCGTTCCTCGACTTCGATTGTGGCGAAAACTCAGCCA
>JALCNW010000040.1 GCA_022649305.1 Enterobacter sp.
AGATGCCACTTTCGTTGAACGAATGTAGTCAAGCAGAGAGGTTTTACCGTGGTCAACGTGACCCATGATGGTAACAACTGGTGCACGGGACTCTGCCGCGGCGCCAGTATCACGGTCGCTCATTACCGCTTCTTCCAGCTCGTTTTCACGACGCAGGATAACTTTATGGCCCATCTCTTCGGCAACCAGCTGCGCGGTTTCCTGATCGATAACCTGGTTAATGGTTGCCATCGCACCCAGCTTCATCATTGCTTTGATGACCTGAGAGCCTTTGACTGCCATTTTGTTCGCCAGATCGCCAACGGTGATGGTTTCGCCAATCACAACGTCACGGTTAACAGCCTGAGCTGGTTTCTGGAAGCCCTGCTGTAAAGAAGAACCTTTACGCTTGCCACCTTTACCACCGCGTCCAGCAGCACGTGCTTCTTCACGGTCAGCTTTAGATTCAGAGTGCTTGTTGCCTTTCTTCTGAGGACGAGCAGCTTTTGCAGCGGTACGAGTACGGCTACGACCCGCTTCGACTTCGCGGTCGTTTTCGTCTTCTGCCTGGCGAGCATGCTGAGAAGTGGTGACGTGATAATCGCTCTTATCCTCTTCACCTTTAGCTTTCTCTTGCTCTGCCCAAACGCCGGCATTTTCTTCTGCCATACGACGAGCTTCTTCAGCTACGCGACGTGCATCTTCTTCGAGCTTGCGACGCGCTTCTTCTTCGGCTTTACGCTTCAGGTCAGCGGCTTCACTTTCGCGACGGGCTTTTTCTGTCTGGGCGGTTTTGGTCATTTCGTCAGTCTGTTGATTGCTCACTTTGTCTTTTTCCGCAGCGTCGCGCTTCGCTTTATCACTTGCGTCGCGTTTCACTTTTTCAGCGGCCTCACGTTCAGCTTTTAATACTGCCTCACGTTTAGCGGTTTCTACCGCCTCACGCTGAGCTTGTTCTTCCGCTTCACGCTGTGCCTGCTCTTCCGCTGCAAGGCGCTCGGCCTCTTGCGGATCACGTTTTACAAAGGTGCGTGTCTTGCGGACTTCGATTTGTACCGATTTACTTTTTCCACCGGTACCAGGAATGTTTAACGTGCTGCGCGTTTTACGCTGCAACGTCAGCTTGTCAGGCGTAGAACCGTGTTCACGGTTCAGATGCGCCAGCAAGGTTTGTTTCTCTTGCGCGGTTACTGAGTCATCAGCAGCCTTCGGGATACCTGCATCAGCAAATTGCTGTACCAGGCGCTCCACGGAGGTCTGAATCTCAGTAGCCAGCGATTTTACAGTTACATCAGTCATGCTGTTCCTTCCTGCTACAGTTTATTACGCTTCGTCGCCGAACCAGCAAATATTACGTGCGGCCATGATGAGTTCACCAGCTTTCTCGTCGGTTAAACCTTCGATATCAGCCAGGTCATCAACGCCTTGCTCAGCGAGATCTTCCAGCGTACAAACACCACGGGCAGCCAGCTTGAACGCAATCGCACGATCAAGACCTTCTAAATTCAGCAGGTCATCAGCCGGCTTGTTATCACCAAGGCTTTCTTCCTGAGCCAGTGCCAGGGTGGTCAGTGCGTTTTTAGCGCGTTCACGCAGGGCTTCAACGGTTGCTTCATCCAGGCCGTCGATTTCCAGCAGTTCTTTCATTGGCACGTAGGCCAGTTCTTCCAGCGTCGAGAAACCTTCTTCTACCAGGATGGTTGCAAAATCTGCGTCAATATCCAGGTATTTCGTGAAGGTGTCGATCGCTGCATGGGCTTCAGCCTGGTGCTTCGCCTGCAGGTCATCAACCGTCATCACGTTAAGATCCCAACCACTCAGTTGAGAAGCCAAACGCACGTTCTGACCGTTACGACCGATAGCCTGTGCCAGGTTACCTGCTTCAACAGCGATATCCATGGTGTGCTTATCTTCGTCTACCACAATGGAGGCTACATCAGCCGGTGCCATCGCGTTAATCACGAATTGCGCCGGGTTGTCGTCCCACAGAATGATATCAATACGTTCGCCACCCAGCTCAGTCGAAACTGCCTGAACGCGAGCGCCACGCATACCAACGCAAGCACCGACTGGGTCGATACGTTTGTCATTGGTTTTTACCGCGATTTTGGCACGGGAACCCGGATCGCGGGCCGCGGCTTTAATCTCGATAACTTCTTCACCGATTTCTGGCACTTCAATGCGGAACAGTTCGATCAGCATTTCTGGCTTAGAACGCGTCACAAACAGCTGCGCACCACGTGCTTCCGGACGCACGGCGTACAGAACGCCACGAATACGGTCGCCTGGACGGAAGTTCTCACGCGGCAACATATCTTCACGCAGGATAACCGCTTCAGCGTTGCTACCCAGATCAAGAGCGATGTTATCGCGGTTCACTTTCTTCACCACACCCGTGATGATTTCGCCTTCATGTGAACGGAACTGATCAACCACCATAGCGCGCTCGGCTTCACGTACTTTCTGTACGATAACCTGCTTTGCCGTTTGGGTGGTGATACGGTCGAAGGTGACAGATTCAATCTGATCTTCAACATATTCGCCAACGTTAAAGCTTTCGTCTTCGTAGCGAGCCGCTTCAAGCGTAATTTCTTTAGTCGGTTGGGTCACTTCTTCAACAATGACCCAACGACGGAATGTATCGAAGTCGCCGCTTTTACGATCGATTTCTACGCGAACTTCGATCTCTTGTTCGTATTTTTTCTTGGTTGCAGTAGCCAGTGCACTTTCCAGCGCTTCGAAAATCTTCTCACGCGGCAGTGATTTCTCGTTAGAGACGGCTTCAACAACAGCCAAAATTTCTTTGTTCATCGCGGGCTTTTCACCTCAATCCAGACTGTTAAAAGTGGGGAACCAGGTTCGCCTTCTGGATATTACTCAGCGCGAACACTTCATCTTTGCCTTCGACAGTTACCGTGATCATCTCACCATCAACGGCCTTTATAATGCCCTGCCATTTACGGCGGTTTTGTACAGCCATACGCAGAACGACCGCCACTTCTTCACCGATGTACTGAGTGTAGTGTTCGACAGTGAACATCGGGCGATGGAGGCCAGGCGAGGAAACTTCCAGGTTATAGGCAACAGTAATTGGATCTTCAACATCAAGAACCGCACTCACCTGGTGGCTGACATCAGCACAATCATCAACATTGATGCCATCTTCACTATCAATATAGATGCGCAGCGTGGATGTACGGCTGCGAATAAATTCGATGCCGACCAGTTCATAGCCCAGTGCTTCGACTGGTGCTTTAATCATCTCTGTTAATTTTTGGTCTAATGTGGACAAGCCCACCCCCAAGACGTAAAAAAAGGGCATAAAGCCCAGTTATTCTGTAGTCAGATAACAAAAAACCCCGATAAATCGGGGCTTTAGATAACTGAACCCTATAGCCGCAACTGCGGCCTGGAGCACTTTCTGAAAGAATTTTTTCAAATCCAGCTACGAAGGCTCTAAGTCTTCACAGTATATTTGAAAAAGAACTTTATGGGAAAGTGGTTGCGGGGGCCGGATTTGAACCGACGACCTTCGGGTTATGAGCCCGACGAGCTACCAGGCTGCTCCACCCCGCGTCCGAAACGTGGCAAATTTTACTCGTTTTGGGTAAAAAATGCAAATAATGCTGGGATTTGGTACCGAGGACGGGACTTTAAATCGGCGTTCAGTATATTGATAGTTAACCCCACCTGTCAACCCTACAACCTATGCGTTTTGCTGAATAAAGCACGGCTCACTATTCTGTTCTGACATCCTTCTATTCTGAGGCCTTCCACGTAGGTAATTTTTACAAAAAACACACGAATCTCTTCCGGTCATTGGCAAAAGATGATTAAATGAAAACTCACTTATTTTGCATAAACATGCAAAGAGAGCGGAAGCGGTCTCTCATCAGTCAATCAAGCAGGGTTTTATTTTATGACGACGATTCTCAAGCATCTTCCAGCAGGACAACGTATAGGCATCGCTTTTTCTGGTGGTCTGGATACCAGTGCTGCACTCCTCTGGATGCGCCAAAAGGGAGCGGTTCCTTATGCATATACTGCGAACCTGGGTCAGCCGGATGAGGAAGATTATGACGCGATTCCTCGCCGAGCCATGGAATACGGTGCCGAGAACGCACGCCTGATTGACTGCCGTAAGCAGCTGGTTGCTGAAGGTATCGCGGCAATTCAGTGCGGTGCTTTCCATAACACCACTGGCGGCCTCACCTATTTCAATACCACACCGTTGGGCCGTGCGGTTACCGGCACTATGTTAGTGGCAGCGATGAAAGATGATGGCGTTAATATCTGGGGCGATGGCAGTACCTATAAAGGCAACGATATTGAGCGTTTCTATCGCTATGGCCTGCTGACTAACGCTGAGCTGCAGATTTACAAACCGTGGCTGGATACCGACTTTATCGACGAGCTGGGTGGCCGTCATGAAATGTCCGAGTTTATGATTGCCTGCGGCTTTGACTACAAAATGTCTGTCGAGAAAGCCTATTCCACTGACTCCAACATGCTGGGCGCGACTCACGAAGCGAAAGATCTTGAGTTCCTGAACTCCAGCGTGAAGATCGTTAACCCGATCATGGGCGTGAAGTTCTGGGATGAGAACGTCAAAATTCAGGCTGAAGAAGTTACCGTACGTTTTGAACGCGGTCATCCAGTAGCGCTGAATGGTCAAACGTTCTCTGATGATGTCGAGCTGATGCTGGAAGCAAACCGCATTGGGGGTCGTCACGGTCTGGGGATGAGCGATCAGATTGAAAACCGTATCATTGAAGCCAAAAGCCGTGGCATCTATGAAGCCCCGGGGATGGCGCTGCTGCATATCGCTTATGAGCGTCTGCTGACCGGCATCCATAACGAAGACACCATTGAGCAGTATCACTCTCATGGTCGTCAGTTGGGTAAATTACTGTATCAGGGCCGCTGGTTCGATCCACAGGCACTGATGCTGCGTGATGCTCTGCAACGCTGGGTGGCCAGCGCAATTACCGGTGAAGTCACGCTTGAACTGCGTCGCGGTAACGACTACTCCCTGCTGAATACGGTTTCTGACAATCTGACCTATAAAGCAGAACGTCTGACCATGGAGAAAGGTGATTCCGTCTTCTCACCTGATGACCGTATTGGCCAGTTGACCATGCGTAACCTGGATATCACTGATACCCGCGAAAAGCTGCTCAACTATATTGAAACCGGTCTGCTCTCTGCGTCTTCTGGCAATGGCCTGCCGCAGGTTGAGAATCTGGAACACAGCGACAAGAAGTAATTGTCTGACAGATATTCGAAAGGCGCCTGATGGCGCCTTTTTTATTGCGCTTTTATACAGACGAAAAAAAAGACATCTTTCGATGTCTTTCTTCTGGAATATTGGTACCGAGGATGGGACTCGAACCCACAAGCCCGTTAGGGCACTACCACCTCAAGGTAGCGTGTCTACCAATTCCACCACCTCGGTACTGAATACTTAGCGTGGGATATCGCTCGTCGGCTTAGCCGGTTCTGCTGGCTGAGACTGCTCGGCTTTCTCCGGTGCGCTCAGATTTTCCCACTCGCTTCCTTTGCTGGTCTTGTTGCTGTTGATATTTCCCAGCGCCAGACTGATGATGAAGAACAGCGTAGCCAGAATAGCCGTTGTACGGGTCATGAAGTTCGAAGAACCACTTGAACCAAACAGCGTACCGGAAGCGCCTGCTCCGAAGGAGGCTCCCATATCAGCGCCTTTGCCTTGCTGCAGCATGATCAGCGCTACAAGAGCGATGGCTACAATAAGGAAAATAACTAAAAGAGCTTCGTACATAATCAACCTGTTCCTTGCGGATTTGCCGCATACCAATGCTTCGACCAATTTAGCAGGATTTTTGTTTCCCACTGAAGCGGGTGTGAATACTAACCAAAGCGAATGTCCTTCGCAAGGGCAATTTAAGTGCATTGTATCAACTGCGGAAAAAAACAGCAAAAGCGGGCTTTTCGCACAATATTAAGGCGGCAAATGCCGCCTTTTTAAACACTTACTGTAAGAGGTTATGCTGCTTTCACCGCATCGGCAATCCGATGTGCAAATTCAGTGACCTGCGCTTCATCTTCGCCTTCCACCATGACGCGGATCAATGGCTCGGTGCCTGATTTACGCAGCAGTACACGCCCGCGATTACCCAGTGCCGCTTCCACTTCCGTCATGACGGCTTTGACATTAGCACTCTCAAGCGGATCGCCATTACCAGCAGTAAAGCGAACGTTAACCAGAATCTGTGGGAACATCTTCATACCACTGCACAGATCGTGCAAACTCATGTGGTTGCGTACCATCGCCGCAACAACCTGAAGACTTGCAACAATACCGTCGCCGGTAGTGGTTTTATCCAGCAGAATCACATGACCGGAGTTTTCAGCGCCAATGCGCCAGCCTTTCTCCTGCAATTTCTCAAGAACATAGCGGTCACCCACTTTCGCGCGAGTAAACGGAATACCCAGCTGTTTTAATGCCAGCTCCAGGCCCATGTTACTCATCAGAGTGCCCACAGCACCGCCACGCAGTTGGCCCTGACGCAGGCTTTCACGGGCGATGATATAGAGGATCTGATCGCCATCAACCTTATTACCTTCGTGATCCACCATGATCACACGGTCACCATCACCGTCGAACGCGATACCCAAATCGGCTTTCTCTGCCAGCACGCGAGCCTGCAACGCTCGAACGTCCGTCGCACCAACTTCTTCGTTAATGTTTACGCCGTCGGGTTCACAGCCGATCGCAATGACTTTCGCGCCAAGCTCACGGAACACATTTGGAGCAATGTGATAGGTTGCGCCATTTGCACAGTCGACCACGATTTTGAGGTGGCCCAGGCTGAGTTCGTTAGGGAATGTGCCTTTGCAGAACTCAATATAGCGACCCGCGGCATCAACGATACGACTGGCTTTACCTAATTCGGAAGAGTCAACGCAGGTCAGCTCTTTTTCCATTTCCGCTTCGATAGCCTCTTCAACTTCATCAGGCAATTTAGTGCCATCGATGGAGAAGAATTTAATGCCGTTATCGTAGAACGGATTGTGCGAAGCAGAAATGACGATACCGGCTTCTGCGCGGAAAGTACGCGTCAGATACGCCACGGCAGGTGTAGGCATTGGACCGGTGAATGAGGCAGAAAGCCCCGCAGCAGCAAGCCCCGCTTCCAATGCCGATTCAAGCATATAGCCAGAAATACGGGTGTCTTTACCGATAATGATTTTACGGGAACCATGGCGAGCAAGCACTTTACCCGCTGCCCAGCCAAGTTTCAGCACAAAATCAGGCGTGATAGGTGCATCGCCCACGCGGCCACGAATACCATCGGTGCCAAAATATTTACGATTACTCATAGCGTTTATTTTCCTTCGCTGACAGTGTGGCTTCCACCACACGCATAGCTTCTACTGTCTCTTTGACATCATGGACGCGAATGATGTGCGCGCCCTGCATTGCCGCTATCACCGCACATGCAAGACTTCCACTCAGACGTTCGCCAGGACCCACATTAAGCAATTGCCCTACCATTGTTTTTCGCGACATCCCGACCAGCAAAGGCAGACCAAAATGGTGAAACTCTGATAAACGCGCAAGCAGCTCATAGTTATGGGATAGATTTTTACCGAATCCGAATCCTGGGTCGAGTAACAATTTCTCTTTTGCGATGCCCGCACGCTCACAACGCGCTATTTGCTCAATAAAGTAGCGATTAACATCTGCAAACACATCATCGTATTTCGGTGCCGACTGCATCGTTTTCGGCTGACCTTGCATATGCATCAAACATACTGGCAGACCAGTCTCTGCTGCAGCTTCCAGCGCGCCGGGCTCACTCAGGGAACGAATGTCGTTAATGATGTGAGCACCTACTCGCGCGGATTCTCTTATCACTTCTGGTTTCGACGTATCGACAGAAATCCACACTTCAAAACGTTGAGCAATAGCCTCAACAACAGGGATTACGCGCGCCAGCTCTTCCTCCACGCTCACGTCCACCGCCCCCGGACGCGTTGATTCGCCGCCGATATCAATAATCGTCGCACCCGCGTTGATCATCAGATTGGCATGCTTCACCGCTTCAATCAGCGTGTTATGCGTACCGCCGTCGGAGAACGAGTCAGGCGTGACGTTCAGGATACCCATCACATGCGGATGTGAGAGATCGAGAGTCGAGTCCTGGGCGAAAAGTTTCATGGCTAAATCCCTGGTATTGATTATTAAGCAGATAAGAAAAACCCCGGAGCAAGCTCCGGGGTTTCAGGTCACGATAACACATTTACAGCGATGGCTTACTTGTCGCCCAGCTGTTCTGACATGGTATTGCCCGGGTTCGGCGTATTCGGTTCATCGACCGGACGCGGCGCACGAGGGGTGCCATTGTTATCAGAATTATTGGAAGCGCCTGGATCTTCCCAGCCTGCTGGCGGACGCACTTCGCGGCGAGCCATCAGGTCGTCAATCTGCGGAGCATCGATGGTCTCATATTTCATGAGAGCATCTTTCATGGAGTGCAGAATATCCAGGTTTTCATTCAGGATTTCACGAGCGCGGCCATAGTTGCGTTCAACCAGCGCTTTAACTTCCTGATCAATAATACGAGCCGTTTCATCGGACATATGTTTCGCTTTCGCGACAGAGCGGCCCAGGAATACTTCGCCATCTTCTTCCGCATACAGCAGCGGACCAAGTTTGTCGGAGAAGCCCCACTGGGTCACCATGTTACGTGCCAGGTTAGTCGCAACTTTAATATCGTTGGATGCACCGGTAGAAACATGTTCCACGCCGTAGATAATCTCTTCTGCCAGACGACCACCGTAAAGGGTCGAAATCTGGCTTTCCAGCTTCTGACGGCTGGCGCTGATTGCATCGCCTTCCGGCAGGAAGAACGTTACGCCAAGCGCGCGACCACGCGGAATAATCGTCACTTTATGGACCGGATCGTGTTCTGGAACCAGACGACCGATAATCGCATGACCGGCTTCATGGTACGCGGTAGATTCTTTCTGCGCTTCCGTCATCACCATGGAGCGACGTTCTGCACCCATCATGATTTTGTCTTTCGCTTTTTCGAACTCTACCATCGACACGACGCGCTTGTTACCGCGAGCAGCAAACAGAGCAGCTTCGTTGACCAGGTTTGCCAGGTCAGCACCGGAGAAGCCCGGAGTACCACGTCCAATGATTGCCGCATCGACATCTGGCGACAGTGGAACGCGACGCATGTGGACTTTCAGAATCTGTTCACGACCACGAACATCCGGCAGACCAACCACAACCTGACGGTCGAAACGGCCTGGACGCAGCAGCGCTGGGTCAAGGACATCCGGACGGTTAGTTGCGGCGATAACGATAATACCCTCGTTACCTTCGAAGCCGTCCATCTCAACCAGCATCTGGTTTAGAGTCTGTTCGCGTTCATCGTGACCACCGCCCAGGCCTGCGCCACGTTGGCGGCCTACGGCGTCGATTTCATCGATGAAGATAATACATGGAGCTGCCTTCTTGGCCTGTTCGAACATGTCACGCACACGAGATGCACCAACACCGACGAACATTTCTACGAAGTCAGAACCCGAAATAGTAAAGAACGGGACTTTCGCTTCGCCCGCGATGGCTTTCGCCAACAGCGTTTTACCGGTCCCCGGAGGACCGACCATCAGGATACCTTTCGGGATCTTACCGCCCAGTTTCTGGAAACGGCTCGGCTCACGCAGGTACTCAACGAGTTCAGCCACTTCATCTTTAGCTTCATCACAACCTGCGACGTCAGCAAAAGTGGTCTTGATCTGGTCTTCCGTAAGCATACGCGCCTTGCTCTTACCGAACGACATGGCACCTTTGCCACCGCCGCCCTGCATTTGGCGCATAAAGAAGATCCAGACGCCGATAAGAAGCAGCATCGGGAACCAGGATATGAAGATAGAAGCCAGCAGGCTCGGCTCTTCTGGCGGCTCACCTACCACCTTGACGTTTTTAGTCAGAAGGTTATCAAGCAGCTTAGGATCGTTCACCGGTATGTAAGTCGTGTAACGGTTACTATCTTTCTTGGTAACGTTGATCTCACGTCCGTTGATACGCGCTTCGCGAACCTGGTCCTGATTGACCTCTTGCAGGAAGGTAGAGTAATCCACCTTACGACCATTCGACTCGCTGGGCCCAAAGCTCTGGAACACTGACATCAGCACAACGGCAATGACCAGCCAGAGTATTAGGTTTTTCGCCATGTCACTCAAGGGATTAACCTCATATTACAACTGTGTTAAAAACAGCGTCAGGATACTTAATATCCAGTCTCTTTCAAACTTTCGTTTGAAATCAACCGGCTATCACTTTCGCCCGGTCGCTACAATATACACTTCACGTGAACGAGCACGGGAAGAGTCCGGCTTACGAACTTTTACTTTCGCAAACAGGGAGCGAATTTCCTTAAGATACTCCTCGAAACCTTCGCCCTGGAACACCTTCACTACAAAACTACCACCTGGAGCCAGAACATCACGAGACATTTCTAACGCCAGTTCAACCAGATACATGGAGCGGGGGATATCCACCGCTGGTGTTCCGCACATATTTGGCGCCATATCCGACATGACAACCTGAACCTTACTATCCCCTACGCGTTCAAGCAGCGCTTTGAGGACTAATTCATCACGAAAATCGCCCTGAAGGAAGTCCACACCGACAATTGGATCCATAGGTAAAAGATCGCAAGCGATGATTCGGCCCTGACCACCAATCTGCGTCACCGCATATTGGGACCATCCACCGGGTGCAGCACCGAGATCAACAATCGTCATTCCCGGCTTAAAGAGTTTGTCACTTTGCTGTATTTCATCAAGTTTAAACCAGGCGCGGGAACGTAACCCCTTTTTCTGCGCCTGGATAACATATTTATCGCTAAAGTGTTCCTGAAGCCAGCGACTGGAGCTGGCAGAACGCTTTTTACCTGTCATTTCAATTTCCGTCCTGGTTCATCGTAATTTGCCTGTGACGTAAATTTCTACGCAGCTATTTGGCGATGTAAGGGAGATGGCGGTAGAATGAACCGTTTTCAATCCCAACGTAAGCAAAAATATACGATGAATCTGAGTACTAAACAAAAACAGCACCTTAAAGGTCTGGCACATCCACTCAAGCCTGTAGTCATGCTTGGCAACAATGGTTTGACCGAAGGGGTGCTTGCCGAGATCGAGCAAGCGCTTGAGCACCACGAGTTGATCAAGGTGAAAATCGCCTCTGAAGACAGAGACAATAAAACCCTGATCGTGGAAGCTATCGTGCGCGAAACCGGTGCCTGTAATGTACAGGTTATCGGTAAAACGCTGGTGCTCTATCGCCCAACTAAAGAGCGTAAAATCTCGCTGCCACGCTAAGAGTATCCCTAATTGCACATTTTTTCTGTGTAAAACGCGGGATTTCCATTAGCAGGTGAGCAAAATGCCATGCTCTTTGAGTTGATAAAAGGCCGCTATGCGGCCTTTTTCCTTTCTTTACAATGTATCAACATCTGTGGTCAGAAGCGAATTACAGGTATTCAACCTGAATAATTTCGAATTCCACTTCGCCGCCCGGCGTACGGATGACGACAACATCGTCCTGCTCTTTGCCAATCAGGCCACGAGCAATCGGTGAGTTCACTGAGATCAAGTTCTGCTTAAAATCTGCCTCGTCGTCACCCACGATGCGATATGTTTGTTCTTCGTCATTGACCAGGTTCAACACTTTTACCGAAGAACCAAAAATCACGCGGCCATTGTTCGGCATTTTCGTGATATCGATGACCTGCGCATTTGACAGCTTAGCCTCGATATCCTTGATACGCCCTTCACAAAAACCCTGCTGCTCGCGTGCGGCGTGATACTCAGCATTTTCTTTCAAATCGCCATGCTCACGCGCATCGGCGATAGCAGAGATGATTTCAGGACGGCGAACAGATTTCAAAAAATCCAGTTCTTCGCGCAGTTTTTCAGCACCACGTAAGGTCATCGGAATAGCTTGCATTTGTTATACCTCTTAAACATTCCTGTTGGGGGCGATTCGCTCACCCCGGCTACTGGCCTCGCAGACTTCAATGCCTGTCAAAGGTCAGAAGCAAAAGAAAACTGCCCGGAAGCAAAGTTCCAGGTCAGCAGCAATTTTTCAATTTGATACGTATTTTACCGCGAAGTTCACTATGGGTCATCGTTTACTTTACAGGGCGTTGCACCGTAGTATGGCGGTTTGTTTCCGGGTTGTTAGCGCGAGATTATGCGATTTTCCAGATTTATCATCGGATTGACCACCAGTTTGGCATTCACCGTTCAGGCGGCGAATGTTGATGAGTACATTAATCAACTCCCTGCTGGCGCTAACCTTGCGCTGATGGTGCAAAAAATTGGTGCCCAAGCCCCGGAGATTGACTATCACAGCCAACAAATGGCTCTACCCGCCAGTACCCAGAAGGTTATCACCGCGCTGGCAGCACTGTTGCAGCTTGGGCCCGATTTCCGCTTTACCACAACCCTTGAAAGCAAAGGTAGCGTCGATAGTGGAGTCCTGAAAGGTGACCTGATTGCTCGTTTTGGCGGCGATCCTACCTTTAAACGCCAGGATATCCGCAATATGGTCGCCGTGTTGAAAAAATCCGGCATCCAAAGAATCGATGGCAACGTATTAATTGATACGTCTATTTTCGCCAGCCACGATAAAGCACCTGGCTGGCCCTGGAATGACATGACGCAGTGCTTTAGCGCACCGCCCGCAGCGGCCATCGTCGACCGTAACTGCTTCTCCGTTTCGCTCTATAGCGCGCAAAAAGCCAATGATTTGGCGTTCATACGCGTGGCCTCTTACTATCCGGTGACGATGTTCAGCCAGGTACGTACGCTGGCAAAAGGCTCACCTGAAGCGCAGTACTGTGAGTTAGACGTCGTTCCGGGCGATCTGAACCGTTTTACGCTCACCGGTTGTCTGACACAACGAGCCGATCCTTTGCCGCTGGCGTTTGCCATCCAGGATGGCGCAAGCTATGCCGGTGCGATTTTAAAAGATGAGCTTAAACAAGCGAATATTACCTATTCAGGTACCCTGTTGCGCCAAACTCAACCCAGCGAACCGGGTACCGTTATCGCCAGCAAACAGTCTGCGCCACTGCACGATCTGCTTAAGATTATGCTGAAAAAATCAGACAACATGATTGCGGATACTGTTTTTCGCATGATTGGACATGCCCGCTTTGGTGTACCAGGCACATGGCGTGCAGGCTCGGACGCCGTTCGCCAGATCCTTCGCCAACAGGCAGGGATCGATCTCGGTAACACTATTGCTGTCGATGGCTCCGGACTTTCACGCCATAATCTGATCTCACCGGCAACAATGATGCAGGTTCTTCAGTACATTGCGCAGCATGACACTGAGCTAAACTTCATTTCGATGCTGCCGCTGGCGGGTTACGACGGTTCGCTTCAATACCGTGCCGGGCTTCATGCCGCTGGCGTTGATGGCAAAGTTTCCGCTAAGACCGGCTCGTTGCAGGGTGTGTACAACCTTGCAGGCTTTATTACGACGGCAAGCGGACAACGAATGGCGTTTGTACAGTATCTTTCCGGCTATGCTGTCGAACCGGCAGATCAGCGTAATCGTCGTATCCCGCTGGTTCGCTTCGAAAGCAGGCTTTACAAGGACATCTACCAGAACAACTAGCGATGAAACTACTCATTGTTGAAGACGACCTGTTATTACAGGAAGGTTTAGCGCTGGCTCTCGCAAACGAAGGCTATGCCCTGGACTGCGCCGCCACGGCGGCAGAGGCTGACTCGCTCATTCAAAGCGGCGAGTACAGCCTTGTCATTCTCGATCTAGGTCTACCCGATAAAGACGGCGCAACGCTACTCAATCAGTGGCGACGTCGTGGCGTGGATAATCCCGTCCTGATCCTCACCGCGCGCGATGCGATTGAAGACAGAATCAATGGGCTGGACTCGGGCGCGGATGACTATCTGGTTAAGCCCTTTGCCCTTGCTGAACTACAGGCCCGAGCACGCGCGCTTATTCGCCGCTATCAGGGCCATAGTGATAACCTGGTGGCAGACGGTGATCTCACGTTGAATCTGCAAACACAGCAGGTTCTGTGTCGTTCTCAGCCCGTCGAAGTCACGCCAAAGGAGTTTGCCCTGTTAACGCGCCTGATAATGCGTACCGGACAAACGGTGCACCGCGAAACGCTACAGCAAGACATTTACTCCTGGCAGGACGATCCCGGTTCAAATACGCTTGAGGTACATATTCATAATCTTCGCCGCAAACTGGGCAAAGATCGTATCAAAACCGTGCGCGGCGTCGGCTATCGCCTGGAGAGTCAGAAATGAACAGTATGCGTCGGCGGTTAATGATATTGCTGGCGGTTATCCTACTGTTTTTTCAACTTATCAGCGTGGTCTGGCTGTGGCATGAAAGCCGTGAGCAAATTGGCTTTTTGGTTAGCGAAACGCTCTCTGCAAAAGCGCGGAATAAGCACGTTGAGAAAGAAATACGCGAAGCCATTGCCTCATTGTTGGTGCCTTCATTGGTCATGGTCGGCTTCACCCTTTTCTTCTCATTCTGGGCTGTGACCTGGATAACGCGCCCACTGAACAAGCTACGTGTCAGTCTCGCAAATCGATCTGCTGACAATCTAACACCTCTCCCCATGTACTCTGATATGGAAGAGATCAGCGCGGTCACCACCTCATTAAATCAACTCCTTGCCCGGCTGGATAACACCATCCAACAAGAGCGTTTATTCACTGCTGACGCGGCTCATGAACTACGAACGCCGCTTGCAGGCATTCGACTTCATTTAGAACTGATGGCACAGTCAGGCTCGCCTCAGGCCTCGACGTTGGTAAACCGTATCGATCAGTTGATGCATACGGTGGAGCAACTTCTGATGCTGGCAAGAGCAGGTCAGGCAATGGCCGGCGGCCATTATGAAACCGTCAACTGGACGGAACATATTATTGCCCCGTTAAAGCTTGAGCAGGAGTGCAAAGATCACAAGGTGCTTTGGCCAGCGAAGAGTCCGATGACCGTGCAGGGCGATGCGGTTTTATTACGACTGATGCTGCGAAATTTACTCGAAAATGCTGCCCGCTATAGTCCTGCGGGGACAACAATCGAAGTGAAATTAAGCGAAAAGGATGATGGGACGCTGATTAGCGTACAGGATCAGGGCCCAGGTATTGACGAAGCGCATCGACAGTCAATAACCGAACCTTTCCGACGACTCGACCAACGCTATGGCGGAAGCGGCCTTGGCCTGAGTATCGTTCAGCGTATTGTGCAACTCCATCAAGGCACGTTGACGCTTGATAATGCCCCGAGCGGCGGGTTGATCGCTGGCTGTTGGTTGCCAACTACATTTAGCTAAAAAAAAGCCCCCTTTAACAGGGGGCTCATGGCAGGCGTTAGTGCTTGTAGATGAATTCGACACCTTCGTCGTCTTCTTCATCCCAATCATCATCCCACTCTTCGTCATCTTCGACTTCAACGGCTTGTTCTTCGAGCTGCTGGCGGTGATAGTCATCCCACATGAATTCCACTTTTTCAGGCTGCTTCGATTCTTCAGCCTGAGTAATTGGGTTTTCAATGATGAAGTGCATCACATCCCAGCAAAGATCTTTTACGCCCATCTGGCTTGCAGCAGAGATCAGATAGTATTTCTCTTCCCAGCCCATGGCATCGGCAATGGCTTTCGCTTTAGCTTCTGCTTCGGCTTTATCCATCAGATCGATCTTGTTGAAGACCAGCCAGCGTGGCTTACCAGCCAGTTTGTCACTGTATTTTTCCAGTTCGCCAATAATGATACGGGCGTTTTCAACCGGATCGGATTCATCGATAGGGTTAATATCAACGATGTGCAGCAGTACACGACAACGCTCAAGGTGCTTCAGGAAGCGAATCCCGAGACCTGCGCCTTCAGCTGCACCTTCGATAAGACCCGGAATATCGGCAACAACGAAGCTCTTTTCGTTATCCATACGGACAACGCCCAAGCTCGGCACCAGTGTCGTAAACGGATAATCGGCGACTTTTGGCTTGGCTGCTGATACTGCACGAATAAATGTAGATTTACCCGCGTTTGGCATACCCAGCATACCGACATCCGCCAGCAGCATCAGTTCGAGCTGAAGATCGCGTTTATCGCCTGGCGTGCCCATCGTTTTCTGACGTGGTGAACGGTTAACGGAAGATTTAAAGCGGCTGTTACCCAGACCGTGCCATCCCCCCTTACCTACCATCAGGCGCTGACCGTGTTTTGTCATATCACCTAAGGTTTCGCCAGTTCCCTGGTCGATCACACGCGTACCGACGGGTACTTTGACGGTCACATCTTTGCCGCGTTTACCCGTACAGTCACGACTCTGACCATTTTGGCCACGTTCAGCGCGGAAGGATTTTTCGAAACGATAGTCGATCAGTGTGTTGAGGTTTTCATCCGCCTCTAACCACACATCACCGCCATCACCGCCATCACCACCGTCAGGGCCGCCACGCGGAATATATTTTTCACGGCGGAAGCTAACGCAACCATTACCGCCATCACCTGCTACAACCAGGATCGTTGCTTCATCAACAAACTTCATCTTACTTTACTCTCCGTAAATCATTCGCCTGAGCGGGGGACAACTACAACCGCTTCTTTTTTGCGTAAGCCGCCCCAAAGACGATGACCAATGGCGGAATACATCGCGCCCGCAACCACGACAAACGCACCGATATAACCCAGCAGGTTTAACATCGGTTTGACGAAGAAATCGGGCCAGGCCATTGATAATAAATCTGAAAACAACAGGGTAAACAGCGGGGTCAGCGTGATAAGTGCGCTCACCTGTGCTGCCTGCCAACGCGCCATCGCTTCGGCCAGCGCGCCATAACCGACCAGCGTGTTAAGCCCACAAAAAATGAGACACGCCAGTTGCCAATCGCTCAGTTGGGAGATAACACCCGGCTTTGCTAAAGGCAGTAAAGCTATCGTACATAAAGTGTACAATAAAAAGAGGATCTGTTGCGAGGCTAAACGGCGCAATAACACCTTTTGCGCGACGCCATAACTCACCCAGACCGTTGCTGCCCCAACGCCAAAAATCACACCCCAGGTGTAATCCGTCAGTTGGGTAAAAATTTCAATCAGGCTGGTGTTAAAGAACATCACCAGACCACACAGCAACATGCTTGCCCCAACGATCTGCGTTCCGCGCATCTTCTCCTTGAGGATAAAGACGCTCGCAACCATCATGCCGACGGGTGAAAGTTGACCAATCACCTGCGACGCGGTAGGGCTAAGATATTGCAGGGAAGAACTAAACAGGATGAAGTTACCGAACAAACCGCCCGTTGCAATAGCTAACAACAGCAGCCAACGCGGTTTGCGAAAAATTCGTAACGGCGGCAGTCTACCTTTAATCGCTAAAATTGCGCCAAGGCCAATGGTTGCCATTAAAAAACGGTAGAACACCACTGTCGGCGGTTCCATGACTTCCAGAACCTGTTTCATTGCGATTGGCAACGCCCCCCAGCACACCGCAGTGGTAAGTGCCAAAAGAATGCCGATGCCAGCCTGCTGTTTCATGCCCGTTTTCCCTGCAGAAAATTTTCCGGGATTTCAATGTAAAAAGCCCCGCAACACGTTGCGGGGCTTTAATCCGTTACCGGACCACGAAAAACTTACTCAGCAACGATGCTGATGTATTTACGGTTGTTCGGGCCTTTAACTTCAAATTTCACTTTACCGTCTGCTTTAGCAAACAGAGTGTGGTCACGACCGCAACCTACGTTAACACCAGCGTGGAATTTGGTACCACGTTGACGAACGATGATGCTACCTGCCAGAACTGCTTCGCCGCCGAAACGTTTAACGCCCAGACGTTTAGCTTCTGAATCGCGACCATTTCGAGTGGAGCCGCCAGCCTTTTTATGTGCCATTTAAATCTCTCCTCAGGTCTTAGGCGCTGATGCCAGTAATTTTCACGTCAGTGAACCACTGACGGTGGCCTTGCTGCTTACGGTAGTGCTTACGACGACGAAACTTAACGATTTTAACTTTCTCGCCACGACCGTGTGCAACAACTTCAGCTTTGATAACGCCGCCATCAACGAAAGGAACGCCGATTTTGACTTCTTCACCGTTTGCGATCATCAGAACTTCAGCGAACTCAACAGCTTCGCCAGTTGCGATGTCCAGCTTTTCCAGGCGAACGGTCTGACCTTCGCTTACTCGGTGTTGTTTACCACCACTTTGGAAAACCGCGTACATATAGAACTCCGCTTCCGCGCACATCCTCGTGTGATTCAGAGTGCGCTATAAATATTCACAATAGGGCGCGAATATTACGCAAAACGCGAGCCTTTGACAAGTGCTACCATCAATACATGAAGAAAAAAAACACAACACGCACGGTGACGTTTATCTGAGCCGTTTTTTCAGTACAATCAGCGATACTATTGATAAACCGTAACCCTTTGTTAGCCCATTCGATATGGGGTGAACAGGATAAGAAGCCCGGCTTTTGCGATGAATTTAGAAAAAATCAACGAGTTAACCGCGCAAGATATGGCGGGTGTGAATGCAGCAATCCTGGAGCAACTCAACTCTGATGTTCAGCTCATCAATCAGTTGGGTTATTACATCGTCAGTGGCGGCGGTAAACGCATTCGCCCCATGATCGCCATACTGGCAGCAAGAGCCGTTGGATATCAGGGGAATGCGCACGTCAATATTGCGGCCCTTATCGAATTTATCCATACCGCGACGCTGCTTCATGATGACGTGGTGGATGAATCTGATATGCGCCGTGGCAAAGCGACGGCGAACGCGGCCTTTGGCAACGCTGCCAGCGTTCTGGTGGGCGATTTCATCTATACCCGCGCCTTCCAGATGATGACCCGCCTCGGCTCGCTAAAAGTGCTCGAAGTGATGTCTGAAGCCGTTAACGTCATCGCTGAAGGCGAAGTGCTACAGCTGATGAACGTTAACGATCCTGACATCACTGAAGAAAACTACATGCGCGTCATCTACAGCAAAACAGCGCGCCTGTTTGAAGCTGCAGCGCAGTGTTCCGGTATTCTTGCCGGTTGCACCGACGAGCAAGAGCGTGGTCTCCAGGATTATGGCCGTTACCTCGGCACGGCGTTCCAGCTGATTGACGATCTGCTCGATTACAGCGCAGATGGTGAAACCCTGGGCAAAAACGTCGGCGATGACCTTAACGAAGGCAAGCCAACCCTGCCGCTTTTGCACGCTATGCGCAACGGTTCACCGGATCAGGCCAAAATGATCCGTGAAGCGATTGAGCAAGGAAACGGTCGACATCTTCTGGAACCGGTACTGGAAACAATGGCGATCTGTGGATCATTGGAATGGACACGCCAGCGCGCCGAAGAAGAAGCGGACAAAGCTATCGTCGCCATTCAGGTTATTCCAGACAGCCCATGGCGTGACGCGTTAATAGCGCTTGCCCATATCGCTGTTCAGCGCGATAAATAAAACCCCACTCCGTCCCCGCGATCTGCGCGGGGAATTTCCAGTAAGTTCTGATAAATATCTAATCACGTTAAATCATCGGCTTACAGGCCGCATGAATAAAGCCCTGTCATATTCTGAATATTGCTTTCTGTTATGCGAACTTTTTAGAACCGTTGTTCGAAGAAGGTATAGTAAGTCCCGTCAATTCATCTGAAATGACGTGGACGATACAGAGCAAAAGGAGACGAGTATGGACACGAAATTTATCGACTGGCATTCGGCTGATATTATCGCTGCATTACGTAAAAAAGGGACCTCGCTGGCAGCTGAATCACGCCGGAGCGGGCTCAGTTCCTCAACGCTTGCCAACGCGTTAACGCGTCCGTGGCCAAAGGGAGAGTTGATCATTGCGACGGCGTTAGAAACACAGCCTTGGGTTATCTGGCCATCGCGCTACCACGACCCCATCACCCATGAGTTTATCGACAGAACGCGTATGATGCGCCAGAAAAAGCATCAGATTTAACGCTTTCAAATAGACGGGAACAGCAACCCCCCGGTCATTATTGGCAGGGGGCTGCCCGAACGATTACTCGCCCTTCACACGCTCGATATTTGCACCCAGCGCGCGCAGTTTATCTTCAATACGCTCGTAGCCACGATCGATATGATAGATACGGTCAACAACCGTCGTACCTTCAGCAATACAACCCGCCAGCACCAGGCTCGCAGATGCACGTAAATCCGTCGCCATCACCTGAGCACCAGATAATTTCTCTACGCCCTGGCAAATCACGGTGTTGCTTTCGATCTCTGCATGCCCGCCCATACGGATAAGTTCCGGTACGTGCATAAAGCGGTTTTCAAAGATGGTTTCAGTGATAAAACCGGTCCCTTCTGCTACCAGGTTCAACAGCGTAAACTGTGCCTGCATATCCGTTGGGAATGCTGGATGCGGAGCGGTACGAACGTTCACCGCTTTTGGGCGCTTCCCGTGCATATCCAGGCTAATCCAGTCTTCTCCGACTTCAATATCCGCACCCGCGTCGCGCAGCTTGGCTAACACCGCATCCAGGGTGTCTGGCTGCGCGTTACGACAAACAATTTTACCGCCAGAAATGGCCGCAGCGACCAGGAACGTGCCGGTTTCGATGCGGTCTGGCAGCACACGATAAACACCACCGCCAAGACGCTCAACGCCTTCGATAGTAATGCGATCGGTACCCTGCCCGGTAATTTTAGCGCCCATTGCCACAAGGAAGTTTGCCGTGTCGACAATTTCCGGCTCGCGAGCAGCATTCTCAATTACCGTTGTGCCTTCCGCCAGCGTCGCCGCAGACATGATGGTGACGGTAGCGCCCACGCTGACTTTATCCATCACAATGTGCGCGCCTTTCAGACGGCCATTGACGGAGGCTTTAACGTAACCCTCTTCCAGCTTGATATCTGCGCCCAGTTTTTCCAGGCCGAAGATGTGCAGGTCAACCGGACGTGCGCCAATTGCGCAGCCACCCGGCAAAGACACCTGTCCCTGACCGAAGCGAGCCACCAGTGGGCCAAGCGCCCAGATGGATGCACGCATGGTTTTCACCAGGTCATAAGGTGCAGAGAAGTTGTTAACGTTGCTGGCATCAATCCATACCGAACCGTTACGTTCCACTTTGGTACCCAACTGAGTGAGTAACTTCATGGTGGTATCGATATCTTTCAGCTTCGGTACGTTCTGAATTTCTACTGGCTCTTCCGCGAGCAGCGCAGCAAAAAGGATCGGCAGCGCGGCATTTTTAGCGCCGGAAATTGTGACTTCGCCCTGGAGGCGCGTTGGCCCCTGTACACGAAATTTATCCATGTGAATGCTCTCTTATAAATTCAACCGTGCTGCGGGCAAACCACCCTCAGCTCAAAAACCGTTTAGTTTGCGATCGCGTTCCCACTCTTGCGGGGTAAAGGCTTTGATCGACAGGGCGTGAATGCGGTTATCCGCAATATGTTCCATCAGCGGCGCATAAACAGCCTGCTGTTTCTTCACACGGCTCATGCCGTCGAATATCTCACCCACAGCAATAACCTGAAAGTGACTGCCATCGCCAGAGACGTGGACTTCCTTAAGGGAGAGTGCACTCATCAGCACTGCCTGGATTTCATGATTTTCCATGGGTTCTACATCATCTGTTAGTGAAAACAAGCCCAACATCTTAGAGCAAAGTGGCGCAGTCTTAAACAAGCAAAAAGCCCCGACGATGAAACAGTCGAGGCTTTCAGAAGTAACGTACTGAAAAAATTAGCGAGGTAATACGTCTTCAGGCAAATTATAAAGCTGTGCGAGGGTGACCACGTTGTCACTGGCACCAATAAGCGAGACGCTCGCGCCCTGCTTTTTGCCTTCAGCGACCAGATGCACTAACAGTGCAATACCGGCGGTATCCACGCGTGAGACGTTGGTCAAATCAATATACGCCACGCCTTTCATCGCTTTCTGGCGCGCATCCCACAGGGGATTTAGCAGATCCTGATCGAGTTCGCCCAACAGCGATAATGTTTCGCCCTCACGCGACCAGCTAAATTGCTGCGTCATTACTTTTTCTCGTCCAGCGTGATTTTCTGGCTGGAGATCGATTTTAACTGCGCGGTCAGGCCATCGATGCCTTTGGTTCGCAGCAGATCGCTCCACTCGTTTTGCTTAGTCGTAATCATGCTCACGCCTTCAGCAATCATGTCAAACGCCTGCCAGTTGCCGGTTTGGGTATTTTTACGCCACTGGAAGTCCAGGCGCACAGGCGGCCGACCGTTTGGATCGACTATCGTTACGCGGATAGGCAAAATCGTCGCATCGCCCAGCGGTTGTTCCGGAGCGACCTGGTAGGTCTGACCGTGGTACATCGCCAGCGCCTGGCCATAAGACTGTTTCAAATATTCACGGAATGCGGCAAAGTAAGCGTCACGCTGAGCCGGGGTCGCATCTTTGTAATAACGGCCCAATACCAAAGCGCCTGCGTATTTAATCTGCACATAAGGCAGCAGTTCCTGATCAACCACTTCGCGCAGGTAATCCGGGTTAGAACGAATTTTAGGCTGCTCATTTTTCAGGCGATCAAACGTTTTTTGCGCCGCCTCATCCATCAATTTGTACGGATTGCTCTGGTCCGCTGCGGTTGCAGCAGTCAGAGGGGCAATCACCAGCATGGCAACCATTAACAGTCGTTTAATCATGAATTACTTCTCCTGAGATGAATTCGTCGTGCCTTGGGTTGGCGCAACGTCAGTTTGGCCCTCACTCTGCGCTGGGGCATTGTCAGATTTTTTGTCATCGCCTTTACTGCTGTAAAGGAACTGACCAATCATATCTTCAAGCACCATGGCCGACTTGGTATCCTGAATCACACCCCCGTCTTTAAGGATAGACGTTCCCAGCTCAGGGTCTTCAAAGCCAACGTTCAGGGCCAGGTATTGCTCGCCCAACAGCCCAGAAGTACGAATAGAAAGAGAGCTGGTATCAGGAATGTGGTTGTAGCGCTCTTCGATCTCCATTTCCACACGGGGTAAATAGGTTTTCTCATCAAGAGTAATGTCGGCGACTCGACCAATCACCACGCCGCCAATACGCACTGGCGAACGCGCTTTCAAACCACCAATATTATCGAATGTCGCATAGATGCGATAAGTGGGTTCTGTCCGAATAGAGGTGATATCTGCAGCCCGAAGACAAATAAACAGCGCAGCAAGCAATGCCAGCAGCAAAAACACACCTACCCAAATTTCACTTTTTCTCGTTTGCATGAACTCAATTCCCAAACATCAGTGCGGTGAGCACAAAATCCAGACCCAGTACGGCCAGCGACGAATGAACGACAGTGCGCGTTGTGGCGCGGCTAATCCCTTCAGAAGTCGGTATCGCGTCATAACCATTGAATAACGCAATCCATGTAACCGTAAACGCAAAAACTACGCTCTTAATCAGACAGTTCACCAGATCCATACGCAGATCGACGGCGTCCTGCATCGCGGACCAGAAGAAACCCGCGTCAATACCCTTCCACTGCACGCCCACCAGCGAGCCGCCCCAGATGCCCACGGCCACAAAAAGAATGGTCAGCAGCGGTAGCGAAATAACACCAGCCCAAAAACGAGGGGAAATAACGCGACGCAGCGGATCGACCGCCATCATTTCCATGCTGGAGAGCTGTTCTGTCGCACGCATCAGACCAATTTCCGCCGTCAGAGCTGAGCCCGCACGTCCGGCAAACAGCAGCGCGGCAACCACCGGACCGAGTTCACGAAGTAAGGAAAGCGCCACCAGCATGCCAAGGCCAGTTTCCGCACTATAAGTGGTCAAAACCAGATATCCCTGCAGCCCAAGAACCATGCCGATAAACAATCCTGACACGATAATAATGAGCATCGACAGAACGCCAACGTTATAGAGCTGGCGTACCAGTAACGGGGCATGTTTGCGGAATTCCGGTTTGCCAACCAGCGCATTGGATAACATCAATCCGGCACGCCCGAACGTCCTGATGGTTTTTATGCCACGGTGTCCAAGAGCGGCCAATGCATTTAACAGCATGAGTGGCTTAACTCCCTAATTCCAATAAATCTTGATGGTAGTCACCCGCCGGGAAGCGGAACGGAACGGGGCCGTCCGCAATACCATCGAGGAACTGACGAACTCGCGGATCGCTATTATTTTGCAGCGCCTGAGCGCCACCGTGTGCAACGATTTTCTGATCCGCCACGATATAGGCGTAATCCGCGATACTCAGCACTTCCGGTACATCGTGCGACACCACAACACAGGTCACACCCAGCGCGCTGTTCAGTTCTGAGATCAACTTCACCAGCACACCCATCGTGATAGGGTCTTGCCCAACAAATGGCTCGTCGAACATGATTAAATCAGGCTCCAGCGCGATTGCACGCGCCAGCGCAGCACGACGCGCCATACCGCCGGAAAGCTCAGACGGCATTAATTTTGCCGCCCCACGCAGCCCCACGGCTTCAAGCTTCATCATGACCGTTGTTTTCAACAGCTCTGCGGATAAGTGGGTGTGTTCACGCAATGGATAGGCCACGTTATCAAAGACGTTCATGTCGGTGAATAACGCCCCTGACTGAAACAGCATGCTCATGCGTTTACGCACGGTATATAGCCGTGAACGGGACATCGCCGGGATATTTTCACCGTCGAAAAGAATCTCGCCACTGTCCGGCGGGATCTGTCCACCGATCAGACGCAGTAGCGTTGTTTTACCGATCCCAGACGGGCCCATGATCGCTGTGATCTTGCCTCGCGGAACCGTCAACGTAATATCATCAAATATTAATCGGTTACCGCGAGAAAAACTGACGTCACGGACATCGACTATATTCGCCATTGTTTGGCTCATTGGCAGTTCCTTCCTTTCCCTTCAGGTGATAAGAGCCTACCCATCAGGATCTAAGCATGACGCTTAATTCAGCCTTAAACCCGATATTTTTACAGAATATTGCCCGTACGGGTTAGCGAAAGCTGGCATTTGTTTTACTTTTCTGGCGCATAAAGTCAAAATTAGGAATTCGTTACGTGTAAAGACCGTATGCAGCGCCAGAGATTCTTTCTCAGCGGACCGGCGAGTATACCTGAAGAAAGGACTTTTGATGCTTTTAGCAACGGCACTGTTAATAATTGGTTTATTTTTGGTGGTCTACAGTGCTGACCGTTTGGTGTTTGCTGCATCGATCCTGTGCCGACTGTTTGGGATACCGCCACTGATCATCGGGATGACGGTGGTCAGCGTGGGAACATCGCTCCCGGAAATCATCGTCTCTGTCTCCGCGTCGTTGCACGGGCAAGTCGATCTTGCGGTCGGCACCGCCATTGGCTCCAACATCGTCAATATCTTACTGATTCTGGGTCTTGCTGCGCTGCTGCATCCCTTTCGCGTGCATTCTGATGTTTTACGTCGTGAATTACCGCTAATGTTAATTGTCACCCTGCTGGCGGGCTACGTGCTTTATGATGGGCAGCTTACCTTCGATGACGGCATTCTTTTGCTTTCGCTGGCGGTTATCTGGCTGCTGTATATCGTTAAAATTGCCCGTCTGGCAGAAAAACAGGGCAACGACAGTCTGACGCGCGAGCAAGTTGCCGAACTTCCTCGGGATGGAACACTGCCGGTGGCGCTGCTTTGGCTTGGCGTTGCGCTCATTATTATGCCGATGGCCACCCGAATGGTGGTCGATAACGCGACCGTGGTCGCCAATTATTTCGCGATGAGCGAATTAACGTTCGGCCTGACGGTCATTGCCATCGGCACCAGTCTGCCAGAGCTGGCAACCGCCATCGCGGGCGCACGTAAAGGTGAAGATGATATCGCGATCGGCAATATCATTGGTTCCAATATTTTTAACATCGCCATCGTATTGGGTTTACCCGCGCTCATTGCACCAGGGGCAGTTAATCCAATGGCTTTTTCTCGCGATTACGGTGTGATGCTGTTGGTGAGCCTGCTTTTCGCCCTGCTCTGCTGGCGGCGAAAGCAGCAAATTGGTAAAGGGGCAGGTGTCCTACTGACGGGTGGATTTATCGTATGGATGGCGATGCTTTACTGGCTGTCGCCTCTTCTCTCTGGGTAAATGGAAACGCATTATGTCGCAAATAGAATTGCAGCCGGGTTTTGACTTTCAGAAAGCAGGCAAAGATGTTCTGCAAATTGAACGTGAAGGTCTGGCGCAGTTAGATCAGTACATTAATCAGGACTTCAGCCTGGCGTGTGAGAAAATTTTCTACTGCACGGGCAAAGTCGTGGTCATGGGAATGGGCAAATCCGGCCACATTGGCCGTAAAATGGCTGCGACATTCGCCAGCACCGGAACCTCATCATTCTTTGTGCACCCAGGCGAAGCGGCCCACGGCGATCTCGGTATGGTCACCCCGCAGGATGTCGTCATCGCCCTGTCGAATTCTGGCGAATCTAACGAGATTCTGGCGCTGATTCCGGTACTGAAGCGTCTGCATGTTCCGCTCATTTGTATGACCAGCCGCCCGGAAAGCAGCATGGCCCGCGCAGCAGACGTCCATTTATGCGTGAAGGTTCCCAAAGAGGCGTGCCCGCTTGGACTTGCGCCGACCTCCAGCACTACCGCAGCGTTGGTCATGGGCGACGCGCTGGCCGTTGCGCTCCTTGAGGCTCGCGGCTTTACGCCAGAAGATTTTGCCCTTTCCCACCCAGGTGGCGCATTAGGCCGTAAACTGCTGCTGCGGGTCAACGACATTATGCACTCCGGTGCGGAAATCCCTCACGTCAGTAAAGAGGCCTCTCTGCGGGATGCGTTGTTAGAAATTACCCGTAAAAACCTTGGCATGACGGTTATCTGCGACGACCTGATGAAAATCGAAGGCATCTTCACTGATGGTGACCTGCGCCGCGTGTTTGATATGGGTGTGGATGTGCGTACTTTGGGTATTGCCGACGTCATGACCTCGGGCGGTATACGCGTTCGTCCCGGCACGCTGGCCGTCGATGTTTTGAACCTGATGCAGTCCCGTCATATAACCTCAGTCATGGTTGCCGATGGCGACCAACTGCTGGGTGTGGTACATATGCATGATCTTCTGCGCGCAGGCGTAGTGTAATGAAGGATAAGACAATGAGTAATACGGGTGCATCCCTTGCAACCTGTTATGGCCCGGTCAGCACGCAAATGATGGCGCAGGCGGAAAAAATCCAATTGCTGATTCTGGACGTCGATGGCGTTCTGTCCGATGGCTTAATTTTTATGGGTAATAATGGCGAAGAGCTAAAAGCCTTCAACGTTCGGGATGGCTATGGCATTCGCTGCGCGATCACATCGGGTATCGAAGTTGCTATTATCACCGGACGAAAAGCTAAACTGGTAGAAGATCGCTGTGAAACACTGGGCATCACTCATCTGTATCAAGGTCAATCCGACAAGATGGTGGCTTTCAGGGATCTGCTGACCAAACTTGCCATTGCCCCAGAAAATGTCGCCTACGTGGGAGACGATCTGATTGACTGGCCGGTCATGGCTGAAGTCGGCTTAAGTATCGCTGTAGCGGATGCGCATCCGCTATTGCTCCCACGCGCTGACTACATTACCCGGAACAACGGCGGTCGCGGTGCCGTGCGCGAAGTGTGCGATCTGTTACTGCTCGCGCAGGGCAAGCTTGATGAGGCCAAAGGGCAATCAATATGAGTAAAACCAGACGTTGGGTTATCATTCTGCTTTCGTTGGCCGTATTAGTGCTGATAGGCGTGAATCTCGCCGACACCGATGAGACGCAGACGGAAGTGGCCAGCACTAACGAGCCGACCTATAAAAGCGAGCATACCGATACGGTCGTTTACAGTCCTGAAGGGGCGTTGAACTATCGCCTGATTGCTCAGCATGTCGAATATTTTTCTGAAGAAGGCGTGTCGTGGTTTACCCAACCGGTCATGACGACCTTTGATGTGAATAAAGTTCCGACGTGGTCGATCAAATCTGACAGAGCAAAATTGACGAATGACCGTATGCTTTATCTGTATGGGCATGTCGAAGTCAACGCCCTGACCGCAGATTCTCAACTGCGCAAAATTACTACGGATAATGCCCAGATCAACCTGATTACCCAGGATGTTACATCGCAGGATCTGGTGACGTTATACGGCACAACATTTAATTCCAGCGGTCTAAGAATGCGCGGGAACTTACGCAGCAAAAACGCCGAGCTGATTGAAAAGGTTAGAACCTCATATGAAATTCAAAATAAACAAACTCAGCCTTAATTTTGTCATCGCCAGCGCGCTGCTGGCCGCCAGTCTACCCGCACTTGCTGCGACTGGCGATACTGAACAGCCTATCCATATCGAGTCAGACACTCAGTCGCTGGATATGCAGGGTAACGTTGTGACCTTCACGGGCAACGTGGTGATGACCCAGGGCACGATCAAAATCAACGCCGACAAAGTGGTTGTTACCCGCCCAGGCGGCGAACAAGGCAAAGAGATTATCGATGGTTTTGGTAATCCGGCAACCTTCTACCAGATGCAAGACAATGGCAAGCCAGTCAAAGGCCATGCCTCGCATATGCACTATGAACTGGCGAAGGATCTTGTGATCCTGACCGGCAACGCCTATCTGGAACAGCTCGACAGCAACATCACGGGCGACAAGATTACCTATCTGGTGAAAGAGCAGAAAATGCAGGCTTTCAGCGAGAAAGGTAGACGTGTCACCACCGTGCTGGTGCCATCGCAGTTGCAGGATAAAGGCAAAGCACAGGCTCCCGCCCAGAAGAAGAGTAACTAATTCGTTATGGCAACATTAACTGCAAAGAACCTCGCCAAAGCCTACAAAGGCCGTCGCGTCGTGGAAGATGTCAGTCTGACCGTTAATTCCGGTGAAATTGTTGGCTTGCTGGGTCCTAACGGTGCAGGTAAAACCACCACCTTTTACATGGTGGTGGGGATAGTCGCGCGCGACGCGGGCAACATTATTATTGATGACGAAGATATCAGTCTGTTGCCGCTGCACGCGCGCGCGCGCCGTGGTATTGGCTATCTTCCGCAGGAAGCCTCCATTTTCCGTCGCCTGAGCGTATACGATAACCTGATGGCTGTGCTGCAGATCCGAGACGATCTAACAGCTGAACAACGTCAGGATCGTGCTAATCAGCTGATGGAAGAGTTCCATATTGAGCACCTGCGAGACAACCTGGGTCAGGCACTTTCAGGGGGCGAACGTCGCCGCGTGGAAATTGCCCGCGCGCTGGCAGCAAACCCGAAATTTATCCTTCTGGATGAACCGTTTGCAGGCGTTGACCCAATCTCCGTCATCGATATAAAACGGATTATCGAGCATCTGCGCGACAGCGGTCTCGGCGTACTGATTACCGACCACAACGTTCGTGAAACGTTAGCGGTCTGTGAGCGTGCTTATATTGTCAGCCAGGGGCATTTAATCGCCCACGGCACGCCACAAGAAATTCTCGAAGATGAGCATGTGAAACGCGTGTACCTTGGGGAAGACTTCAGACTCTGATAGGGTAGAGGTTAAGTCACGCAGGACCGGAGAAAAATGCTCTGAACATGAAGCAAGGTTTGCAATTAAGGCTCAGCCAGCAGTTGGCGATGACGCCTCAGTTACAACAGGCGATCCGTCTGTTGCAATTGTCCACGTTAGAACTCCAGCAGGAACTCCAGCAAGCGCTGGACAGTAACCCGCTGCTGGAGCAAACCGATCTTCATGAAGAGGTAGAAACCCAGGAAAAGCAGGACACCGAAACGCTCGATACGGCCGATGCGCTTGAGCAAAAAGAGATGCCGGACGAGCTTCCGTTAGATGCCAGCTGGGACGAAATCTATACCGCTGGCACGCCTTCCGGTACTCGCGCCGACTATCAGGATGACGAATTACCGGTTTATCAGGGTGAAACTACCCAGTCGCTTCAGGATTACCTGATGTGGCAGGTCGAGCTAACGCCATTTTCCGAGACCGATCGTGCGATTGCCACGTCAATTGTCGACGCCGTTGATGACACCGGTTATTTGACTGTCTCACTGGATGACATACTCGAAAGTATTGGCGATGACGAAATCGAAATGGATGAGATCGAAGCCGTGCTTAAACGCATCCAGCGCTTCGATCCGGTTGGCGTCGCCGCGAAAGATCTGCGCGACTGTCTTCTGATCCAGCTTTCACAATTTGTGAAAGAGACGCCAAGGATCGACGAGGCACGCTTAATCATCAGCGATCATCTGGATCTGTTGGCTAATCATGATTTCCGTTCGCTCATGCGCGTGACGCGATTGAAAGAGGATGTGCTGAAAGAGGCGGTGAATCTGATTCAATCCCTCGATCCGCGTCCGGGACAATCGATCCAGACCGGCGAACCGGAATATGTTATTCCTGACGTTCTGGTGCGAAAATATAACGGTCACTGGACCGTAGAGCTAAATTCAGACAGCATTCCCCGCCTGCAAATAAACCAGCAATACGCCTCAATGTGCACCAGCGTGCGCAACGACTCTGACAATCAATATATTCGTAGCAATCTTCAGGAAGCGCGATGGCTGATCAAAAGCCTCGAAAGCAGAAATGATACGCTGCTGCGCGTCAGTCGCTGTATTGTGGAACAGCAGCAAGGCTTTTTTGAGCAAGGCGAAGAGTTTATGAAACCGATGGTGCTGGCAGATATCGCACAGGCCGTCGAGATGCATGAATCGACCATTTCGCGCGTGACAACGCAAAAGTATCTGCATAGCCCGCGTGGTATTTTTGAGCTTAAGTATTTCTTCTCCAGCCACGTGAGTACCGAAGGCGGAGGCGAAGCCTCGTCGACGGCCATTCGCGCACTGGTGAAGAAGTTAATCGCCGCGGAAAACCCCGCGAAACCACTGAGTGACAGTAAGTTAACCACCCTGCTGTCCGATCAGGGTATCATGGTGGCACGTCGTACTGTTGCGAAGTATCGAGAGTCTTTATCCATTCCGCCGTCTAACCAGCGTAAACAACTGGTTTGACACAACCGATAAGGAAGACACTATGCAGCTCAACATCACAGGACACAATGTCGAAATCACTGAAGCGTTACGCGATTTTCTGAATACGAAATTCGCCAAGCTTGAGCAGTATTTCGAGAGGATCAATCAGGTCTACATTGTGTTGAAAGTGGAGAAAGTGACTCATATCTCGGACGCAACCCTGCACATAAACGGGGGCGAAATCCATGCCAGTGCGGAAGGGCAAGACATGTACGCGGCTATCGACGGCTTGATTGACAAGCTTGCGCGACAGCTTAATAAACATAAAGACAAACTGAAACAACACTAATTGTCCGAGCAGTTAACGGGTGCAGGACGGCCTGTTGTCAAACACAACAGGCCATTTGTACGGTTAGCGCTTAGGTGAAATTATGATGAACAACGATTCAGCTCTTCAATTGAGCACTGTCCTTAACCAGGAATGTACCCGCAGTGGCGTTCACTGCCAGAGCAAAAAACGTGCTCTGGAGATCATCAGTGAACTGGCCGCAAAACAGTTGAGCCTGCCGCCTCAGGTGGTGTTCGAAGCCATTCTGACCCGAGAAAAAATGGGCAGTACCGGCATCGGCAATGGTATTGCCATTCCGCATGGCAAACTGGAAGAAGACACATTGCGTGCCGTAGGCGTCTTCGTGCAGCTGGAAACGCCTATCGCCTTTGATGCGATTGATAATCAGCCTGTCGATTTGCTGTTTGCTTTGCTGGTGCCCGCTGACCAGACCAAGACGCATTTGCATACACTCTCACTGGTCGCCAAACGTCTGGCGGATAAAACGATTTGCCGTCGCCTGCGTGCTGCTCAAAGTGATGAGGAGCTGTATCAAATTATCACGGAGACAGAAGGCAATCAGGATGATGCATAACCAGGAGATGGCCTTCACATCTGATGTCCTGAGGAGAAACGGAACATGGTGCTGATGATCGTCAGCGGTCGTTCGGGTTCGGGAAAGTCCGTTGCCCTACGAGCGCTCGAAGATATGGGCTTTTACTGCGTCGATAACCTCCCGGTCGTGTTGTTACCTGACCTGGCGCGGACGCTGGCAGACCGACAAATTTCTGCCGCGGTGAGCATCGACGTGCGTAATATGCCGGAATCCCCGGAGATCTTTGAACAGGCCATGAGCAGCCTGCCGGAGAACTTCTCTCCTCAACTGCTGTTCCTCGATGCTGACCGCAACACGTTAATTCGTCGTTACAGCGATACCCGTCGTTTGCATCCGCTTTCCAACAAAAATCTGTCACTGGAAAGCGCTATCGATGAAGAGAGCGCGCTGCTGGAACCCCTGCGTTCCCGTGCCGATCTGATTGTCGATACCTCTGAGATGTCCGTCCATGAGCTGGCGGAAATGCTGCGTACTCGTCTGCTGGGTAAACGCGAGCGCGAGCTGACCATGGTGTTTGAATCATTTGGTTTCAAACACGGTATTCCTATCGATGCGGATTATGTTTTCGATGTGCGTTTCCTGCCGAACCCACACTGGGACCCCAAACTGCGTCCAATGACCGGTTTGGATAAACCCGTGGCGGCCTTCCTCGACAGGCACACAGAAGTTCACAATTTTATCTACCAGACGCGAAGCTACCTTGAGCTATGGTTACCTATGCTGGAAACAAACAACCGCAGCTACCTGACCGTAGCGATTGGTTGTACCGGTGGTAAACATCGTTCGGTGTACATTGCCGAACAACTGGCCGATTACTTCCGCTCTCGCGGTAAAAACGTTCAGTCTCGTCATCGTACGCTGGAAAAACGTAAAACATGACCGTAAAACACACCGTTGAAATCACCAACAAGCTGGGCATGCATGCACGCCCAGCCATGAAGCTGTTCGAGCTGATGCAGGGATTTGATGCTGAAGTACTGCTGCGCAACGACGAAGGCACAGAAGCGGAAGCCAACAGCGTCATTGCGCTACTCATGCTGGATTCTGCCAAAGGCCGACAGATTGAGGTCGAGGCGACAGGCCCGCAGGAAATCGAAGCGCTGGCAGCCGTAGTCGCGCTATTTAACTCAGGTTTTGACGAGGATTAATCCCCTCGGTTAATACAGCTTGTTACCCGTCATAAATCCTTCGCCACCCAGCTGCCGCATCTGACGCATAATCCATGCCTGGCGGCTGTGGACGTATCCCGACGGGGCATTCGCTTTGAATCGGATAGGATTGGGTAATACCGCCGCTAACAGCGCCGCTTCTGATATCGTCAAACGGCTAGCGGGCTTGTGAAAATAACGTTGGGCTGCGGCTTCAACGCCAAATACCCCATCACCAAACTCGGCAATATTCAGATAAACCGTCAGGATGCGTTTCTTACTCCAGACCGTTTCCATCCCCAACGTCAGCCCTGCTTCGAGCCCTTTTCTTATCCAGCTTCGCCCATCCCACAAAAATAGATTCTTGGCCGTTTGCTGTGAAAGCGTTGATGCGCCACGCACGCGATTTTCATTTCGCTCGTTGTGCGCCAGCGCTTTCTCAATCGCCGAGACGTCAAAACCCCAATGCTCCGGGAACTTTTGATCTTCAGCGGCGATAACCGCCAGCCCCATCCACGGCGAAATCTCATCCATGCTCACCCAGTCAGAATGCGCCACATAGCTGAAATTCCCCGTCAGCCAGGCGCCGAGTTGACGCTCGACCATCACTGCCGAAAACGGCACGGGCAAAATGCTAAACAGGACGATTCCCCCACCCCAAAAAATGGCGAGTGCGAGCATCGCGCGAAGCGCAATACGTTTCGCCCAGCCGAGGGGAGAACGTTTTTTACTCACTGCGTCAGCACCAGCACGCGATCGACCAGCTTATCAATACCGGTGGCCGCCTCGGCAATATTTTGCGCCAGCATATAGGCAGGCGTGGTGACGATTTTGTTGTCCTCATCTACGACGATATCGTCAACCGGACAAGGCACATGTTCGCCGCCCATATCTTCAATCACTTCAGCCGTATCGATATCGGTGCCAATCGTCAGGCGCAGTGGAAAATGAAAAATCTTCGGCAGCATTGCGGGCGCGATGCACATAAAGCCCAGCGGCTTACCTGCGGCATGCATATCCAGCACCAGATTTTTTAACGCACTGTCGACCTGGCAATCGTTGCCGAGACTGGCAAAACTGCTCAGATTCTTCGCCGCACCAAACCCACCCGGCACGATTAGCGCGTCCAGTTCAGCCGCATTTGCCTGTGCCAGTGGATGAATGTCTCCCCGGGCAATACGAGCAGACTCAATCAAGACGTTACGAGCTTCGGCCATTGGCTCACCGGACAGGTGATTAATCACATCCGACTGATTTTTATCCGGTGCAAAACAAATGGTTTCGACACCCTGTCGCGCCAACGCAAGCAGCGTCAAAACGGACTCATGAATCTCCGCACCGTCGTAAACGCCGCACCCGCTGAGTACTACACCCACTTTTTTCATCATGCCGTTCCTTCTTTGCAACTGACTGAAGCATATTAATAATTCTGATTAAACTGGTATGCTTCACACATTTCACTGATTCCTGTAACAAATCATTTAAGATTTGCTATCTTATCTGCGTGCGGCCCAAATTTTTCAGGCTGTGCCATGCGAAAACAACACGAAAGATCAGGCACAGCTACGATTTCCCTGGTGTTGGCGCAGTATTTCGCGCACCCCGGTTTATCCGGGGTCATTTTTTTGTGCTTTCCACCCAGGCTTTGAGCACGTCTACGTCGTTTTGCCACTCTTGCTTCATCTCTTCAACCCATTCACCCACATTATCCGACCATGCCGGTAAATCCGGGGACTGAATCTGCTGACCCAGCTGTTGCAGATGACGCAATCCAATCGAGCCCGCAGCCCCTTTGATTTTGTGCCCTTCTTCCACAATACCTTTCTGATCGCGCGCAGTCAGATTCGATTCCAGCACGCTTAAATATCCCGGCATCATCTTCTCAAACACCGCCACGCCATCGGTAATCAGTTTCGGGCCGACCAAATCGATATACTGCTCAAGCATAGCGATATCCAGTATCGCTTGCGCTTTAGCGCTCTCTACAGATGTCATGGTGCTCTCCTCTTCATCACAGGTATCCCAGAACTTCTTAATCATGGCGGTTAACGCAGGTACCGCCAGCGGTTTGCTGAGCACGTCGTCCATACCGGCATCGAGGTACTCTTTTTTGTCCTTAAGTACGTTTGCGGTCAATGCCACCAGCGGCGGCAATTCATCTGGCGCATAGCGGGTCGTCAGCTCGCGGGAGATATCCAGGCCGGTCATATCCGGTAGCTGGATATCCAGCAGCACGAGGTCATATTCACCCGGCGTAAACATCTCCAGCGCCGCGGTGCCGGTCATCGCCACGTCAACGCTGTTACCCAGTTTCTCAAGCACTGAACGCGCGACAATCACGTTAAGCTCGATATCCTCTACCAACAGAACGTGCAGCGCCGGTAGCGGCAGTTCGTCATTTTCAAAGGTATCTTCCACCTCTTCCGCCACCGCTGGCGCATGTACCGTCAGGGTAAACAATGAGCCTTTTCCCTGCTGGCTAGTGACAGTAATGTCGCCGCCCATACTTTTCGCCAGACGACGTGAGACGGCCAGACCAATCCCCGTGCCGGTAGCCGGTTTGCCGCCATTGCTATCTTTCACCTGATAATACATGGCGAAGATCTTATCCTGCTCTTCCTGCGGAATACCGATGCCGGAATCCTCAACCTCAAAGTGCAGCATGTCGCCTTCATCAACGCGAATGCGCACCACCACCTGCCCTTTCTGGGTAAACTTAACGGCGTTGCTGATAAGATTCCACAGGATCTGACGCAGGCGCGTACCGTCGGTAACGACCTTATGCGGCAGCGGCAGTGTTGGCTCAAGCACAAAGCGTAGCCCTTTTTGCTGAGCCTGCAGCCCGGAGAGGTTCTCCAGATCGGCCAGGAAACCGGTAAAGTCGACAGGCTGATTATCGAGTTGGACTTTGCGCCGTTCCATCTTATCCATATCGATAATATCGTTGAAGATATTACCCAGCGTCACCGCCGATACGTGGATGGTTTTAAGGTACTTCTCCTGCTCGCTGGTTAACTCGGTATCCAGCAGAATACGGCTCAAACCCACGATACCGTTTAGCGGCGTACGCAGTTCATGACTGATAGTAGAGATAAACGTGGTCTTATCACGGCTCGCCCGTTCGAGCGCATCCTGGTAGCGCTTACGCTCGGTAATATCGCGGCCAAAGCCCATCAGGCCATGGCGTTTACCGACACGATCGTAATACGGCACTTTACGGATTTCGAAGCAGGCTTTGCGCCCATCCGGATAATCCAGCCACTGTTCATAGGTCAAAGAGACGTTATGACGAAACACTTTTTCATCGGTTTCAATGACTTTGACCGCGGCTTCTTCAGAATAGACATCCTGCGGTTTGAGGTGAATAAGCTGTTTTTCACTTTTCCCGGTGAGCAACTCCATCGCCCGATTACACCCCGAAAACTCTTTGTCTTCATTACGGTAGAAAACCAAATCCGGGGAGGCATCGAGGAAAGAGCGCAGGAAAGAGGATTGTTGTTCGAGCTGTATCTGCGTGACTTCGCGCTCTTTCATCTCGATCTTCAGTTGCTCAAGCGTCGCCTGGCGTTCAGCCTCCGCCTTTTCACGCTCTGAAATTTCCTGGTTCAGCTGGGCAATATTATTTTTGAGCTGTACGTTGAGCTTAAGGTCGCGCTCGCGCATCTCCTCCAGTTTGACGACCAGCCGGGAAAGACGCTGACGCGACTCTTCCAGTTGCTCCACCACAACAGACAGAAAGTAGACTGCCCACGGCGTTATCAGCAGGCCGAAAAAGATGGAACGGATGACGTCGATACTCTCAACCTGGCCGTGAAGCACCATCGTCACGGCCATCTGCACGACGATCGCCAACACCACCAGTGCAAGAGCCAACAATAATGAGAAACGGACCAGGCCGAGCTTCATCATAAGATCGACGTAGTACTGCGCAAGCATTCGAATTTGCTTCATAGAGGATCCCTTCACGACTTCATCGCTCAATAATACTCAAATTCCAGGCAAGGCGTTGAAGGTTGTGTGAAAAAGTGCGGTGTGAAACAGGAGATTAGCCCCACTCCCGGCGACGCGAGAGTGGGGGAAACGTGTTGTCAGGAGCGTTTGAGAAGCAGCCAGAGGCTTATCAGGAAGAACGATGCACTAGGCAATAGCGCGCCAATCAGTGGTGGAATGCCATACACCAGCGTCAATGGACCGAAGATTTGGTCCAGCACGTAAAAGACGAAACCGAAGCTAATCCCCGTCACTACGCGCACGCCCATCGGCACGCTTCGCAGCGGCCCGAAGATGAATGACAGTGCCATGAGCATCATGACGGCGACGGACATCGGCTGGAAAATCTTGCTCCACATGTTGAGCTGATAACGCCCGGCGTCCTGACCGCTCGACTTCAGATATTTGACATAGTTGTGCAATCCGCTGATCGACAACGCATCAGGATCCAACGCCACCACGCCTAATTTGTCAGGCGTCAGGTTCGTTTTCCAGGTTCCAGAAACCGTCTGCGAACCCGTGATTTGCTTAGGATCTTTTAGATTCGACTCATCGACCTGCGACAAACGCCACAGTTTGTTGGCCGCATCAAATTTTGCCGAGGCGGCATAACGCACCGACTGCAAGCGACGATTATCGTTGAAGGCATAAATACTTACGCCACCCAGCTCGTCATCGCCTTTCACGCGTTCGATATAAACGAAGTTGTTCCCGTCTTTCGCCCATAATCCTTGTTGAGTGGACAACAGAGAGCCACCGTACATGGCCTGTGCGCGGTAGTTACGCGCCATTTGTTCACCCTGCGGTGCCACCCACTCGCCGATAGCCATAGTCAACAGCACCAGCGGGATTGCGGTTTTCATGACGGATAACGCCACCTGCATACGGGTGAAGCCTGAAGCCTGCATCACCACCAGCTCACTGCGTTGCGCCAGCATACCGAGGCCCAGCAATGCCCCCAAAAGCGCAGCCATCGGGAAGAAAATCTGCACATCTTTTGGCACGCTAAGAAGGGTGTACATGCCCGCGCCAAGCGCGTCATAACTGCCCTGCCCGGCTTTCTTCAACTGATCGACAAACTTGATGATGCCGGAGAGCGACACCAGCATGAACAACGTCATCATGATGGTGGTAAAAATAGTTTTACCGATATAGCGGTCAAGAACGCCAAACGCCTGCATTACACCGCTCCTTTACGCATAAAACGGGCACGCACGCGACGCATCGGTACGGTATCCCACAGGTTTAATACGACCGCCAGCAGCAGGTACAAACCGTTGACCACCCACGTCCACATCATCGGATCGATCTTACCCTTTCCACCGTTAGACTTGATGGACGTTTGCAGCAGGAAGAACACCAGATACAGCAGCATAGCCGGTAGCATCGACAATACCCTGCCCTGACGCGGGTTAACCACGCTCAGCGGCACAACCATCAACGCCATCATAAATACCGTGAATACCAGCGTGAGACGCCAGTGCAGCTCCGCTTTGGCCCGGTCGGTATCGGTATTGATCAGAGTACGCATATCCATCTGCTCGGTATCGCTCGGATCGAGAGCCACGTTCTGATGGCCAACAATTGCCTGATAGTTCTGGAAATCGGTAATGCGGAAATCGCGCAGCAACGCCGTGCCCTCAAAGCGCGTGCCCTTGTTCAGAGTCACGACCTGGGAGCCGTCTTTACGCTGGGAAAGCTGACCGGAATCCGCTACCACCACAGACGGGCGCGCATTGCCTTTGGTACGGAGCTGCGCAAGGAAGACGTCGTTAAAACGACTGCCGTCTACGCTCTCGATGAAGAGGACAGAGTTGCCGTCGGTTGCCTGCTGGAACTGGCCTTGCGCTAACGCCGCCAATCCGGGGTTGGCTTTCGCTTCGGCAAGCACTTCATCCTGATGTTTGGATGACCATGGTCCCGCCCACATGACGTTGACTGCTGCAACAATACCTGTGAACAGCGCCAGCACCATCGCGGCTTTCACCAGTACGGCTTTACTCAAGCCGCAGGCGTGCATTACCGTGATTTCACTTTCGGTGTACAGCTTCCCGAGCGTCATCAGTAAGCCAAGGAAAAGGCTAAGCGGCAGAATAAGCTGCGCCATTTCGGGCACGCCTAGTCCGAGCAGAGAAAGCACCAGATTTGTCGGGATTTCGCCGTCTACAGCCGCACCGAGGATCCTAACCAGCTTCTGACAGAAAAAGATCAGAAGGAGGATGAAAAGGATGGCCAGTTGGCTCTTGAGCGTCTCCCGTACCAGATATCTTATGATTATCACTTTAAATACGCCCGTAAAAACCCGTCTCTTTGCAGGAATTTCGCTTGTTTCATGGCTTAAACGTCATTTATTCTCTTGAATCGTCGAAATCATCGCTAAGATTAAAAAATCAGGCGGATTCGCGGCTCAGGATATGTTTGACGTGTCGAAACCGTAGTAACGTAAGATTAACACGAAGTCACCACAACAGCGGACTTGAGTTACGAAAGGTTTCAATTCTATCCGTAGCAGCCGTCGTTGTCTTTAAGATTCAGGAGCGTAGTGCATGGAGTTCAGTGTAAAAAGCGGTAGCCCGGAGAAACAGCGGAGTGCCTGTATCGTTGTGGGCGTCTTTGAACCACGCCGACTCTCCCCGATCGCCGAACAACTCGATAAAATCAGTGACGGCTACATCAGCGCCTTGTTGCGCCGTGGCGAACTGGAAGGCAAACCTGGGCAGACGCTATTGCTGCACCATGTTCCGAACGTGCTGTCCGAGCGCATTCTGCTGATTGGGTGTGGCAAAGAGCGTGAGCTTGATGAACGTCAATACAAGCAGGTTATTCAGAAAACCATTAACACGCTGAATGATACTGGCTCAATGGAAGCCGTCTGCTTCCTGACCGAACTGCACGTTAAAGGTCGCAATACGTACTGGAAAGTGCGTCAGGCCGTTGAGACCGCGAAAGAAAGTCTCTATAGCTTCGATCAGTTGAAGACCAATAAAAGCGAACCGCGTCGTCCGCTGCGTAAAATGGTCTTCAACGTACCGACCCGCCGGGAACTAACCAGCGGTGAGCGTGCGATCCAGCACGGTCTGGCGATCGCCGCCGGCATTAAAGCGGCAAAAGATCTCGGCAACATGCCGCCGAACATCTGTAACGCCGCTTACCTTGCTTCT